>NZ_JABXKF010000057.1 GCF_017115165.1 Nostoc sp. LPT | reverse complement strand
CACTCAGCACTCAGCACTCAGCACTCAGCACTCAGCACTCAGCACTCAGCACTCAACACTCAGCACTCAACACTCCCCAATTCAATTATGAAGAAGTGCTTCGGGAGAATTTACTGTATCTTCTGGTATGGAAGTTTCGCCTTCCAATCCATTGATTCGACGGTAAAAATCTTGGAGGTAATTTAAATCTTGGGAAAAAAAGTTTTCCACGATTGCAGGAGTCACTTCTGATAAAGCACCCAAGTGGGTAATCACTCGCGACAATATAATAATTGTGGCATAAACGGGATTTGCTTTAACACGTGGGTCACGCAAGGGTGCAATCTCGTCTATCGCCGTTGATAACCGCATTACACCTTTGCGATGGAGGTTGCCTTCAGAGTCTAGATACCCCTTTGGCAGTGTAAATTCAAACTCTGTGGGAAACATAATCCTCCTAATTATTTCACGCGTTTAAATTCCTCAAAAGCAACCTCCACTTCCTCAATTTCGATGTCATGGCTGCGGGCGTTGACATCGGCAATCTTGTAACTTGCAGGCCAAGCACCGGCTAATTCAAATCTAGCTACTTCTTCATTTGCCTGATTATAAATAGACAAAGCAACAAGTCTACGTTGCTCAGACCAATTACCCTGTTGGACTTTTTCAAACCACTTCCAAAAATCCATAGATTTAGTGGTACCTCTACGCAGAATGAGATTACCACTCTTGGGGTTGCTAGGAAGTTTAGTTCTCACCACCTGACCTTTTGACTGCCCTTTTGTACCCCAGGTTTGAGAAGTGACTTCAGTAATTTCAATTACCTCTTGTGTTCTTTTGAAGCCTTGACACTCCAAAAAGAAACAATTGGCATCGTTTTGACCTTCTAGTGTCAGTTCTAAATAGAACCGATGGGCCGTAAGAACTTCTGGAATTCGACTTGCGGATTGTACCACTGTTATACCAATTCAAAATTCACGCATTCAAAATTCACACATTCAAAATTAAGAAAGCCAGACAGAAGAAAGGTTTGAGAGTATGTATCTGTCGCATTCTTTTTTCAAATTGGTGTTAATTACTGCAAATGCTAATTATTTGATCCGTTTAATTCCTTCGTGAACCAATTCAACAGTTTCATTTGCCATATCTCCACCAGAGGCTGTTAAGGTAGGCCCGGTGTATTTACAGGGATAACAATTGACAATGTTCCACCGTGCCTTTTCAGAGCCTTGTTGGTCGTAAGCAACCACCGAACCAGTCTTACGATTCTGTGCCCACTTCCGAGGGTCTCCCATATCTTCGTTACAGTCTTGATACCATTTATAAAGGTCTATATCATCAGTGGCGATGACTTTTACTGTGATATTAGTAAATTTAACAACAGTTGGTGTAGCTTGACGCATTAGTTTTGCGCCCTTAGATGAACCGTGAACTTCTTGCGCTGGTGTATTCTCAACGCCTAGTCCGCTAATTTCTTTAATGAACTTATCAGTAATTCCATCAGCCTCGAAGTAAAATTTACAAGAGGTTAAAAATTCGCCTGCCATACTTTTAGACTCCTTTATGTGTAATTAATTTGGGAATGGGGATGAGAGAGATGAGGGGGATGAGGGAGGCAAAGAAAATAACCATGCCCAATGCCCAATCCCCCATGCCCTATTCGCTATCTTCAATGCCATTCCATTGGCTGATGCGGAAAACAACAAATTCAGCTGGTCTGACGGGACAAACTCCGACTTCAATATATAAACGTCCTAAAATTCTGGTTTCTGGTGGGTTCAATTCTTCGTCACACTTGACATAAAATGCTTGTGCTGGAGATGCCCCAAACAAAGCACCTTCACGCCAGATACGTTCTAAGAAGTTACTGACGGTGCGGGTAACACGCGCCCATAAATCTTGGTCGTTCGGTTCAAAAACTACCCACTGAGTTCCTAATTCTAGAGATTTTTCGATATAGCTAATTAGCCGACGCACACTGATGTAACGCCACTCTGTTTTATCTGGCTCAACTAGAGTGCGTGCGCCCCAAATGCGGATACCTCGATTGGGGAAGCTGCGAATACAATTTATCCCCAAGGGGTTTAATAGTTCTTGTTCGCGGAAGTTAGTGTCATAACCCAAACCAATTACGCCTCTGGGAACTTCATTTGCTGGGGCTTTATAAACTCCTCTAGTTTCGTCGGTACGGGCCCAAACACCCATCACATGACCACAAGGAGGTACTAAAATTGGATTACCGCGATCGCGTGGATTCGGTACTTTGATCCAAGGATAATAAAGGGCCGCAAACATCGAACGACGGTTAAATCTGTTCAACCATTCCACTACTTGCTGCGGTTTAACGGCTTCCGGTGGTGCATCCAGTACAACCATGCGGTTGGGCGGATTGGGAATATCGCCACTGGCAGAACCCTCGCACATACTAATCATCAGTTCGATGATGCCGTGGACTTGATCTAAATTAAGCACTTGCTCTTGATAAGCCCGCATGACATCAGGACAGGCCAGCATCGTGATTTCATCAACTTCAAAGATACCGCGTACCCCGGTGCGATCGTCTCGAACCCCTTCTAAATTTTGTGAAAATCTATCGGGTGGAGTGGCGACAATAGGCGGCGCTAGTTCATATTGACCATTAACCGGACGACGAGCTAAAGGCTGTCCGCTTTGAGTAATATCTTCTACAGTGACATACATAGAATTTCTCAATGCCGCCACCGCATAAGTTGCGGCTTGAGCACCAGGCTCGCGGTTCATGGTCAAATTCTCATATTCCTCTAAAACTTCATCTCCCCGACGAATCTCAATTGTGAAGTATTCCCCTGTATTTGGAGGAGCTTCTCCTTCAGTACCTTCAGGTAGGGCACGTGGCGAACCTTCAATAATGACAATATTTACTAATCCACCTGCTGCTTGCTCAGGGCGCAGAGTAAAGCGCAGGGCTGGACGATTACCTCGAGCGTTGATTCTTAGAATAGCCGGTTCTGCAGTCGCGGGTTTGGGTGCGCCTGGTAATTGAGTACCGATGCTTGTCACCCAGCAGCGACCACCACCATTCATAAAGTAGCCGTAAACTGAAAAGGGTAAATAGGCGTTGAAGTCGGTGAACCCATCAGAGTTGGGACGGGCAAAGTAGTTGAGATATTGCATCCAAGTGGTCACCAACACGGGCTTGTATAACTCAGCCCCACCGCGAACGTCCTCTGTAAAGCCGACAAATCCGGCAACTGCCGTGCTAACACCTTCAATTGGTCGGCTACCGCGGTCAATTTCTTCAATATAGACACCAGGAGCAAAGTAATCAAGTCTAGCCATGAAAGTCTCTCCAAGTTATTAAAAATCTAATTATTCAGGAGTTAGAAATATTTCTTTGAAAGTATTACTTTGGTTATCTACCAATGCATTG
This sequence comes from Nostoc sp. LPT, assembly GCF_017115165.1. GTDB lineage: Bacteria > Cyanobacteriota > Cyanobacteriia > Cyanobacteriales > Nostocaceae > Nostoc. The sequence continues at coordinate 38,884 of NZ_JABXKF010000057.1, read as the reverse complement.
ACGTTTTGGGGTAAATAGCCAGGATGATTCAGAGTCAAAACATAATTACCTAAATGAAGGTCTTCAAAGAAGAACAACCCTTCTTGGGTGGTTAATATGGACTTTTCAGTTCCTCTCACAGCCACTTCTGTCGCTACCAGCGGCAAATTTGTCACCGCACTTTTGACAATACCCGCGATCGCAACTCGCCTGGTTAATACTAGACTGTCACTATCGCGAGACGATTGATTTCGCAAATTGAAAATTCGCTCCCAAACCAAAGGTACTGGAGTAGGTTGTGGCTCGAAGGGTATTGTAACTGTCAAATATAAGGCTGAACGCAATGGCACATTGAGAGCGCTCCATAAAGAGCCAATCTCAATTGGCGGCTCTAAGGCAACTGTCAGGTTCAAATTCCCATAGCCCCGCAATTCAGGAACCAAAAACTCCTCTTCCAAGGTGCGATGGCGTAACAGCACAGTCAACGCCTCACTAATAAAGTGATGCTCACCTAAAGCTGTTCTATCCCAGGCTGTTAATAGCAGCGAAACATCAAACCAAGCGGGTGCCCAATTTACAGTAGCAGGTTGTAGAGCGCGTGTTAGCTTGCGTTCAACTTGCCTGCCAGAATGTTGTACCTGCTTACTCTCACGTATATCAAAAATGTATAAATTGAGAGTCGGGCCTGCTCCCTCTTCCCTTCGATTACCAGGATGGCTAAAGTCAATTTGCTCTGTACTGGTAAGTGAGGTTCCTCCAGCTAGAATTTCGGCTAAAGTTTGAAGAACGAAGATAAGCATCAGGGTGTTCTGCTGGTAGCTAATCCAGATGCATCTACAGTATATGTATTAGGCTTTTAAAGTTAATTAGACTTTTGTCGATATTTTTGGATTAGGCATTGGGCAAAACAGTTCCGTTAGCGTCAGCGGGGCGTTTAGCCCGTTTCGAGTTCCTCGGCAAGCGAGTAAAGAAGTGAGATTTCCCACTCAGCACTCAGCACTCAGCACTCAGCACTCAGCACTCAGCACTCCTGAAGGGCATTGGCAGAGGGTAAATACTTACTGCAACTTCTCCCTTACTCCCCATCTCCCCCAGAATGATGATTGAGGAGCTGGAAAATATTAGTTTCTCAAGAATCCGAAAAGCAGCAACTTCAGTTTGTAGATTAGTCTGGAGCGGTTCTTAATTGATACATTACATTTTTTTATTGTCGGGTGGGCATCTTGCCTTCCCTAGTTAGAGTGAAACGCCCATCCCAGAAGATTTATCGAAGTGTTACAAATGATAACTACTACGTACCAATCTATACTTATAAAAGTGAGATCCGCTGTGAATATAAACTTAAAAATTCTTGTTTGTATGAATTATCTTAAAAGAGAACTTAACAAAAAAATAAACTTTCTTGAGACTGCATAATTTTATACTGGTCAGCAGAAGAGTAAAAACATTTAGTTGCAAAAAGCGAGTGAAGCTATGACACTAGGCTTTTCTGTACAAAAACTAGAAAGTGGCTCTAATTATTTGAGTTCCTCAGACATCCAAAGCTTTTGTCAGCTAGAGTCTGAGCAGTTAACTAGTCAATATCCAATTTTTTTCGCTCGGATTGTCTATCATGATTCATTGTTAAAAGCTCATCAAGAAGTTATAAATTATGGTCAAGACCAAGCTCCTTTTTCCCCAAAAACTTTAGCTTATTTGCGGTCAGAATCATGGCTTACAGATTTTCCGCCTGCTTTGACTTTACATGAATTTAGACTTAAAGACTTTTCATCCATTTCTTACATTTGCCCTATAGGCTATAGAAATCAAAAACCTGAATACATTCAAATCATTACTCATGAACCTCTCTCAGAGAGTTTGCAATTGTACGTAAAACGCTTTGCTATGCTTCTGAATAAGTATGTAGATATTTCCTTGGACTATGGAAGACAAAAAACTGAAATTAAACTACTAGAAGATATCCTGCATCGAGTCGGACATCAATTGCGTAACTCTTTAGGACTCATCGGATTATATGCACACAATCTATGCTTAGGGTTAAAGGATAGCCCTTGGCAAGAGCAAGCAACAATCATTGGCGAAAGCATACAAGATTTAGATACTAATTTAAGCGAACTGATTGATTGCGGTCAAAGTGTAAAATTAAGGGTAAAATTTCAAGATTTAAGAAGTTTAGTAGTTGAAAGTATCACAAGTTTACAACCTCTAATTAATCAAAAACAACTTAAAATATCGATTCCAGATACATCGACAATACTGAAGATAGACAGATTACAAATGAAACAAGTGTTTGACAATATTCTTAGTAATGCTGTTCATTTCAGCCCAAATTTAGGAACTATTACCTGTAGCTGGCAAATTTTTCAAGATGAAGTTTTAATTAAAATCTCCGATCAAGGCCCAGGATTGTCTCAAGAAGATTCACAAAAAGTATTTACCCCATTTTATTCCCGGCGTAAAGGAGGCACAGGACTGGGGTTAACTATTGCTAAAAAAATCATTTTGGATCATCAAGGAAGTATCTGGGCACAAGTTTTATCAGAAAGTGGTGCACAATTTTCTGTAATTTTACCTCGACCAAGGAATGGATAAATAATTCGTAATTTAAAGATATGGCTAATGATAATAAAAAACTTTCAGTTTTGCTGGTAGATGACGAAGAACGCTTCCGTCAAGGGTTACGTACTCTCCTAAATTTTTATAGTATTAATTCTGCATTACCTATAGAAGTTATGGGTGATGCAGATTCTGTTGAGCAGGTTTTGAAGTTTACAACCCAGAAGTGTCCAGATTTAATTTTGCTGGATATGCAATTGAAAGGATGTGATGGAATTACAGTTTTGGCACGTCTTAAAGAAGCTGCTTTTACTGGCAAGGTTTTAGTATTGTCGGCTCATCAAGAAGACGACTGGATTTTTAGAGCAATGCAGGCGGGAGCCGCAGGTTATGTGTTTAAAAATCGTGTGGCAACCCAATTGTGTGAGGCTATTGACACTGTAACAAGATCGGAAATTTATCTACCTTCAGAAGTTGCTAGTCGATTTTTTCGGTTTTTTCAGGCTTATTCAGATTCTTGTGTAAAAGCATGTCATGAGGTACATTTAACCGAAAGAGAACAAGAAGTTTTATACTGGTTAACTCAAGGTGCTTCTAATGAAGAAATCGCTAAACATTTATATGTAACAGTTGCTACTGTTAAGGCGCATCTCACCAGTATTTTTGAAAAATTGAAGGTTACTAGTCGGACTCAAGCGATTGTGGCTGCCATCAAGCTAGGATTAGTTCACACTTGAGCACGACGGAAGTAATCGGCGCAATTTACGAAACTCTTTGTATATGCCTTCATTTGAATCTTTATATCAAGAATACCCCTGCTCGTACAATTCTCCCTTAAGTTGCGATCGCCCCTTCCAAACGGCGCAGCAAATCAAGGGTGCTAAGTTTTGCTTGGAATGTGGTTTTCCAGCAACTTTACCACAGGAGGCTGAAATTAAAGGAAGTCAGGGAACTTATCAAATAGCTAGTTTTGTCGGTGTGCGGGGTTTAGGCCGTTTATACTCAGCTGTTCAACTTAAAGACAAACAACCTGTAATCATCAAAGAATACCTGCTCCCCAATCGTTCTTTTAATGAAAGTGAGACTCAAAAGCGGAAAGAGACTTTTAAACGGGTGGGTGGGGTAAGTTTAGCCGATAGTCGAGTTCAAAACTTCCGTCTTGTGGAAACTAAAGAAGCAATCGCAGATGCAAAAGGAGAACGCTGCTATTTAATTACTCAAGGCATAGAGTCATCCCAAACTTTAGGTAAGTATCTCATAGAGAAGGGAGCCATGACATCTTCTGATGTGCGTGAAGTACTAAATCAAGGTTTACAAACTCTCCAGTTTTTCCACACCCAAAAGCTGCGTTTTCCATCCAATCAAACACAACTGGGTATCACTCATGGCAATATCAATTTAGATAGTACTTTAATTAAAGTAGAAAATAATCAAAAGTTTTCTATATACTTTTGTGATTTAGCTATCTGGGAAAACTTATTTATTCCACCGATTATTCCTCAACCTGCTCCCGCCAGGACTGGCCAAGATTTAGAATCATTAGGATTGCTAGCCTTTTCTTTATGGGTAGGGCGGACAACTAATTTTTCATCCAACCAGCCTCTCGATCCTAGAGATAATCAACAATGGCCGGATACCGATAGCCATTTAAAGCAATTTATTTATCGTTTAATCGGGCTGGAAACTCCTTTCGAGAGTGCAGAAGCGGCTCGTCAAGCACTGCTAGAACTTCCTCAAGAAGATCGTGCTAAAAGTTCAATTTCAGTGCGATCGCCAGGTTCTCAAGAAATAAAAAAGCCTTTGCCAATCCCCTTACTTTTGCTATTAATCCTGGCTTTATTACTACTTGGTGGGGGAATTTGGTATTGGCTTTGGGGTAGGAAAACAGTTAGTCCTAATCAATATATACAATGGTCTAGACTTGTGCGGAATTTTTCAGAAGTTCCCAACGTTCCTTCTGGACAATTTACTTACACAGGAGAAAAAGATAGTACATGGAGTTTTGTTTTGACGCAATTAGTGGACAACAGTCGTTTAGGAGATTTATTGACCCGACCAAAGTTAGATGCAACAGCAACATTTGACTATAAATCTGTTTTGTCATCAAATATAAATAATCCGATTAAAAGTCTCGAAGAAGTCCAAACAAACAAAAAAGATTTTGCAATTACTAGTTTGGTAGACAACATTACAGATAAACTTAATAAAGAACCAGTAGCTTATGATGGGTTACTTGTTTTTGTAGCATTTAATAAAAGAGACTCAAATCTTGCTAATGCTCTTGGGGGGCAAATCAATCTTGAGCAATTGCGTCAAATTTACACAGGCAAAATTACTAATTGGCAGCAGATTAGTCCCAAACTTCCAAATCTGTCTGTGAAACCTTTTGCCCCAACTGAACCGGAAGCAATCAGTAAATTTCAAGAAATAGTTCTGAAAAATGCCCCTCAAGACGAAGCTTTATTTGCAGCAAAAGTTACTAAACTTGATACAACAAAAACTCAAAACCTGATACGTAGTGAGATTTTAGAAGGGCGAAGCACTGGTATTATCAGTTTTGGCATTATCAGTAAAACTTCGACTCAGTGTACTGGCTATCCGCTAGCGATCGCAGATGGCAAAAAATCGGCTATTCAACCTCTGTTTCAAAAGCGCGATCGGCGCTCAATTAATCCCTCAGATGACTTGTGTCAGCATGATGATTATTATGCTGATGTCACAACTTTCCAAAGCTACCCTCTGGGATACCCTATTTTTGTAGTGTACTCTAAAGACAGCAACCGCCTGCCTGGTGGTTCTACATTTGCCCAGATGCTAACTACTCGTCAGGGTCAGTGTTTACTTAGTAAAGTAGGTCTTGTAGCTTTACAACCTATGCCTGATGATATAAAATCTTATGCCTGCAAATCGGTGCCCTAATCCCAGTTGCGAATATTTTAACCGCGCCCTGCCTAACAATGCTAAGGTTTGTCCCTGGTGTTCTACTCCTGTGGGTAATGTAGTTGCCCCTACATCACAACCGCCTAGTCAACCACCGCCCAATCAACAACCGCCTGTTCAGTATCAGCGCCCAGCCACAGACCAACCTAACTACCAGGTTCCCCAACAAGCCCCCGTTGATTATTCAACAGTCTATCAGCCAAGAGTTTCCTATCAACCAACACCGCCTGTTTATACCCCTCCCTCTCAAAGAGCGCCAGCTTTAAAGCTGATTCATAGCACCGGCAGAGAATTTCATCTCGTTGGGGAAGGAGGTTATATTGGTCGCCGCAGTCAGAGTCCAGGAATAGCGCCACCAGAAATTGACTTGACTGGTATTCCCAGTGAGGGAATAGTCTCTCGTCGTCATGCGCGAGTCGATTGGGACTGGTCGCAAAATTCTTACATGATTGTTGATATGAGTACAAATGGTATTTATTTAAACAACAATCCTCTAACTCCTGGTATGCAGTATCGCCTACTTAACGGTGATTCACTGAGATTTGGTCAGGACAACCTAGTTAATTTCACTGTATATATTGTGTAGTATAAAGCTGATTTTATAACTTTTAATTAACAAGATTTGGGGCTTAACAACAAGCTTAAGCCCTTTGTTAAAGGTAGACAAACTTCTGGGCTAAATAATTTATTGACATACTCCCCCGAATTGAATTCGGGGGATTCTGGGGTCAAACAGCAATAGCAGTCTCCGACCGTCTGACATCACCTAAGCGATCGCGCAGAAATAAGTTACCTATTTGCTGAAGGAGAAGAAAGATTAAAATCCTTTTGAGGTATAATCCGGTAATTCCAGTCCCCATCAAACTCAGACTTTTCTAGGCAAACGCTGCATAGTTGCTTGTCGCAGAGGTGATTCTGGATCTCCACGAGTTACTGGGTCAATTAATGCCTCCAGGTCTGGAATTAAGGTCTTATCAATATCTTGCAGACGTTTCCTTCCACCAATACCACGAATCCTTTTCTGAAACCGGGTGTGTTTGAGCGGAGTATCTACCTCAATTTCAAGCTCACGAATTCCAACTCTAATCGTTTTTGCCGATAAACCCGTCGCTTCTGAAACTTGGCTAATGCCCCCTCTGCCTAATGCAATGGCTTCTGTGGCTGCCCTTCATACGTGTTAGCCTCTCATTCAAATGAGGTGAAAGGCAATCAAACTTAGCTTTGAGAGACTCGTTGTTGGCATAGCAGATGCTTACCAGATTAATCTTGTCTTGTCAAATCATCAGGTAAGTTATTCTTGCGCGATTCCTAACCCAATGGGTAAACCTGCTGTTGACAACTCATTTTTACCTTCTTAAATCTAAAATTCGGTCATTAGTCATTTTCGGTTATCACAAAGGACAAAGGACAATGGACAAATGACGGTGGACAAAGGACAAAGGAAAAATGAGCAATGTATTTCGGGAATTTCTGCAAAAAGTAGGCAGTGGAAACCACACAGCCGAGAATTTAACTCGCGCCCAAGCAGCCACCGCTACTAAAATGATGCTGCTGGGTGAAGCGACACCAGCCCAAATTGGAGCCTTTTTGATTGCTCACCGAATCAAGCGTCCTACGGGAGAAGAGTTAGCCGGAATGTTGGATGCTTATGAGGAACTGGGGCCAAAACTGCAACCCATAGCCTCTGGGCGCCCAGCGATCGCTCTTGGCATACCATACGATGGTAGAACACGCACAGCACCAATTAGTCCGGTAACAGCTTTACTACTCGCCGCAGTAGGACAACCAGTGGTAATGCATGGTGGCGATCGCCTACCAACTAAGTACGGCTTACCCCTGATAGATATTTGGCAGGGTTTAAGAGTCGATTGGACTACCTTACCCCTAGCACAAACTCAGCAAGTGTTTGAGCAAACGGGAATCGGCTTTATTTATTTACCTCAGCATTTTCCCTTAACTACAAGTATTTGGGAGTACCGCGACCAACTTGGCAAACGTCCGCCGTTGGCGACAATGGAACTAATTTGGTGTCCTTATGCTGGGTATGTTCACCTAATTGCTGGGTTTGTCCATCCGCCGACAGAAGGGATGTTTCAAATAGCTTTAAGACTACGGGGAGTAACAAAATTTACTTTAGTTAAAGGATTGGAAGGGAGTTGCGACTTACCGCGCGATCGCACTGCAATCATCAGCTTATCTGCATCTATAGCATCCCACGAGGTAGAACGATTGCACCTCGTACCACGTGATTACGGCTTTACTACCAAGAACGTACCCCTTGGAACTACTGAAGAACTGGTGGCAGATATTCAAGAGGTTTTGGCAGGTAAACCAGGTGAATTGATGCAAACAGCCTTGTGGAATGGCGGATTTTATCTATGGCGGAGTGGTATTTGTCCAGATATGGCAAAGGGTTTAGCGAAAGCAGAAGAATTATTAACCAATGGTGTAGTAGCAGCTAAACTCCAAGAACTGAGCCAGGTAGTAAATTCAGTATCAGCAGATATACCCTTTAGGGTGTCAACGACTTCTCCAAAATAGATTTTTGTTCCAACCAATCCTGACCCACTTGGATACTGATATCCGAGCCAAGGTTGCCAGTGCTTTCCACGCGCACTTCTCCAAATCCTAAAGTGCTGCGAATTGATTCAGCACTGTCACCATCACCTTGTTGGGCGACAATATGAGTTACATCTAAAGGTTCACCCCATGCTTTGGCCACATAGATATTGCGGTATCCAGATTTTTCCAAAGCTCTAATTAATGGTTGGAGGTTAGAGCGATCGCCACCTGTACTATCTTGAATTGCTACACGTAAAGAGCGGGGGTCAGTCGCAGTCGCCAGCTGTTCCTGTTCTGACTCCAAACCAAAGTGTTGAGCCATGAGTTTGGCAATACCATCTTTGTTGGGCAACCAATAACTAGCATCAAACTCGCCTTTCTCGCTAAAGCGACCTGGCAGCATTAACATTTGCATATTAGAGCGATTTGTCCGCACCCCAAAACCCACTAACGCCACTAACTCTTCAACCGTCAAGTTAGTATCAATGTGTTCTTTCACGACATCAAGAACTTTAGGTAATTGAGCAACAGTAGCTGGGTTGAGTGTTTGCTCCATCAAAGCGCGGATGACCATTTGCTGGCGCTGAATCCGACCAATATCACCGAGTTCGTCATGGCGAAAACGCAGCAATTGTAGTACCTGATCGCCATTGAGATGCTGCTTACCCGCCTTCAAATTGATGTACAAATGCTGAGAATCATCTTGGTATTTCATATCTTTAGGGACGTAGACAGTCACGCCACCCAAAGCATCAATCAGCTTGGCAACTCCCAAAACATTAATTCGCACATAGCGATCAATTCCTGCCCCTCCTAAGAGATTACTGACAGTTCTGGCAGTCAAAGCTGGCCCACCTTCAACGTTGGCGGAGTTAATTTTTTTTACTCCATAACCCTCTATTTCCGTGCGGGTATCTCTGGGAATGGAGAGCATATTTATTTTTTTCGTCTCTGGATCAAATTTGACCAAGAGCATCACATCAGAAAGACCATCAAAGGAGTTGACTTGGGGCAGGTATTTGAGATTTTTGGTATCTTCAGGAGGGTTTTGGATATCTGGGGGAAGTACGCTCATTCCCATCACCAAAAGATTCACTGGACGAGTTAATTCTGAAAATCGCAGCACACCTCCAGAAATGCGATCGCTATCAAAAGCCGCCTCATCCTTGGGAGTTAGCTGCGCTTGTTGCAAAGGCGTACTGGTCAAAGACACTGCTAAAAGTGCCCCCGCAGTTGCTGATACCATCGCAATACCACTCATACCTACCCAAAACCACAGCCAACGTCCTGATGTCGAGTTTTGGGAAATTTTTTTATTGGACTTTGAGGCTTTTCCCGACTGGTTTTCTTCCGCCGAACTTCTTTGAATGGTCACAGACTTCCTCACACTTACTCACTAATCAAATTCAGTAATTTTGCAGACTAAAAACATCCAAACAAATCAACCCATAATAGCTAACTCTTAATTATCGGTGCTAACTTTTTAATGTAGTGTCAACCACAACACTTATAGCAGCATTTATTCTTTTTTTGGGACAACCGGGAGATGTTTTACTGAAGTATGGTAATAATAAACTGGATTTGACTAGATATATAAATAAATCAGCCATAAATTTCCCAAAAATCAGTAAAAATACCGACAAATTTTCACCATAAAAAATTAAGATAAATACTTGCCAAGCACTCGTTCAGCTAAACTACTAAACCCTGGTAAACGACCAGATTTGCCCTGCATTAGGCGCAAAATCAACCAAACACTTACTAAAAAGTAACCTGATGTGAGAAAGCTATTGAGGATAAATAGACGTAGCGGAAAAAAATCTGAAGTTGCTGCTCCGGTGGCCAATAATAGATAACTCAACAGCCAAGTAAGTGCCAAAGTAATAGACAGACGACTAATAGCAAGTTGTTCCCGACTACCCTGGCCCCGATAGAGCGTCCACAAGGATGGGAAAAAGCCGACGATCGGAACTAAATGTAAAAGCAACTGTATTTTGGGCATTGGGGATGGAGCATTATTATTCTTCTCCTGCTCCCCTGCTCCCCTGCTCCCCTGCTCCCCCGCTCCCCACTCCCTATTCTCTTTTGGTTCAAAATTCTCCATTGGGGTTAGTCTAACTCCTAAACTAGAAGGATGAACAAGACTCATATAGTTAGAGATAATAAGCTGTAAAGGAAAATTTCATTTAGTTCTATTCCGCAATCAGCTCAAAATGCAGACACGTAAGCTACTCGACTGGTGGCAAAGATTCACTCCAATAGCGCGAATCGGGGCGATCGCGTTATTCCTTCCGCTGCTAGTTCTCAATGGTTGGGCACTTTCGGTATTTTTCAATTATTTCCATTCTCTCATAGTCATTTTAGTCGCAGCCTCAGTGCTAGCATTTCTGCTCAACTACCCCGTGAGCTGGATGGAGCATCATGGTGCAAAGCGAGAGCAAGTCGCTATCTTAGTATTTCTCTTGGCTTTATCGATTTTATTGGCGTTGGGTGTGACACTTTTTCCCCTGGCTCTTACCCAAGCTCAACAACTGGTGGCGCGTTTGCCAGAGTTAATCGACTCTGGACGCTCTCAGTTAATGATATTAAACGGAAAAGCTGAGACTTTTGGCTTACCGATTAACCTCGATGCTCTGGTGGTGCAAATCAACGATCGCGTCAAAGGACAATTACAAGCGATCGCAGGACAAGTTTTAAATCTGGCTGTACTCACAGTTACTAGTCTGCTAGATATTCTCTTGACGATGGTTTTGACTTTTTATCTTTTACAGCACGGGGGTGAACTCTGGGAAAGTTTAGTCGAATGGCTACCTAATAAATTTCGCGATCCTTTCTCTAAAACAGTCCGCTTAAGCTTCCAAAATTTCTTCATCACCCAGTTGATTTTATCTACCTGTATGGCTTCAGCCCTTATTCCTACCTTTTTGTGGCTGAAAGTGCCATTTGGATTGCTATTCGGACTAACTATTGGTCTGATGGCTCTCGTCCCCTTTGGTGGTTCTGTAGGCATCGCCCTGACTACACTATTGGTAGCGTTGCAAGATTTTTCAATGGGTGTGAGAGTGTTGATCGCAGCGGTAATTGTACAGCAAATTCTCGAAAATTTAATTGCCCCCCGAATTTTAGGCAGTTTTACTGGTTTAAATCCAGTTTGGATTTTAATTTCAGTCTTAACAGGGGCAAGAATTGGTGGACTGTTGGGTGTAATTGTGGCAGTACCTACAGCTGTTGTGATTAAGACTGCTTTAAGTGCCTTGCGTCCTGGTAGCGGGACAAACGACAGCACCATTGGGGAGATAACTGCATCTGTTCCAGCAAATGAGTCCTCGAAAGCTGACGCCAACAACACTTTGAGCATTTCTGAAGCGACATTGCCCTAATAGTTGTCTTTGCTCTCGATATACATAGGATTCACATGAGTACAATCACTACCAAAGAGGGTATGCAGATATACTATAAGGACTGGGGAACAGGGCCCACAGTTATTCTCTCGCACGGCTGGCCGCTTAATGCTGATAGCTGGGAAATCCAAGCGCTGTTCCTGGCATCGCAGGGCGATCGCGTCATCACCCACGATCATCGTGGGCATGGCAGATCGAGTCAGCCCTGGAACACCAATACTCATGCAGACAGGCTCAACGCCGACCTGCTGTCGTTCTGCAAGGGGTGACACCGAGCCACTGATTTAAAACATTGATGTTGAAGACCCAAACGGGTGCGTTCTCGTTTTTTCGCAACCCGTTTCGGACAACTCTTTCAAACTCAACAACTACAGCACTCATAATCATAAAAAAACTAGCAAGAAAAATTGCAGTTTTTACGGGTGCATCCAAAAGAATCGATGCCTCTATTGCCAAACATCTTGCAGCCGAAGGTGCAATCGCAGTACAGGCAAATGTTGCAAAAAAGGCAGAGATCGAACATCTTTTGGAATTATTTTTTACATAAATCTAAATTTAAGGTCATAAAGAATTTGTCAATCAGCATATTTGGCAAGAATACACCTGGTTGGGCATTGATGATGTAGGTAGATGTAGAGCCGATTTCTTCGTTAAAAATGACTTTTCTTAGCACTGACATAATTCACGCCTTGAGAGTACAGCCTGAAATGGACTCTGCAAAAATTGCTATTTGCTGAGTAAATTGGGATATAGATGCAGAAAAATTTTCTGTGTAAACTTGACCAGCAAATGGTAATGAAAAACTATTATCAAGATTTTTTAATTCGTAATTGGGTGGAAAGCGATCGCACAAGAGCCGCTGAAGTGATCAGTTATGTATTATCAGAATACGGTCTGGGTTGGGAACCAAAGGGTGCTGACCAAGATGTGCTGCGCGTAGAGGAATGTTATTTAGCTACTGGGGGAGAGTTTTGGGTAATTGAACACCAAAGTCAGTTAGTAGGTACTGGAGCATACTACCCCATACACCGAGGCGAAAAAGCTGTAGAAATCCGCAAAATGTATCTTTTGCCCAGCATCAGGGGTTTGGGATTAGGGAAATATTTGTTACAACAGCTAGAAGCAGCGATCGCAAAACGTGGTTTTCAACAAATTTGGATTGAAACCGCCAGCGTTTTGGTGGAAGCAGTCAAGCTGTATGAAAGCAATGGCTACACTCCAGCAACGGGAGTAGAAACAACAAGGTGCGATCGCGTGTATGTTAAGTCATTGGTCATTGGTCATTAGTCATTGGTCATTGGTCATTGGTCATTGGGCACTTGTACTAAGCTTTGTCGTTGACGCAGCCTCTCCAAGAGTTGTATTGGTCAATGGTCATTAGTCAAGAGTTACTAGCTAAATAATAAAAATGACAAAGGACAAAGGACAAAGGACAAATGACAAAGGACAAATGACAAATGACAAATGACAAATGACAAAGGACGATTCTAAATGCACGCTTGGATTAAAAATCTCACAGGCTTACTCAATCTTTTTCTCCAATCCCATTGCCCCCTATGTCAACGCGCAACTTCCCAAGAATTCTGTCAGAACTGCACCAGACAACTGCAAAAATGTCAACGTAAAGACCCGATTTCTTTATGGCAAGAGCCTATACCTGTGTTTGGCTGGGGGGAATATGGTGGCCCAGTGAAACGAGCGATCGCAGCAATGAAATACGAAAATCAACCCCAAATAGCTCGTCCTTTGGGTCAATGGTTAGGAGAAGCATGGTTGTTAAATTCACCAAGGCGAGATAGCCAGCCTGTAGTAGTTCCTATCCCACTCCACGCTAGCAAACAAAAACAACGTAAATACAATCAAGCCGCACTGATAGCCCAAAGCTTCTGCGAAATTACTGGATTAAAATTGAAACTAAACGGTTTAGCAAGAGTGCGAGAAACTGAAGCGCAGTTTGGTTTGTCGGTATCTAAACGAGAAAAAAACTTGGACAAAGCTTTTGCTATTGGGCAAGAATTTCGCCATCGTCCTCCAAATGTCCCTGTCCTGTTAGTGGACGACATTTATACTACTGGTGCTACTGCCAGGTCTGCTGTGCAAACACTTCGTCAGTATGGAATTGTGGTTTTAGGATTAGTAGCTGTAGCCACTGCCGTCAAAGACGGGTAAATCAAGAATTAACGCGCAAGCTTCGACTAATAAGTGGATACATTGACCGAATTAACCTATTTTTGTAGAAAAATTGCTTAAAATGTATGAATAAAGTTTTTGCGGCAGGTTTAAAACAACTCATCATCATTCCTGCCACATTGCTGGCAATAGGCATTAGTACAAATGCAGCTTTTGCTCAAAATAAATTATATAGTCCAATTCCTTTATCTAACAGTACTGAACTTTCCGATAGCCTGTCCGACAAAGACATTCCCACAGGTCAAGGCGGGTTTGCCCGTGATTACACTGTGAAGTTGCAGAAGGGCGATAATTTAGCAGTTGACCTATCATCGGAAAACTTTGACAGTATCATTACACTGCTGGCACCTGATGGTTCGACTCTGGCAGAAAATGATGATGGTCCTGATGGTAGTAGCAATTCCTTACTCTTTACTCGCATCGTAGAGACAGGGAATTATGTTATTCGTGTGCGGTCTTTTGGGGAAACTGGGGTTGGGACTTTTAAACTCAAAGTGACGAAGTTGCAACCGATTAAATGAAGTGGGCATTGGCCAAACAGGGCATGGAGAAGAGATGAGGGAAACAAGGAAGAGGGGGGAGATAAGGGAGAGATTTATTCAATAATTCCCCCTTGTCTCCCTATCCCCCTCATCTCCCCCTGCTCCCCTGCCTCCCCCACTCCCCATTTCTTAAAAAACGGTTAATACACAGAGAAATAAGGCTTCAGTCCACTCAACGACTGCGCCGTAGGTATCTCCAGTGTGTCCACCTAATTTGTGGTTGAACCATGCACCAGTTAAAGTGGCGATCGCACTTCCAACAACTATGATTGTCAGTGCGAAAAATAGCTGCTGTTTATCTATTAGCCAAAGTAAACCACTCAAACTAAACAACAACAACAATCCCGGTAACAAATCTTTGTAAGAACGAATGGCTTGTTTGTGAAATGCGCCTTTACCAGTTGCTTTCAGATAAGGATATCGGGCGATCGCTAGTTGCTGTCCCCAACGTCCCCAGCCACAAGCAGCCATCAGCAATAACCAACGGTTTTCTGGTATATCCGCTAAAGCTGTTATTTTCAGTATCACCAAGGCGATCGCAGCCATTGCTCCAAAGGCTCCTGTAGCACTATCTGCCATCACCTCCAGTCGCCGATCTGGGTCACCCACTGCTAAACCATCGGCAGTATCCATTGCCCCATCTAAGTGCAATCCTCCAGTTATGGCAATCCAAACACTTACTACCAAAGTACTACGAGTTAGCACGGGCATACCAATATAATCTATTCCCGTATCCAGTAACCCTAAAATTCCCCCAATCATCAACCCGACAAGGGAAGCAAGACGTGCCACTCCCCGAAAATCCAATCCGTTTAAAAAAGGTAGTGGAATAATTGTGTAAAATATAATACTAGCTGCCAGCTTTAACAGCAGCTTTTTCCACCACTGTTGCTGTTTCGTCATCTAAATTACATTATTTTTTGGTAAATTGCTAGATAATAGTCTTTATTTCGGTACAACCAACATCAGTAGACTTTAAAACTTTAGATAAGATTTACTTCCATTAAACATTCTCGTTAAAAATTTTGTTATGCTGGTCTAAGTGGCAATTAAATAATTGGAGTAATTCCTTATACATAAACAAGTATTTAGGAAGTTAAAATTCCATTAGGGAGTAAAATTTGTGTTTTGTATTCGTCAACTAAAAACTTACTCCAAATTATTAGACGATTGTCCCATAAAATTGATATTTTTTTAAATGTAGGGAGTAAACAAGCTATTCAATTATGACAGTTTAGCTATGTTGTTGCTCTTTTTAGCTCAATCGCAATTTTCCTATGAGTCACCATCTACCCGACACCAGGATACCAGCTCCGTGCATTATTAACACGGGCATCATTGTGAATAAGCTCGACATCCGGCGATTGCTGGCAGATTTAGGTCGAGTCCACTACATCTACACCCAAGAAGATAAGGTACTGAGCGAGGGTGAAGGGGATGTGATGGAAGTTTTTGCCAATCCGCAAAGGTCTACCTTAGTGGCTAACCGCGCGCTATATCTGAATGTTTGTAGTTTTGATTACTTGGAACTAAAACAGTCGTCGCAACAAGAAACCTACTTCGATTTGATGCAAGAAGGAGTGTGTCTGCGGTTAATTCCCCGATCGACACCTTTACAAGAGCGACGAGAGCGAAGCTTCAATGTCAGCGCTATAGAAGCGATGATGGAACAAGTACTCTCAGCCAGGTGGGATGCAGAAATTGACGATGACTGTTCTGATTCTTTCTAAATAACAATTATTTAGACTATATACTCGTAAAGTTGGTAACTAGGTTAGTAATGAATGCTTAAGTGTTCGCTAAAACTCAATTACCAATTTTGATATTTGTCGATAATTTAGCCAAATAATATTAATCTTGCCCTAATACCATTTGGTTTTATGGCTGCTAGTTATGGATTTCTGAAACTCTTTACCGATTAGTGTTTCACAATCCAAAATCTAAAATCTAAAATTCTAAATGGCATGAGTGCGAATTTTTCTTTTCAATGTCTTGCTTGCTGTAGTCAGACAAAAGCTAGAGCAGGAGTGTTTTTCACCCCTCACGGTCTTGTAGAAACCCCCAGATTTATGCCAGTGGGAACGCTGGCAAATGTCAAAACTATTACTCCATCTCAGCTACGAGATACTGGGGCGCAAATGATCTTATCCAATACTTATCATCTTCACCTACAACCAGGAGAAGCGATCGTGGCTGGGGGTGGTGGGTTGCATAAATTTATGGGTTGGAACGGCCCAATGCTCACAGATTCGGGTGGGTTTCAGGTCTTCAGCTTAAGTGAGATGCGAAAAATTACTGAAGAAGGCGTAACTTTTCGCTCGCCCCATGATGGACAAATTATTAACTTAACACCAGAGCGCTCCATTGAGATTCAAAATACTTTGGGGGCCGATGTGATTATGGCCTTTGATGAGTGTCCGCCCTACCCAGCGACTCGCCAAGAGGTAGAAACTGCAACTGAGCGCACTTACCGCTGGTTAGAACGCTGTATAACAGCTCATCAACGCAGCGATCAGGCGTTGTTTGGGATTGTCCAAGGGGGCGTGTATTTGGATTTGCGTTGCCGTGCGGCGGAAGCTTTGGCTAAGTTGGATTTGCCCGGATATGCCATTGGTGGCGTGAGTGTGGGCGAACCGCCAGAATTGATGGCTGAGATTGTCAAAGTGACAGCACCGCTTCTACCCCCTGAAAAACCGCGTTACTTGATGGGTGTGGGTACTTATCGGGAAATGGCGATCGCGATCGCATCTGGTATAGATTTATTTGATTGCGTCATTCCCACTCGCTGGGCAAGACATGGTACAGCGATAGTCCAAGGCGGACGCTGGAATTTAAAAAATGCTAAGTTTCGTGACGATTTTACGCCATTAGATGAAACTTGTCCGTGCTACACTTGTCAAAATTTTAGCCGTGCTTACATATCTCATTTAGTGCGATCGCAAGAAATTTTGGCTTATACCTTGTTGAGCATTCACAACATTACTGAACTAATTCGCTTTACGCAAAAAATTAGAGAAGCAATATTGATCGATCGCTTTGCCGCAGAATTTGGTCACTGGCTCAACGAAGAAAGGGGAGATGAGATAATCGAGAGCGGAAGAGCAGAGGATTAATCACAAATGACAAATGACCAATGACCAATGACCAATGACCAAACCATGTTAAGATACTTCTCAATTATGAAAGCTATGTTGGATAGGTGGATTTAAACAAACATGGAAGCAGCACTTTTATTAGCAAAACTGCCAGAAGCTTACCAAATCTTCGATCCTTTGGTAGACGTTCTCCCAGTTATCCCCGTATTCTTCTTGTTACTTGCTTTCGTTTGGCAAGCAGCTGTGGGATTTAGATAAGTTAATCTATTGTTCAATTTATAGGACAGGTAGAGTACCTGTCCTATTTTTTTTGCAGCGCCGTGTTTGATAAAGTTAATATTTATTAATATTTTGCAACAAATTATTATAATAAATAAGATGTTAATCAAGCTATGTCAATATCAAGCCTTGAAAGCCAAGCTTATAGTTAAGGAGGAATTAGTTGTGGGTAATATCAAATTCATCAAAGAAAATAAAGAAGTAGTGGCGGCAGATGGTGCTAATCTCCGCCTCAAGGCGATACAAAATGGCATTGACATATATAAATTGATTGGCAAGATGACTAATTGTGGTGGTAACGGTCAGTGTAGTACTTGTGTTGTGGAAATAGTCGAAGGACTAGAAAATCTTTCCCCCCGCACAGACGTAGAAAACCGAAAATTCAAGAAAAAGCCGGAAAATTACCGCCTTGCCTGTCAAACTTTAGTGAATGGCTCAGTCAGCGTAGTCACGAAGCCTTAAGTTCTCAAATCTGTCATGTATCCAGTCAGTAGTCAAAATACTTACCAAAATTGAGTTTCCCCTCTACGAGACGCTACGCGGATATTTTGAATTTTGAATTTTAAATTGGTATAACTCTGTCATCGTTGATGCTATCCTAATGTTGTTGACTGGAAATTTAAGAGAGGCTTTCTTGCCATGCAAGTTAATGACCTGGGATTCATAGCGAGCATTTTGTTCGTACTAGTCCCTGCTGTGTTTTTACTAATTCTGTACATCCAAACTGCTAGCCGCGAAGGTGGAAAAGATAGTTAAGAATTTGTGTATAAAATAAATAACCCCTGCGCCAATAGTGTAGGGGTTTTTATTTATCAACTATCAATTTAGTGCTGTTAGCGTAGCCTGTGGTCGGTGCTGAATAGTAAAGACAAGACAAATCTTATTTCTTTACTATTTTATGATAACAATTATTATACTCAGCACTGTTTACTTTAAGCGATTGTCCGCGCCAACAATACTGGACAAGTGGCATTGACTCGAACATAGTCAGACAAGGAAGATCCGATGAGCCGATCTATATCAACAAAACTCTTAGCGATCGATGGACGACGATCTGGAGAACCGAGCAATAATAAGTCTATATTCAACTCTTCTGCCAATCGACAAATTTCTTCACCAGGCTTGCCACTGCTGATATAAGAACGAGATTGGATACCTTGTTTTTCAGCTTCTGCAACAGCGGCTGCTAAAACTGGATTTTTATCTGAATTAACCTGGGTTATTTCCGATTTTTTACCGCCAAAATCTGTACTAATATTTGCCAAAATTAATTCGCCTCCCGGAATATCTCGGAGTAAAAACAATGCCAATTTCAAGCAATTTTTTGCTGAATCAGAATTGTCTATTGCCACCATAATGCGCTTAATTCTTTTAACATAAATGTCATCTTTTACCAGCAACATGGGGCGAGAAGATAGTTGGAAAACATATTGACTGACTGAGTTTGATAAAATCGATTGCAGCCGTTTCAGTCCGCGTGAACCCATAATAATCAAGTCAGCGTCGATTTCATCAGCAACTTGGCAAACCACATCTTTAGGGTCGCCTTCACGCAAAATTGAAGAAACTTGGCTAGGATCTAAGTTCAAGGTTTGAATGGCATTCGCCAGAATTTTACCACCATTTTCCCATTTAGCTGTCATGGTAGTAGCAGTTCTTTGTGCAGGAACAACATGCAAAATTGTAACTTTTGCAGATTGAATTGAAGGGATTTCTTTCAGGGTTTTGAGCATTTCCTCTGCGTGTCCCAATCCCGATACAGCCAGCAAAATTCTTCTGATCATTTTACGTAATTTTTGTGAAGTTTACTTTTGTTTTCGCTGTTGGTACTTGGCTCTGGTCGGATTTTCAGCACCTTACTTGACAACCTAGTTAGTAAGTCGGAACAAATAAACTTTGTTTTTTAGTATTTAACACTTAAACAAACGGCAAAGGATAAAAAACTAAATAAATGTTTAAGTTTATTTGCACTTAGTTATTTAAACTTTTAACTAGACTTCAACTATTAAGCATACTCTCAATGTAGCCCGATGAACTTAATAAATTATAATGTTAGTTATTATTTTTAATCTATGTTAAGTTTTTTTAATTAAGAGTTGGTTAAGTATTGCAAAGAAATGCTAAAACAACTCTTCAGCAAAATTGATTTAGTGTAATCTTTAACAGGCGATCACTTCCGACTTGAATAGTGTACACTCCTGCTGAATTAACCATATTTTCTACCTTTTTTAAGTGTTTTGCAATTTTGGTAACTCAGATAAAATTGCTATATCCGAACACCCGCAAAATGCAGGATAACAACATCCGAATTCGGATATTTTAATAGTCGGAATTATATTTAAGGCTATATTGAAACCCTCCAAATATAATCTGAAGGGTTTGTTTGATTGCTTGTGAGATTTGCTTAACTTAGAAGTGCCCCTGGTTGTCCGTTTTGGACTACAAACGAAGCTAGGGTTTTGACAGAGGCATTGATGTCAACGATACTTGATACAACGCGATAGTCACTTTGCCAGCGTTTTGGAGTCAGGTTGCAGCGGACGTATCCTCGGTAAGCACCGTCAAAGAACTTAGTATGAGGATTGTTGCTTAGGGAAGCTTGAGCTGGAGCAATGAATGCCGTGGGAAAATCAGATGTAATTGAAGTTCCTACAAACTCAGTGCCTACAGTCGGCGAGTTTGGGTTATTGAAATCAAGCTTGAGGTCGTGTACCCAACTAGAATGGATGTCTCCAGTAATTACCACCGGATTAGAGGGTTGGCGCTGGTTGAGAAAACTCAAGAGCCGATTACGTGCAGCCACGTAACCGTCCCACTGATCTACATTGAAGACACTGACACCTGGACTACTATTGAAATTGTACTCGGCTAGCATGGTCTGTTGAGCAATCACATTCCAGCGCGATCGCGATTGGTCTAACCCTTTTCGTAGCCATTGCTCTTGTTCTGAGCCGGTCATTGTAGCATTGGGATCAAAAGCTTGGGAACAGCGAGGCTTCACTCCGTCATCACAAGGTTGATTAGTGCGGTATTGCCTGGTGTCTAAGACGTTGAACTCAGCTAAATTACCGAAAGTCAACCGCCGATAAAGCAGCGCGTCTGGGCCCTTGGGCAATGAAGACTGACGTAAGGGCATGTGTTCGTAGTAAGCTTGGTAGGCATTGGCTCGGCGTTTTCTAAAAGCTTCTTGGGTCTGGTTATCTTCCGGGATTAAGTTGGCGTAGTTGTTGTCAACTTCATGATCGTCCCAAGTGACAATCCAGGGAAAAGCCGCATGAGCAGCTTGGAGATTTGGGTCAGTTTTGTACAGGGTGTGGCGATCGCGGTAGTCGCCAAGAGTGATAATTTCTGGACTATTATGCTGGCGCGGGCCACCAGATTGTGGCCCGTATTCATAGATGTAGTCACCTAAATGAACCACAAGGTCGAGGTTTTCCTCAGCTAAATGCCGATAAGCCGTATAGTAGCCATTTTGCCAGTCTTGACAGGAGACAAAAGCAAAGTTCAGTTGTTGGGTATAGCTATAAAATGCTGGTGCTGTGCGAGTCCGTCCAATGGAGCTAACTTCCTTACCTGCTTGAAATTGATACCAGTACCAACGGTCAGGGTTTAGCCCACGGACATCAACGTGGACTGAGTGTGCTAACTCTGGTGTCGCTAGTACTGTTCCTCGCCGCACAACCTGTTTCATATTTTCATCAAGGGCAACTTGCCACCGCACTGGAACATTTACCAGTGGCATTCCACCTCCAGAGAGTGGATTTGGAGCCAGTCGTGTCCAGATAACAACACCATCCGGCAAAGGATCGCCAGAGGCAATACCAAGACTGAACGGATAGCTAGAAAACCTTGAGTTAGCCAATATCGGATGCCATTGACTAGCTATTGTTAACCCCGTTAAGAATCCTGCACCCAACAAAAAACTCCGCCGTCTGCACCGATTTGCTAGGAGGCGTGTGCCATCCATAAGTTCCATATTCACCCCTATTCAGATGTAAATACAGTTGGCAAACTTTAGGAAGGTCAGTTGTGAAAAGCACAAATAATGGCTTGATTTGACTTGTTTCCTAATTGCTGCTCAACCAAACACAAGGAACTTAGCAAACTAGGATCAAGCAGAAATTAAGATTTTGTTAAGTTTAAAATTGAATTAGAGGATTGGGCATTGAAACTGGGATAAATTTGTGGCCCATTTAGACCCACCAGCAAAATAGTAAAGAATTTATGACAGTTAACGATGCAGCTTTAGGAGGGATTGAAAGAGTTAAGCAATTGCTGACGCATGGAAAGGTTGAAGAAAAAATTGATGCCCTTCTAGATGCTTTTGAGTATGGAGAAGCTGGCTTAGACTTGATTATTCAAGCTTTACAGAACTCAGAAGTTGATGTTCAAGAAGCAGCTTATTGGCTACTTCAAGAAAGTACAGAGCCAAAAACTAAACTGGCATTACAGCTATACAACCCATATTTATTTTTTGAGTATCTTTTTACTATTGAAAGGTATACAGATGAAGTTTGCAGGATAGCTTGTGTAGATATAAATCAAGAGTTGCAAACCTTAGTTACTTGTAATTATGACAACATAGTTCAAGTGTGGAATATGCAAACAAAACGAGTAATATGCACATTTCAGCCAGAAGCAACGAAGGAATTCGATCAAATCGCGATCGCACCCAATAATCGCGTTTTAGGACTTTGGAATTGTAATGATTATGCTGAAGTGTGGGATCTAAAAACAAAAGAAAAAATCTTCAGTACACATCGGCGCTCAGATTGGTTTTGGTATATTGCCTTTAGCCCAGATGGTCAATCATTTTTAAATGCTGTTGACGGAGAAATTTTTGAATTGTGGGATATACAAATAGGAGAAATAATTTTCTATATTTCTATGTTTGAACTGGGTCATAATTTTATCTATTCAAATTCGCAAGTTTTAATAACTCCAGAACAAGGCTTTTACCAAAAGTATAAAATATGGGATTGGCAAACACAACAAGTAATTTGCACCTTAAGCCTTTCAGGGTATATGCCTGTAATTACTGTTAGCCACGACCAACGCTTTTTACTTAGTGGTAGTCGAGAAAATGGAACCATTAAAGTGTGGAATATTCCGACAGGATATGAACTTTGTAGTCTCACAAGTCACTCATCGTCAATTACTCGTCTTGCAATTAGCTCAGATGGACAAAGACTATTTGTTTGGAGTGGAGACAGCACCGTTGAGGTGTGGGGAATTTAATTATTCACAGTGATTTGAGATAGTTTTACTTCAAAATTCCGAATTCTACTGTAGAAATTACGAATTATTTAAAACCTGCCATTTCCCTGAACAATGTGCTTAACGGTGGTCAAAGTTTCCAGGCTGATAAATCCCCGACGATGACCTTTTTGGTTAGACATGCCGAGAAATACTGAATCTCCCCGCGAAGGGTTACGGGAAAAACGCGGAGAAGTGTTGATGTAGGTAGAGGCACTAGTAACTCCTAAGGCAAACTGCCGACTTTCCTGGTAGGATTCAGTCACGATGGAGTCGGCATGACCACTGCTGTATTCATTAATCCAGGCGATCGCAGCCTCTAAGCTATCCACCAGTTTAAAAGCTACTGTCCTCGTTAAATAAGGGTTTCCCCATTCGCCTTCCTTCACTAGCTGCAATTGGGGAAAGGCTTGTACTAGTTCAGCATCTCCTTTAATTTCAAAGCCTTTTTCTATCAAGCTATTCCATAAAACGGCTAAAGATGATGGCAAGGCTTGACGATGAATTAGTACCTTTTCAATGGCGTTGACTTGATCGGGTTCACTTTGATGGCTATTAAGAATCATCCAACGCACCATTTCCAAGCTGCTATTCAGCGACCAGTAGAGGTAACAGTTACCCATCGCTGACTTTAAAACTGGGCAAGTTGACTGTCGGACTACCTGCTGCACTAAGCTAGAACGTCCGTAGGGAATCACTAAATTCATGTACTGGTCTTGGGTGACTAAATCCCGAATCGAAGCACCATGTTCGGCTGTAATCAGTTCTACACAACCTGGTGTGAGTCCAACTTCTGCGATCGCATTTTGCAGTGCCTCAGCGATGGCGGTGTTGGAATGGCTAGCTTCGGTGCTGCCTTTGAGAATTATACAATTGCCAGTTTTGATACAAAAACCCGCTGCGATCGCCCCTAAATCGGGAAACGCCTCATAAATAAATCCAATCACTCCCAAAGGCATTAATTGGGTGTAACTTTGGGAATCTTCCAGTTGATAATCAGCAGTTCTGACGCGTCGCAACGGATCTGATAGTTCCCCCAACCGTTGTAAAATGTCTACTGTCATCTCTAGCCTTGTGGGAGTCAGCTTCAGCCAATCCAATATCAGCTCAGGCACTGCCATTTCCCGACTGGCTTCTAAATCCAAGGTATTAGCTTCTAGAATGTCATCAAATGAGCGCTCAATCGCCTTGGCCATTGCTAATACTGCACGACTGCGGTCTGCTCCCTTTG
This sequence comes from Nostoc sp. LPT, assembly GCF_017115165.1. GTDB lineage: Bacteria > Cyanobacteriota > Cyanobacteriia > Cyanobacteriales > Nostocaceae > Nostoc. Next base: position 14,853 of record NZ_JABXKF010000057.1, on the reverse strand, counting down.
TGAGTCCCAACTTTAGGGAAGCTTGATAGGCTCGTTGGGCACTAGTAATCGGTTCGGGGTGGTCATCTAAAACTTCAACAGTCATTGAGTTAACGTCTGTAGGTAAGCCAGACCATTAGCGCTGGCAGAATAGCCAATAGCACCGCCACCATTGCCCAAGCAATAATGCTGGAACCATTTGCCAATCGCAGTGCTAATGGCAGCCATATAATCACTAGCACGAAAATAATGCCAAGTGCTATAGGCAGATAGCTTTCTCCCAAGCGGGGATGGACAACATGCCAACTATTTCCCATCCAACGCCAAGCCCGTTTGTAGGGATAGGTGGTAGAAAGCTGTTCTAGGACATGACCATTATCCTCTACCACAAAGATTTGCTGACAGCGATCGCAACCAAATGCTTCTGTCAGCGTAATCGGAATTAACTGACCCCGGCGACGACAGGGACAGGGGTATTCGGTATTGAAATCGATTTTTTCGGGTTTTTGAGATTGCACAAGCGTTCTAATAACTTGAGCGTGTTTTACATGAACTGCGAGAATATAATGCCTTAGAGGCTTCTGTGTTTATATACATAGAAAAGCGATACAAACATTGTCCTGATTAAATATAGTAGATGCAGCTAACTTTAAGTATACTAGTTGCCAAATTAGTACGGAGTTATCTATTTGTAGTCTTTCCCCGTAACTGGCGATCTTGTTTAAAAACTTCCTTCTTTTCATCTGTCGCTTTCAAGGTAATGTGGTTGCGTTTTTGGGGATTTATTATGCTGACACACCTGGTACAATTTTAAGCATAGGTAGCAACCACTCCTAAAGCAAATCCTTTGGGAAGGCTACGCTCGTAAACAATACACATCAACAAACCCGCTAATTCCCCTTTAGGCCAATATATATTACTATCGGTTCTCAAGGTTAGATCGATATTAGATCCAATCTCTATTCCTTAAAGTTCACAAGCGTTTGCAAAGCGGGAATTGCTAAAACATCTATTATTGTAATGTGTAACTCTTTGTCCAAATATCCAAATATGTAGATTGTGGCTAATCTTGACCGATCTGTCCATATTTGGAGCAGTTTACAAGAGTGCAGAGCTAATCTACGAACACTTCAACGCACCCTAAAAACACTAAACCTCTTGGAATTGTTAAATTCAAGAGGTTTTAGTTGGAAGCGGGTAACGCGATTCGAACGCGCGACATTCACCTTGGCAAGGTGACGCTCTACCACTGAGCTATACCCGCGATCATCACCCAAATACTAATATCTCAGATTTATTTGTCATTGTCAACCCCTTAATTTGGTCATTGGTCATTGGTCATTGGTCATTGGTCATTAATTGATGCTTAGTAACTTTAAACAAATGACAAAGGACAAATGACTAATGACGGATTAGCCGAGTTCTTCTGACTCCACAGTTAAATTGCCGACACTGGTACTTTGAAAAGAGGGTGGTAAAGACTGGCTATTACGAGAATATGGCTCTGCCAGGTTAGAACGCAGTTGCCGCATCAGGCTAGCCATTTCTAGGGCATTCAGAGCGTAATCCCAGCCATGATTACCTTTTATGCCTGCCCGTTCTAGGGCCTGCTGCATAGTATCTACTGTCAAAATGCCAAAAATTACTGGCACCCCAGTTTGAAAGCTAGCGGCGGCAATGCCTTTAGAAACCTCTGAGGATACGTAATCAAAATGGGGGGTTTGTCCTCGAATGACTGCGCCAAGACAAATTACAGCATCATAACGATGGGAAATTGCTAATTGGCGAGCTACTAAAGGTACTTCAAAACTTCCCGGAACCCAAACATAGTCCACTTGATTACCTTGGGGATTAGGGTCTACACCGTGACGTTTTAAACAATCTTGACATCCCTCTAGCAGCTTTCCGGTAACGAGGTCATTGAATCGACCAATCACCACTGCAAACCGCAAAGGCTCCGTTTGGGTAAAAGTTCCCTCGAAAACTACCATGACTGCCTCTTTATCAACTATACTTTTGGCCAATATACATATTCTTATTTAAATGTAGAGGAGCAGGAAAGCGTGGTCAGGATGAGGTTATCAGGAAAAAGAAAAAATCCCTTGTTTCCCTTAACCTTTGACCTTGGCTTTTCTGCCCCTCTAGTTCTTATATTATGTGCCTGCGCCAGAGCGAAGCCGTCGCCTACACAACAAAAAAGTTTAACAAACCAACTAAAAACACCAAACCAATCCAGACACCAGAACCAAGCCAGAGCAGTTTTTTAGATTCACCCCAATTTTGGGGAGTGGCGTAAGCAACCGGAACTCCAACAACGAGGACAAAAGATAACACCACTAAACCTATCAAGGCAAATTGGAATATTATGGTCATTTTTGCTTCTCCCAATACAGCGAAATACTAAGGATAGAATATCCTAAAGGGCGACACTGACACTTTCTTATTATTTTTAAGCTAGCAGAAATTGCAACATTTTTGTCATTTGTTCTTTGTCTAAGTATCAATGACTAATGACTAATGACTGTAAAACTATGGATTTAATTCTTTGCCACACAACAGCAGATTTTGACGCATTAGGAGCAGCAGTAGGGTTAACACGCCTACTATCGGGAAGCAAGATTGTGCTAACTGGCGGCTCTCATCCTACGGTACGGGATTTTTTAGCATTGCATCGGGATGAATATCCTCTGATTGAACGCCGTTCGGTGAATCCAGAAAAAATTCGCTCTTTGACTGTGGTGGATACACAACAGCGCGATCGCTTGGGTAAAGCTGCCCAGTGGTTAGATTTACCTAGTTTAAAAGAGATTATAGTTTATGACCATCACTTAGGACAAGAATCAGATATTCCCGCGACGCGATCGCATATTGACTCAGTAGGAGCCGCCACAACTTTAATCGTTGAGCAATTGCAACAACAGGAAATTTCCTTGACTCCTGCCGAAGCAACTGTGATGGCTTTGGGTATCCACGTTGACACTGGCTCTTTGACATATGACCAGTCCACACCACGGGATGCCTTAGCTTTGGCTTGGTTGATGCAACAAGGGGCTAGTTTATCAGTAATTTCCACCTACCGTGACCCCGGATTATCTCCGCAATTGCAGCAGCTATTAACTGAGGCACTGGAAAGTTTAGAAGATATCTGTCTACATGGATATACGGTTGCTTGGGTAACTTTGAAAACTGAGGCTTTTGTGCCAGGGCTATCGAGCCTAGCTTCGGAACTTGTGGAATTAACCGAAATTGATGCCCTACTGTTGGCTAACGAGTATCCTTTAGGTGAAGAGGATTCACGCTTAACTGTAATTGGGCGATCGCAAATTTCCAAAACGAATCTTAACCTATTATTCCAACTCTTGGGTGGCGGCGGTCATTCGCAAGCCGCATCGCTAAATCTAAGGGGAGTTGATTCGCAGGCAATATTAAAACAACTCCTTGACGGGATAAAAGCACAAATTCCCCATCCCCTCACTGCTAGGGATTTGATGTCTTCTCCTGTCCGCACGATTCTGCCTGAAACCACAATTGCCGAAGCCCAGCGCATTTTATTACGCTATGGACACTCTGGTTTATTCGTAGTCGATACTCAAGGGCAACTAGTAGGTATTATTTCGCGGCGGGATATTGATATCGCCTTACACCACGGATTTAGTCATGCACCAGTCAAGGGCTACATGACCAAGAATCTCAAAACGATTACACAAGATACGACATTACCACAAATTGAGTCACTGATGGTGACTTATGATATCGGACGCTTACCAGTATTGGAAAATGAGCAGTTAATGGGCATTGTCACCCGTACTGATGTCTTGCGGGAATTGCATCAAGAAAGGGATAAAGACCAAGAGAAAGAGCAAAAATTCAAAATTCAAAATGACGCTCACAGACTCGCTAACGCTGCGCTAACAAAATTTAAAATTCCTCTCAGCACTGAATTGCAAAATCGCCTTGCTCCCCAACTGTGGCAATTACTCACTACAGCATCGCAAGAGGCAGAAAAACGGGGTTGGCATCTTTATCTAGTAGGCGGTGCGGTGCGGGATTTGCTATTAACAAAAGCAGTAGCGGGCACTTTGATGATTAAAGATATCGATCTTGTGGTTGATGGCTTTCATAAATCAGCAGATGTCGGTGCTGGTGTGGAATTAGCAAAGGCACTCCAACAACTTTACCCTATGGCTCGCTTAGAAATCCACGGAGCTTTTCAAACTGCGGCTTTGTTGTGGCACAAAGACCCAGAATTAGATTCTCTCTGGGTAGATATTGCCACTGCTAGAACAGAATTCTATCCTTATCCAGCCGCAAATCCAGAAGTTGAGGCGAGTTCCATTCGTCAAGATTTGTATCGCCGAGATTTTACCATCAACGCCCTCGCCTTGCGCCTGACTTCCCCTCGTACTGGTGAATTACTCGATTTTTTTAGTGGATTACTGGATTTACAAGCTAAACAAATTCGGGTTTTACACGCCAATAGCTTTATCGAAGACCCCACCCGGATTTTTCGTGGCGTGCGCTTTGCGGTGCGCTTCGGATTTCAGATAGAATCGCAAACTGAAGAGTTTATCCGTTATGCCATCAACAGTGGTGTTTACGATCGCACTGCTCAAGAGAATAGCAGAACTCCAGCCCTGCAAACTCGACTGAAAACAGAATTAAAACACATCCTAGAAGCCCCCTACTGGAAATCAGCTTTACAGTTACTCGATAACTTAGAGGCATTGCAATGCATCCATCCTACCCTGAAGCTAAACGCAGAACTCTTGCGACAATTACGTTTGCTAGAACGCTGTTTGCGGCGATTTGACCCGCAACCAACCCTCATTCATTGGGAAATGCGTTTAGAAGCGTTAATCGCCCATCTAGCACCACAATATCGGGCAAAAGTAGCAAAGAACTTACAACTGCAAGAAGATGGTGTTAAACGCTTGCAAAACTTGGCTTCCGCTCAAACTGAGGTAATGGAATCTTTACCTAAGTGTCAAAGTCCTAGTCAAGTAATGCAGTTGTTGCGACAGTACGATTTACCAATGCTGATTTTAATCGCTGTGCAAAGTCCGCCATCGCTTAGACATCAGATTTGGGAATATTTAACTGTTTGGGCTAATGTGCAGCCACTATTGAATGGCAATGATTTAAAAAAACTAGGTTACAAACCAGGACCTCAATATCGACAAATATTAGATGATATGCTTGCTGCTACCTTGGATGGAGTAATTAAAGATAAGACTGAAGCTGAGGAGTTTTTAGCAGAACACTATCCTAAATAAAATAGCTCTGGTCTAAATTGTATCTGGATTGATATTTAACTCCCGCAGTTTTGCTGCTAAACGTTCAGCTTTTTGTTCGGCTTGTTCAGCTTTTTGTTCAGCTTGTTCAGCTTTTTGTTCGGCTTGTTCAGCTTTTTGCTGTACCTGTTCTGCCGTTTCTTCCGGTGTTGGTATTAGTTGCCCTTCTCGTGTAAAAAACCGCAATAAACCTTCATAAACTCCCAAATATAAATCTAGTTGATGACTCCACAAATATCCTTGTTCACTTGCTTGTAGAGGTTGATATTCTCCATCTACTAAATGAAATCCCGCAAATTCTTGTGTGTAAGGGTCAAACCAAAAATAATCGGGTGTGCGGAAGGTATCTTGATAAATTGTTTTCTTTAAATCTTTGTCAGTATTCGCTGTTGAGTCAGACAAAATTTCTAGAATTACATTCGGATATTTGCCATCTTCTTCCCAAACTACCCAGCTTTTACGGGTTTTACGTTCACATCCCAGCACAACAAAAAAATCTGGTCCTCGGAAGTGTTCTGATTTGCGTTGGCGTGGACTGTAGTAAATAGTCAGATTTCCAGCTGCATAGAAATCATTTCTATCTCGCCATAGCCATTTTAGGCATTTGAGTAAGAGCATGATTTGCTCTAGATGAAGTTCGCTTTCCAAGGGAGGTTCATCGCTATATAAATCACCAGGAGGGAATATAACATCTTGACAGATGCCTTCTTGAGAATCTAATTCTTGAGCAATAGTCATAGAATGGATACGGCACCAAGTAGTTATGGATTGATTTTAGCAGTGTTATGGTTAGCGAGGCCTAGCGTACTGTAGGTAATCGCCTATTATTAGGGTAATGGTAAATAAACTATTCTGTCTTGATATTCATCGTCTTCTGATGCCAAAGCAATTATTATAAGTTCTTCTATATTTTCACCAATACTTAAATTTGGATTGAGGATGAAAATTCCTGGTAAGTGACGATTAACAGCGATATGGTCAGCTAAATGTACTGGCATATAAGTTCGGTTATTTGTCACTAAGATAAAATTCTTATCCTCATACCAACACAGGATTTCTAGATCAAGTATACTTTTTAGTGGAGTTCCTATTCTCCTATCATTTTGATTGCAATATCAGCTTCTCGTAGTCTAATTTGATTTGGATATACAGGATTAATATTTTCATCAATCAGATATTGCAGTGTCATGCTTGCTGTTTAGCTTGTCTTTCAATTCGGAGTTGGCGCAGTTTTTCTGACACTGGCGGGGGATTAAGCCGCTGTTGTTCTCGCATTCTATGACCATGTTCTATCCAGTTTTTCATGTAAGCACTGACAGTTTCTTTGTTTTGGAGATAATAAAGAATTGTTGCATATACTTGCTCTAAAGATATTGTTTGATAGATTTGGGCAATTTCTTCTGAAGAACGTCCACAATCAATGTATTCATAAAGAATTGTTTCAATTCCAATTCTTGAGTCTTTGAGTCTAATATCTTCAGAAGAGAGAAAGTTGAAATACTCTGCAATATGTTTGGTAGACATAGATTGACCTATATTCATAGTTAGTTATTATATATAGTAATTTTTTTGTTCAAGTGATAAGCTTAACGGCATAGCTATCGCTTACCGCTCTACATTAACGCTTGGGAAACAATGCGATCGCATCCTCGCTTTCCGAAATACCTTAGTGCTACACTGTAGTCAATATCAAACCTCATCACAATTCCAATGAGATAGCACAAATGAAGTAGTACCAAACACCTGTTGCACTAAAGCAACAAATGTCAACAAAGAATAAACGCAACTAGTTTGACAGGGTTACTTCACATAGTCATGTACTAAAAATATTGTCATCACTCCTATCTACATAGAACCGTTTGACTAATGTCTGAGGCTGAGTTTTTTTGTGTCTAATCTACTCGTAAATTTGGGAAACACGCGGGTGGAAGTTTGCGAATTGAGGTTTGAGAAGAATGCCGAAAAAATCAATATTGTTAGCTGAGAATTTAGCTTACGAACTCAGCGTGGATAGCACTTTGTTTCAAGGAGTTCAGGTAAGTATTGAAGTAGGTGATCGCATCGCTTTAGTAGGTTGCAACGGAGTAGGAAAATCAACCCTTTTCAAGATACTTGCAGGTCAAATTAACCGATATACAGGTTCAGTTTGGTGTAATGGTATTGTCTACTATTTGCCACAAATTAGCACTATCAGGCAAGAAATTACAGCAGATACAGTACTTAATTTTTTGATTTCTATCTCTGATGAATGGTGGAAGATTGAGGATATTTTGCAAACACAATTTCACACAAAAGTTGACTTATCTTTACCAATTGCTAACTTGAGTGGTGGAGAACTTACTAAACTGTTTTTGGCGATCGGTTTAGCTCAAGAGCCAACCTTGTTATTACTTGATGAGCCAACTAATCACATGGATTTGCAAGCATTAGAAAGCTTAAGACACTTTCTTTTGAATTTCACAGGTGCGTATGTAATTGTCTCTCATAAGCCTTTTTTCTTAGACCAAGTAACAGAAGTTACCTGGGAACTTATACCTGTTGGCTTGAAAATATATGGCGGTAATTTCTCGTACTATCGAGAACAGAAAGAAATAGAGTTAGAAGTAGCATTGCGATCGCACGAAGCCGCCAGAAAGGAACTCAAACGTACCCAAGCCACAGCGATGCAAGAACAGCAACGCGCAGCCCAATCTAGTCGCAACGGTCGCGCCAAGTTTCTGAATGGTAGTATTGATAGAATGGCAGCAGGACTGATTAAAACCAAAGCTGAGGTGTCTACCGGAACTGCGAAAAACAAACATGAAGCAGCAGTAGCAAAGGCTAATCAAAAGGTTGCACAGACAAAGGTCAAAACTGCCAAAGTAACAAGTATTCAGCTAGAAGAAAAAAATCAAAAGCGCCGAAATCTAATTAATATCCAGGGTGCGAATCTTAGGATATCAGAGCGTCTATTGATTCAAAATATTCAACTGCATATATCATCTGGCGATCGCATAGCCATTATCGGCGCAAACGGTTCTGGTAAATCGAGTTTGGTAAAGGCAATTTTGGGAAGGGAAAACCAAGCTGCGATTTTAGAATCAGGTGAAGTTTTGCTTGCACCAGCCATGAAAGCTGTATATCTCGATCAAACCTATGAATTGGTAAATCGTCGATACACAATTCTGGAAAATATGCAAGCTGCCAATCCTCATCTCAGCTATCAGCTTTTGCGTCAACAACTAGGACACTTTCTGTTTAAATATGATGACGTTCACAAAAACGCCTCTGTGCTGAGTGGAGGTGAATTGGCAAGATTAGCGATCACTATGATTAGTATCTCAGAAATCGATCTACTGATTCTCGATGAGCCAACTAATAACCTGGATATTGAAACTGTTGAACAAATGGTAGTAGGTATCAATGATTACCAAGGAGCGCTTTGGGTAATTTCCCACGATATCGATTTTCTCAGCCGGATAAACATTACCCAAGGTTTCAAGTTGAGGGAACAAACTTTGCAAATGACAACTTATTTACCGAGTACACCAGAGCAATATTATCGAGAGTTGCTAGGAATATCATAAATAAAGTGATCGCCTTATGTAAATTTCTAGCTCAACAACAGAAGCCGTAAAGCATACAGGCAAGTTATAATTCTCTTGCGGATCAACGTAACAAAAATTTATGAGTAACCCCATTGTGCAAGCCTTTTTCGTAGGCAGAGCAGTAGCTGAAGTAGTTAATGAGCGTTTAGAAGTCGCCTTGACCGATGCTTTGAGCGATCTGGGCAAATTTGACGCAGAAGCTAGAGAGCAGTTGCGCCAGTTTACAGAAGAAGTCCTAGAGCGGGCAAATCGGGCAACAGAAGCAGCTAATGCCAGTCAACCTACCACAGGTACTGGACAAGCCAGTTCTGATTCCGGTGACTTGCAAGCAGATATTGATGAATTACGAGCCGAAATTGCCCTGTTACGAACAGAATTGCAACATTATCGTAGAGCTTCTGCATAAATTTTAGTCATTAGTCATTGGTCAAAAATTATGTACAAATGACAAAAGACAAATGACAAAGGACATTTAAGAAAAAAACAGTTTAGGAATCAGAGTGTCTTTTCTTCCAAGTGATTCGGTCGCAAACCAACGGTACACAAAGTATATGGAACAAGGTTATTCAGAGAAAGCATACCGTTGGAATCGGGAAAAATACTCTAGCAAACGGCGTTTTGTGGACATTTGGTCTTTTGTCTTGACCTTACTGTTCAAACTTTGGCTATACAACAAATCTTGGAGTTATCCGGGAGGTGTGACTGATGTAAAGCAAGCTGCAAGACGCAAAACCCAAGCGGTTTGGATTCGCAATACTCTACTGGATTTAGGACCAACCTTCATCAAAGTTGGGCAACTGTTTTCTACCCGTGCTGATATATTCCCTGGTGAATATGTAGAAGAACTAGCCAAGTTACAAGACAAAGTACCCGCATTTAGTTATGAGCAAGTAGAAGCGATCGTTGAGAAAGAACTAGGCAAGAAAATTCCTGAACTCTTCGATAATTTTGAACCTATTCCCTTAGCTGCTGCTAGTTTGGGGCAAGTACACAAAGCTGTGCTACATACTGGGGAATCGGTTGTTGTCAAGGTGCAACGTCCTGGACTAAAGAAATTATTTGAAATAGATTTACAGATTCTCAAAGGAATTACCCGCTACTTTCAAAACCATCCTAAATGGGGGCGGGGACGAGATTGGTTGGGTATTTACGAAGAATGTTGTCGCATTCTTTGGGAAGAAATTGATTATCTTAACGAAGGTCGTAACGCCGATACTTTTCGCCGGAACTTTCGCGGCTACGATTGGGTGAACGTCCCCAGAATATACTGGCGTTATGCTACTTCCAGAGTGCTAACTTTAGAATATCTCCCTGGAATTAAAATTAGTCAATACGAAGCTTTAGAAGCAGCAGGTTTAGATCGAAAGGCGATCGCTCGTCAAGGCGCTCAAGCCTACTTACTACAATTACTCAATAGTGGCTTTTTCCACGCCGATCCTCACCCAGGCAATATTGCTGTTAGTGCAAATGGTGCTTTAATATTCTACGATTTCGGCATGATGGGGCGGATTAAGTCCAACATCCGCGAAGGATTGATGGAAACACTGTTTGGTATTGCCCAAAAAAATGGCGATCGCGTTGTGCAATCTCTAATCGATTTAGGCGCGATCGCCCCAACCGATGATATGGGCCCAGTACGGCGTTCCGTCCAGTATATGCTGGATCATTTTATGGATAAGCCCTTTGAAAATCAATCAGTCGCGGCAATCAGTGACGACCTTTACGAAATAGCTTATAATCAGCCATTTAGATTTCCAGCAACTTTCACTTTCGTGATGCGAGCCTTTTCTACCCTAGAAGGGGTAGGCAAAGGCTTAGATCCAGAGTTTAACTTTATGGAAGTTGCCAAACCGTATGCAATGCAACTTATGACCGATATGAATGGTTCTGAGGGGAATAGCTTTCTGAACGAATTAAGTCGTCAAGCAGCTCAGGTAAGTAGTACCGCCTTTGGTCTACCACGTAGATTAGAGGATACACTGGAGAAGCTAGAGCAAGGAGATATGCGCTTGCGCGTTCGGTCTATAGAAACCGAACGCCTGCTGCGGCGACAGAGCAGTATTCAGCTCTCAATAAGCTATGCTCTGTTAATCAGCGGTTTCACACTTTCAGCTACTATTTTAGTGGTTAAGGATTATGTATGGTTGGCACTGCTGCCTGGTTTAATTGCAGCGGCGCTTTCGGCGATCCTGATCCGATTACTTTTACGCCTCGACCGTTACGATCGTATGTATTAATTGTTGCAAAAAAATTATGAAACTTAATTTCACGGGTTTTAGCGATCCGGGACTTATTCGTTCTAATAATCAGGATGCTTACTATATAGACCCAAAAGGACGATTTTTCGTTGTCGCCGATGGTATGGGTGGTCATGCCGGAGGTGAGGAGGCAAGTCGCATTGCCACTGGAGAAATTCAGGCGTATTTGGTAGCAAATTGGGAAACTTCTAAGTCTTCTCAAGAATTGCTAGAGCAAGCTTTGTGGGGAGCCAACGAAGCGATTTTGCAGGATCAGCAAAATCATCCCGAACGCGCCGATATGGGGACAACGGTTGTAGCAGTAATTTTTCGCTCTCCAGAGTCGCCTTGGTGCGCTCATGTTGGCGATTCACGGCTGTATCGCTTGCGAGAGTCGCACCTAGAACAAGTAACGGAAGACCACACTTGGGTAGCACGAGCAATCAAAATCGGTGAGATCACCTTAGATGAAGCACGATTACATCCTTTTCGCCATGTATTATCGCGCTGTTTGGGGCGCGAAGACTTGCATCAAATTGATGTGCAACCACTAGATGTAAAAATTGGCGATCGCTTGCTGTTATGTAGTGATGGTCTTACAGAAGAACTTGTCGAACAGAAGATTGCTAGCTGCCTTCAAAATAGTCCTTGGCTTGATAAAGCCGCCATCTCTCTTGTTGAGGCTGCCAAAGAGCATGGAGGACATGATAACATCACAGTTGTTATCGTCTCGCTTGAAGAAAATAGTCATTAGTCATTGGTCATTGGTCATTGGTCATTGGTCATCGGTCATTGGTCGATGCTTAGTAACTTTAAACAAATGACAAAGGACAAAGGACAAAGGACAAATTTGGTAAATATACTCAGTAATTTGTTCAGCGTGAGCATTTTTCCTTTTTACAATTTGATACAAATATTTTTAGCCTCTAAAATTACCTCAAGAGGCTAAATTTGTATAAATTGGTAAATTGACATCTTGCACGTAATAAGGTAACGCGACTATAATTCACGCTTATTACCATTAATTCCCCAACCTCCTTAAAATCTCCACTTTCCGAAGTTTCCTCCACGCTTGGAGAGACAGTATCTTAGGCTTTTTAAACACAAAGACTAAGACAGGTTTTGCATAGCACCAGATATTCTCTTTAAAGGAGATTTGTGCAAAGCAGAAAAGAATTAGGGAGGTAGTTATACCTATCTGAGACTAAATAGAGCTTATTTTCCGGAATATGGTTCAGCTGACTTGGGTGGTATATCAGTAGGATTAGGTGCAAGATATCAGAGCAGAAAAAGTCCACATTTTGGATGTGGGCAATCTGTCAAACAATTGTTATCTTTCGTAATACGGAGGAACAAATGTTGGACAGATATGAGTCCAAATATTATCCTATTTGGACTTCTGTGAGTGATATCACCTTTACGCGTTGTTTTTTCGGAGTAATTTATTATGAATCAACCAATGAAACTATCCTTGGAACAGCAATTCAGTATCTGCTCATTTGCTACTCAGGTGCAGGATATGAGCCACGATCAAGCTAAAGATTTTTTAGTCAAGCTCTATGAGCAAATGGTCGTGCGCGAGGCAACTTATCAAGAGCTTCTTAAACACCAGTGGGGCTTAGATTCCGGTTCCACTATGGCATAGAGTCGTTCTAATGTCGCAGTGGGCGACCTCCTTCTCTTGCTTGGTTCCAAGGAGGAAAAGAGCTGGGGATGTCGGGGCGTCAACTTCGATAAGTAATTCCACAAGAGTGGTACAAAAGTTAAATTCCCGAAATTAACTAAGAATGAGTAAACATTGTCTACAGCATATTTGCTGGAGTCTAGACTTAACTTTAGCTAGCTTTGCAGGCTAAATCTGTTGTTTGCTTTAGCCAAACCTCTTTTTGTTTCGTCTCGTCTGAGAATCTTACCTGCATAAATTTACAATCTACTGAAATATTTGCACAGGAAGATTCAGAGAGAATTTGGATTCCACTGCTTTAGCAGCTAGTAATTTCACTCTTTATACATATAACTAGAACTTACATCTTTATATATATTTTGTTTATAAAACGTTACATTGTTTGAGTGACCACCTTTTATTTTCATATAAAACACGTAACATTAACAATTATGCCTAGCTGGAAAGATCGTATGGAGAATCTGTATCAATACTTTCCAGTTTTGTTAGAATTTGAGGCTTAATCTTTTCGTACTCGTTTTTGAGTAAACTTTTACTGATTTGCGGGTCGGCAGAGGACATCAACGTATTGCTCATTGTGACCCACTCTTGCAGTCGTTGGCGCTGGGCAGAAGCGATGCTGGAAAGTAAGATGTGGGTACAGGGATTTGGTGCTTCTCGTGCAAAGAATAACAAGCGGTAATAACCTGTGTGCTTTAGTAACCGGGCAATTTCTTGACCAAGGCTGGTTTTGAGATCGAGGTAATAAGGCAACCATTTAGCACCATGCTTGCGGTTGTAAATGACAGTAATCCATAACAGCATCGGATGGGGGATAGAGATGAACAGAAATTGGTTATAGCGGGTACAGAGTAAGCGTTTTTGAATTTCCTCTTGCGGTAGCATCACCCACAACGCGGGTAAAACTTCCCCATTGGTATGAATGGGCTGGGGAAACACAATATCGGCAATTGGTTTCTTTTGGGGCCAGGAAATAGCACGAGCGATTTCATCGTTTGACCAGGATACCCGCAAATCGGCTTTGGTCTTTTGTTCGAGCTCAGTGCTAGCTGTAGTCGTAGGAACTAGGGCATGGTCGACTTGCTGAATTTTGCGTGTATGCTCAGGCTTTTCTAAAGATGCTAAAACTTTGAGGATTTCAGCAATAGTTTGGGGGCGATCGCGTGCTACTTTAGCTAGACAACTCATCACTAAATTTTCGATTTCTTTTGGTAGTTCTAATCCAGGCGCAGCCTCAGCAAAAGAACGTGGTTTTTGGTAGTGATGTGTTTTATACCACGCACCAAAAGAGTGAGTTGGTGCCACCAGTGGCATTTTGCCCGTGAGCATCTCAAACATCATGACGCCCAAACTATAAATATCAGCACGGTTGTCTAATTCCTTACCCTCCATCTGTTCGGGAGAAGAATAAGCCAATGTCCCCAAATAAAATTTTGTATGGTCGCCATCTGACTGTAATAACTTAGCAATACCAAAATCTAGAACCTTGACCAATTCTCCAAAACTGGGATCTTGAATCACCAGCATATTGCTTGGCTTAACATCACGATGGATAATTGGGCAAATAGTGCTATCAACCGGGATGCCATCATGGGCACACTGTAGCCCCAGGCTAAGTTGACGCGCCATACTGAGGAATCTTGCTAAAGGCAATCGTTGCTTGCGAATAATATTGTTCAGGCTTTGTCCTTGTAAGTATTCCATGACGTAGAAGGGGATGTTATTGTCATCTACCCCATAGTCCATAACTCGGACAATATGGATACTTTTTTGCCCTAGTAAAGCACAGGTTTTTGCTTCTCGCTCAAAGCGGTCTTGCAATCGCATCTTTTCATTTTGGATTGATAGAGCTAGAAACTTAACTGCAACAGGTACACCTCCCAACAATGTATCTTTAGCACGATAAACCCGACCCATTGCTCCAGTACCAATTAACTCTTGGAGTTGGTAGCGTTTGCTGAGTAAGCGACCAATGTTGGGGTCTGACATAGAAAATTCGACTCCAAAAGCAGGTTGTAAGCCCTGACTATCTAATTAGTATTTAAGAGCTTGAGACTCAAGCACAGCGAGAAGTT
>NZ_JABXKF010000108.1 GCF_017115165.1 Nostoc sp. LPT | reverse complement strand
TGTACTTTTTATTTACCTTTTATGGGTTTGTTCGGTTAGGTGCAAGATGTGAGTTTACCAACGCCGCCAAAGTCGGTGATGGTGTCGATGCCATCCCCAGGACGGAAGATGAATTTGTCTCGACCACCGTTACCAGTGAGCTTGTCGTTACCAGCTTTGCCCTCAATGATATTATTGTTGCGTGTGCCGATGAGGATATCTGCACTAGTTGTACCCGTGATGAATTTCTGGATAAAACCCAAAGTGGTAGTTGTCACTGCACTGGTGTTAAGGGGAGCCTGTCCGTCATCGACGACAAACTCAATTGTGGTATTAACAGTGGTAGCTGTAGTGTTGTAGGTAACACTGTTGAGGACTTGTCGGTAATTGGCAATGGTATCCGTGCCCCTCAAGGAGAGAGTGCCTGTGGTGGGGTTGTAGGTAGCCGTGATGTTACCAATGGCAGTGGCATTAAGAGTTTCACCTGCGCCATTCAAGAGATTGGTAATGGTGATGGTGGCACCAGCTAGAGTAGTTTTGTTGTCGCTCAGGGTGAAGTCGCTATCAAGGATGGAGACGGGAGTGCCGCTAAAGGTGGTGCTAAAATCAATTCCAGAAGAATTGCCGTTAAGGTCGAGGACGGGGGCGCGGTTGCCAAACACCACATAGCTCTGCCCTGATCGGGAGCCGTTGGGAGAGGCATAATATGCCCCGATAATCAGGTCGTCAAGACCGTCGCCGTTGATGTCTCCCGCACTGCTGACAGAGATATCTGAGTTGTAAAAATCATTGACGCCGTTGATGGCAAAGCCCGACGTGCCGTTGAGGGTGGAGGCGTCAAAGCTGGCATCAAAACCTTTCTTGCTGCCAAACACCACGTAGCTCGGTTCTGGTGCCCCGATAATCACCTCGTCAAGACCATCGCCGTTGATGTCTCCCGCACTGCTGACAGACCTGCCTAATTGGTTATTGCCGTTGATGGCAAAGCCATTTGTGCCGTTGAGGGTGGAGAGGTTGAATTGGGCACCAAAACTTTTCTGGCTGCCAAACACCACGTAGCTCTGCCCTGAGTATTCGCCGTTGGGGCGGGCACTCCTTGCCCCGATAATCAGGTCGTCAAAACCGTCGCCGTTGATGTCTCCCGCACTGCTGACAGACTTGCCTGAACGGTCACGTTCATTGATGCCGTTGATGGCGAAGCCATTAGTGCCGTTGAGGTTAGATAAGTTGAAAACTGAATTTGCCATGAGTTCGTCCTTTTATTTCTACAACTAAAAATTTAAACAATTGAAGAAGTCAGAATGACTGTTGAGTGTGAACATAATGAAATATACAACTTTTATGTGGAACACCTAAGGAACGGGGGTTGCCACAGTCGTACAAATCCGAACTGGAAGTTTGGTGTTCCAAACTCAAAGTTTGCTGTTCTCAACTCAAAGTTTGACGTGAGTTCGACAGACCTCTCCCTCCCAGCCTCCCTCTCCTAAAAGGCGAGGGAGGAGTAACGAGATTAGAGGGTTTTTGCTCCCCTCTCCTCGTAGGAGAGGGGCTGGGGGAGAGGTCAAAATAGCACTCGTCGAACTCACGTAAAGTTTGGTGTTCCAAACTCAAAGTTTGCTGTTCTCAACTCAAAGTCTGCTGTTCTCAACTCGAAGTTTGCTGTTCTCAACTCAAAGTTTGCTGTTCCAAACTCAAAGTTTGCTGTTCCAAACTCAAAGTTTGCTGTTCTCAACTCAAAGTCTGCTGTTCTCAACTCGAAGTTTGCTGTTCTCAACTCAAAGTTTGCTGTTTGGAACTCAAAGTTTGCTGTTCCAAGCCAACTACGCTTGGATAATAAAATCAGATACCTTGAGAATTGGCGCACCAGTTAGAGTTACAAATAGACCACCGCTGCCGAAACCAGCCGTACTGCCATTTTCGTTGTAGAACAACTGCCCACTCACAGGATCGTAGACAATTTTCGCCGTGCTAGTCCCCGCTGAAGAAGTGATTTCAAAATCACTCTCGTTACTAAAACCTATTCCCGGAACAGAAGTAATTGTATTAAAGGTATCCTTATCCAGCACAATCTTGTCACTTTGTGTAGTGGCTGCAAAAAATACACCGTAGAACCCACTAATACTATCTAGACCAACATCAGTGCTGTCAAAAGCAGCATCGGTGTTGTAAAGGAATCTGTCAACACCCTCACCACCTGTAAGTACGTCATTGCCAGCACCGCCAACCAGAGTATCAGAGCCAGCACCACCGATGAGGGTATCATTACCAGTTCCACCCCGCAGCAAATCATTGCCACTCTTGCCGTCGATGATGTCATCACCTCCCTGACCATTAATCACATCGTCGGAGTCCTTAAAACCCGCAATGTTATTGTTAAGGTCATTGAGGAATGTAACGGTGTTCCGGTTAAACAAGTCAGTTTGAGTGGAGTTGGCATCGAAGACATCAAAACTGTCAACGATGCCCCTCTGGTTATCAAACAAGATATTGCCAATAGCTGGGCTGGTATCAGATGCTGGTAAATTATTCAAGTTTTCTAATTTGAAGTTTTCCAGAATGACTTTGGTATTGCTTACATCTTCAAAAGTGACTTCTAGATTATTGCCATTTTGATTTAATTGCAGATTTTTCGCAGTTAATCCTAATCTAGTAAAATCCAAGGTATCAACTTCAGCAATTACCGCCGCTGATGGATTTGAATCAATACCTATGCCGCCAAAGTCGGTTATGGTGTCGATGCCATCGCCTCTTGAGAAGATGAATATGTCTCGACCACCATTACCAGTGAGCTTGTCGTTACCAGCTTTGCCCTCGATAATGTTGTTGTTGGGTGTGCCGATAAGGATATCTGCACTACTTGTGCCCGTGATCAATTTCTGGACAAAACCCAAAGTGGTGGTTGCTACTGCACTCGTGTTACTCAAATCTTGCCCGTCATCGACGACAAACTCAATTATGGTGTTAACAGTGGTAGCTATACTGTTGTAGGTAACACTGCTGAGGACTTGTCGATAATTGGCAATGGTATCCGTGCCGCTAAGGGTGAGAGTGCCTGTGGTGGGGTTGTAGGTAGCAGTGATGTTGCCGATAGCAGTGGCATTGAGAGTTTCGGCAGCACCATTCAAGAGATTGGTAATGGTAATAGTAACACCAGTTAGGGTAGTGTTGTTGTCGCTGAGAGTGAAGTTGCTATCGATGATGGAGACGGGAGTGCCGCTAAAGGTGGTGCTAAAATCAATACCCTGTGAGTTGCCGTTAAGGTCGAGGACGGGAGCGCGGTTGCCAAACACCACGTAGGTTTGCCCTGAGCTGATGTCGTTGGGGTCGGCATCTTCTGCCCCGATAATCAGGTCGTCAATACCGTCGCCGTTGATATCTCCGGCACTGCCAAGAGAGTAGCCTAAACGGTCATCTGGATTGATGCCGTTGATGGCAAAGCCCAACGTGCCGTTGAGGGTGGAGAGGTTGAGTTGGGCACCAAAACTTTCCTTGCTGCCAAACACCACGTAGGTTTGCCCTGAACTAGTGCCGTTGGGGTCGGCAAAAGGTGCCCCGATAATCAGGTCGTCAAGACCGTCGCCGTTGATATCTCCGGCACTGCTAACAGAGTAGCCTGAACGGTCATCTGGATTGATGCCGTTGATGGCAAAGCCCGACGTGCCGTTGAGGGTGGAGAGGTTGAGTTGGGCACCAAAACTTTCCTTACTGCCAAACACCACGTAGCTTTGCCCTGAACTGGTGCCGTTGGGGGAGGCATATTCTGCCCCGATAATCAGGTCGTCAAGACCGTCGCCGTTGATATCTCCGGCACTGCTAACAGAGTAGCCTGAACGGTCATCTGGATTGATGCCGTTGATGGCAAAGCCCGACGTGCCGTTAAGGGTGGAGAGGTTGAGTTGGGCACCAAAACCCTCCTTGCTGCCAAACACCACGTAGCTTTGCCCTGAGGTGGTGCCGTTGGGGGAGGCACTATCTGCCCCGATAATCAGGTCGTCAAGACCGTCGCCGTTGATGTCTCCGGCACTGCTAACAGAGTTGCCTAAGGAGTCATCTTCATTGATGCCATTGATGGCAAAGCCATTTGTGCCGTTGAGGGTGGAGAGGTTGAGTTGGGCATCAAAACCCTCCTTGCTGCCAAACACCACGTAGCTTTGCCCTGAGGTGATGTCGTTGGAGTCGGCAAAGGGTGCCCCGATAATCAGGTCGTCAATGCCGTCGCCGTTGATGTCTCCGGCACTGCTAACAGAGTTGCCTAAGGAGTCATATGTATTGATGCCGTTGATGGTGAAACCATTAGTGCCGTTGACAGTGGAAAGGTTAAATTGGGTAGCAAAACTTTTCTTACTGCCAAACACCACGTAGGTTTGCCCTGAGGTGATGCTGTTGGGGGAGGCACTATCTGCCCCGATAATCAGGTCGTCAAGACCGTCGCCGTTGATGTCTCCAGCACTGCTAACAGATTTGCCTGAGAAGTCATTTGGATTGATGCCGTTGATGGCAAAGCCCGACGTGCCGTTGAGGGTGGAGAGGTAGAATTGGGCAGGAAAACTTTCCTTGCTGCCAAACACCACGTAGGTTTGCCCTGAGGAGTCGCCCTTGGGGTCGGCACCATCTGCCCCGATAATCAGGTCGTCAAGACCGTCGCCGTTGATGTCTCCGGCACTGCTAACAGAGTTGCCTGAACGGTCATCTGGATTGATGCCGTTGATGGCAAAGCCATTTGTGCCGTTAAGGTTAGATAAGTTGAAAACTGAATTTGCCATGAGTGCGTCCTTTTGTTTCTATAACTAAAAATTTAAACAATTGAAAAAGTCAGAATGACTGTTGAGTGTGAACATAATGAAATATACAACTTTTATGTGGAACAGCTAATGAACGGGAGTTGCCACAGTGGTACAAATCCGAACTCGAAGTTTGGTGTTCTCTTCTCGAAGTTTAATGTTCCGAACTCGTAATTTGGTGTTCTCAACTCGTAATTTGGTGTTCCTAACTCAAAGTTTGCTGTTCTGAACTCGAAGTTTGATGTTTGGAACTCAAAGTTTGATATTCTGAGCTTGAAGTTTGATGTTTGGAACTCAAAGTTTGATGTTCTGAGCTTGAAGTTTGATGTTCCAAGCTCGGAATTTGGTGTTCTCTTCTCAAAGTTTGATGTTCTGAGTTCGAAGTTTGGTGTTCTGAGCTTAAAATTTAGCGTTTTAAGCGAATTACGCTTGGATGATAAAATCAAATGCCGAGAGATTTGGCGCAAGGTGTAAACTAAACTAAGTATTGCTCTGTGCTTTACAGAAAGTACTGAATTTTTTTAGGAGTCGGAACTTCACACATTTGAGTATTAATTTCATATCTAAAAATTAACCAGTGGCAGATAATTTTAGTCCCAAACTTCCGGCTACCGTCGTTAGAGGAACTTTGAGCTAGGTGAGGCGCGATCGCTTGATAGTCGCTGGAGTGAGTTAATTTGACCGACTACCTGAATTTTTGCCAAACACTGCTGTTCGCCTTGCTCTCCTTTGACATAACTCCTAATATCATGTCCGGTTAAAGACTTATCATTAAGAAGGCAGTTCTTGCTGGGGGAGAAAGAGTTTTCAGATTTTTGCACAGAAGCAAGAATCATAACTAATCAGCCGGACATGATATAACGCTCTTCCATCACTCTGGTCAAAGAAAAATTTCAGGCAACTTTTAAACAAAGGACAGGAACTGGGTTTGGAGCTTTATTTTCTAACATTATGGCTAAAATCATCTCTTTTGCCTGAAAGTCTTGTGTAGTAAGGATTATTGTTTTATGCTCTGGTGAGAGTGATGGAAGAGCGATAACTCCTCACTCCTCACTTTTAACTTTGATTGCTTGCACACCAGCCAAAATAAAATTAACTGCTGCTTGAGTATGCTGCTCAATCATTTCTGGACTCAGTAGTTGCAAATCGGGTCTAGTATGCTTGATGTTTTTGTAAGCGTTGAAGTATAAATTACAAACCCCAATAATATGCAGGGTAGTGAAAAATGGATCGATCTGACGGAAACAACCCTCTGTCATCCCCCGCTCTAAAATCTTGATCAGATAGCTAAAATTTTCTTGCCAATTCCCCTGTTTGAAATACTTTCCCTGATTTTGATTTGCTTCTTGGAACCAAAGCATCCCTCTGTGCGGGTGAGCAGCTTCATAGGCGATCGCTTCTTTGACTAGTAGTTTCAAAGCTTCCTCTGGTGGGAACTGATCCAGATTTAGCTGCCCCAACCCTTCGTGCATTTCCATCACCGGACGTTGTAGAACCGCTTGGTACAGTCCTTCCTTGCTCTGAAAGTAGTAGTAAATCATCGCTGTGGTGACACCTGCACCTCTAGCGATCGCCTCTATCCGCGCCCCTTGAAGTCCATTTCTGCCAAACTCCGCTTCCGCTGCATTGAGAATCTGCTTTTTCGTCGCCTCTGCATCGCGCACCTGACGCGGCTTTTTAGATGAGAATTTTGACTGCGTTGAACGACCCACATTGCTCCATCATCATAACGAAAATATATTAACTAAAAACTTGGTTAATAGTTGACAGAGAAGATTAAATTTATTAAATTACGCCTAATGTGAATTAAAGAGGTTGAGACTGGAAAGTGAGAACATTAATGCCAAAATGTCGGCGAAGCAACAAACGTAGTGTGTGAGATGCAATTTTGGCAGCAATATGTAGACAAAAGCCATCAACAGTTTTGTTGAGTAAGCGTGACGCCGGAGTACCGGCTACCGCTTCGCTATCGGGATTACGACCAGTATTTTGAATTTCGTGAAAAACACCTTCTACACGCTGGCGAACACGACTAATAAAACGCTTCAAGCGATGAGAATGTTGAAGATGCTGGTTCTCCGGCTTCAGTGTCCAGATGCGATTACCAGTGCGACGAGCGATCGCCGCCTGCCAATCGGCAGAAATAAATCCTTTGTCTGCGTAAATATGACTGTATTTAACAGTCTCTAAGACACCCTCAGCAGCAATTCTCTCATCTGTGTTAGCAGGCACAATGTCATAAGATATCGGAATTCCATTCCATGTTGACAACATAACTAGCTTGTAGCCAAAATAACGCATCTCCCTCGCAGCACACCAACCAGGGGTAGCGTTTCCTGCAAAGTCACTATATCGCTTGTCACGTTTGAGTCCCAATACTGGTAATGGTTTGGTGTCAAGAATAAAATATTTTTCACTTAATCCACCCAATTGCTCTACCCAAGTGCGACGTAGCTCCTCTAACATCCCATCTAATTTGCGTAACCGACGATTAAATTGACTCTGATAAAGTAAATTTGGAGACCATTGAATCTAATTTCCTCTAATGAAACCGAGAAATTGTGTTTCTCCAGGAAATGGCAGATAATCCATTACCAGTGCTAGTGTCATGATTTCACTATCACTCATGCTTGCTTTCACCCCTGGTTTTAACGGTGTTGTATTTTTTACTTGCTTGTCATACCAATCATCTACTATGACAAAGATTGTTGTAATTAACGTTCCAAAGTCTATGCTAGTCATAGGGGAAGTCTGAGTTGAAAAGCTGGTAACTTTCATCTTCTTACTTCTCCCGCCTTTTTTCCTAATTCACATTAGGCGTAAATTAATATCTACTAACTAAAAAATTAGTTAATTGTATAACTTGTTTATGCAGTAGCCGAAGTTAGCCGATCAAATGCCCGGTAGTATTAGTTCGTCCATTGCAGACAAGACTTTAGTTATCCCAATTTACATTAAAAAGAGTGATGTAGAACAGGCGACACCAGCTTGTCTACAACTTTTAAGTTTCAAGATTGCGTTACCTTTTGCTAACGCATCTAGCGACTTTTCAAAAAATTATCAAGATTTTGGAGGAAAAATGGAACCAATTTTACCTGGTGCGCCTTGGTTAATTGCGCACAAATCTATATTGGGAGTGAATAAACCCAATAAAATCACATTAAATGGACAGGATTATGTTGTCTGGCAAAACCAAAAAGGCGAAGTGTTTGCCCTTGATAACATCTGTCCGCACATGCAAGCACCCTTATCAGACGGCTGGGTTTGTCAAGAAAGAGATACTATTACTTGCCCTTTTCATGCACTAGAATTTGATGGACAAGGCAGACTACAGCAAGGAGATAAAAAAGACACTCAGCCAATTAGCAAACTATAGGAATCCTATTTGATTTTTGAAAAAACTCCGTAGATGCCAAGAGCGGCAAAATCAAAGGTAGTGTGTCGAATAAACCACTCAAACATCCATTTCAAATGTGAAAATGAGGGAATTAAGGCACAAAAATGCCGAACCCATGTTTTAGCTTGTAACCAAATATCTTCAATAAGATTTTGTTCGGGACAGTTGGGTGCAAAACGGACACAGCGTATTTTCCAATGGTCGATCGTTAAACCTTGATTAACTTCATCCAAAAACCCTTGAATTTCTTTGGAACGATAATAGGTCGCACCATCCCAAAAAAGTAACAATTGCTGCTCAGGAGACTCTGTTATTAGATATTGCAGGTAATCAATTGTATTTTCTGAGTTGCCCTTATCGTAAGCTTTCAGCAGCAATTTTCCTTCCTTGATAGTCAATTGCCCCATAATATGTTTGTTTATTGCGCTCATTCACCACTGGAACTGTTATTTCTGCATCAGTTCTCCCCCACACATAATCAGTTAAATCTCCCCACATTAAATGACACTCATCAATTAACAACACTCTCAATTTTCTGGTTTCGATTTCGGAACGCTTGCTTGCTAGTGGTGTTTCAATCTCTTTTTTTTTCTGCCACAGCCTCTGGGTTGGCTTTGGGATTTAGCTTTGTGGTTTTCTTCCAAGCAATGTCAGCAGTATCGAATAAGTCATAGTAACTTTGTTTTGACTCATAAATCACTTCATACTCGAAGGCTAGTTTATACTCCAATTCTCCAAGTTCCCAGCAGTCCTTTTTAGAGAGCCAACTTAACACCTCTTCTCGCTGTTCGGTACTCAGGTAGCTTTTTACCCTGATGGTTGCGACTCGCCTGTTCTTGGGAAGTGAGAACGAGAGCGAAGTTGAGCAAACTAGTCAGTGGTTTATACAACTGCTAGATAGCAGTATGACAATATTCAAATGTAATGTCCCTTTTACTTTATATGGTCGCGGTCAAAATGCTAGGGGTAAGTTAGTGACTTTTTATGTTAAACGATCGCTCTAGTTCGTCAGCCTTCTAAAGTTAAAGAGACTCTACAAGCATATATTGAGCCTTTAGTGACAAAGCATCCCTTGAAGAGTCAAACATAAATTTTTGATGAAACAAATCGATTTTCCGCATCTAGCATGAAGTCGTAGGTATTTAAAAAATCAGACTGCCACTTTTCAGGCTTTTGGCAAATTGCGAGTGGAAATCCTGCTAAATCAAACCATTGAATATTATCTCCAACTTCTACTGGTACTACTCTCCAATTTTTGCTTGGAGCCTTACTGAAATCTTTTAGCAAATTGACATTAATTCGGTTATGAGGTTTGGGAGTTGGTAAATGTCGTTCAACACTGGAATATGATTGTTCTACCCAATTTTTGATATTCACTGCATTAAGATATTCATTTGGTTCCGATTCTCTTTCGCTAATGTAGTGATAGTAAGTTTGCGCTAATTCTTCAGCTTGTTTACGAGTTGTTACATCTTCTGCTTTAGCAAGCAAGTATGCAGCTACTGGGTCTAAAGTTCCCCATACAATAAGTTCTTTCATCCAGAAAACAATCCAAGGTAGTCCAGTTTGTGACCAGTTTTCCAATGATGATTCAACTAACTCGCCACCAAAAGCTTCATCGATTGCTAGGGCAATAACACTTCCTAACCCCCAGTTAAATCGATAACCAAAATTTTGACTAATATATGAATGCCAGCTTGAAATTTGACTAGGCTTGGGTTGTTTAATTGCTCTAATAGGGTCAAGCCACCAGCCTAATATTTCATTCCAGGAAGTATCACCTGAAGTTTTCTTTGATGGAATCTTCAGCTTAAATTTTGATGTTTTTCCGAGTTCACCAATCACAGTTTGAATATAGTTAAAGCGTTGGTCGTATGTCCAAATTATATAATTTTTACCTTTTTCTAACTGCTCTTTAAGTCTAGGATAAATAGTTAAAAGTTCATTTCCAGCACGCGGTGGCAGGCTTGTACGATACAAACGCCTACGCTGTGAATAATTACTATAAATTTCTGTTTTTAATGCTCTACCTCGCTTGATAAATAAATTTTCTAATCTTTCTTGCTCGGAACTAGCATAGTGTGCAAAGCTTCTTTGCCAAATTTTTTGAAGTTGCTCTTCCAACTCATTAGGGCTTAAATTTTTTGCTGTTAGATGCTCAATTTCGACAATTGCAGACAGTAAAATACTATCTAGTGAATCTAGAGTTTCAATTGCTGATGATTATGCTTCAGAAAGATTATTGTTGTAAGAAAGTGGTGCAGTTTGTTCTAGCCAGATTAAAAAAGCATCTTGTGAGCTAGAAAGAGAAATACTTTGCCATTGTTGTTCTAAATGAAGCAATAATTGAGCTAAAGGACTTGGGAAATTTGAAATTTCATAATTCTCATTACTTTGTACTGTTAAATTTTTTATCAAAGAGTTGTATTTGTCACGAGTTTTACTGGCATTATATTTGTCTTTCGTATTTTTTATTTGCTCTATAGATTCAGTACTAAGCAAAACCACTAAGCTACGCCCTTCAGTTCCAAATCCAGGCCGTCCAGCCCGACCAACCAAATTACCAAATTCACGAGAATTGATATCTATATACTTTTGATCGTTATCTGACCAACGTTGTAAGCTGGGAATTAGAACAGTTTCAAAAGGGAGATTAACACCTTCAGAAAGTGTAGAAGTTGCCACAACTAAATGTACAATTTGCTCTCTTATTAAATCGATCAGCAATCTAGCCATTAACCCAGGCATTTTTCCATGATGTATCACAATTCCCTTCTGTAGTAATTGGTATTCGCGGGAATCAGTACCAAAATAGTCTTCACAAGAGCGTAAACAATCCTCCCAAATTTTAACTTTTTCTGGTTCGGAAGGTGGTTGAAAGAATAAAGGTTTTGATATTTTTGTCCATTTTTTATTTAAAAGATACAAAAAATCTTCAGCATAACCGCCAATTTGCTGTGTTATTGAAATAAGTACTGCTCGTTGCTGTCCTTTATCATCTGGCGATGCTAAGTGCATAGCAGTCCAGAATAGATGAGGGCGAAGACGCTTTCCAGAACTTTTGTTTGTTTCTAATTTACCAGCAGGGGGATATGTTGGAAATGGACTCTGAATGAAGGGTGTGGCTTGACCATCTTCCTCAAATGTTAACCTTCTACCATCAAGTAAGTCATAGTTTATTTTAAATCCTCTTGCTGGGAGACATTCAAGCCGCCCTATTAATTGGCGCGTACTTCTATAATATGTTTTTGCTGGGCTAGCGTTGGTTTGATTCTCTATCCAGCTTGCTAATGCGTTTTCTGTTTGTGATGCAACAGCAGATAGTGCAATAATTCGGCTATTGTTTTGTTCTATATAAGTAAACAGTCTTGCACTTAATGACTCTAAGCGTAAGGATCTACTTTCAGATTTTTGTAAAGAATCTTTATTACCATCAAATTGAACTGCATGAGCTTCATCGATAACAAGAAGAGAAACTCTACGAATAAATAGAGTACCCAAAAATTTCATCAAAGCTTCTGCTTTTTCATAAGTGCAAATTAAAACTGTCGGCTGTTCTGATGTTAGCCATACATCTGTTGGCCCCCAGTTAGTCCCTCCATATAAACCTGTAACTATGACATTGTTATTAGTGGAACGCTTTAAAACACGAGACAGACTTGATTCAACTTCTATAGCAAGCGCTCTGCTTGGCACTAAGTAAATTACTAAAGGATCAGAGTTACTTAAGTTGTTAGAATTTGTTGTTTCAAAAAACAAGCTTTGCAAAATTGCAATTTCAGCTATCGTTGTTTTTCCTGAACCTGTAGGAGTACAAAGAGCAAATGATTCTGCTGTGGCTAGTCGTTCAATTCCACAAATTTGAGAACGCCATGCTAAAGCTTTACACTTTTGATAACTTTGACGTAAATAACGTTCTAAGAAATCTCTACCCTTTGGAGTAATCATCTGAGAAAGCAATTCTAAATGATGTCGTAGAGAAGTTTGTATATATACAGACGTAACTTCAGCACATAACTTACCTAAAAGCCAAGAATAAGTGTCATGCCCATGAAGAAGCACCTTAGCAATATCAGAAAGTTTTTCAATAGCTCTTTCTAATCTTGGTTCATTTCCCCAGCGCATTTTTGCACATAAAATTCCTAAAGAACTAGCAGTTTCTTTAACAATCAACTTGTTAAATCTGTCAGCATCTGTATCAGTGTCATCCCAAAGAAGACTTGTTTCAGTTTGGAAATTTGATGATGTTGCAGTTGCCCAATATTCTGTAAGCCGTTGCAATAAACTGGGAAAATCAGCTTTTAGCAAAGAACGTAGAATTTCTGACTCTATTCCCTCACTTATATCTTCATTGAGTAAACCCGCAGCTCTAGCAGGATAACCAGCAAGTTCATACACAGCTGCTGCAAGTAAACTAATTGGTAAAAAATCCGGGTTTAGTTGGGGATGAGATAGCCATTCAAATAACTCACCAGCCCGTAGCATTCCATTACGCCAGTTAGTATCTCCAGCTTCTCGCTGTATAAATGCGGCCTCAACAAGGCGCATAGCATCATTTAATCTTTCACCTGCTTCATCTTCTCGCCACCCAGTTAATCCTTTTCCTCCTGCACGAAGTCTGGTATGTTGGCTATAAAGTTTTGCAATTGCTGGTGTAAGCCTGCTACCTGCCAGACTTTTTTGTAGTTCTGTTGCTAAAGCAATGACTTCGTTACTTGGTTGAGTCATCTCATTTTGCAGAACTTCCCCCTCTACTATGACATCAGAGGTTGCAAAAGCAAACTCTGAATCATCTGGTTGGTGAACTATCTGAGTATAAATATTTACTGAAGGTGTTGCACTTGCTGGCTGACTATAGACACTTATAACAAGATTTTCAACTTCATGAAGATGAATTTCAACTGCTTCGAGTCTTCTTCCTGCTGTATATTGTTCATGTGGTTTTTCGGGAGATATCCAGGTTGGATTTCTGACAGGATGTTCACCACAAATATAACTAATTAAATCGCAGCGTTCATAATTTATATTAACTTTTTCTAGCCATAAAACTCTTAGAGAATCAACCCATTCAGATGAAAAAGGATCATCATAATCCCCCAAAATCTCAATTATTTGTGGGATATCAACAGGCTTTATATGTGGTCCACTTGCCTTTTTATGTGCTTCAGCTATCATTTTTGTGTAATGATTAGTTGTGCATTTAGCTTCACAAACTAGAGAAGCAATAATTACTCCTTCGCTGTTACGTAGAAAAGCAAGACAATCATCACCTGTACGTCCAGGTCGCTTTTTTGCAATCTCTTCAGTTTGATTTAGAAATTCTAAATGCTGAAACTCAACTAAATGAAACCGAAAAAGAAAAGCAGGAACTTCCCAATCATCCTGCCCAAAAGGAGCAAAATTTTCAGCAATGATTCCTGAAAATATCTCTCCAAAATAACCCTGGCGGGATATAATATTAAGACGCTCAGGATAGCCATCGCTTGGGTCGCTTTTTGAAAAATCTCCAAATGGAGCGAGAGAATTTCCTGCTAATTTACGAAGACGATATCGAGCATCTTCATGGGCTTTTTGAACGATTAATATTAATTCATTGATAATTATATCTCGTTGGCTTTTATCTTCTGTAAGCAGACGATGTGTGTACCGCTTATCTTCAGATTCACTAACTGAGTTAGATAACCACTTTGATATTCCGTCAAACCTAGTGATTTTTTGTCTTTCTTTCATTTAATATACTCTCTAATATTAATCAGATTTACAATATAAGCCTTTAACTAAGATAATTTTCAATTATATGTAAAATTTAATACTAAAAAATAGTATAGCAAAATGATGTCATAAGCATTCAAAGAGAGCTATAACGCTTTCTCTGTTTAGTTTGGGGCGAGGACAGGTTCTGAAATTTAGACTAAATGTGCTAAGTCAATAGAACAATAAAAGGGTGTGATTGAATACAGTGTCCTGCTAGTAGAAGCTAAGAGAAAAACATCAACTCTCATCTGCTGTTATCAGACAGATAACAGTGAAACAAATTTTTACATGATTGAAAATAGTTCTCTAGTAAGCATGGTAATTATTAGATGGTCAACCTAGTATGTTAACTGAGTGCTACGCTACAGTTAGCAAGATTTGAGAGGCAACTATGACTGCCCTGATTCTGAACCTCAGCCCCACGATTGAACTAACAGATGAACAGTTCTTCCAACTGTGTCAAAATAATCGAGATTTGCGACTTGAGCGCACGGCACAAGGAGAATTAATTATCATGCCACCAACTGGATGGGAAAGCGGAAATCGGAATTCAAAATTAACAGCCCGGTTAGAGTTTTGGGCTGATGCTGATGGTACAGGTTTGGCTTTTGACTCCTCAACTGGTTTCAAGCTCCCTAATGGTGCAAATCGTTCTCCTGATGCATCCTGGGTGAGCCGGGAGCGATTAGAAGCCCTGAATCCAGATCCCGCCAGATTCCTACCAATGGCTACCGATTTTGTGGTGGAATTACGCTCTGCTTCAGACAGTTTAAAGACTGTGCAAGAAAAGATGCAGGAATATATTGACAATGGTGTGCGCTTGGGTTGGCTGATTGATCCGCAAAACCAACAGGTGGAAATTTACCGCCCAGGAAAGGATGTTGAGGTTTTGCGATCGCCCACTAGCTTATCAGGAGAGGATGTATTGCCTGGATTTCTACTGGATTTAGCACAGATTTTGAGTTAGCGATCGCTTTTTACTCACATCTCTTCTCAAAAGGCGATCGCTCAATTCCACTCACTCCATAATCTGGCCAAATTACAACTATAATTTGATAAAAATTTACAGGCAAAAACAAAAAATTAATATTGACTTAATATTAAAAATACTGTCTGCAATAACCCGATAACAAAACCTAAAACACCACCTAAAGTCACAATCGCCTGTAATTCATTCTTTACAATTCCCTCAATGGCAGCTTCTAAATCAGCCGCTGAAGTTGATTTTACACGGTCAACTATGACTTCATCTATCGACAAAATTGGAATAGCCTGTGCCACAATTGCTTCTAAATCTTTTTCCAAATACTTCTCTAAAATTAGAGCCAACTCTTGACTCATGACTTCTAAAGAAGTACTTACAACGGGTGAAGTACTAAGACGATTCAGCAGCACTACAGCAATATTTTGCCAATCAACAGAATCAGTTAATCCTTGTAAAAAATCACTACCACTATTTTGCAGGTAATGGCGGACACTTTCGCGGGTGGTTTTTCGGAGTTGGCGCACCGTCCCCATTGGCAAGTTTTGTAATGATAAATTTTGCAGTAATTTCCGAATGCGATCGCGGATCTGCAAATCTTGAGTCAATTCCTGCAAGCGAGTATTAGCAGTCTCCTTTTCATCCAAACAAAAAGTTCGTAGCCGTGTAAGAGTATTACGCAAGCCAAACAAATTTGCTACTACCCAATAAGTCCCACTAGTTTTTTCGCGGAAGCCTTCATCGATAATTTGAATGGTGCGATCGGTCAAAAAATCAACTATCGTTTGGCGAAGAAGATCCGGCGGTAAAACTACTTGCAACAACCAATCAGCAAGTCGCGTAGCTTGTTCTTCACTCAGTTGAAATTCTAGCAATATCTGGTCAAAAATTTGATTAATCTGCACTTCCAAAAAATCTTCACGCCGCGCTAAAACCTTGAGCAATCGTGGCAAGGATTCTCCTAGTAAATCCCGCAAAATTCCCGCTACAATTTTGGCACTTTTCTCGTTTTTATCTGTTTTGATTTGTTCAATTGCCAACCGCAACAACCAGAGAATTGCTGATTGCACGCGTTCTGTTTGCAACAAACGCCGCGCCAGATTTTGCAATTCTTGTGGTGTCAACAATGACCCCATGATTGTATTGGAAATGTTCTTAGCCAGACGCTCTTGATTGCGGGGGATCAATCCAGGGGTGAAGGGTACTCTTTGTCCAGCGATATAAATTGCTCGGTAAGGACGGAACAACATTTTGATGGCTATATCATTTGTGAAATAGCCAATAATTCCACCCAGTACCGGGGGAGACACATAAAGCCAAAGATGAGACCAGTCCAAGGGAAGAATTAAAAAAGTTAGGAATTTAGAGTGAGGAGTTAAGAATGATAAATTTTAAACGAGAATTTATCAGTACTGATAATTCATAATTTCTGACTTATAACTCCTAACTCCTCACTCAATTTTGTTGACTACCAGCACTCCCATCATACCGTTCGCAATGGGGTAGTGTGTGGCAACAGCAAAACCAACTTGATGAGCTAACTCTATTTGCTCTTTGCCAATAGGAAAGCGATCTAAGCTGGGACTGATGTAAGCATATTCTTCTTTTAAGCCTAAATAATTGGCAACTGGTACCACCAAACCGTCCAGATACCACTGCTGAAAGGCGCGTAGCTGAAGATTACTCGGTCGATGAAAGTCTAAAATTGCGGCTTTAGCTCCCGGCTTCAAAACACGGTATAACTCTTGGAGACTCCGGGGAATATCTTTAACATTTCTTAAACCATAGCCCATTGTTGCGGCATCAAATTGGTTGTCGTCAAAGGGTAAATCGAGGACATCAGCTTCTAGCCAGCTAATAGTAGGTTTGGGGTACTGCCTTTGAGAGCGTTCTTTAGCGTTTTCTAGCAGGTTTGGGGAAAAATCCACACCGTACACCTGTCCTGTTGCTCCGATACGCCGTGCCAAACGTAAAGCTAAATCACCACTACCGCAACACAAATCTAATGCAGTATCTCCTGGTTTGGCTGCACTCCATTTTACTGCCATTTCCTTCCAGATTCGATGCTGTCCCAGACTCAACCAATCGTTCAACTGGTCATAAACTGGAGCAATACGGTTAAAAATGGACTGAATTTCGTTACTCATTGGTCAATAAGTCATTGGTCATTGGTGAGCCAGTGCGGTCTTGGGGGTTTCCCCCATGAGCAACTGGCGTTAGCGCAGCGTTAGCAACGCAGGAGCGTCACCCGAAGGGTCATTAGTCATTTGTCATTTGCCAAGGATAAAGGACAAAGGACAAATGACAAAGGACAAATGACAACTACACAGTGGTTTGATGGCAACCACTACTAGTCAGAGCGATCGCTACCAGTTGTGCTGATAAATTAATTAGCACCAATTCATCTTCTCGCAAAGTGCAAGGTTGTTTCCACTGTAGCGACAATACACCCAAAAGTTGATGGCGGTAGCTAATTGGGATCACTAAATGTGCTTGCACACCCGTATTTTGGTAGTGAATTGCATCAACTAATTTAGTGTCTTTCAGTACATTTAAGGAAACTTGCATTTGTCCCGTGGCGATCGCTTCCCTAATTAGTGGGTCAAGAGATAGCCAATTTTCTATTGTACCTGTATCGCTATAAGTTCCTTGAGTTGCAACCAGAATATTTCCATCTGTAAGTTGTAAAATACAGCCGTCTGCCCCAAAAGTTTCACTCACAGCTCTAGCAATGGGAGCAAGAGTTTCTTCTAAGCTAGAAGCGGCTTGAGTTACCTGTACCAAAACACTCAGCAGCGCCATTTGAGCATGAGCACGGCGTAATTCTTCTGTACGTTGCTTGAGTAAGTCGTAGGTTTCTGCTGCTCTTTGCACCACTGCCTTCAGTTCGCCTGGGTCCCAAGGCTTGGTGATATATTTGTAGACTTGTCCAGCATTAATTGCTTCTACCAAGTCTTCTATATCAGTAAATCCAGTGAGAATAATTCTCACTGTATCGGGAAACTGAGGTACAGTCTTGCTGAGAAACTCAGTCCCTTTCATTTCTGGCATCCGTTGATCGGAGATAATCACCGCTACCTCACCTTCTGCTGCCAAAACTTGTAGAGCGTTCACCCCACTATCAGCTTTCAGAACATTAAAGTCGCGTCGAAATGTGCGATAAAGTAAATCGAGATTATCTGGCTCATCGTCAACTACCAGGATTTTCAGCTTTTTTGGTCGTTCGAGAGTCATAACTTGAGATTGGACTTTATCAATTTCGAGATTGGGTTTATTCATAGATATTCCTTTAAATATTCACTCTCTTGTTATATTCCATACCAAGTTTAGTTGAGAATAGCCGAAGACCGCCAAGGGTTTATACGGAGTTATTTTGCATATTTGAGAACGCTAATAGTGAGCGCTACAGAGGAAATTTGTCTGCCCAAATATCTGAATTAAAAAATGTTGCGCTATAAAAACCAACTAAATCAGCAAAACTATGGCAGTTTTGATCGTGGATGAGGTGTAGGTCTGGGTATAGATTAGAATAAGACTTGCTCATGAGGTGTTAATTAGCCTCTCAAGTTGAAGCTCGCACTCCGATTATGACCGATTTACCACCCAACACTCAGAATCCCGAAGATAATGCTAACAATGATGTAGCACAAGAGTTACTGCGAAGGCTGAGGCAAAAACAAGGCAACTGGGTGGAATGGGGAACCGCGATCGCCTCGTTGCTAAAAACTGGTTATAACCCCCAAGAAATTTTTGAGGCGACTGGATTTGAGCCGATTCAACAAAATCAGGTGGTTGTTGGTTCTCAAGTTTACAATTCTTTGGAAAAGTTTGGAGTATCGGCAGAAACGCAATCGCACTATGCCACACGTGGCAGCGATGTTTTATACGAGCTACGTTTACTTACTCAAGAAGAACGCGCCGCCGCTGCCGAACTGATCTTTGTCCAAAATGTTGATGCTGATGAGGCACGGGATATAGCAAAAGCAATTAAAGAATTCTCCTATTTCCGCACTTTACCAGAAGGGTTTTCTGCTCATCCTGGGGATGCTGTTGCTCACCAAGTTTGGAAACTAGCACGCCAAAATGCAGATTTACAACAGCGATCGCGCCTAATCGCCAAAGGTTTGCGTTTTGCTCACACGCCAGGGGCAAGACAAAAAATCGAACAGTTACTGACTGATTTTACTACAGTTCCCCAGCGTCCAGCGCCAATTTTACCCTTTTACCGTCTGGAATTTGAAGAACAGTTACCCCGCATCTTGCCTGTGGTAGGCGAGTTGCCATTATCGCGGCAAGACTTGCAAGCTGTGCCGATTTTGACTGAAACTGAACCATTTCGGATGGTCAAGTTTTCTGGAGAGCAAGCTTGGGTGCCCTTACCAGGCTGGCAAGTGCTATTGGCGGCAGAAGATCCAGTAGTGATTTTAGCAAATAGCGATCGCTTCCCCATCCAAACCCAAACCC
Source organism: Nostoc sp. LPT (assembly GCF_017115165.1). Lineage (GTDB taxonomy): Bacteria > Cyanobacteriota > Cyanobacteriia > Cyanobacteriales > Nostocaceae > Nostoc. The sequence continues at coordinate 23,922 of NZ_JABXKF010000108.1, read as the reverse complement.
AAACAGGGCCCGTCGTAGTTGTGATAGATCGTGCCCAACGAGAATGGGATGCCTCCAGCTATTTTGTTGTTGAAAATGGTGGTGAATTAGATTTTCAGTGGTTTGAAACTGAGCCAGAAATTCCTCTACTAGGACAAATTATTATTATCGTGCGTCCTAAGAAAATTCTGGATGAAGAATTAACTAAGGATTCATGGCAGATTGACGAATAAATTTAATTTTAGAGAGAACTAACTGCGTGATGTGAACTTGTTTTGACTGTCCAAACAGCGGATAGCAAATGGCGGCATTGGTTCAATTTTTTGTTTAGTCAATGCCCCATCTGCTTTAACTTTCTTAACATGAACTTGGCACTGGCTTGGCAATGCTTTGCCTAAACCCTTGATTTTTCGTTCACCTGTGTAAGTCCATATTTTGAGGGATGATGACATCCCCTAAACAGTCACAAAGTAACGACCGTAACAGGAAAAACCCAAATTTTTTAAGCTGAAAGTGTATAAAGCACAAAAATTATTTGAATTTCGTAATAACTTTTAATAGAACGCACTGGATCAAGAATCTCAACAGATATATACCAATACGATTTGATTTTTGAAAAAATTTAAGTAATGTAGGGGAGCCAGTTCTGTGGGCGGGTTTCCCACGCCAGTCCGCACAACGGGGGAAACCCCCGCAAGCGGCTGGCTCGACTTGAGCGGACTGGCATTGTGTTATCGCGTAACGTAACGCAACGCTTACGAGCGTCAGGAACCTCCCTTCTGGTGACGCTACGCACAGTTGCTACCGCTACGCTAACACCAGTCGCCTACGGCGGTAAACCCGCCTAAAGCGCTGGATTCACCGCAACGCACTGGCTCCCCTACGGATATTTAGAAAATCAAATATGAGTTTTATATCATCAGAGCAAAATTCTTAATAAATTAAGCATTTTTTTGGGATTTTAGCTTTTCCAGTATCTTCATATTTTCTCACCACAATTATTGAGGAAAAAACAAATTACTATTTTTTCGATTTAGTTTCATAACCAAACAAACGCAATGGATTTCCTGTTGACAGGAATGACTCAAGCATAATTCAACATAGCTATTACTCGTTTGTAGCTGAACAAGGAGTTTTCTGAAAATGTCTCTCACGAAACGTTGTTTGGCCGAATTTATCGGCACATTCTGGCTTGTTTTAGGTGGCTGTGGTAGTGCTGTTCTAGCCGCCGCCTACACAGAAGATGCTACAAAAATCAGCGAGAATACTTCTTTTCCATTGGGTATTGGATTAGTAGGTGTATCCCTGGCATTTGGGCTTACTGTCCTCACAGGGGCTTATGCTTTTGGTCATATTTCTGGTGGTCATTTCAATCCAGCTGTTTCGTTTGGACTATGGGCAGGTAAGCGCTTTCCGGGGTCTGACTTACTACCTTACATCCTCTCTCAAGTGATCGGTGCAGTTGTTGCTGGGGGCATTATCTACCTGATTGCTAGCGGCAAAACTGGATTTACGCTGACTGGCTTCAACCCACTGGCTACCAACGGCTATGGTACTCATTCTCCAGGTGGTTACACGCTGTTTGCTTGCCTGATTACTGAAGTTGTGATGACTTTCATGTTTGTGCTGATTATTCTGGGTGTGACTGATAACCGCGCTCCTAAAGGATTTGCACCACTGGCAATTGGTTTTGGACTCACTTTGATTCACCTAATCAGCATTCCTGTAACCAATACCTCGGTTAATCCTGCTCGTAGTACTGGAGTTGCTCTATTTGCAGGTGTAGAACTTTTTTCCCAAATCTGGCTGTTCTGGATAGCTCCGATTTTGGGGGCTATTTTAGCAGGGTGGTTGTACGTAGCTGTTTTTAGTGAATCAACTGTGGAAGAACGGTAAAATGTCAAAGAGCTAGTCTAAAAATCATTTCATGGGGACTGTATTCAATCAGACACCCCTTTTTTTCTGATCATTCCCGATCTAGTCTCAGCCTAAAGATAATGGACTCAATCAGGCATACTACATAATTGTTAAAGGTCGCGGATGCTTTAAGGCTGACAAGATAATATTTTTAATCTCTAATTCCATTTGATGTGCGTTCTCTCATATCGCTTTTAGTCTAAACCCCAGTTTGAAATTTGAGGAGTAGAATGACAAATTTACAAAAAACAGAAAAGCAAAAGATGCTGGCAGGTGAGTTGTATCTCGCTAGTGATCGCGAGCTAAATGCTGAACGCAAACGAGCACGCCGACTACTCCGTCTCTATAATGCTACAACGGAAGAGGAACCAGAAAAGCAACTTCAACTTCTGCAAGATTTGATGGGTAAACTTGGCAGTAACTCCGAGATTGTCCAGCCTTTCTTCTGTGATTATGGCAGTAATATCCATGCAGGCAACAATGTATACATAGGCTACGGCGGTGTGATTCTAGACTGTAACATAGTAGAGTTGGGCGATAATCTTCTGTGTGGTCCCTATCTCCAAATTTACACCGCCTATCACCCTACTGATCCTGATCTACGGTTAGCCAAGCGAGAATTGGAACTGGCTGCTCCCATCAAAATTGGTAGCAACGTCTGGATTGGAGGTGGTGTCATCATTTGTCCGGGTGTCACTATCGGTGACAACACTACAATTGGTGCAGGGAGCATAGTTGTTAAAGATATTCCAGCTAACGTAGTTGCTGTTGGTAACCCCTGCCGTGTTGTGCGATTGCTACAAGCCGACAGTTCAAACGATACCTCAAATGTTAACTCTTGAGAGCGCCCCACGGGCGTGATCGCACTTTTGATCTGAGTCCATCGGCTCCAATCAACACATCACCGACCTCTGCTAAACCACCAGTAAAATAGACATGAACTTTGTCTCCAACTGGCTCGAAACGCTCAAACGTCTGACCCAAAACATAAATGCTCACTCGATAGTTTCCGCCAGAGCAGCGCCTGCAAATCAGCACGATGGATGGTTACAGCTGGCACTTCAAAATGATTGATGCAGAGGTTCATTAATTCTTTGCCCATCTGGGAGAAGAACTGATAATTGGTAATTAGATCACTCTCGCGTAACACATCGTCCAACACGCCTAACTCCTTTAAGACATGAGTAGCGTTCGCCCAAAGCGCGACTCCTGCCCCAACTTCGCGTAATGTTGCCGTGCGCTCGTAAACAATGGGTTCAAATCCAGCCCGGTAAAGAGCAAGCGCAGTTGCAGTGCCACCGATGCCACCGCCAACCAAAATAATTTTCTTTGTTGTTAATATCTTCATATAGCTATTAGCTAATTGGTTTGTAATTAAATATTTGTCACCACAGATAAACAGCAATGATTTTTCATATCTGCAGTTTTGGAATTAAATCCCAAATTTAAAATATAAAATTTTATAATGTCAGACACTAATTTTACTGCTGCTTTACCTCCAGAATCACTCCACCCAGAATTGTCTGGGCTTCTGCCCGTAGGGATAACACGGGCAGAAGCCATAGCACGTATCCGCAACAGTCTCCGCCCTGGACAGCAGCAAATGGCTGATTGGCAATCTGGGCCTTTGGCTATTTCAGCCGTTCCTGGTGCAGGCAAATCTACTGGGATGGCGGCGGCAGCAGCGATCGCGATCGCACGTCAATATGAGCGTTCATCTTCCCGTCGTCAATTGGTAGTCGTTACTTTTACTCGCTCTGCTGCTGCCAATATTAAAGCAAAGATTCGCAAATTTTTACGAGATGATTTATCTCTACCTCAGACGGGCTTTTTTGTCTATACCCTACATGGTTTAGCATTGAACATTGCCAACCGCCATTCTGATTTGTCGGGTTTGCAGTTAGAAAATGTCATATTAATTACACCAAGCCAAAGTCACCGCTTTATCAGAACGGCTGTAGAACAATGGATTGTAAATAATCCAAATGTATATTTGCGGCTATTGGAAGGTCATCAATTTGACGGGGAAGAGACAGAAAGGTTGCGTCGTCAATCGGTGCTGCGAACAGAAGTATTACCGGAATTAGCTAATACGGTAATTCATGAAGCAAAAAGTTCTGGGATATCGCCAGAATTGTTGCGGGAGTGGAGTAAACAAACCACAGATGAATATGCAATTTTGAGTGTAGCAGCGGGATTGTACGAGCAATATCAAAAATTGATGCGATCGCGTGATTTCATTGACTACGACGATATGATTTTAGCTGCACTGCGCGTTTTAGAAAACGACAGTGCCCGTCACATCGAGCAAAACCAAATATTCGCCGTCTTTGAAGACGAAGCTCAAGATTCTAGCCCCCTTCAGACGCAGCTATTAGAAATTTTGGCGAGTAATGGCGAATATCAGCGAGAGAATTCCCCACTCCTAACTCCTAACTCAGCACCCCTAACTCCTAACTCCCCACTCCTAACTCCTAACTCAGCACTCAGCACTCAGCACGGGCTAAACGCCCCGCTACCGCTAACAGCACTAAATTTAGTCCGAGTTGGCGATCCTAACCAGGCGATTAACTCTACCTTTACTCCAGCCGATCCGATTTATTTCCGGCAATTTTGCGAAGAGTGCGATCGCATCGAACGATTGGCAACGATGGATCGAGCTGGTCGCAGTACTAGAATTATCATTGAAGCCGCTAACTTTGCCCTCAAATGGATCAATAATCAGTGGTTAGCAACAAGCAAAACTAACAACAAACAACAGATTCCTGACAACCGACAAGTACCATTTCGTTTGCAGACAATTCGCCCTGTGGAAGCTGGCGATCCGCAAGCTAACGCTAACCCCGCACCCGTAGGACGAGGATTAGAACTTTATACACCGCGTGACATTCATCACACTGTTGAATTGTTATCTCAAAGGGTAATTGAGTTATTTGGTGAAGATCCAACAAAAAATAGTGCAGCAATTTTAGTCCGAGAAAATCGCCAAGGACGATGGTTAGCAGAGGCTCTGACACCTATGTGCAAAGAGCATAAAATTACACTTTATGATGTGGGAGAACGCGATCGCCGTTCCCATGTCCCCCAAGAAATTTTGGCATTATTGCAATTTTGCGATCGCCCCCACTCCCCCGATTACCTCAAAGCCGCCCTAGAAGCATTAGTACAGCGCCAATTAATTCCTACCCAAGACCTCAACGCCCTTGCTAGTCTGCCAGAAGAGTTTTTGTATCCTGGTCCCCTAGCAACACCCCAGCCAGAAACAGAACAAAAAGCTGCCCGCTTGTGTCGCAGCTTACTCCGCGCTCGTTTAGAACTACCCTTATACCAGCTAATTTCCTTTCTCGCCTTAACCTTAAATTACGACCAGGCAGAATTGGCAACTGCTGATAAACTCGCAGAACGGGTAAATCAGCAGATAGCTGGCAATAGTTCGATGGGGAGAATGCTTTCAGCTTTAAGTGAAATCGTTAGTTCCGAACGGTTTGAACCAGTGGAAACCGAGGATTCGGAAGAACGTTATACCCGTCGCGGTCAACTGACGATTATCACTATGCACAAAGCTAAAGGGCTAGATTGGGACTATGTATTTCTTCCCTTTCTCCACGAAAACTTGATTCCTGGCAGATTTTGGGTTCCTCCCCAAAGCCAATTTTTAGGCGATTTTACCTTATCAGAAGTAGCCCGCGCCCAAATTCGCGCTACTCTCCACGAAGAATCTGTCATACCGGATGTTAGTCAGGCATGGGAGGTGGCAAAAAATTTGAAAACATCTGAAGAGTATCGTTTACTCTATGTTGCCATGACACGAGCAAAGCTTCTGTTGTGGATGTCTGCGGCGCAGAAAGCTCCCTTTACTTGGAGTAAACCGGATAATTTACAAGAACAAGCGCCTTGTCCAGTGTTTCCAGCATTAAAACGCCAATTTCCTGAATGTGTTGTGAATTTAGCGGCAATAAGCAAACAAGTATAAAAGATGGGACATTGGGCATTGGCCAAACAGGGCATGGAGAAGAGATGAGAAAGACAAGCAAGAGGGGGAAGATAAGGGAGAGATTTATTCAATAATTCCCCCTTGTCTCCCTTATCCCCCTCATCTCCCCCTGCTCCCCACTCAGCACTCAGCATTACTACTCTTCCACTCCTTATAAGAAAACTGAATTGAGAGTGCAACGTCAAACAAATTATGATTGGAATTGCGATATTATCCGTTCAATTTTTAACAATCAATACATATATATATATGAAAAAATCAATCATCCAAGCATCTGCCGTAATTAAAAGCACCTTCAAGTCACGCAGAGGAATTTTCTTGACGCTGGTGTTGACAAGCTTGCTATCCTATGGATTCGGACTCATTGAAAACAATTCTGCTGGGGCTATACCTTACCCAGACGGCACTCAATTATCCAAATCACAAATAAACGAGTTACCGAAAGCGATCGCTAATAAAATTTTACGAGATGCTTCCAGGCGCTCCGGCTTACGTAAACGAGAATTAGAAATTACCCAAGTTACATCGAAAACCTTTGGTAATCCCTGTGAGTTCAAATTTGGAGAAGTTTGTACTAGAGAATACAACCTTATTGAAGGCTGGGAAGTAGTTGTCAGAGTTCGTCAAGATTCGTGGACTTACCATGTAGATAAATCTGGAAAACAAATCGTTTTAGATCCGAAAGTGATTACTTTACAAACATTGCCGAAGGCGATCGCAGATGCAATTTTGAGCGATGCCTCAAGCCGTTCTGGGGTAGGAATTACTGATTTAAAAATTACTCGAACTACAGCAAAAACCTTTGGAAATCTCTGCCAATTCAACTTTGGCGAAGTCTGCACCCAGCAGTACGACCCCGTGGAAGGCTGGGAAGTGATTGTCAAGGTTAAAGAGCAATCTTGGACTTACCATGTGAATAAATCCACTTCGCAAATAATTTTAGATCCCAAAGTCAAGGCCAGTTAAAAAAGTTAAATAATTAATGGCTTTAGCTTTTTCCCATCCCATTACACCGTGCTTTGACCATCAAAGCACGGATATAGTCATTTTTACCATTTGTATAAGCTTCGCGATCGCTCCGAAAACTTGCCGCTAAATTACGTTTTAGAGCTTCGTAACGTCTGGCTTCTTCAGGATGCTTTCTCAGATAGTCACAAAATAACTTGCGCTCCCAAAATTCGCTGTCAATCTCGACTATGTGAATATGATGAGTACGTTGCTTTCCGTATGGCGGCATTCCTTTGACAAAAAACATCCGTCCAGGACGCGGATCTTCACGCCAATAAACGTATCCCAAGGATTCTAAAGCCAAAATAGCAGATTTTGCATCTACTAAGGAACGCACTCCCACCATGATGTCAATAACTGGTTTGGCTGCCATTCCTGGTACTGCGGTACTACCAATATGTTCAATTTCTACAACTAAGTCATTGCCTAGTGCCTGCCAAATCCGCTCGGCTTCTTCTGTAAACAAAGTCGCCCAACGTGGGTGATATTCGACTATATTGACCTCATCCATAAGTGAAGCTAAGTTTATCTACAGCGATCGCGGTTGCCTAAATCCTTTATTTAATTGCAGTTATAGCAATTTTAATAGTATATAATAATGGATCGTGTCGAATCAAAGCTAGACCATGCCTAAACTAAAGACTCGTAAAGCTGCGGCAAAACGATTCCGTGCCACCGGTAGCGGCAAAATCGTCCGTCGTAAAGCGTTCAAAAGCCACCTTTTAGAACATAAAAGTTCTGACAAAAAGCGTGGGATGCGCCAGAGTACGCTTGTACACGAACGCGATGAACTTAACGTGCGTTTGATGCTCCCATATTTGTAAATATTTTAGGAAATAAATTATGACTCGGGTAAAACGCGGTAATGTAGCTCGCAAACGCCGCAATAAAATTCTCAAACTAGCTAAAGGTTTTCGCGGTTCCCATTCAACTCTGTTTAGAACTGCCAACCAACAAGTGATGAAGGCGCTACGGAGTGCCTACCGCGATCGCAAAAAGAAAAAGCGCGATTTTCGTCGCCTTTGGATCGCCCGCATCAACGCTGCTTCCAGGCAACACGGCTTGAGTTACAGCCAGTTGATCGGGAACTTGAAAAAAGCTGATATCCAACTAAATCGCAAGATGTTGGCGCAATTGGCAGTCCTCGATCCAGCTAGTTTCGGCAAAGTTGCTGAATTGGCAATTCAAGCTAAAGGATAAAGGTGGTAAGGGATGTATAACAGATGTAACAAATTGCAAGTAATTACTCGGTTACATCTGGTATTATCCGCCACTATTTTTTGGATTTTTTGCTTTTCTCTAGTGGGGACAGGATTAACTGCATCTGCTACCGAAATGTCAGAAATTCAGCAGCGGGGCTATTTAAATGTTGCCGTGAAAGATAACTTGCGTCCCTTGGGATTTAAAGATGACAACGGGAATTTGCAAGGCTTAGAAATTGACTTGGCAAAGCGTTTGGCAGTTGACTTGGTTGGTAAAGCCGAAGCTGTAAAATTTCAACCTGTAGCGAATCGCGATCGCCTGTCTGTAGTCTTAGACAAGAAAGTTGATTTTGCGATCGCTAGAGTCACAGCAACCGAGTCACGCGCCCGCATAGTTAGTTTCAGCGTTCCCTACTATTTGGATGGCACTGTACTAGTTACAAAAGATGCATCTGTGCAGCAGTTGAGCGATCTATCAAAACAAAAAATTGCCGTACTTAACAACTCCAGCACCATTCCTAAAGTGCGATACTATCTGTCAAACGCCGAGTTAGTAGGAGTGAATTCCTATCAAGAAGCGCGAGAGAAAATAGAAAATAATGCCGCCGTCGCCTTTGCCGCAGATGCTAGTGTTCTAAGCGGCTGGGTACAACAATATCCTCAATATCGGCTACTGCCAATTAAGTTATCAACTGAACCTTTGGCTGTAGTAATGCCCAAGGGATTACAGTACGATGAATTTAGACGAAACGTGAATCAAGCGATCGCTCGTTATTTAGAAAAAGGTTGGCTCCAGCAACGCTCTCAATATTGGGGTTTACCGTAAATTGGTCAAATAACAAACTTTATAATATTTGTATTTGCAGTAATGGATAACAGTCTAGCCGTTGTTTATCTCTCAATTTTAGTGGTTCTACTCACACTTGCAGCCGTGGGTGTTTTTCGCCAGATTTTCAAAACTCGCAAGGTTGAAGGCTCTTTTGCAAGGTTGCGAAAGAAGTTAGAGAAAGAAAAGGGTACGACTCAAGAATATTATGAGTTAGCCAGTATTTATTCAGAAAAAAAAATGTATTCTCAAGCGATCGCGCTATTTCAAAAAGCTCTCAAAGCTGCCCAAGAAGAGGAAGAAGCAAATATCGCCCCCATTTACAACGGGCTGGGCTATGTTTATTTTACCCAAGAGCAATATGACTTAGCAATTCGTCAGTACAAAGAAGCTCTTAAGTCTAAACCAGACTACGTAACAGGATTGAATAATCTCGGTCACGCCTACGAGAAGAAAAAATTAACTACTCAGGCGTTACAAAGTTACGAAGAAGCACTCAAATTTGCTCCAAATAACTCTATTGCTAAACGTCGTGCTGAATCTTTACGCCGTTTGGTTTCGGCGTAAGATAATGTCCAGGTAATTAAGCATAATACCTAGAACCCCACCCCGCCAAAGCTGTGCTTTACCTCCCCTCCCCGCAAGCGGGGAGGGGTTGGGGGTGGGGTTCTTTTATTATAATTAATTTAGCTTTAGCCTCTTAATTTATCGGTTTTCAATCTTAAGGTTGGAAATAGATAACTACAAGTCTTTTGTAAAAATGTAAAAGATGATTAAGCGGCTAAAGCGTTTTTTGCGGCTATCTATTGCTATCATTGTTGTCATTTCTTTCTCACTCGGATTAATGGAAACATTGACGGCTCAACAGCCTTCGATTTCCCATCCTCTCACTTCGCTAACCGAGTCAGAAATTAGCACAGCTGTTTCGGTCATCCAAAGAGAAAAAACTTTGAGCGAAATGGCAGCTTTTCCACTTATTACTTTACAAGAACCAGATAAAGAAGAAGTTCTAAATTTTACACCTGGTAAAGTCTTTGGGCGAAAAGTTTTTTTGGTAATCTATGAACGTTCAGAAAATAAAACCTATGAGGGAATTGTTGACCTGAGAAGCAAAACTTTAAGTTCTTGGAAAGAAATAGCGTCTGTTCAACCTGCGATCCTTAATTCAGAATATGAACTAGCAACTCAGGTGGTTAAAGCCGATCCTCGATGGCAAAAAGCGATGCAAAGGCGGGGAATTACTGATTTTGAGCAAGTCAAAATTAGTTGGTGGGCACCAGGAATTCAGAGTCAACAGGAAGAAGCAACAGGTAATCGTCTTTGTCGCGGCTTATCTTACTACAAAGGCAAAAGCTGGAACTATTACGGTAGTCCGATTGAAGGAGTCTTAGCAACAGTCAATTTGAATACGGGTAAAATTGCCAGTTTTGTTGACAGAGGAAACATACCTTTCTCTCAAGAAAACTGGAACTACGATGTCAAATCCTTGGGCAAATTACTGTCACCACTTAAAGCATTGAAAATCCTCCAAACTAATGGTAAAAGTTTCCAGATAAAAGATAATGAAATTAGCTGGCAAGGTTGGAAGTTTCGCTATTCAATGCATCCTCGGAATGGATTAATGCTCTACCAAGTGACGCATAATGACGGGGAAAAGATTCGACCAGTTTTATACCGCGCTAGTCTCTCAGAAATGGTAGTACCTTATGGGAATCCTGAACCTACTTGGTCGTTCAGAAATGCCTTTGATGTTGGAGAATACAACTTAGGTCTACTAGCAAATACGATGGAATTAAGTAAAGAAATTCCTGAAAATGGCTTGTTGCTAAATGCTGTATTTGCTAATGAACAGGGAGAACCTTATCAAATACCAGGGGTTATCGGCATCTACGAGCGCGATAATGGAATGCTTTGGAAACACTATGAATATAATACTCAGCGTAATGATGTCCGTCGCAGTCGAGAGTTAGTGATGAAGATGACGGTAGCCATTGACAACTATGATTACAGCATCAATTGGATCTTTCACCAGGATGGGACTTTGGAAGTCCAAAATGAATTAACGGGTATCCTACTGGCGCAGGGAACGGCTGCCCAAAAGCAATCTGATGATGATTCTTATGGTCGGTTAATTGCTAAGAATATCTTTGGAGTAAATCACCAGCATTTTTTCAACTATCGCCTAGATTTTGATGTTGATGGTCAGGCGAATTCTGTAATGGAAATGAATGTAAATGCTTTGCCGATGGATGAGAAAAATCCTTTAGGAAATGCGATCGCAGTTGCAGAAACCCCGCTAGCCAAAGAAACAGCTGCTGTGCGCGATTTGAACATGAAAAGCAGTCGAGAATGGATGATTGTTAGCGCAGACAAAAAGAATGTTTTAGGGGATGCACCGGGATATATGCTGATGCCTGGGGGAAACTCGATATTTTTCCCTGTGGAAGGCTCAAAAATCCGGCAAAAGGCAGAATTTGCAACTCATCACCTCTGGGTAACAAAATATAAACCTACTGAACTTTATGCTGGGGGCGATTATCCGAACCAGACGAAACCCCAACAGGGTTTACCAAAATATATCTCAGACAATGAGTCTTTGCTGGGTGAAGATATCGTACTCTGGTACACAATGGGCCTAACTCATATTCCGCGATCAGAAGATTGGCCTGTGATGCCTGTTCACCGAGTCGGCTTTAAGTTAGTCCCTAGAGGATTTTTTAGCCGTAATCCAGCGATAAATTTACCAGAGTAAAATATTTGTTTTCTAGAGTTTCCTTGGTTCAGTTTTTTTGTAATCTGTAAACCTGTAACTTGAATGCTGATAAGCTTATCGTAGATCAAACACTGGCAATTTTCACAATAGGATACCTCATGAATTTTCCAGAAATTAATATTCCCGGTGATGGAACACTGCACGCTCGTTTAATTACTTCCTTGGGTGAAATTGTAGTTCGTTTGGAGGAAGAACGAACTCCTAACACCGTCAAAAATTTTGTCGGTCTAGCAACTGGAACAATCGACTGGAAAGACCCTAAAACTGGTCAATCTGGTAAGGGAACTCCAGCTTACGATGGGGTTCGCTTTCATCGAGTCATCCCTGATTTTATGATTCAGTGTGGCGATCCTCTGAGTCGTTATTTGGATACAGCCAACCGATGGGGTACTGGTGGCCCAGGATATCAATTTGAGGATGAGTTTCATCCTGAATTGAGACACACTGGTGCAGGTATCCTGTCGATGGCTAATGCCGGACGCGGTACTAATGGTTCGCAATGGTTCATTACAGAAGCACCAACACCTCACCTTGACAACAAACACAGTGTTTTTGGTGAAGTTGTCCAAGGTCTAGATATAGTCAGCAAAATTGCTAATGTGCCTACAACTAGAGATCGTCCGAATCAAGAAGTGGTGTTAGAAAAAGTAGAAATTTTTCGGCAGTAATTAACATCATGTCCGGTTAAAGACTTATCATGAAGACCGCTCCAGGGGCAGAGGGGATGGTTTTTTGGGCTTTCTGCATAGAGAAAGGGAATTATAACTAATTAGCCGGACATGATATAACGCTTTCATCACTCTAGTCAAAGAAAAATTTCAGCCAACTTTTAAACAAAGCACAGGAACTGGGTTTGGAGCTTTATTTTCTAACATTACGTGAGTTCGACGGATAGGAAAGCGCAAAAAGCTTGCTGTGTATGAATTTGCTCAACTGGGCATTCTTCAGGTGATGCCTGTGGTGGGCTTCTCTACGAGAGGCTGCGCGAACGCTTACGCGACGATTGATTGAGAATCGCTAAAAAAGTCACAAAAAATGCCGAGACTAAAAATATCTAAGAAAAATCAAGGTCAGGGCTTAGTCTACCGTTGTATCTCGCCTGGAGGTGGAGCGTCTCCGGCTTTGCTTAATATCACGCAAATTTTCTACGACAAGGACTTAATTGGTAAACTAGTTTGGTGACAGAGGTTATATCTCTCGACAGTTTTTTGAGAAGTTATATGAACGAGGTTTGCAGTTAGTAACCAAATCTAAAAAGAAAATGAAAAAATCCAATGCTGATTGACCCTTGGCAACAATGAAATCATCAACCCCTTTCTCTGCCCCAAATGGTAAATCAATCACTCGTAGGAAAGATTTTATGGTTTAATTTTTCTGTGGCGCTCGGTTGACTCGTCCACTGCTTAATAATATGAATGCCTGTAATTTTAATGAAACATAGTTTACAGCTTTTCTTAGTACCATTAAGCCCTGATCATTTTATAGCTTAGAGCGACGATTTGTATTATCATTATACTACTAAACAAAAAAACTTCAACTCACATCTTGTAGCTATCCCTTGATCCGCCAACAGTTTAAGGATACGGTTAGCAAGTTTGGAAAACCTAACCCTCTTCCGACCTTCCTCTATTCCCCCGACGCGAGGGGAGGGCAGAGAACAAAGCTTTTTATTCACAGAAGAGAGGTTAAATCCCTAGTGGTTGGAAAAGTTGGTGCAAGATTTCAGTAAAAAAACATTAGATTTTTCGAGCTTTTTCCCTATTACGACCCGATGCCATTCGGTACAGTAACGTTGTTAAATTCGAGGTTTCAACGATGAGTCAAGATTTACCAGAACAAGGGAGGCTCAAAATACTTGTGGTGGATGACCATGAACTAATCCTGAATGGAACGCTTGACCTACTGAAACGGCGCTACCCACAAGCCCAAATACTCACTGCCAAAACAACCCAGAATGCTATCAAGCAAGTCGAAGTATTTGGGCCCGACTTAGTTATTATGGATCTTTCCTTGCCAGAAACTTTCGGGGACACTGCCGAAATCAATCGAGGCATTAAAAGCTTGGAAACGTTAATGAAAAACTATCTTACCCTCAATCTGGTCGTGCAAAGCAGTTATGTCAAAGCACTGGTACGGATTAAACCGGACATCGATGCTCATGAAGGAGGGTTTACTGTAGCGGACAAAGGACTTTCTAGCCAGGAGATGTTGAGCCGGATTGATTTGGCACTCAAAGGAGTCACACATACCAAAGACCTCAAAATACCACCAAAAGAAGTCAAGCCAGAATGGATAGAGGTACTCAATCTAGCCTTTGAAGAAGGATTGGAAGATAAAGTCATTGCCGAACGGATGCGAGTAGCACCTAGAACGGTACGCCACTACTGGACTAAAATTCAAGACATTTTAGGCGTTTACCCGGAAGATGGCAAAAGTCTCCGCATCCAAACGGAGAAACGAGCTAGAGAAGAGGGGTTTATTGATTGAGAAAATTTGTTAAGGAAGAAACTGTTGTTACTGGGTATTTGGAACAAATTTAAACAAGGAATTACCATCTGGTCTATAGCAACACTGCCAGGAATTGTTGTTTTGGTAGTTATTATCTTCCTTCGGCTGAATGGGTCACTGCAATTTATAGAATGGCTAACTCTTGACTCCTTTCTCCGCCTGCGTCCTTTTGAACCTATCGACGAACGAGTTGTTATTGTCGGAATTAATGAGGAGGATATACGAGGTATAAGAAATTACCCTATACCCGATCATGAGATTGCCAAACTGCTGAGAACGTTGCAGAAGTACCAGCCCAGAGTGATTGGTCTTGATATTGTTAGAGATATACCCGTTGAACCCGGTCATGCCGAACTGGTTGCAGCCTTTAAAGATATCAAAAATCTGATTGCGGTTGAAAAAGTCTTACCCAAAGTCATTAAGCCACCCCCCGACTTACCCTCAGAACAAATCGGTTTTGTAGATGTTCTTTCCGATGATGATGGCAAAGTCAGGCGTGCAATACTTGGAACCAATAGACCTGAAAATAATAAAAAATATGCATTTTCCCTACCTTTACGGTTGGCGGAAACCTATCTCAAGGTTAAAGGCATTAAACTGAGCAATGGTATTCGCGATCGCAATACAATGCGGTTTGGTTCCACTGAACTGCCTCGTTTTTTGCCAAATTCTGGGGGCTATGTGCAAACTGATGATTTTGGAGTTCAGCTACTTCTTAATTATCGCAACGGTCGAGAAAGATTTCGCACGCTATCGCTTAAAGATATTAACGATATCGAAAACGGGAAGGGTAATCCCAATCTGCTGCGCCATGCTTTCGGTGGACGCATCGTTTTGATTGGGGTAACTGCTCCTAGTATTAAAGACTTCATCGATACCTATGCGATCGCTAATTTGCAACCGCCTGGTAAAATTTATGGGGTAGAATTTCATGCCCATGTTGTTAGCCAAATTGTCAGTGCAGTTCTTGACAAACAATCCGTTTTAGAAACCTGGTCACAGCGTTGGGAATATCTTTGGATTATCAGTTGGGGGGTTTTAGCTATTTATCTCGGTCGGCTGACTCAATCTCCATTGAAAAACCTTGTGTATGTTGCAGTTGCCTGCCTTGGTTTAGTTGGAATTGCTTATACCTTCATCCTCAGTAAATGGTGGATTCCAGTAGCGCCAGCACTACTCGTTTTGGTCATCAATGGTGTAATCTTGAGTACTTTTTATCAATATGACCGATTTTTGAGGTCTCAGATTGAGATCCGCCAATACACCCTTGAGCGGACATTTGTTGTAATCCATAATGGGCCCCTGCAAACACTAGCCAAGATTTTGAGGCACGTCCAAGACCAAGATTTAGAACAAAATCAATTGCTCGAATACCTGCAAAATCTAAACTACGAAATTCGAGAAGTTGGCGAATACCTAAAACTAGAAGCGTTAAACCGAAAGGAAAGTCTCCGTCTCGGCAGTGGTCTAATCTTAGACTTAAAGCTGCCAATTCGCAACCTTTTATATGAAATCTACAGCCATACACTCCAGCGAAACTTTCCCTGCTTTCAAACGCTCAAAGTTAAAGCCTATTCCTTTGCTCCGATTGACGAGCAATACTTGAGCATCGAGCAAAAGCAAGAACTCTGCCAATTTTTGGAAGAAGCATTATGCAATGTCGGGAAACATGCCAAAGGAGTGACCCGTCTGAGTGCTACTGGCAAACAAAACGAAGGCTGGTACACCCTAAGCATTAAAGATAATGGCACTGGGATTCACTCGAATTATGAAGGGCAAGGAACGAAGCAGTGTATAAATTTAGCGAGAAAATTACGAGGAAAGTATCAGCGAAAGTCTCTCAAAGAGAAAGGAACTTTGTGTGAGTTAACTTGGCCTATTACGAGTAAAAGCTGGATTTTTGCCCGCATAGGACGTAATACCAATTTAATGTGAAGCTCCATAAAAAAGGGCTTCTAGGATAATACTTTTTTAGCTCCTGCTTGTTCGCTTACATCTGCGGCAGTAGTGAGAAGAATGATTAGCAAACTTAATATGTTAATCAGATATACCTATTATAGCACTCTTGTTTGTATATATTAAATTAATGTTTGCTCAACCAAAATTATAATGATTCCAATTCAGTGGTTCCTAAACAAACGCATTAACATCAAACTAGTCATCAGTTTTACCCTGAGTTTAGTGCTAATTGTAACTTCGGCATCTGTTGCGAGTTATACACCCGCCGATCAGAAACCTGTCCCGAAAGACCGTAAATCGGATGCAGGAACGACTAGAGGATGTTCTGGAGAAGATATACCGTTAACCGTTCTTGCCTCTGGCAATTATGTTGGACGAACGATATCTTCAGATCCTACGTTCGCTTGGTTTGTCCCTCGTGACTCTGCTTCCAAGTCAATGAAATTCATGATTTACGAGTGGGTTCCAAGCGGTAAACCTAAAGAACTTCGCAAGATATCATTGCAGAGTTCATCGGGGATTATGAAGTTATCCCCGTTTTCGGAGAACGAACTAGGGCTGCAACCAGGAAAAGAATATTCCTTACAGGTTGTAATTCATTGTGACCCAGATAATCCATCAGGTGATTTAGTAGACGAGGCAAATATTGAGGTTGTAAAAATGCCAGCAACTGTGCAAACTAAATTGAACAGAGCAGTAAATAGTGTTGAGAAAGCTAATATCTATGCTGAGGCAGGTTTATGGTACAATGCGCTAGATGAAGTACTCAAACTGGCTCAAGTGTCGAAACTGGGAAAAGTGGGTTCAACTCTGTTAAAAGATTTGGCTAAGTGGGAAGCACCAAAAACCATACTAGAATTGCCACCAAAAGAACGGGAAGCTATTGAGAAACGGATTGAAAACTTAAAGCAGATTGCAGACAGCGCACGCTAATCACGCTTACCCTGCCCTAAAGCCAGTTACCGATGAGGATAAAAGGTGCCCATTGGGCGGGGTGAATCTTCTTGTTCTGATTAATCAGTGCCTTTTGTGCTTCCTTCAAGGCTTCTGCTTTGCTCATTTGCGATCGCAAATTCTCGTAAAACTTAACGACTAGCTCTTTTGTAAAAACATCGTCAACGTACCAAAGGGAAGCCAAAGCACTTCTAACGCCTGCTTGCACAGTGATGCCAGCCATACCCAGCGTAGCACGGTCATCTCCTACACCAGTTTGACAAGCTGTAAGCACGAGCAACTCCATTGGCTCCGAACCTCCACTAAAGCGGCGGATGTCACTCTCTAGCTGAGTAATTGTAATCTTCTTATTATTACCTGTAACTAAAAAGCTATCTTCTGGAATAGTGCCAAACTGTCCGTGAGTGGCAATGTGAATAATCGGGTAATTTGCTTGTTTAAGTTCTTGGTTTAAGCCTTCATCAGTGAATTGTTTATTAAAGAGTTTCTTGCTACCTGGAAATAGCTTTGTGACTTGATTGACTTCATCGGCAACATTTTCCAAAGGCTTAAATTTTTCACCATCAACAGTAGCTGCTTGGGTTAACCCCAAAGCTAGCATCCACAAACCTTGGAAATTTTGGGGTTTAGGGAATGTCAAGTGCAAACCGGGAGTCGTAGCAATGGCGTATTTCTCAATTAGAAATTTGTGACCATCATGGAGTGCAGCCATTGGTATACTGCGTAATAATCCATCTTGGATGAAAACGAGAGTTTTGATTTTTGCTCGGTCTAAATCGTCAGCGAAAGGGCGAATAATCCGGTTATATAGATTCTGTGCTGGTGTTAAAAAAGCGTCAGTATGGTCATAAAATTCTTGTATTTCTAAACGGAAGTTTTTGATTTCTTCTCTAAATTTTTGACTATTATCTATCCATGCCAGATTCTTCAATCTTCTTTCAACATTGGGCTTGATCTTATTTTCCAGATTGGGTAAACTCACCACAATCGCCGTGCGGTCTTCTAAAATGATAGAACTAAAAATGGCGGTGTCTTCTCTTTCTAAGTCATCAACTCGTTCTTTATCAAAAACGGTAAAGACACAATCATTGCCGAAGTAATTTTGCAATTCTGCTAGTTTCAAAGAATCGATGGTGTCGAGTGCAGAATCCAGTTCTTTTTGGTACTCTTGACTTGCAATCGGTAGTGATTCAGCACGCTCTAGCTTTAAAGTAGCAAATTCTCGGTAGAGAGGACTAACGGTATCCCGAAACCTATATTGCAAGTCTCGCTCAGCAATTAATAAATTATCTCGGATACCGCCCTCACCTTCTAACGTTGCGATCGCCCGTTCGTAAGCAGCAATTGCCTCAGATTCTTTCCCCTGTGCCTTGAAAATTCGTCCTGCCTGCCACTCCCACAAATAAAGACTATCTTTAGCACGCAGCTTTTGGTCGGCTGCCAAGCGTGCCTGTTTGGTAAAATCTAAAGCTTTATTGTAGTCCTTGCGGCACTCGTAAAGATGACCTAGTTTACCTAAAGCAAATGATTCGGAACGAGAATCTTTAATGCTTTGAGCAATATAAACAGCTTTTTGAAGAAGTTTCTCAGCTTGTGAATCGTTTAGCTTTCGCGGCAGACTTTGAGCTTGAAATGAAGTAGAATTACTAACAAAAACAAGTTGTTCTTCGGCTAAATCAATTGCTGCATATACTTTATTAACAGAATTTGGGAGTTTCTCAAGTAGAGTTAAAGCAGATTGTAATGCTTGCTCTGCCTGATTAGTATTGTCAGGTAACTTTGAAATTTTGGGGCGGTAATAAAGTTGAATTAAATTGAGAAGTCCCTGCATTTGACCGGATAGGTCATTTTGAGTGCGGGTTAGTTCAAGACTGTTATTAAAATAACCTAAAGCTTTATTGTAATCAAGAGTGGCTTTTGTGATGAATTCATTAGCCTTATTCTCTGCACTTCTTAACTTAGCGGAATCAGCACGCTGCTCGTTAAGTTGAGCTTTACTAAAGTAAGCATTACCAAGACTATTAAGCACTGAGGCGCGATAAACTGAGAGGTTATTCTCTTGGACAATCTTTAAACTAGTCTCTAAAGTTTGAATGGCTTGCTCATACTTTCCCCAGAGGCGATACACTTCTCCTAAGCTTCCCAAAGCAGCCACTTCTCCCTGGCGATCGCTAAATTTTCGGGCAATTTGCAAAGCACTTCCTTCACTTTCAAGGCAATTTTCATCAGTCTCAGAAGCACCGCATAAAAGCGCGATCGCTTCTCTATTTTGCCCCAAACGACTGTAGGTTTGAGCAAGTTCTGTAAGCAACCGTCCCACTTTCACAAATTCTCTTGAGGAGCGATAGTTGGCAATTGCTTCTTTCCAATAGTTGATTGCTTCCCCGAATTGACCGAGTTGCTGATAAGCTATGGCTAGTTTTTCTCGAACAATTGCCGCTTCATCGTGTTTACTGGTGTTTTGATAGACACTTAAGGCAGTTTGCCAAGATGCGATCGCCTCTTGCACATCTCCGGCGCGATATTGTTCAATTCCTTGTTGTACGAGTTGGCTTGGATTGGGAGGCTGTGCTGTTGCTAGTTCTCCCCATCTTGTCTGCAAAGAAGCAGTGAAGGGAACATGATTCAGCCACAGGCAAAATGTGAGGCTGCTAAAGAAGATAACTACCAGAAAGCGACGGACAGGAAATTGGCGGTATCGGTTTTGCATAGGAGGATACCATAGGTTCCAAGGAAGATTTTGTCCTAAGTTTTAACCCCTCTTTTAAGAAACAGAAATGTTTCTTTACATTCATTAGGAATGCGTAGACGCAAAGCGGTAAGCCAGCGCGGTCTTGGGGGTCTCCCCCATGAGCGACTGGCGCACCCGGAGGGCTTGTCGTCAGACATCGCATTCCTCGGACGCTTTTGTTACCTTCAGTAGAGAATAAGCTAAAACCACTATTTTTATAACTCTTTTCAACAAGGAAGTTTAAATTATAAATTTCGCTAGCGATCGCACAATTCTTTATTTGATTAGCGTTCAGAAGTAAGGCAGTATTTTTCTCTCTTCGTAGTAAGAAAATAGGGTTAACTCCATTTCGATCTGAAGTTGCACATTTGGGCAATGCTATTTGCCTAATTGTGCAATCAGTATTGCTTTATTTTACCATTAACTTTGCACAATAGGAGAATGCCTAACTTCAGTTAAAGATTTTATTGTATGAATTAAGCAAGCAGTTACTCAATGCCGTGGAGCTTCAAAGTTAAGTTGGAATTTTAGCAGGGATTGACACCATTAGCTAAAATAAATTTTGATTTTTAACTTGGAGGCAAGGGGCACTCAGTTTCGTTTTCTCGAAATACAAATTTTATATTAGTAATGATATATATAAATAAAATTGTTATATGAGGCAGATTATAGTTAAGATTTGGACTGCCACTAACCTAATAAGTAGCTCGGCGTAAATAATTATTGTTGGGATCAGGCAATTCTTGCAGGGGACAGGAGGAAAAAGGGCTTGAGCTTGCTTACTTTTATTTATATAGTTTGGTTTTATTGTGCCAACTTAACTTATCCTAATTAATTTAAGAATTTAAGAAAGTCGGCGTGAAAAAACCTAATTATGTAAAGATAAGTAAATACAGAGAATACATCTACAGAGGTGATTGAGAGATGGGCGGGTAGAGGTTTGCAAAAATGTTAAGAAAACCACCTTATGATTGTTAAAAGCTGCTTTGATCGAGGTTTGGAGTGGAAAATTGGGGGTTGTGTCGCTTTAGTGGCGGTACTCTCAATCGGAGTAAGCGATCGCGTCTTGGCTCAAATCGTGCCTGACAAGACGCTGGGTGTTGAAGGTTCTGTCGTTACACCCAATGTCAGTATACGGGGAATTCCTAGCGATCGCATTGATGGTGGAGCAACTCGCGGCGCTAACCTGTTTCACAGTTTTGAGAAGTTTAATGTGGGGTCAGGCAGAAGTGTTTATTTTGCTAATCCTGCTGGAATTGAGAACATTTTAACTCGCGTCACGGGCGGCAATCCTTCTAATATTTTGGGCAGGTTGGGGGTTTTGGGTGGGGCGAATTTATTTTTGCTCAATCCTAACGGGATTGTATTTGGCCCGAATGCCAGTTTGGATATTCAGGGGTCATTTGTGGCGACTACAGCCGAGCGGATACAGTTGGGGGATAGTGGCTATTTCAGTGCACCACAACCGCAAATGAGTAGTTTACTTTCTGTGAGTCCGGGAGCGCTGTTTTTTACTGAGGTTGCCAATCAACCGACTGCGATTATTAATCAAGGGAATTTATCAACTAGGAAACATCTTACTCTATCGGCTGGCAATCTCGACTTGCAGGGACAGTTACTCTCTGGGGGAGATTTGACGTTACAGGCAACTGATACGGTGAAAGTGCGCGATAGTGTGACGACTCCATTTTTGGCTCAATCAGTAGGGAATCTCACGGTTATTGGAAATGGCGGTATTGATATCTTGGCGCTGAATCATTCGACGCAGACACCGTTTGTGAGTGAGGGGAATCTGAATTTAGTCAGTGATGGGATTATTTCTGGGGATGCTCGCTTTAGTAGTGGTGGCAGTTTTTCCATCAAGAGTGTATCGGGGGGATTGGCAAATTTTGTAAGCTTATATGACCCGATTATCAGTGCCAATGGCAATGTAGATGTAGCGGCTAACTATACAGGAGCATCGCTGTTAGTGGAAGCAACAGGTAATATTCGATTTCAGGGCAATATCAATATTACTAGACCAGATACTAGCACTTTGTCTCCAATTCCAGATACTGCAATCCTGAGTACAAGTTCAGCATTAATTATGCGATCGGGGCAGAGTACTCTGGCTTATGGGGGTGTCAATTCTGGCACTGTACCTGCCTCTAGTCCTGGAGCTGTGCCTGACGGAATTACATTAGATGGAAATATGACTTTACAGCGTTTTAATGATGCTGGGGCAATAGTTAGCTTAACAACAGCAACAGCATTGGGAAACGTAAATATCCAGGGAATTACCACCAATGGTGGTGCTATTGATATTCACAGTGCTGGAATAATTTCCACCCAAGGACTTGATACTAGCAATGGCAGCAATGACGGGGGTGCGATTACCCTTGAAGCCAACAACGGCAAAATCACCACAGGTGATTTGATATCTTACTCGTACTCTACATCTGGCAGTGTCAGAAATGGAGGCAAAATTCGTCTTGAAGCTAAGGGCAATATTTCAACTGGCAATTTGTACTCGACCTCAGATTCTCGAAATGGCAGTTCAGCAAATGGTGGCGAGATTAGTCTCAACTCCGTCAATGGTGACATTGCTGCTAGTAATTTGTACAGTTTCTCGTACTCCCCTTCTAATACAACAGGTAGTGGGGGTGCGATTACCCTTAAAACCAACAACGGCAAAATCACCACAGGTGATTTGATATCTTACTCGTACTCTACATCTGGCAGTGTCAGAAATGGAGGCAAAATTCGTCTTGAAGCTAAGGGCAATATTTCAACTGGCAATTTGTACTCGACCTCAGATTCTCGAAATGGCAGTTCAGCAAATGGTGGCGAGATTAGTCTCAACTCCGTCAATGGTGACATTGCTGCTAGTAATTTGTACAGTTTCTCGTACTCCCCTTCTAATACAACAGGTAGTGGGGGTGCGATTCGCTTAGAAACCAACGGTAAAATTACAACAGGTAGCATCAACTCTGAGACGAATGGTAGTGAGAATGCTGGAGACATAACTCTCACGAGTAACAATGGAGCCATTGACACAACAAAGGGAACAGTCACCTCCCAAATTTGGGATGGTTCTGGTGGCACTGGCAGAGGTGGAGCAATTGTTTTCAAAGCCAAAGGTGATATTGAAACTGCTACTTTAAACTCTGGCGCCGAATCCGGTAATGGCTCACTCATCCAACTCACGAGTATTAATGGCAACATTAATACCAGAGGAATTTTGTCTTCTAATTCCCTAAATGGCAATGGAGGAGAGATTAGCCTGGAAGCATCCAAGGGCAACATTAACACTGGCAATTTGTACTCGACCTCAGATTCTCAAAATGGCGATGCAGGAAATGGGGGCGATATTAGCATCAATGCCAACAATGGCAACATTAACACTGGCAATTTGCACTCTTACTCGTACTCTCCTTCTGGTGATGCAAGAAATGGGGGCAATATTAGCATCAATACCAACAATGGCAACATTAACACTGGCAATTTGTACTCTTACTCGTACTCTGTTGGCAATGCGGGAAATGGGGGTGTCATTAGCCTTGTTACCACCACTGGCAGCTTTAATACTGGCGATTTGGTCTCTTCCTCATCCTCTTTCGGCAGTGCGGGAAATGGGGGTGTCATTAGCCTGATAGCCTTTAGAAATTTATTCGTGACGAATACCCGCATCCTCACTAGCAACGAGTTGAATGTTGGTGGTAACGGACACTCCGGCGATGTTAACATCAGGAGTTTCGGCGATATCACATTCAATAACAGTTCTATTCAAAATGACACCAAGGGTATCGATGATGCTAGTAATGTCTCGATTATCAGTCCTGGTTTAGTCACGTTCAATAATAGTCAAATTATTAGTAATACCAGCAACAGCGGAAATGCAGGAAATATTGATATCAACGCCGGACAAGGCATAACCTTCCAAGGCTTGTATTCCTACCAAGGCACACCTCAACCCGGTGGACTTTTTGCCGTAACCACTAACTCTGGCAATGCCGGAAAGATTACCCTAACTACCCCCCTAGCTATCTAATTGGTATACAAAGCAGGTAAGCTGAAAACTTGCATCTAGCA
>NZ_JABXKF010000099.1 GCF_017115165.1 Nostoc sp. LPT | reverse complement strand
AACTTCTCGCTGTGCTTGAGTCTCAAGCTCTTAAATACTAATTAGATAGTCAGGGGGCAAGCACTGTGGGATGAAGATGGTAATGTAGTACGAATGGCAGGATCGCATACTGACATTACCGATCGCAAGCAAGCAGAGGAGACATTAAATAGCTTACTTAACCAACTAGAAAGCATGGTTGAAGAAAGGACAGCAGAGTTAACAAAAATCAACGAATCATTACAGACAGAAATTACTGAACGCCAGCGAATAGAAGAAGCATTGCGAGAGAGCGAACAGCGATTTCGTGCCGCATTCCATCAAGCTGCTGTTGGCATTGCCCATGTCGCAATCGATGGAAGCTGGTTGTTAGTTAATCAGAAGCTTTGCGATATTCTCGGTTACACACTCGAAGAACTACAGTTGTTAACTTTCCAAGATATTACTCACCCAGATGATCTCAACACTGATCTGAAATATGTTAAGCAGATTTTAGCAGATAATATTCAAACTTACTCGATGGAAAAGCGCTATTTCCGCAAAGATAATTCCATAATTTGGGTTAATCTCACTGTGTCTTTAATGCGCGAATCTAGTGGGGAGCCAAAATATTTTATTTCTGTGGTCGAAGACATTAGCGTTCGCCTTGCCGCGCAGCGCGAACGCAAGCAGTGGGAGGAGCAAATTAAAGCATCACTATTAGAAAAAGAGGTGTTATTAAAAGAAATTTACCATCGAGTCAAAAATAATTTACAGGTTATTTCTAGTCTGCTAAACCTGCAATCTGCTTATATCAAAGACCAAGAAGATTTGGTAATATTTCAACAAAGCCAGCAGCGGATTGCATCAATGGCTCTCGTTCACGAAAAATTGTATCAATCTCAAGACTTAGCAAAGATTAATTTTGGTGAATATATTAGAGATTTGATAGCCAGTTTATTTACTGCTTATGAAGTCAATGAAGATGCGATCGCTTTGACAATCAATACCGAAGATTGTATTTTTCTCCGTTTAGATACAGCAATTCCTTGTAGCTTAATTATTCATGAACTTGTATCTAATTCTTTAAAATATGCATTTACCAAAGGCAGTAATGGTGCAATCAATATTGAAATTAAGAGAATAATTAATAATAATTTAACACTGATAGTTAGTGATAACGGTATTGGCTTACCACCAAACTTTGATTTTAAAAAAATCGCATCATTAGGATGGGAGTTGGTAGATGCCTTAACCCATCAGTTAGCAGGAAATATCAATATTACAGGCTCTACTGGAGTAGAGTTTCAGGTGACATTTCCTTTACCATAAATACACAATTAATAAAAAATGACAAAGGCAAAAATTTTAGTTGTGGAAGATGAAGCTATTGTTGCGAAAGACTTACAATATCGGCTTAATAAATTTGGTTATACAGTTCCTGCTATTGCTTCTTCAGGAGAAGAAGCGATTAATATAGCAAGAGAAATATCTCCAGATTTAGTCCTGATGGATATCAAGCTTAAAGGGTCAATGGACGGGATACAAGCTGCTGAAGAAATCTATAAGCGTTTGGATATTCCAGTAATTTATTTGACTGCTTATGCAGATGAGAACACATTGGAACGAGCTAAGATAACTGAGCCGTTTGCCTACCTACTGAAACCTTTTAAAGAAAGAGAATTACAAACAAATATTGAAATAAGTTTGACTAAACATAGTTTAGAAAAGCAATTAAAAGTTAATAAAAAATGGCTGGATGCACTTTTAAAAAGTATCAGCGATGGTGTGATTGCTAGCGACTTAGAAGATTTAATTACTTTTATGAATCCGGTTGCGGAAAATCTGACTGGATGGAAACAGTCAGAAGCTTGTGGTAGAAATTCCTCAGAAGTATTTAATATTGCTAATGGCAAAACTCATAACCCTATTGAAAGTCCGATTATAAAAGTTCTTCAAGATGGTACGATCGTTAATCTTCCCGCAGAAACAATTTTGATTACTAAAGATGGTGCAGAAATACCAATTGACGACAGCGCTGCACCGATTAAAGATGACAAAGATAAGATTACAGGCGCTGTATTAGTGTTTCGAGATATTACTGAGCGCAAACGAGCAATTGAGGCGCGTCAAAAGCAAATTGAGCAAGAACAACTTGTGGTGCAATGGGAAGAGGTAAATCAACTCAAAAATGACTTTTTGAACTTAGTTTCTCACGAACTGCGATCGCCTCTGAGTAGTATCAAGATGATGATTCAAATGATACAATTATCGAATAGTACTGAGGATGCTCAACGCTATCTCAGATTAATGGAAAGCGAGTGCGATCGCGAACTAGAATTAATCAACGATCTACTAGACTTACAACGGCTAGAAAGCTCATCCTATCCAGTTATTACACCTGATACGTTACTCTTACAACAGTGGTTACTTTGGGTTATTGAGCCGTTTCAAATCCGCGTTCAAGAACATCAGCAAACTCTACAGCCTAATTTCCCTGCAAATCTCCCGCCGCTATTCTCAGATGGCATTAGCTTGGAACGCATCATAGTAGAATTGCTTAATAATGCCTGTAAATACACACCTGCAGGTGGTGAAATTGTCTTGAGTGTAAGTCACAATTCCTCGGAAGCACCTGCAAAAACTATTATTACTGTCAGTAATTCAGCAGAAATTCCGGTAGCAGAGTTACCACGGATATTTGATAAATTTTATCGTCTTCCCAATGCAGATATCTGGAATCAAGGTGGTTCGGGATTAGGTTTATCTATAGTACAGAAATTAGTCGAACAATTGCAAGGAAACATTCAAATAGAAAGTGGCAATGGATGGACTACATTCACTCTTACATTAACTGATTTATAGTACTCGATAACTCAAAAATTGCTATAGCAATCCTAAATGAGATTGTGAAAATTTTTGTTATGGTTGTCCTTGGTCATTAGTCATTAGTCATTTGTGATTACAAAGGACAAGTGACTAATGACTGTTATTACCCGAACTTAATATGATATCATGTCCGGGTAATTAGTTACGATTAAACTCCAAATTGAATCCACCAGTGA
>NZ_JABXKF010000029.1 GCF_017115165.1 Nostoc sp. LPT | reverse complement strand
TTGATAGACCCCTGACATTGGATATCCCTCTTCTCATTAAATCTTATTATCTCATCTGTAGCCAGCTTTTAGAGAATTAGTATTAAACGGTGAAATTGATTTGTTTATCAAAGCCTATCTGCAACAACAAAATCAAACCACTTCTTTCACCAAAGAAGCACTTGATAATTTCAAGTAATTTTTGAAACTTACTAAGTGGTGCCAAGAGAATTTGCCCAACTACAGCTAAAATTAATAAATACAAGTAGAATAAAGAGCGATTTTCCAATCTAAAGCGCTCTATCTATCATTCAGCAAGCACTATGGAAGTCTTAGAACTCAAACGCGAAATCGAAACGTTGTCTAACCGCCTGGGTAAAACCCAGGACTATCTTTGACGTACCTGCACTGACAGCCAAAATTCAAGACCTCGAAAAAATATCAGCACAGCCAGAATTCTGGAATGACCAAACCCAGGCCCAACAAACGCTCTCAAAACTTAACGACCTGAAAGCCCACCTCCAGCAATACGATCGCTGGCACGCCAATTTGGAAGATACTAAGGCAGTTGTTGAGTTGTTGGAGTTAGAAACCGATGAGGCACTACTCCAAGAAGCCGAATCTACCATCACTAAACTGAATCGTGACCTTGACCAGTGGGAGTTACAACAATTACTTTCTGGCCCCTATGATGCGGAAGGTGCTGTACTGACGATTACCGCTGGTGCTGGTGGCACAGATGCTCAAGACTGGGCATTTATGCTGATGCGGATGTACACCCGTTGGGCTGAAACTTACGGCTATAAGGTAACTTTAGCTGAGGAGTCAAAAGGTGATGAAGCCGGAATTAAATCGGCAACCCTAGAAATTACCGGTCGCTATGCTTATGGTTACTTGCGTTCGGAGATGGGTACACATCGTTTAGTGCGGATTTCACCTTTTAATGCTAACGGTAAGCGACAAACCAGTTTTGCAGGGATAGAAGTGATGCCACAGATTGATAACTCTGTGCAATTGGATATTCCAGACAAAGATTTGGAAATCACCACAACTCGTTCTGGTGGTAAAGGTGGGCAAAATGTCAACAAAGTAGAAACTGCGGTACGGATTGTTCACCTTCCTACAGGTCTTGCCGTGCGCTGTACAGAAGAGCGATCGCAGCTGCAAAATAAAGAAAAAGCCCTAAATCGCCTCAAAGCAAAGCTGTTGGTCATAGCCAAAGAGCAACGTGCCCAAGAAATTGCCGAAATTCGTGGCGATATGGTGGAAGCCTCTTGGGGGAACCAAATCCGTAACTATGTGTTTCACCCTTATCAAATGGTGAAGGATTTGCGTACAAACACAGAAACAACAGCGATTGGCGATGTGATGAATGGCGAACTTGATACATTCATCCAAGCTTATCTACGCCAAGAAAATAAACTAGTAGAAAACACTCTAGTATAGAGGCAGTTGTTACATAATATCTCGATTTCTAAGGCGTTTCACACAGAAGCGCCTTAGCAATATATGGGCGATCGCAATTCTATTCCAGACCAACTGTTACAGTTATAAAAGAGTCTGTAGACAAATAACTATGAGCAACTCTCCTTCAACAGAACCTCAACCTAGCTACGTCAAACTCGCCATGCGAAACATGGTGCGAAAAGGTGGAACTTCCCTAAAGCATTTTGCGTTGACTGCTGTAGGGCTTTTAGCTCTGCTTGTTGGTCTTGCTTACCTCACTCACTAACGACAAATCGTAAACCTCAGACAAGGAGACTATGTGCCCCTGAGAGTTGAACTATATGTGGAGGAGTATTTTTATGAGTTGTCTCCGACAATATCTGTAAAGATTGACGATACTAATGCCCGAATTACTCCTGAAACTTGGGAAAACTGGTTTAATCACTGGTTGGAAATACTTCAGCCTCAGATTCCACCAGCGCCAAGTTATGAAATCGGGCTGCGTTTGACAGATGACTCGCAAATTCAAGAACTGAATGCTCAATATCGTCAGCAAAATAAGCCGACAGACGTTTTAGCTTTTGCTGCTTTGGAGGTAGATTTTCCTCAAAGCAAAGAAATGCTTGCCTCTGTCCCCTTATACTTAGGTGATATTATTGTGTCTGTAGATACAGCACAACGTCAAGCTCAACAGCAGGAACATAGCTTACCAACCGAGCTAGCCTGGTTAGCTGCTCACGGTTTATTGCACCTGTTGGGCTGGGATCATCCTGATGAAAAAAGTTTGGGGCGAATGTTAGAACAGCAAGTGAGATTGCTGAATGCAATAGGTATTGCTATTGACATGGAATAGTAGTACTTCATGTATTCTTTAATGTTAATTTTGGGTAATACTTTTATAATACTTTTGTGGAAATTTGCTTAAAGATTGCCTCAAAGTTAATTCCACGATTAAAATCGGCGAATGTTCCCACTGTAGCAACTCTGTTCTTGTGTTTTTAAGTGTATGTCCCAAAAAATTTCTCCCTCACCAACGCCTACCTCGTTACAAACACTAGTGTCTAACGAACGGGAATTCTCCTGGAAAGTAGCCTCTAATTTATTTATTAGTTTTAAATATGCCTGGGCTGGAATCAGCTATAGTTTTCAAACTCAACGTAATTTTCGCATCCACATAAGTGTCTGTGCAATGGCGATCGCTTTAAGCGTTTTTTTGCATCTGCAAGCGGTGGAAATTGCGGTAATTGGTATAACTAGTGGTTTAGTTTTGGCATTAGAGTTACTAAATACAGCGATCGAGTCCGTTGTGGACTTAACCGTTAAGCAGACATACCATGATTTGGCAAAAATTGCTAAAGATTGTGCGGCTGGTGCAGTGCTTGTCTCTGCTTTCGTAGCGATGTTAGTAGCAGGTACGCTATTGCTCCCTCCCCTGGTAAGGTTAATTATATCGACTTTGTAGAGGTGATTTGCTCGGATGTAGCCCGTACTTCTCTACGGGACGCTCTTGCTAGCTTGCTTCCACGTTCGTGTAGCGTGCCGTAGGCAAGTAGTACGACAAAGCTCAGTGACCACCGCAGGCATCGCCAAGTGAGCCGATAAGAGGATCTACATGTCCGATCCCCTGGAGAACACATTATAAGCAATTTAGAATTGAACAAGTGGCTGATCATAGAGTAGCCGCTTCATATTTACGTGTCCACTTTAGCGTTATTTTGACATCTAGCGAACAAATAAATAAGTAGGCAAGAATAAATCAAACTATGTTATGCAATCTGAAATTAATTAAATTGGTTCGTAGTAACCAACTCTAACTCTATTTTAAGGGTTAAAGTCACTTAATACAAACCTTTAATTATTCACGCCCACTCACTTAGTATGAGATATTTGTCTATGCTGTTGCAACTGATGAGTGATAAAAGCCAGGAGTTATAAACTTTGATTATAGTTATCGACAATTACGATAGTTTTACATATAACTTAGTGCAATATCTGGGAGAATTGGCAGCAGAGTTCCCAGTGGCAAATGATATTAAAGTTTTTCGTAACGACAAGATATCCATAGATGAGATTCAGGCATTAAAGCCAGAAGCCGTAGTTATTTCTCCTGGGCCTGGTCGCCCGGAAGATGCTGGTATTTCTTTAGAATTGATTGAACAGCTAGGACAAGAGTTACCAATTTTGGGTGTCTGTTTAGGACATCAAAGCATTGGTCAAGTGTTCGGTGGTAAAATAATTTCTGCTCCAGAGTTGATGCATGGCAAAACCTCTCAAGTGTCTCATACTGGAGTGGGGGTTTTCCGGGGATTAGAAAATCCTTTAACCGCCACCAGGTATCATAGTTTGGTAATCGAACGTGAGACTTGCCCAGATGTGTTAGAAATCACCGCTTGGGTTGAAGATAACACCATTATGGGAGTGCGACACCGGAACTATCCTCACATTCAGGGCGTCCAGTTTCACCCAGAGAGTGTCCTGACATCTTCAGGAAAACAGTTATTGCGAAATTTTCTGGAACAGTTACAGTCGAGAGCATAATTAATGAAACGACGACAGTTGATGGGCTATGCTGGGGCGGGGTTGGTAACAGCTTTAGTTACTACCTTGGGTTCTGAATCTCAAGCTGACGCACAATCTAGCGGTTTATCAGTTCAGTGGTTGGGTCATACTTGCTTTCTTTTTACTGGTGGTGGTGCGAAAGTTCTCGTCAATCCATTTCGCTCAATCGGCTGTACAGCTAAGTATCGTCCTCCAAAAGTTGCAGCAGATTTGGTACTGATTAGCAGCCAACTGCTAGATGAAGGTGCAGTAGATGTACTACCGGGAAATGCAAAACTCATCTACGAGCCGGGAGTTTATGAGTTTAAAGGGATTAAATTCCAAGGAATTGCCATAGACCACGATCGCAAAGGCGGTAAGCAGTTTGGTTCAAATACTGCTTGGAGTTGGAAGCAAGGCGGAATTAATATCCTACACTTAGGCGGAGCTGCTGCACCTATTTCCATTGAGCAAAAAATCTTGATGGGGCGTCCCGATGTGGCATTTATTCCAGTGGGAGGCAGTGCAAAAGCCTACAATGCTGAGGAAGCAAAGCAGGCTGTTCAAGTATTAAATCCCAAGTTGGTAATTCCGACTCATTATCGGACACAAGCGGCTGATGCTGCTAAGTGCGATCTTTCACCACTGGATAATTTTCTAACCTTAATGCAAGGTATGAAAGTGCGGCGTAGCAGTGCAGATAGTATTTCCATTAGCCCTAAAGATTTGCCGGAGAATGGGGAAATTCAGGTTTTGAGTTACAAATTTTGAATAAAGGGACTGGTGATTGGAGACTAAAAAAGAAGCAGAGGAAGCAGAGGGAGAATAATGACTCCTGCCTGCATCCCCTGAATTCTGAATTCTAAATTCTGATTTTAGAACGTATACCACTCTGGGCCAAGTTTATCTGCGTCGCTGATTGGAGTCTCAACTGCTGTGGTTTCATTTATAGTCCAAATGTTGTCTGTACCTGCTGTCTGATCGCGCCAGTAGATATCAGTCTTGCCATCGCCGTTGAAATCGCCAAGGGATGGTGTCAAGGCGGCGTTATTAGCTGGTAAGAAAGCTTCAGTCGCAACTGTTGTGCCATCTATCAACCAAGCGGTGTTCGCACCTGTGGTTCCATTGTGCCAGAAGATATCAGTCTTGCCATCACCGTTGAAGTCACCAATTTTGGAAGTCCAAGATGAGTCAAGTGTGCCCAAAGCACCTTCTGTGACTAAGATACCATTTATCGTCCAAACCTTGTTCTCACCGGTTTGAGCGTTTCTCCACAGAATATCAGTCTTATAGTCGCCGTTGAAATCACCAAGGGTAGGAGTCCAGGCGGGATCTTGTGATTGCAGCGCCAATTCAGTCTTTTGCGTACCATCCATAAACCAAGCTGTGTTATCGCCGGTGGTCTGATCGCGCCAGAAGATGTCACTCTTACCATTGCCGTCGAAATCAACAATGGTAGGAGTTAGTGCTGTGTTTGTAGTGTCTAGAACAGTTGCATTCAGAACTGTACTGCCATCCATCTCCCAGATAGCATTCTCGCCAGTTGTGCCATTATGCCAGAAGATATCGGTTTTGCGATCGCCGTTGAAATCTCCAATCTGAGGAGTCCAGGCGGGATCGACGCTACTTAGAGCCGCCGCACTACCAACTTTTGTTCCATCCATCAGGACAACGCTATTCTCACCGGTTGTCTTATTGCGTAACAAGAAGTCGGTTTTGCTATCAGCATTGAAGTCAGCAATTTTGTAATCATAGGCGGATAGGTCAAATTGACCCAAAGAACCCTGTTCGAGAACTGTTGCACCATCCATTAACCGAATGATAATCTCACCAGTTGAAGAATTGACCCAAACTTTGTCTGTTTTACCATCACCGTTAAAGTCAGGAGTAATCGCCGCGCTAGTTAAGTAAGGATTAGGATTGGGATTTGCTGACGTTTTAACAGGCGCAGTCACCTGTTTACTTTCTAGTGCTAGTGAAGAACTCTTATTTCCAAACCCCAAATCATAATTTAAACTCTTAAGAGAAGTTGTCAAGATTTCTGATTTGGCAAAAGAATCTGATACTAATCGAGATGTATTCAAAGCTAAAGGTGAGGAATTTTGATTTCCAGACATGGTTTATTTTTATGATTGGTTGTTATATTCTTTTAACTTTTTTTGCCAATCTCTTTCTGTAACGAAATAACATTTACCTGATTTTCAAGATTTCTTTATAACTATTTTTTATTTATTAATGTCACTATTTGAATATAAATATCTGTTTGTTATAAACTATTATTCTAAATTTTTCAAGTTCTAGACAAGCAATTATAAAATATTGTTTGTACTTTATATATAATTATTGATAGAGAAAAAACTATTGTTTTATCTAGTTTTTTTAATATTTAAATGTTGTATCAAAAATCTACTTATATTTTTAAATGGTAATCAGTCAGATAAAAATATACGCACTAGCCATATATTTTTTCTAAACTTAGATAGTCCTGATAATCTTTATTTTGACGATGAATCTCTAACTACAAACTAGAATTTTATTTTATGTTTAACTATACCGACTTACTTAAGATAAAAGCGATCGCTACATTATTCCTAATAGATTTGTATAATTTTGCCTTTATTTTCTTGGCACTTTCTTAAGTATTGGCTGAAGAACCACTATTTTTTAATTTCTGAACAAGCTTAGATAAAAAGTAACCTTGACCACCAGCTAGACCGAAATCTGAGCTATCCAACTTAACCCAATAAAAATCAAAGGCTATAGGGTTTTTGCTGCTACTTGGATGTATTTCCCAATGCCGCCAAGTAGATGGTGAACACTTACGTTAATTCGAGATGATAAACATAACGTTCTTGAATTTCATTCCGATAGGGAGTCATATTGTATTGATAAATACCCAATAACTCAATAATGCGAACTCCCTTAACACCAGATTCTTCATAAATTTCTCGCAGTACAGCATCAGATGGCTCCTCACTTTCTTCAACTGTACCAGCAGGTACTTGCACGCCAGCTTCAGGAAAATCAGTATGTGTAAACACCATTAATTTATCTTTGTTGGTTACGTAAGCGATCGCTTTTTTTATTAAGGGTTGAGTGGACATATTTTTTACTGTGTGTTGCTAAATTTATGAAAAACCAAAATTTGTATAAAATAAACATTTAAAACTTATTTAACTTTATGAATATCCTAAATCATTCGATAACAACAAGATTTCTGAATTGTTTAAAAACTAGAAAATCTGAGTCTTTCGAGATAATTGATTTTTATCCCATAATTTACAGCAGATTTCAAGGAAAGTGAGATACACAAGCTAAATCTGTTACCCAAGTATAAAGAGTGTTTTATTCCTGAATTCTGTATTCTGGTGTATAACTTGAGTGGAAACAAATATTGGTTAGAATAACTTAGATTAGCAACTATTTAAGAGGCATCATCTGTGCATCTGCTAGTTGTTAAAAGTGTAAAATAACACAATACTTTTAAAAGTAGATCAACTATGCAAGCAGAATATCGGCAGCGTCGCGAGCAGTTAATGGCAAAAATTGGTGATGGGACAGCCATTTTTCGCAGTGCGCCAATGGCAGTGATGCACAACGATGTCGAGTATGTTTATCGCCAAGATAGCGATTTTTTTTACTTGACTGGTTTTAATGAACCACAAGCAGTAGCAGTGTTAGCGCCGCATCATTCAGAACATCGGTTTGTGCTGTTTGTCCAACCGAAGGATCGCGAAAAGGAAGTATGGACTGGTTATCTTTGTGGGGTAGATGCAGCCAAGGAAATTTATGGTGCTGATGAAGCGTACCCGATTAGCGAGTTAGATGAAAAGTTACCGCAGTATTTAGAAAAAGCCAGCCGGATTTATTATCATTTAGGACGTGATCGCAATTTTACCGACCAAATTCTAAGACATTACCAAAGTTTATTGCGGACTTATCCGAAGCGCGGTACTGGGCCGATCGCTATTGAAGATACTGGCCCTGTCCTCAACAGCATGAGATTGATCAAAAGCGAAGCTGAGTTGGAATTGATGCGTGAAGCAGCTGCGATCGCAACTGAAGCACACAATTATGCTCAAGAAATCGCCGCACCGGGACGTTATGAGTACGAAATACAGGCGGAGATGGAACGCATCTTTCGAGTGCGGGGTGGGTTAGGGCCTGCTTATCCTTCGATTGTGGCTTCTGGTGTAAATGCTTGCGTACTGCATTACATTGAGAATAATCGTCAAATGCAGGATGGAGAATTACTGCTAATTGATGCCGGTTGTGCTTATGGTTATTACAACTCCGATATTACCCGGACATTTCCTGTTGGAGGTAAGTTTACGCCAGAACAAAAGACGTTGTATGAGATTGTTTTGGAGGCACAAAAACAAGCGATCGCTCAAGTCCAACCAGGTAATCCTTTCAAATTAGTTCATGATACAGCAGTGCGCGTTCTTACAGAAGGTTTAGTCGAACTTGGCATTCTCAAAGGTGAAATTGATAAGTTAATTGAAGAAGAAAAATATAAACCATATTATATGCACCGCACCAGTCATTGGTTAGGTTTAGATGTCCATGATGTCGGTGTTTATCAGCATGGTGAAGACAAACCTCAAATTTTACAACCAGGTCAAATTTTGACAGTGGAACCAGGAATATATATTGTGCCAGATACCAAACTAGCAGAAGACCAGCCACAGACCGATCCTCGATGGGTTGGGATTGGTATTCGTATTGAAGACGATGTGTTAGTTACACCTGGGGGACATGAGATTTTAACTGCGGGGGTTCCCAAAGCTGTAGATGAAATAGAAAAATAAAAAATGGGGATGAGACATCATCCCTAAGCTCGACTTTATCCATTTTTTTCGCAAGGCGATCGCTTAAGCTGAAACCTTTGTAGGACAGTAGTTTTACTTTTTTAACTTCATCTATAATCTGTGACGTGGAAAAAGTATTTGCCAAAAAGCTAGGGTTTTTGCCGGATAAAGAAAGCGAGTTCTTAATTTTGGATAAAGTCGAGCTTAGAGGATGTTTGTAAAGCCTTGGCGATTGGAAATCGCGGCTATACAGACAAAACCCACCTGCGTGGGTTTAAAACCCTTGATTTTGTATTAGTCCACGCAGGTGGACTAAGCTTTGTGTAGCCGCGACTTCCAGTCGCTTTTAAAATCCCACTTCTAAAGGAAAAATTACGGTAAAAGTAGAACCAACGCCTACCTGCGAGGCTAGATTAATTTGACCTTGCAATAGTTTTACTAAACGCGAGACGATCGCTAATCCCAATCCTGTACTATCAGGAAGATAGGGACGATCGCTACAACTCACGCGAAAGTAGGGTTCAAATATCTGGGCTTGGTTTTCGGGTGCAATGCCAACTCCAGTGTCAGAAACTGCGATCGCCCATCTCTGGTTCTCCAACACCTGACACAGTATAATAACAGTCCCCAACTCTGTATAACGAATCGCATTACTAATAAGATTTGTAACAATTTGTTGCAACTGAAAAGAATCTGTAATTAATTTTTCGGGAATGCGATCGCAATCGACTACGAGTTGTAAATTTTTTCCCGTAGCTAAAGGTTGCAACATTTCACACACATTATCGATTAATTCACGCACATCGGTAGGTGCTGATTGGAGTTTTATCTGCCCGGCGTCATAGCGCGAAAGTTCTAGTACATCATTAATTAGATGGAGTAACTGTCTACCATTGCGTAGTACCCGCTCAATATGTTCTAAATTGCTAAAGCTGTCTTTGATATCAGTCTTTCGTCGTTGTTGGCGTAAAAATAGATCCGAATAACCAATAATGGAAGTTAGGGGATGTTTCAATTCATGGGCTAGTTGGGAAAGATACTCTTGATTAGCGCTAATTAGCCGCGTCAGTTCATCATTATGGAGCGTTAGTGATGCTTGCAACTTCTGTAATTCCCGTAAGCGTTCCTCAACATAACTTTTGAAACATCGAGCGATCGCTTCGTCTATAATAGCGTCAATCAAACGCATGGAACGAATTATCTCTGACGGAATTCCCTCTAATAAATCTGGTTGTAGAGCATCAAATATTACTGTTCGCAGCAGATGATATTCTCTGGCAATTTCTGCTGGATCAAAACCTTGTTCGGCTCGAATCGCTCCATGCTGAAAACTGGCAGTAACTATTGATTGAATATCATTCTCTTGAGATTTTGAAAGCACTGTCACCATAGCTTTCAAAACATCAGGAATGTGATCTTTTACCGCTGTATAAGATAGGTCATCAGCACTTTCAATCCGTCTATCCCTACGAACCGCTAAAATCCATTTATCAAGGATGGTTTCCGTTTTTTCAGCCAGTACTTGACTAAAATCCATTATGTTAAATTCAGCTAGAAGATAGATGAGTAAACTTCCATATCCAAATAGTTTAGCGACTATAGTGGTGCCATACCACAATTAATAATATTTTTCATCTACTAAAAGAAATAGATTTAACACAATTTAATTTTTATGAGCATTAATACTCATACATAATATTATAAAAGTATAATATATATCTTGAGCTTATTAAAATTAGTCTAGCAATTAACAGCCTTGTGACTTGACTTAACAAAATTATTTAGCTCACTGTGCAAGGATTTAATCCACAAGATAATTAAAATTATCAATTTTCTGGATTAGCGAAAAGTTAGGTTAACCAGACGACTGAAGTAACAAAATAAACAACAACTATCAGCAGACAGATACTTTCACTGAAGTACCATCTATGTTATATTATGTATATCAATGTTAGAATGTACATAACTTAGTATTTACTTAGAGTAAGTCAGCCTAATCCAACAGATCACAGTGCGTGATGTTGGAGCGGAGGAACCAAATTGTGGGGCGTATCTCAGAGAAAGTCAGGAGTTAGAAGTTACTTTAGTAAATATTCAACTCATAACTCATAACTTTTTTCAGAAGGGCATCTCTCAGCCCTAGCCCGTCAGCTAACTTCGTAGGCATTGAGAGGAGACTGAAGAGACGGCATTTTTATAATGTTCCGATCTCATCGGTGTCCAAGGCTGGTACTGCTCGAATTTTTTGTACCTGCACTTAAATCTGTTGAGGTCGTAAATGATATTTCAACTAAATTTAGCAGCGATCGCAGCGATCGCTGGAGAAGCAACTTGGAAAAAGGCAAAACCTATTATCCTTAAAGATGTCTTCATTCTACCTGTATTGGGCTTCTTGGGAATAATTATACTGTGGTGGATTATTGCACTTGCCAATCATGAATTGATGCCCACCCCACCAGAAGCGCTAATCGCAAATCTAGACTACATCTTAAATCCCTTCTACAAGCGAGGCCCAGGTAATTTAGGGATTGGTTGGTTGTTAATAGCAAGTCTGCGTCGAGTATTACTAGGCTTTTTATTAGGTGCGGTAGTAGCAATTCCTTTGGGGTTTCTAATTGGTATGTCCAGACGGGCAATGCTAGCGTTTAATCCGATCATTCAAATTTTTAAACCAGTATCGCCTCTAGCTTGGCTACCCATCGCCTTAGCAATTTTCAACTTAGCAGATCCTTCCGCCATTTTTGTCATATTCATAACTTCCTTATGGCCAACAATTATTAATACCGCTTTAGGAGTTTCTAGCGTTCCCCAAGATTATTTAGATGTGGCACGAGTCCTGGAAATGCCGCGTTCACGACGAATTATAAAAATAATTTGGCCTGCAAGCTTACCGTATATTTTTACAGGTTTACGAATTAGTTTAGGGATAGCTTGGCTAGTAATTGTTGCTGTAGAAATGCTTACAGGCGGTATTGGTATCGGCTTTTTTGTCTGGGATGAATGGAGTCGCTTAAACCTAAGTTCAGTCTTTTTAGCTGTGTTCATAATTGGCTTAACTGGGTTAATTTTAGATTACGCTGTGGGTAAAATCCAAGAATTTGTCACCCATCGCCCTACAACTTCCAACTAACAAAATTTGGTTGCGTTCAAAATAGCAAAATATAACGATACTCTGCACCTGGAGCGTGAGTAATTAATCACCAATGGAGCTACAAGAATGGGTGCTCATAACTGGACTCGACGAGACTTTATCAAAGGAATCGGAGCAACCACAACCGGAATAGCGTTATCTTCCTGTGCGATTTCAGGAGATAGATCCGCTAAAGGACTAACTGAAGAAGCCTTAGCTGTACAACCATTAGTTAGATCCCAAGATCTAGAAAAATCTGACCTTACCATTGGTTATGTTCCCGTTAATGATTGTGCGCCATTTGCAATCGCCTGGAAAAAAGGTTTCTTCCGCAAATATGGTTTGAACGTCACACTCAACCGCGAAGCGAGTTGGGCTACTTCCCGCGACGGTGTAATATTTGGTCGCCTGGATGCCTCACCCGTAGTCTCCGGTGCAGTCACCAACGCCAGAATTGGTGCTGAAGGCGCACGCCACGCCCCCTTGTGTGCAGCCATGACCATTCATCGCCACGGTAACGCCATGACGATGAACAAAGCTATGTGGGATTTTGGGTTGCGTCCGTGGTATGAGTATCAAGAAAAACATGGCGATGGCGCCCTAGAAGCCTTTGGGCGCGATTTCCGAGGCTATTTTGACAAGCAGCCGCCAGAACGCAAAGTTTGGGCAGTTGTTCTGAGTTCCGCCATTTACGAATACTTTGTCCGCTATGTATCTGCCGCCGCTGGTGTCGATCCCTTCAAGGAGTTTCGGATCATCATCGTTCCGCCCCCCCAAATGGTAACAAACGTGCGGATTGGTGCGATGCAAGCTTATATGGTTGCAGAACCCTGGAATACACGAGCAATTACAGGTAACGAAAACATCGGCTTTACCTTCGCACAAGGTAAAGAAGTCTGGCTAGGACACCCAGATCGTTTGTTGGGGGTGATGGAATCCTTTATTGACAAATATCCCAAAACCTATCGTTCCCTCGTCAAAGCGATGATTGAAGCTTGTCAGTATTGCAGCAAAGTAGAGAACCGCCAAGAAGTAGCCGAACTGCTTACAGATCGTTCCTTTACAGGTGCTAGACCTAAAAATAAAGATGCCCCAATCGCTAAGTTGACAAGTCCCGGAATTCTCGGCAATTATAACTATGGCGGCTTTGACGGCAAAGACCGCACCATCAAAGCTGCTGACACCACGATTTTCTTCGATATCCCTGATAATTTTCCCAAACAGCCAGGAGAACACTCTACATTCTTATGGAGATCCAGAAGTATTTGGTTGATGACACAAGCAGCACGGTGGGGACAAATTAAGCAATTCCCCAAAAATGCCGAGAAACTAGCAGAACTTGGCTGGAGAGCAGATTTATATCGAGAGATAGCATCTGACATGGGCATCGAGTGTCCCAAGGATGATTACAAGGTCGAACCACCAGAAGTATTTATAGATAAGAAAGGCTTCGATCCCAGCGATCCGGTGGGTTATCTGAATAGTTTTGCCATCAGGGCTAACGCTCCCACTCGTTTTTTCATGTCTTAAATCCCAAGTTTAAATTTTGATTGACTAAATTATTTCCGGAGCCTTTGATGATGGAATATACCTCATTACCTATTAATACCCAGACCGAAGTTATGCCCCGCCCTGGATTTTTAGAAATTGAAAATTTAGTCAAGTCTTATCCGACACCTGATAAAGATAACTTTGTCGTTTTAGATGGAGTTAATCTGACGATTGGTGAAGATGAATATATTTCTGTAATTGGTCACTCAGGTTGTGGGAAATCAACTCTAATAAAAATAGTAGCTGGTTTAGAAAAAGCAACTTCCGGCTCAGTCAGGCTAGATGGGCAAGAAATTCGTCAGCCGGGAGCAGAAAGGATGATGGTATTTCAGAACTATTCGCTGTTACCTTGGTTAACAGTGCGAGAAAATATCCGTTTAGCCGTGGATGAAGTGTTAAAAAATGCTAAGAGGGCTGAAAAAATTAGCATTGTAAATCAACACTTGGCAATGGTAAACTTGACGGCGGCGGCTGACAAATATCCCGATGAAATTTCTGGAGGTATGAAACAACGAGTAGGTATTGCCAGAGCCTTAGCAATTCGTCCCAAAATGTTGCTGATGGATGAGCCTTTTGGAGCATTAGATGCACTAACTCGTGGCAAATTAGAGCAGCAGGTATTGGATATTTGGGAAAATAATCGTCAAGCAGTGATGATGATTACCCATGATGTAGACGAAGCAATTTATATGTCCGATCGCATTGTCTTGATGACCAATGGCCCAGCTGCTAATATCGGGGAGATTTTAAAAGTTCCTTTTGAGCGTCCACGCGATCGCGCCGCCATGCGAAACTCAAAAGAGTATTTTGAACTCCGCAACCATGCCTTAAATTTCCTCGATCGATATTTTACCCAAGACGAGTAAATTAGATTATCATTTTTTTAGTGGGTAGCCTAATTCAAATTCATGAAAGCTGGATTTGGAACGGAGGAACCATATTGTGGGGCGTATCTCATAGAAAATGAGGAGTTAAGAGTCAAAAGTTAAGAATTATTAATATTAACTCAGCACTCAGCACTCAGCACTCAGCACTCCTAAGAGAGAGACACCTTCCAGTCTTAGCCCGTCAGCTAACTCCGTAGGCAATGGAAGGAACCCCCAAGACTTTGGCTGTAATACAGTTATTATTGGGGTTTCCTTAACTGATTTAAGATTTGAAATTTTGGTTATCACCACTCAATCTAAAATCCAAAATCGTTCGACTGAGCGTAGCCGAAGTCCAAAATCTCAAATTGGTCGCCCTGCTTCTCATTGCTAATTCATTTCATTAGGAGAAGTAAAGCTGTGCAAATCAAGCCAATGTTAGCACGTCTGCAAAGTGCCACAGGTCGAGATGACTTAATTGAACAAATGGTACTGTTGCCAGAACCAAACAAACCTTTTTCTAAAAAACCTCAAAAGGCGGAAGCAGTTAATCTAATTGTTGCTTATGACGCATCTCCCAACAGTCATACGGCATTAGATATTGCATTTTGGATTGCCCATCAAACGCGTTTGGCCACCAATACAGAAGTTACAGTTCAAGCTGTTTATGTGGTAGAAGATAATCAAAGCAGTCAGTATCCAAATATTTTAAGCTTTCCCCAAGAACAGCCTTCATTGGAATGTCAAGTCAGTGAAATATCAAAGTCTGTCACACAGGTATTAACTCAACCCAAATTACAGACAGCGATCGCTCCCCTACAACAAGCAGATATAATTCTCTGGCAAGCCCGGAGTTTAGCTGAAGAATGGCAAGGTTCCTTCAAATCTCACCTGCGCTTCGGCCCCATTGCCACAGAACTTAACAAAGTTGTTAAATCAGAAGCTGCCGATATTCTGTTTCTAGGTTGCAACTCTGTCAATCATCCGATGATTGGGGCTCTAGGTTCTAATTTTCCCTGTGCTGTTTTGGGTATTCCCAGTTCTATTGAGGAATAATAACTGTTTAAAATTTCAGTAATTTTTATCAAATTTTGATCGTAGATAAGTCACCTAAAACTAGGTGGCTTTTTTCGCTACTATGCAACCAATTAAACTTCGGGAGGTGGGTGTGGAAAACTGATACCGTTATATCCTAGTACAACAATTGGTAAATAAGTAGAAGAGAAGAGTCACGTCGCTTCTCTACGAGACGCTACGCGTAGCTTGCTTCCCCAAAGGGGTACGCTCCGAATTCAAAATTCAAAATTCTTGCATTATTGATCCCCATAAATAAATTTAGGGGCTTGTATCATGAGTCGTTTTCGGTAAGCAAGTTGCTCAATTTTTTGATAAGTTCGTAGTAAACAATTTAGTCCTTATCTAGGCACTAAAGTGCTTAGATAAGGACTATTTTAATCTATCATAATGGTTATGGTAAGGCTACTAGTAGCCAATCAGATGTAAAACGTCGCGCAGGACGCTATAACCAGCTAAATCCCAAAGTAAATAGGCAAGAAAACCAATAGCTGCCAAGCGACCATTCCAAATTTCGGCTTGGGGAGTAAAACCAAACAGAAATGCATTACGGTCTACGCCATTGTATTCGGATGCAACAGGTGGTAAATCAGTAGAGGAACGAGTTTCTTTAATTGCCATTTTTTTCTCCAAAATCTAGTAGTTTTTTAAGTGTTTAGTTTTTCTAGTAGCCAATCAGATGTAAAACGTCGCGCAGGACGCTATAACCAGCTAAATCCCAAAGTAAATAGGCAAGAAAACCAATAGCTGCCAAGCGACCATTCCAAATTTCGGCTTGGGGAGTAAAACCAAACAGAAATGCATTACGGTCTACGCCATTGTATTCGGATGCAACAGGTGGTAAATCAGTAGAGGAACGAGTTTCTTTAATTGCCATTTTTTTCTCCAAAATCTAGTAGTTTTTTAAGTGTTTAGTTTTTCTAGTAGCCAATCAGATGTAAAACGTCGCGCAGGACGCTATAACCAGCTAAATCCCAAAGTAAATAGGCAAGAAAACCAATAGCTGCCAAGCGACCATTCCAAATTTCGGCTTGGGGAGTAAAACCAAACAGAAATTCATTGCGATCGCGGCCATTGTAAGCTTTAGTAGTAGATGATAAATCAGTAGATGGACGAGTTTCCATTGTTTTTTCCTTCCTAATCAAGTTGGTTTTTATTCTTTAATGCTTTAGTAATCAATCAAGCGCAAAACGTCACACAGAACGCCATAGCGAACTAAATCCCAAACTAAATAGGCAAGAAAGGCAATTATTGCAAACGACCGTTCTAAATTTCGGCTTGAAGAGTCCAACCAAACACAAAATAATTGCGATCGCAACCATTGTATTCTGTTGAAATTATTGGCA
Source organism: Nostoc sp. LPT (assembly GCF_017115165.1). Taxonomy (GTDB): domain Bacteria; phylum Cyanobacteriota; class Cyanobacteriia; order Cyanobacteriales; family Nostocaceae; genus Nostoc. Next base: position 27,044 of record NZ_JABXKF010000029.1, on the reverse strand, counting down.
AATCTCTACTGGAAAAGCGAGTTGCCATTTTTTTATCCTCAACAATTCGTTTGTTAACTTTAATGTACCTTTTAATAATTAAAATCCTTTCTGCCCATAGACACAAACCACAAGCACTTCTTAGGGACGATTATCAGAAAGTATTATCAGAAACAAATCCACCTGGAGAGGGTGATAAAAAATAGATATTTAAATAGATTTAAATAATTTAAGAATTAACTAGTATTTCAATAGAATCATTCCCTCTCAAGTAAGCAATTAAAATTAAAAATTAGTGGTAATTAATTAATAGTGTTGCCAATTTTATTAAAATTTATACTGAAGGAGACTAAAATTTATATCTTACGCTGGATAGAGTTTTCAGCCTTTGGAGAGATGCTTTAAATAGCTAAATTCTACGATTCTGATCTAAAGGGTTAGGTATTGCCATAGGTACAAACATAATAAATACTAAGAGTTACTTCTCAAGAAATTCTTAATTCCCCCAAATCTAAACTTAGTAGAAGGAAATCCAATGTTCCAAAGTACGGAAATCATGGTGGGACTGCATAAACCACTATTGTGGTTAGCACAGGTTCCAGTAGAACGCTCAAACGTCACACCAGAACAAGCATCGGTTCTCATTTCCGGGCCGCGCTTTTTTGTGGCTTTAATCTCCGGGGTGATTCTTGCCTTTGCTTTCCAATTAGTTCTAACTAATCTCTCCCTTGCAGCCGGTATTTCCTACCTGGGGCACTCATCTGATTCGGATTCAGATAATGGGGAAGTCGGGAGTTTGGGTGGCAGCATTCGCAAAATCGGCACAGCAGTAGGGATTTGGACATTACTCACTGTGACGGTCGCCTTATTAATCGCTTCTTATCTAGCAGTAAAATTGAGCCTTGTGATCTCAGACCGAGGATTGGGAGCGATTCTCGGTTTGGTGATTTGGGGTGCTTACTTTTTGCTTTTAGTTTGGGTAAGTTCCACCACCGTAGGCTCCTTAATTGGCTCAGTTGTCAATACGGCAACATCTGGGTTTCAGGCGATTATGGGGACTGCTACCGCCGCACTAGGCGCTAAAGCTGTGAATAGCCAAGTGGTAGCCACAGCTGAAGCCGCCGCCGCCGCCGTCCGTCGAGAACTAGGAAGCGCCATCGACCCCGTGAGTATCCGGGAAAACATTGAAGATTACTTAGAAAAGATCCGTCCTCCAGAGCTAGATGTATCAAAAATTCGGAGTGATTTTGAAAATTTACTCAACGATCCGCAATTAAAAGCGATCGCCGGGACTCCAGATATCCGCAACATCGACCGCCAAAAGTTTATTGAGTTAGTCAGCAGCCGCACCGATCTTTCTAAAAAAGACGTTAGCCGCATTGCTGATACTTTGTATAAAGTTTGGCAGCAAGTGGTAAGTCAACAACCACCCACCGAAGACCGTTTGGGTGAGTTGATGGATTATTTGAAATCACTCCCACCAGGACAAACCAAAACAGATGAACTCAATGCCAAGCTGGATCGGTTATTAGCAGAAAAGGGTGATTCCAAAGAATCTGACCAAAAGGCAGCCTCTGGGCCAATTCAAAGTACAATCCAGCAAGGACTATCCGCCTTAACCGCCACTGTGCTGGGACGGGCAGATTTGCCTGATTTGGATGTGGAAAAAATCTTAGGTAGTCTCACTAGCGCTAAAGATAAAGTCACCCAACAAGCAGATAAGCTAGGCTTGCCAACACCATCACAACCCTATAGTCCAATTCGGGCTGATGTCGAAAACTACCTGTACAATACTTATGCTTGGCAACTGAGTCCAGAAAGAATTGCCCAGGAATTTCATGATGTCATCTACGACCCAGCAGCTGACCCTGGAATCGTCCGCAGGGAACTAGAACGACTATCCCGCAATGATTTCGCCAAAATTTTGCAACAACGGGGATTGCTTACCCAAGGTCAAATTCAGCGCATTGTAAATCAGCTAGAAACTGTCCGCCAAGAAGTGCTAATAACAGTCAGAGCTGTTGAAGAAAGAGATATCGTCCAAGACTTGCAACGCGCAGTAGAAAGTTATCTGCTCATTACTCCGAAGGCAGATTTGACACCTGAAGGCATTGAGCAGAATTTTAAACCACTTTTGGAAGACTCAGAGGCAGATTATGAAACCCTGACATTACGACTAGCGCACCTTGACCGCCAAGAAATTCGGCAGATATTGCTACAACGTAATGATGTCCAGTTATATGAAGTAGACAGCATTCTCGATGAGTTGGAAAAACAACGCGATCGCGTCTTGGTAGAATCCAAAGGACTAGCAGAACAGGCACAATATCAAGCAGAAACCCTGTGGCTAAATGTAGAATCATATCTGCGTAACACCGGAAAATCAGAACTGAATCCTGATGGTATTCGCGCCGACTTCAAAAAGCTACTAGAAGATCCTCAAGCTGGAATTAGCTCAATTCGGGCACGCTTGTCTCGCTTTGACCGCGATACCTTAGTGCAATTGTTGAGTCAGCGGGAAGATTTGAGTGAAGATCAAGTTAATCAAATCATCAATGCTACTGAGGAGTCATGGTATAGTATTCGCCACACACCCCAAATTGTAGTCGATAAAGCAAAAGAGCAATACGACTCTGTGACGACAACAATCGCAGATTATCTGCGGAATACTGGCAAACAAGAACTGAATCCAGAAGGTATTGGGCGAGACTTGACCAGATTGTTTGAAAATCCCAAAGAGGGAGCCGTCGCACTGCGCCGTCGGTTGTCGCAGGTAGACAGAGATACATTAGTGAAATTGCTCAGTCAACGCCAAGACTTGAGTGAAGAACAAGTCAATGAAATCATTGATTCCACCCAAACTTCGATTCGTAACTTTGTGCGTGCGCCTCGTCGCCTAGCTAGCCGCACACAGCAAAGAGTAGAATCATTCAAAGGTTATTTGGAAGATTATCTGCGCCAAACTGGCAAAGAAGAACTCAATCCTGAAGGTATCAAACGCGACTTGCAATTATTGTTGCACGATCCGCGAGTTGGCGTAGAAAGCTTTGGCGATCGCCTTGGACAGTTTGACCGTTCTACGATCATCGCCCTGCTGAAAATTCGGGAAGATATTTCTGATGAAGAAGCAGCGCGGATTGCCGATAATATAGTGTCCGTAAGGGATCAATTTGTTGAACAAGTGCGGAGTATCCAACGCGGCATTCAAGATGCAATTGATGGGGTTTTTGCCCGCATTCGTAACTATCTCAACTCCCTGGATCGCCCGGAACTTAACTATGATGGTATTAAGCGCGATGTTCGCACAGTTTTTGACGATCCCCAAGCGGGGTTTGATGCCCTGCGCGATCGCCTGTCCTCCTTTGACCGTGATACCCTAGTGGCAATTATGAGTTCTCGTGAGGACATCTCCGAAGAAGATGCTAACCGGATCATCGACCAAATTGAACGGGCACGCAACACAGTATTGCAACGTGCAGAACGCATACAGCAGGAAGCCCAACGCCGCCTAGAACAGGTGAAGCATCAAGCACAGCGGCAAGCAGAAGAAACCCGCAAAGCCGCAGCTACAGCAGCGTGGTGGCTGTTTGCTACAGCATTCGTCTCCGCCATTTTCTCTGCATTAGGAGGAGCGATCGCTGTAGTTTAACAAGTTGTCTCCGCTAACTTTTCAGCCTCCCGGTATGGGGGGCTTTTCTATGTTTTGCAGACTTACGAGTAGAGAGTAGGGCATCCTTGGCAGGTTAAGGTCATCAACTATTTCTTAATAAGTAATAGTGCTGCAAAACTTTTCAACAGCTTTTATCTCTCTAATCTCAGCAATTAGATAGGTGTAAATAGATTTACTTTAATGTTTTAATGTGATTAAATAACTTGCAATTAAATTTCAGCCTACTATCAATAAATATACCTGTAATTTTTGCAAGTTAATAATTTTTACCTAAGTAGCAATTTCAAACAATGGAAAATACAGAAAATACATTAATTGATAAAACCTTCCGTGACAGCAATGGTAACATTGTTTTGGGTCAAATGCCAAACCCACCACTGATTCTTTGGATAGTTGCTAGTTTACTAACTCTAGTTTTGACAACAGGTAAAATCAATACAGTCTTAGACTTTCTGGCAAATGGTGCCTTGTTTACTTGGGCATGGATGGAGCTATTTCAAGGCGTTAATTATTTTCGCAGAGCGCTAGGTCTTGCCGTATTGATTGGGATGATCGCATACAGAATCCAGTAAACATACATAATTGAGTAGCAAATAATACTAATAAAATAGGAGTTCTAAACTCCCTTTTTTTGTCCAAAATTCAAAATGTGAATAAAGTCATACTGAAATTATGACTTTGTTCCACTGTGTTTTCTTATTCAGCATTTTAAACTGAGAGCAATACAGCAAATCAATTAAGTCGTGTAACAAACAAAACTTACTGGAAAGTTAATGAGTAAGAATATTTGTTCACAAATTATTGAGAAATACTGTATAAAACTCAAGAAAATAAATTGATGGAGATTTGAATATGAAACGTATTCTATTAGGTACATTACTTGCTCTCCCATTTGCAATTTCCTCCTTGCCGTCACAAGCATCAGCAGCAGAAATCATTGTTAGACCCAATGTTCATAGAGCTGCTATTGTGCATAAACCTGGTGTTGCCCGATTTCAACTAAAGTTAATTCCTGCACATTGGGAAACAGTACGACGTGGTAATAGGTGGGTTAAGGTTAGAGTTCCTGCTCGTTATGTAAATGTCAGAGTTTAATATCTAAATAGAGGCTAACAACTCAACTAGAGTTGTTAGCCTCTGTTAGGTAAAAATTTGTTGCTGAATAAGATTTTGAAGTAAATATAAGTAGCTGACATCAGTCAACTTAATCAACATGAATATATATCAGAATTTTCGGCTTGTTAAAAAATTTTTAATCTTTCTATTAGGAATTAGTTTAATAACAGCCTGCGATTCCATTCAGGCTGAAGAAAACAGTATAACTAAAGAAAAAATCTTGATTGGTGACAATTATGGAGAACTATACGATCAAGGAAAGTTACGTACCTACTATTTTTATACCCCAAAATCTTATAATCTAGACCGCCCAATGCCGTTAGTTTTAGTGTTTCATGGAGATGATGGTAATGGTCGGTCTATCAGTAATGTGACTCGCTTCAATGAATTAGCAGATCAAAAAGGATTTATTGTTGTTTATCCAGATGGAATTGACCAAACATGGAGCCTTAGAGCTAACACTCAAGGAAAGGTGGATGATGTTTTGTTTGTCAGTGCTTTGATTAGTCATCTTCAGCAGCAACTTAATATTGATAGTCATAAAGTTTATGCCACCGGTTTTTCTAGAGGTGGCATACTTACCCAAGCACTGGCTTGTAAGTTACCTGATAAAATTGCTGGTTTTGCATCAGTAGCTGGTTCGCTCCCAGCTAGACTAAAACCTAATTGCCAGCCTCAAACTTCCATCTCGATGTTAACGATCAACGGTACAAACGATCGCGATGTCCTTTATGAAGGTGATGACTACACTCAACGAGGAGCGCTGGTTTCGATCTCAGACATGGTAGATTTTTGGCGATCGCACGATCGATGTACCTTATCAAATGCATCTTTGAAGTTTTCTAAAGATAAAGTGAAAACCGCTATCTACACAGGTTGTAGTGGCAACTCTGAAGTTTGGCAGCTAGCGGTAGTAAACGGTGGACATTTCTGGCCTGGTGGTTCTTCAACTGACAAGAGCCTGAACAAATTCAATGCAAAGCTGGGGCTGAACGCCAGTGAAACAATTTGGGACTTTTTTCAGCGTCACAGTTCATGAGTAGCTAATTTTTTAAACACCATTTTGCTTAAACCATGCCAAGAGGCGTTTCCAACCATCCTGAGCTTCTTTCTCACGGTAGGAAGGGCGATAATCGGCAAAAAATGCGTGGGGTGCATTGGGATAGACGATGATTTCAGATTTGCTACTGCTGGACTGTAAGCGCTCACGCATCTGCTCTACTGTATCAAGAGAAATACCTGTATCTTTCCCACCATAGAGTCCGAGAATGGGGACTGTCAGTTTTGATGCAATATCGACAGGATACTTGGGCTGAAGTTCGGTAGCATCGCCCACCAGTCGCCCATACCAAGCTACACCAGCCTTCACTTGGGGATTATGTGCTGCATATAACCAAATAATACGACCGCCCCAACAGAAACCTGTAATTCCCAACTTCTCGCCATTACCCTTAGCTGACTTCTTTGCCCAGTTTAGTGTGGCATCAAGATCGGATAATACTTGGGCGTCTGGTACTTTGGCGACAATTGGACGAATTTCGTCTATGTTGCTTAACTTCGAGACATCGCCTTGACGCACGAATAATTCGGGTGCGATCGCTAAATATCCCAACCGAGCAAAGCGACGAGTGATATCCTGGATATGCTCGTGTACACCAAAAATTTCCTGGATTACCAGAATGATTGGGAAATTATCACCAGTAGATGGTGCTGCTCTATAGGCAGGAATTTCGCCATCTTTGACGGGAATTTTTACTGCACCAGCTACTAACCCCTTGGCATCAGTAGTGATGACTCCGGCAGAAATGGGTTGTACTGCGAGGGCAAAACCTGTCGCCACTGTAGCTGTTGCAATAAATTTGCGGCGCGTTATTTCTTTCATCATCTCTACGTTGAATTACTAAGTTCCCTTATATTTAGGTTACTGTATGGTCAAATAGCGCGGAGGGGTAGGTGTACAAATTTCACAACCTAAAAAAAGTGCTTCTATCTCAACACCAGCAAGCGTTTCACCCGACTAATTGTCCAAATTCATCCGCGCAATCTCTGAAATGCTTACAATAATTGAGTTTCAGCCTTCAACCTTTCCCGACACTCTTCCCAAAGAAATTCTCTAATGCTATGATTGCTCTAGAATCGCGCAACCGCACCTTGAAAACTAAATATAGCTTGGCTTTCAGGCTCCCGCTATTGCAATTCATCAAAATCCCTATTAGGGATTGAAACAAAAAGATTACAAGAGAGAGGAGAGTATGCACCGCATTTACATTGCAATTCATCAAAATCCCTATTAGGGATTGAAACTTATGGGCGGCGGCTGGTATTCTTGCTGCTGTGTATTGCAATTCATCAAAATCCCTATTAGGGATTGAAACAAAGATATTCTCCTACTCCGTGTTGGCTTAATCGATTGCAATTCATCAAAATCCCTATTAGGGATTGAAACGTCGCGATCGCATTTAACTAATTTGCTATGCGTATTGCAATTCATCAAAATCCCTATTAGGGATTGAAACTTGTAATCTATGGTAAGCCTCGTGTAACTCGTAAGATTGCAATTCATCAAAATCCCTATTAGGGATTGAAACTCCAATGCTGACACTGGCGTAGTTCTTCTAGTACTTCCTCATTGCAATTCATCAAAATCCCTATTAGGGATTGAAACTTGAATTTGCTGATCAATTGGGTGGTATATATGGAATTGCAATTCATCAAAATCCCTATTAGGGATTGAAACGCTGTAAGTGTTGTAGCTTCTGCTTTTTGCGCTAAATTGCAATTCATCAAAATCCCTATTAGGGATTGAAACTTAGAAGATTGAGCTAGCTATTAACAGTAAAATATTGCAATTCATCAAAATCCCTATTAGGGATTGAAACTTCCACTTTGGAGATCCACGAAGTACCCACAAAATATTGCAATTCATCAAAATCCCTATTAGGGATTGAAACTAATCCGGGAGTGATACCTGCGGTGGAGCAAAGCTATTGCAATTCATCAAAATCCCTATTAGGGATTGAAACTTAAAGGACCGCGCTAATTTACCAACATTTTTAGGAATTGCAATTCATCAAAATCCCTATTAGGGATTGAAACTCAATCAACAAGTAATTGATAAATACGCGATCGCCTATTGCGATTCATCAAAATCCCTATTAGGGGTTGAAACATTTTTTACCGCCTACCTGCTTTCCAATCTTCTCCACCGCATAACTGAGTTAAATTTTCAGCCAAAACTGTGGGTAACTCCTTAGCTGAATAGGAATAAGTTAGCGCCAAAAACGTTAACGCAGTCTGAATAATTTGGTTCCTATCCACTATTTCAGACAGTTGGAATTGATTATATACTCCATTCTTTACTTCATCGCTGGCATCTGCGATCGCATCTTCAATCACTTCCTCTTCTATCAAACTCTCCCACTCCCCTAAATTAATATAGTAAGATTTTTTATTATCTTTGATATTAAGACTTTTAATTTCTCGGATTGAATTACGAATAGAATTTGCCCATGAACCAGTTAATCGTTGTTCTACCCGGTTCTTAATCAAATGAATCAGCAAAATCCTTAAATAAGCTTGGATATTCCGCAGAATAGCTTGTTTACTCATGCCTTCTAATTCGTCTACAATTGCTAAGGCATCTGCATAACGTCCTTCCAAAATACTCTTTTTGAGGTCTATTAGTTCCTGCGTCATTTTTTCACCGCTTACCTGCTTAAGTACTATATAAAAATAACCTATACTTTATTAATAGCAGAGTCTCTTAACTGCCATTAATAAAGTAGTATTGTTCATTTATTAGCTTGTATCACTTGCAAACTTCCACCTGCATATAAAGTAGACATACTCACTTCAAAGCCAGTCTTAGCTAACAACTCAGCTAAATCAGTTTTCAGCAGTTCCCAAGCTGTTTCCGTCTCAAACAACAACAAAAACACCGATATCCCAGGCCAAAATATCGGATTTGTCGGAGCGTGAAAATCCACCAGCGTAAACACTCCTCCTGGCTTCAGTACCCGATAAACTTCATTAATAATTTTTCGTAATTGCTGAGGCTGCATCTCGTGTAATGCAACGCTGGTATGCACCATATCAAACAAATTATCTGCAAATGGCATCTCCTCAGCAAAAGCTTCTATGTATGAAGCTTCCGGTACATTTAGCCGCGCCCGTTGCAAAGACTTGGGTGAAGCATCCAATCCTGTTACGTTTTGTGAAGTTTTTACTAAAAACTCCGTCGTTTGGCCACTACCACAACATAAATCTAAAACCTGAGAATCTGAGTGAATTGTTAAGCCTTGCAAAGCAAGTTGCCGAAAACGGGCTTCACCACCTACACTTAAGGCTGCTAAACGAGAGATACCATCATATAACCACTGATAGCGGTAACTCCAATCTCTTAAAATTGTTGCCATTGCATATTTCCTTGCTATTAAGCTTTATATTTAATAAAGATATATTGTTAACATTAGTAAAAAACCTGAAAAGATTGGGGGAAAGTAACTGCTATGGGTCGTGTAGGCGTCTTATTACTCAATCTCGGTGGCCCCGATAAGCTAGAGGATGTTGGGCCGTTTTTGTACAACCTATTTTCCGATCCGGAAATTATTCGCCTACCATTTCGCTGGTTGCAAAAGCCCCTAGCCTGGTTTATTGCCTCAAGGCGAATCAGAACATCTAAAGAGAATTATAAGCAAATTGGTGGTGGTTCCCCACTGCGGAGGATCACAGAAGCGCAAGGGGAAGCCCTAAAAGAACAGTTGGGTTATTTGGGACAAGAAGCCAATATCTACGTGGGAATGCGTTATTGGCATCCGTATACAGAAGAGGCGATCGCACAAATTACCCAAGATAAGGTAGAACACTTGGTAATATTACCACTATATCCCCAGTTTTCTATCAGCACCAGTGGTTCCAGCTTCCGGCTTTTAGACAAACTTTGGCAAGAAGATCCAAAACTTCAACCTATTGATTACACCGTCATTCCTTCTTGGTATAAACAACCAGGCTATCTTCAAGCAATGGCGCAACTTATAGCCCAGGAACTTGAGCAATTCCCGAACCCGGATGAGGTTCATATATTCTTCAGCGCCCACGGCGTTCCGAAAAGCTACGTTGAAGAAGCTGGCGACCCTTACCAGATGGAAATTGAAGAATGTACTGCATTGATTATGCAGACTCTCAATCGACCCAATGTCCACACCTTAGCTTACCAAAGTCGTGTCGGCCCAGTAGAATGGCTTCAACCCTATACTGAAGACGCCCTCAAAGAACTAGGCGCACAAGGCGTGAAAGATTTGGTTGTCGTGCCAATTAGTTTTGTCTCAGAGCATATCGAGACACTACAAGAAATTGATATTGAGTATCGAGAAGTAGCTGAAGAATCAGGAATTCACAACTTCCGCCGCGTACCGGCTCCCAATACCCATCCAGTATTTATTAATGCACTAGCTGAACTAGTGATTGATGCACTGAGAAATCCCAGTTTCAAGCTTTCGCAAGCTGCCCAAATGAAAAAAATGGTAAAAATGTACCCTCAAGAGCGTTGGGAATGGGGTCTGACAACTAGTGCTGAAGTATGGAATGGTCGGATTGCGATGCTGGGTTTTATTGCCTTAATCGTAGAGTTGATTACCGGTCACGGCTTCTTGCACATGATTGGGCTTTTGCAGTAAAGGGCATTGGGCATTGGGCATTGGGCAGTGGAAAACTCTTCCCTTGTATTCCCGTCCCTTGCGCGTCTTTGTTAGGAGGAGTTCTGTACCCTGTTGGGGATGGCTACGCCATCTAAGGAAGGCCGATCTTCAGACCTATCTCCTTGTCCCTAGTCCCCCATACCCCATGCCCCATGCCTTCTCTCTTTGTGATACCAGTCATACCACTGCTTCGCACTACGAACTGCAAACCAGAGCAGTATTAAAGCAATCACTCCTCCTTGCCAAGGAGCATCAAAGGCAAATAATACTAGAGCGATGCACAAGGTATCTTGAAGGAAGACTGCCCACAGAGGTAAGCCACGTAAGCGATAGAACCAACCAACTTGGACGAGCTGGAGTACCAAAGCTAACAAACCCCCAATTATGGCAATCAATCAGTTTGGCGTTGCTGTTGCTGTAGCTACTCCTAACCCCATAATTGCGCCCACCAGGGGAGACATGAATAACTGAATCAGTTGGAGCGATCTTTGCCCCCATAGCTTTTTTGAGAAAAATAATTCAATTAATGACCAACTGGTGAGGCAGCCTAATAATATTGGTGGAGAAATGTGAGATAAAATTGGAACTTGCGACCACAAGTTACTACCCTGCAATAATCCAATAATCAGCAAAGGTATGCCTATTCTCATTCCTGCTGCCGCAGAAGCAGAAAGTGTGGCTAGGATTTCAATCATCAAAGCACTCGTAATATTAATAAATAAGCAAGTATTTGTTATGTATACTACCCAGTGCTGGCAATAATTCGAGCATCAAAAAGATTCCAATCTTAAATGTTGTTAGTATCTTCATATAGAACTCATATTTGATTGTGTGAAAAAACTCCGTACAACTTAAAGAGCCTTTTTCCGGTTGCCTCTTGCCTGTCTATCGCGCACCACGCAAATAAGTTCAAAAATCAAATCGGATTGCTATATATCTTTTTTGATAATATCTGCGTATTTTTTGGGTAAGAGGTTTGTAGTAAGCGTTTAAACGCTTACTACAAGGAAATTAATCCTAAATACTCAATCGTTGGTAAACTGCTTCTAAATGCCGCAGATGTTCTTGGGGGTCGAAACAAACCTCTAGTTCTGCTGGAGACAACTTTTGGGTAACACGCGGATCTTTGCTAATCAAGTCTTGGAAGTTTCCTTCTGGCTGATTCCAAGCGGCATGAGCGCTTTCTTGAACGATCGCATAAGCCTCTTCTCGGCTGCTTCCTTTGTCTATCAAAGCCAGTAACACTTTTTGGCTGAACACAACGCCGCCGTAACAGTTGAGATTACGTTTCATGTTCTCAGGATAGACCAACAAGTTTTTCACCAAATCGGTTATTTCTGACAACATAAAGTGGGTCAAAGTACAAGTATCTGGCAAAATTACCCGTTCTACAGAACTGTGAGAAATGTCTCGCTCATGCCATAAAGCAACGTTTTCTAAAGCTGCACCAGCATGACTTCTGATGAGTCGTGCCATTCCTGTCAGTCGTTCCGAACGGATGGGGTTACGCTTGTGTGGCATTGCTGAGGAGCCTTTTTGACCTTTGGCGAAGAATTCTTCGACTTCTAAAACGTCTGTTTTTTGGAGATTGCGAATTTCTACAGCAAAGCGTTCGATGGTTGCAGCTACCAAAGCTAATTGTTGCACGTAGTCGGCGTGGCGATCGCGGGAAATAACTTGGGTTGAGACCGTATCGGGTTTGAGTCCGAGTTTTTGACAAGCTATCGCTTCTACACGCGGTTCAACGTTAGCATAGGTTCCCACTGCACCGGAAATCTTACCTACAGCAATAGTTTCGCGGAGTATTATCAAACGTTCTTGGTGTCGCAACACTTCTGCTAACCAACCAGCTAGCTTAAAACCAAAAGTAATCGGTTCAGCGTGAATACCGTGCGATCGGCCAGCCATCACTGTATGACGATGTTCCCGTGCTTTTTGGCGAATTACCTGAATCAAATCTTCCAGACGTTGCAATAATATATCCAAACTGGCAACTAATTGCAATGCTAAAGCTGTATCCAAAACATCCGAACTCGTTAAACCCAGGTGAATGTAGCGTCCGGCATCACCAACATATTCATTGACATTTGTCAAGAAAGCAATGACATCGTGGCGGACTACAGCCTCAATTTCCAGTACCCGCTTTGGATCAAAATCTGCCTTAGCCTTAATTTCCTCAACGGCTTCAGATGGAATGTAACCAAGTTCAGCTTGAGCCTCACAAACAGCAATTTCGACTTGCAGCCAAGTTTTTAGTTTATAGGCTTCACTCCACAGATTAGCCATTTCGGGCAAAGTATAACGCTCAATCACAGTTCGGCACAGAATACAACCGTCATATTTTACAGTTTAATTAATGTACATCGCTTTTTAAGGCTACTTTTTGCTCAGGGACGGAAGCAGTTTTTGAATTCGACGTGATGATACTAATCCTACCGTCAGCCTCCATATATGCAAACTTCACATCAGCTAAAAATTCTACACCTTGCTGACGTAACTTGCTCATCAACTCATCGTCTGTAATTAACTCTCGTTGCAGATGGCGCTCAATCAGCCGACCATTTTTTACTAGTAGCAGCGGTGGCTGATTCATAAAACGTTGGAACTGGGGTATTTTGTAGCCTAACCAGTTCAGCAAATAGCTCCAAAAAATCACAGTTCCTACCAGGATAGCCCCCTCAGTAATAGATGTATAATTGCTTGCCATAGCATTTTGAGCAGCTTCAGCAAATAGCACTACTACGAGTAAATCAGTGATTCCTAGTGTTCCTAGTTGTCGGCTAGGAAGCACGCGTAGCACTGAGAACAGCGCTAAATAAACCAGCGAACCACGGATAATCAACTCAAAGACGCTGATGCTAGGAACAAAGATTGCCTGCCAATTGATAAAAAACCATTTTTCCATTAGCACTGATTTTCTTCCTTTTTCAATAGACTTCTGGAAAAAATCCAGTATCAGGTTATTTATCTGTGGTCTTATTTCATAAAACTGACTTTTATTAGAGGTTAAATACTTCAACATCTATCAAAGTTACAAATGTATAATCCCAGTGTTAAGGGATTAAAATCGCTGATTTTTTCTTCTCTGTTTTAAGCGCTTGGGCTTCTTGAAAGACTGGAACAAGCGATTAATAAAGCTAGAAGAAGGCTTTTTCTTAGTGGACGATTGCCCCGTTGGAGTCTTGCCATTATATTCCGTGTTATCAGATAAAGGTATGGCATGTTTAGATGGGGTTATGCCGCTACCGTATCTTCTGGCATAAACTTGGGTAAACTCCGCACCGAAGAAAAGAATCTGTGCGGCATAGTTAACCCAAGCTAAGATTACCACCAGTGAACCAGCTGCACCATAAGCTGAACCAAAACTGCCATTACCTAAATATTGTCCTAACAAAAATCTACCAATAGAAAACAAAAAGGAGGTGAGCATAGCTCCAATTAAAACATCACTCCAAGCAATTTTGACATCTGGTAGGACTTTAAAAATGAGTCCAAACAGGAACGTAGTGATGGTAAAGGAGAGGATGAAATTGAGAATCTGCCAGAGGAAATCGACACCTGGCAGCAAGTTACTAAAGTATGTGACTAATGCTGCTAATGCCGTACTAATTACCAGAGAAACTAAAAGTAAAAAGCCAATCCCGATCACCATTGCAAAGGACAAAACGCGTAAGCGAATAATGTTAGTTACGCCGCGTCCGGGTTTCGGTTTCACTTCCCAAATCGTGTTGAGGGAATCTTGCAATTCAGTAAATAAACCAGTAGCACCCAATAACAAAACTACAATACTAATAATCGAAGCGATCGCTCCTGTTTTTGGTTTGTTAGCATTCTGAATGGCTGTTTGGATAAACTCTGCGCCATCTGGGCCGACTAAACCTTGAATTTGTCCAACGATTTGCCCTCTTGCCGCCTCTTCTCCAAATACTGCCCCTGCGATCGCAATTACAATAATTAGTAACGGTGCAATGGAAAAAATCGTGTAATAAGCTAAGGCCGCCGCTAACCGTGAGGCTTTATCGTCACTCCATTCTTTGAATGTCTCTTGTAATAACTTCCAAATCGCCTGCAAATTCATCCAATCAGTCTCCTTAAGAGATATCGCTTACTTCCTGATATATTGGATACTGATTTCATAAGTAGAGGCATCCTCCCAAGGGAGTTTGTGAAGCGTCCTTGGGGAGGAATTTAGCAGAGTCGGTAATTTTTTGACGAGAATATCTATAAATAATTTGCTTTTTGGTAGAAAATAGGTAGGGCGATCGCTTTAGTATATAAAATGCAGTGGCAGCGATCACATAATCCCTTGATTGATTCCCCTAATTCGGTTAGCTATTCTATTGCCTCGGACTGAAAATTTATTACTTACTCATATAACGCTTCCGATTCAGTAACCGATTCTCCTGCCTGTTCTAAATTACGTAGGGTGTTTAACGATAGAAAACCAAACCCGACTTTAGAGGCAATATCTAGTAGCGTATAACCCATTGTTTCCCCACCTTGACCAAAAGCGTTAAACCATTCTGGACTAAGAATCCACACAATTGGATAAAGTGTCCACAGCACTAGATGCACAGTTACCAGCTTGCGGAATGCTTGCTTGGATCTGGGATGTTTGCGTTCTGCCTCGATCCGGTAGGGCTTCACTAATAAGTAGAAAACCGCTAGGTAAGCACCACAACTCACAATATACCAGATGTAGCTGATCGGCTTGGGTGTAATTGTGGCGAGGAAGCCAGTGGCAAGCATATAGGCGTTTGCTCCTAACAAGCTACCTGTAATCAGCAGGCTTGTTTTTCCTAAGAAAGTCAGATCCAACAACAACAGCGGCGTTGAACAAAACCAAGTGACAAATCGCACCCAATAAGTTGGACGATCGTTGATGATGTTAACTCCTTGACCAAGTGCCATTGCTAAGTACAGCCCACTAGCAATCAAGCAGATGAAAAAATTAAGTGTATACAGTATTTTCCAGCGTTCATTTTTACCATTGTGTGCGCCTATGCCGAAAAAAGCACAACCCAGCGCCATACTGATGACACCAATCCACAGCCAAGTTTGAACCATAAATATTTTCCTGCTTGTTGGTAAGGGATTTCCAAGAAATAAATTATCCAAATAAACGTAGACGCAAAGCGGTGAAGCAGCGCGGTCTTGGGGGTTTCCCCCATGAGCGACTGCTGAACCCGGAGGGCTTGCCGCAGACTACCACTCCAGACGCAGAGAACACAAAAAGAGAAGAAATAGAGGGAATTTTTGCGTCAGTTTTGGGATATTTTTTATTTGGAAGTCCCTAACTATTAATGATAAATTGCTAAGGAGAACTTTTACTAATTACCCTTATTTGTTTTTGCTTGCATATAATCCATTATTTGTATTTTTTATTGTACTAGTCTTAATCATTAAAAAATGTATTTTAAGGGAGATTTTAGATTAATAAAAAATTAGTAAAAATCTGATTTAAATACAATCAAAAATTAGACTTTAGTAGCTTGCACTTTAGTTCAGTACAAGCAGTCTCGTCTAGAGCAATACTTTCTTGCTAAATCTGCAATAGTCCGTGCTAGTTTGAGAATGCGATGTCTACGACGGGCTATTCGGCGTCGCGTCAATTGGCGATAATTAAAGATCCGCCCATGTTGATAATATAACAAAGCAACTGTTACCTAAAAGCAATGACACAGACGGCAGCAATTACAGAAGCGATTACCACTCTTCAGGATGCAGAAAATCGATTCGGTTTTGTCCGTGTTGAAGACGAGCAATTTTTCCCAGAGTGGTATGAGGGATTGTCTGAAATTACGGAAGCGGAAAAAGCCTGTGTGGATGTCGTGCGGCGTAGGTATCTCTATCACCGTGCCGGAGGTGATTTACTAGAAGGGACAGTCATATTGTTGTTGGTGTCACCAATACTTGCACTCTCTGGATTTTACGATCCTCCTTTCAGAATTAAGGCTGAATCATCTGTGGAACTAGTGCTAGATGATGGCGAGGAGATACTGCGCGGACGGATTGATGTTTTAGTCCTACAAAATCAATTGTGGGTGATGGTGTTAGAGTCGAAAAAAATCACGCTGTCAGTTTGGTCGGCTGTACCGCAAGCCCTAGCTTATATGATGGCTAACCCCAACCCCAGTAAACCTGTGTTTAGGATGGTGACGAATGGAGACGATATTTTATTTGTCAAAGTGACGCAAACAAATACACTACAGTACGATTTGTCAAGAGTTTTTGCTCCGTTTGCATCTGCGAGAGAACTGTACGCGGTTTTGCAAATTCTCAAGGGTATTGGTCAGGTAATCTCTTTTGGAACAGCGGAGTCGAGGCTTTAATAAAGCTAAAGAAAGAGAAAAAAAGATTCGTTAACGGAGTTCAAAGCCTCATTAATGAAGCTCAAAGACTCATTAAAGGAGTTCAATAACTCATTAATGAAGCTCAAAGACTCATTAATGGAGCTCAAAGACTCATTAATGGAGCTAAAAGACTCATTAATGGAGTTCAATAACTCATTAATGAAGCTCAAAGACTCATTAAAGGAGTCCAAAGACTCATTAATGGAGCTCAAAGACTCATTAATGGAGTTCAAAGACTCAATTGCATAACATGTTGTTAAAAAAACTATTCCCAGACTACGGCTGAGAATAAGAAATCTCGTGGTTGGGGGCAGAAAATTTTTGTGCTACTAAGTTTTTAGAGTTGCCTCCCTAAGTTTACTGAGAAAATTAACTAGAATCGTTTGTAATGGTCTAGTATCATACTCAATTATATGGAACCAATTATCTCTGGTGCGATCGCTCTTTTACCTTTAATCGGCAATAAGGTTGTCGAGTGGTCAACAGAAAAGACTTTGGATGCTGGTTTAGCCAAAGTTAAGCAACTTATAGCCAAAGCCAAGCAAATTCTAGCAAAAAAATCACCTGCAACAGCCGCAGCTTTAGAAACCGCAGCCGCACAAGCAGCCTTACCACCGGGAGAACGAAAAGATATTGGTGAGGCAGTGTTAGTAGAACAGGTAAAAAAAGCAGCAGAAGCAGACCCGGAAATTAAAGAAGCTGTAGAAGCATTAGGAAATCAAGTCAGTACGGCTGCACAAGCTAACCCGGAACTGGCAAAGGCTATTGCAGAGTTAACCGCAGCTATTAAAGCGCAAAGTCCGACAATAGTAGAGAACTGGCAAGGTATAAATATTAAGGGTGGCGAGAATACTATCAGCAATCCAACCTTAAACTTTGGCAGCAAATGACCAATCAGAATTGGCAAGGGGTAAACATTGGGGGTGGTGAGACTAACATCAACAACCCAATCATCAATTTTGGTTCACCAGAGCAAAATTCTCCACCAAATATCCCCAACAATCTAATTTACAAAAGCGTGGTTAAGTTTGTTGGGCGAGACGATGAACTTACCAAAATCCATCACCAATTGCAGCAGTCAGATAAAGTCGCAATTTCGGCGGTGGCTGGGATGGGTGGTGTTGGTAAAACACAACTAGTAACTGAATATGCACGAAAACATGAGGCTGATTATCCAGGCGGTATCTGCTGGCTGAATGCGAGAGCAACGGATTTAGCAGCCAGCATTGTGCAATTTTATCGGTTGTACATTGGTAAAGAAATCCCAAAAGAATTCGGCGGAAAACTGCTGAATCTCCAAGAACAAGTACAGTGGTGTTGGCAGCATTGGCAACCGTTTGAGGGTTTGGTGTTGGTAGTATTAGATGATGTCACGAATTTAGAAAGTCTGGGAGAGATACAGCCGACAGCGAACCGCTTCCGGGTACTCATCACTACCCGGTTACGCAACCTCAACCCCAATTTTGTGCAGGAAATTTCCTTAGATGTACTCCCGGAAATCAAAGCTTTAGAACTGCTAACAGCTTTTGTGGGTGAAAAGCGGATACAACAAGAAGAAATAACAGCTAAAGACTTGTGTAAATGGTTGGGATATTTACCCTTGGGGTTGGAGTTAGTAGGACAGTATTTAGCAGAAGATCCAGATTTATCTTTAGCAGAAATGCTTGAAAGGCTGAAGGCGCAACACCTGGACGATGAAGCACTAGAAAGGAGACACTCAACCCTGAGTGCAGCACAGCTAGGAGTTAAAGCTGCCTTTGAATTAAGCTGGCGAGAACTGGATGAAAAAACCCAGCTAGTAGGTGCATTATTGAGTTTATTTGCCCCTGATGTCATACCTTGGCAATTGGTAGAGTCTACCAGTGAGTTGCTGAATTGGGCAAAAGCAGATGTAACAGAAGCCAGAAAGCAACTCTACAAACGTAATCTCATTCAAATATTAAAAGAGAAAAACGCTTGTTATCAAATTCATCCCTTAATTCGGGAATTTTTTCAAGGGAAATTTAGACAAGTTCCCCTCATTGCAGGTGGGGAAGAGTTAGGGGTGGAGTTCAAACAAGCTTTTGCAGTAGCGATGGTAGCAAAGGCAAAAGAAATTCCTGAAACTCTCACCCGTAAAGTTATCGAGTCAGTAGAAGATACTATTCCCCATATTCAAGAAGTAGCCCAAAATTTAATTGATGTTGTCAAGGATGAAGATTTAATTTTGGTGTTTGTTGGCTTGGGTAAGTTTTATGAAGGACAGGGTTTATATAGGTTAGCAGAACCTTGGCGTATGCAGTGTTTATCAACAGTCAAAACCCGTTTGGGAGAAGAACATCTCCACGTTGCCCAAAGCCTCAACAACTTGGCTAGTCTCTACTATTTCCAAGGAAATTACACCGCAGCCGAACCCTTGTATCAGCAAGCTTTGGCAATGAGAAAACGCCTGCTAGGAGATGAACATCCCGACGTTGCCCGCAACCTCAACAACTTGGCTGAACTCTACCGTTCCCAAGGAAATTACACCGCAGCCGAACCCTTGTATCAGCAAGCTTTGGCAATGAGAAAACGCCTGCTAGGAGATGAACATCCCGACGTTGCCCGCAACCTCAACAACTTGGCTGAACTCTACCGTTCCCAAGGAAATTACACCGCAGCCGAACCCTTGTATCAGCAAGCTTTGGCAATGAGAAAACGCCTGCTAGGAGATGAACATCCCGACGTTGCCGGCAACCTCAACAACTTGGCTTTACTTTACTTCTCCCAAGGAAATTACACCGCAGCCGAACCCTTGTATAAGCAAGCTTTGGCAATGTATAAACGCCTGCTAGGAGATGAACATCCCAACGTTGCCAGCAGCCTTAACAACTTGGCTTTACTTTACTTCTCCCAAGGAAATTACACCGCAGCCGAACCTTTGTATCAGCAAGCTTTGGCAATGTATAAACGCCTGCTAGGAGATGAGCATCCCGACGTTGCCCAAAGCCTCAATAACTTGGCTGAACTCTACCGTTCCCAAGGAAATTACACCGCAGCCGAACCCTTGTATCAGCAAGCTTTGGCAATGAGAAAACGCCTGCTAGGAGATGAACATCCCGACGTTGCCGGCAACCTCAACAACTTGGCTTTACTCTACTTCTCCCAAGGAAATTACACCGCAGCCGAACCCTTGTTACAGCAAGCTTTGGCAATGAGAAAACGCCTGCTAGGAGATGAACATCCCGACGTTGCCCGCAACCTCAACAACTTGGCTGAACTCTACCGTTCCCAAGGAAATTACACCGCAGCCGAACCCTTGTATCAGCAAGCTTTGGCAATGTATAAACGCCTGCTAGGAGATGAACATCCCGACGTTGCCCAAAGTCTCAACAACTTGGCTTCACTCTACTATTTCCAAGGAAATTACACCGCAGCCGAACCCTTGTATCAGCAAGCTTTGGCAATGAGAAAACGCCTGCTAGGAGATGAACATCCCGACGTTGCCCGCAACCTCAACAACTTGGCTGAACTCTACCGTTCCCAAGGAAATTACACCGCAGCCGAACCCTTGTATCAGCAAGCTTTGGCAATGTATAAACGCCTGCTAGGAGATGAACATCCCGACGTTGCCCAAAGTCTCAACAACTTGGCTTCACTCTACTATTTCCAAGGAAATTACACCGCAGCCGAACCCTTGTATCAGCAAGCTTTGGCAATGAGAAAACGCCTGCTAGGAGATGAACATCCCGACGTTGCCGGCAACCTCAACAACTTGGCTTTACTCTACTTCTCCCAAGGAAATTACACCGCAGCCGAACCCTTGTTACAGCAAGCTTTGGCAATTTTTGAGCAAAAATTAGGTGTCAATCATCCTAATACAGTTGAATGTCGTAAAAACCTGAAATATCTTCACTTAGTCCCTCTGGTGCGAAGAGTGTTTAAGATAGGGGCGATCGCAATTCTAGCGATCATAGTCTTCATGATAATTAGAGGTTGGGCTTAACCCAAGCGTATTGGTTTTTAATTGTGGTAGTACTAGTTTCGCATAGGGGCGATTTCTAAATGCATCTATCCGGCACTAGCTTGGTAGAACTCAATTAGCTCATCTAGGGTAGTAAACATACAGCAGATTTCAAGTTAATGAAGTACAGTGTCTAGCCTTCAAAGCTAGACACAGAGCCTATTCTAATTCTGAATTCTGACTCCTGAATTCTGAATTCTTCTTACTGCATTCTATCAATTGTGCGATATTGAATTGCTTCTGCTACATGATTCGGTTTGAGTTTTTCCTCTGCTGCCAAATCTGCAATCGTTCGTGCTACTTTGAGAATGCGATCGCTTGCTCTTGCCGATAAACCTAATTTTCTAATTGCTGCTTCCAATAAATTGCGGCTAGCATCATCTAACTTGCACCATTTCTGGAGATGACTACTTTGCATCTGGGCATTACAACGCAGATTTGCTTCTCCTTGAAAACGGGTAATGGCGCGATCGCTTGCTTGTTGCACTCGTTCGCGTACTGATGTTGATGTTTCTCCCGTAGGTTGTTGGGTAATTTCTTCTGGTTTCAAGCGATTCACTGCAACTTGTAAATCAATTCGATCCATCAACGGCCCAGAAAGCTTTGCCCAATATTGCTCGCGTTGGCGGGGAGAACAAGTACATTGTTGGATGGTATCGCCATAGTAGCCACAAGGACAGGGATTAGTACTCGCCACCAAAGTAAACTGCGCGGGAAACATTACCGATAATTTGGTGCGGGAAATTGTGACGTAGCCATCTTCTAGAGGTTGGCGCAGAAATTCTAAAACATCTCGTTTAAATTTCGTGAGTTCATCGAGAAAAAGTACACCTCTGTGAGATAATGAGATTTCTCCAGGACGAGGGAAACTACCACCACCCACCAGAGAAGGCCCGGATGCCGAGTGGTGGGGACTGCGAAAAGGGCGATTGCGTACCAATGAACCACGATTTTTCAATAAACCAGCTACCGAATGAATGCGAGTCACTTCCAAAGATTCGGCAAAACTCAACGGCGGTAAAATTCCTGGTAAGCGCCTTGCTAGCATCGTCTTCCCACTACCAGGCGGCCCGACAAAAATGAGATTATGCCCACCAGCCGCAGCAATTTCTAAAGCACGACGCCCATGAGCTTGTCCTTTCACATCATGCAAATCTGCGCCAGGGTAGGATACTGTTGTTGTCTGTGTTGTACTATCTATCTGCACAGGTTTGTAACGCCCCGGATTATTTAAAAAATCCACCACCTCAGACAGATGTTTGCAGCCGTAAACAGCCAAATCTTCAACTACTGCTGCTTCTTGGGCATTATCAGCAGGGAGAACTAAACCTGCAATTCCCATCTTTTGGGCTGCTGCTGCGATCGGTAATACACCAGCCACGGGACGCAAACTGCCATCCAAAGAGACTTCGCCCAAAAATAGATAATCCCCCAATAAATCAGCGCTAACTTGCTCAGAAGCCGCCAAAATTCCCACACTAATAGGCAAATCGAAACAGGGGCCTTCTTTGCGTAAATCTGCCGGAGTTAAATTAATTACTATCTTTCGCATGGGAAAGGCAAAGCCAGTATTTTTCAGAGTTGCTTTGACTCTTTCTCTTGATTCTTGAATCGCTGAATCTGGCAGTCCCAAGACAACTATTCCCGGTAATCCCCCTGACACATCGACTTCTACGCCTACTTTGACAGCATCGATGCCCACAATTGATGCACTCCAGACTCTAGCAAGCATTTCTTATATAAGAGTAAACCTTTAGGATCTCTAGCAGATGATTTGGGAGATTGGCATTAGTAAAACCACATAGACGATTTTTCTCAATTACAGCAATTTTCAGGTATTTAGAATTGCCCCTATGACAAATGTGGTTCAAATATATGAAAACTGTTGTAAGTTGCACATTACGTTACCGCCAATGTTGAGGTATTTTCAGATTTTCCGGTAGGATGGTTGTGCGATCGCCAATTGCTTGTTCAATCTGTTGTGATTCTACATTTTCCGAGCCGCTCAAGTTGGCTCCACAGAGGTTAGCTTCTTGGAGATTAGCTTCTTGGAGGTTAGCTGTACTCAGTAATGCACTTTCTAGATTAGCGCCAGCAAGTTTTGCCCTTTGCAAGTTACTGCCAATCAGGTTTGTATCTTGGAGATTGCTACCCTCGAAGTTGACTTCTTCCAAGTTGGCATCACAAAGGATTGCTCCTTCCAAGTTGGCATCACAAAGAACTGCTCCTGTTAAGTTGGCATCACAAAGAACTGTCCCTTCCAAGTTGGCATCGTAAAGGATTGCTTGGGAAAGGTTCGCTTTTCTAAGAACTGCGCCTTGGAGATTGGCTTCTGGGAGGATTGCTTTTTGCAGGTTGGCTTCATAAAGGATTGAGCCACAAAGACAGGTCACTGATAAGTCTGCTTCAGAGAGGTTTACTCTGGTAAAATTGACCCATTGCAAGTTAGCCCCGACAAAAATTGCTCTAGAGAGGTTAGCTTCTGTTAAATCTGCATTGCTGAGGTCTGTATTGCGTAAATCGAGTTTCTGATTGACTGGATCTTTGTATGAGTCGCGTCTTCCAATCACAGTTAAGGCTGTTTGAATATCTGTAGGAAGTTTTGATGATTGTAGTGACTCATCCTCATATTCCCTATTCACTGGGGCATTCTCGCGGATAAAAGCAGCGAGGATTTCCATGATTGTCCAATGATCTTTCGGGGAATCTTTGGCAATTCGTTCCAAAGCATAAATTGCGGCAAATCGCGTTTCAATCTTTTCATTTCCCAGTTGTTCAATCGCTTTAGAAAAGCGTTCGGAAACAATTTCTTGTGGAGTTGGTTGTGTCTGATTAATACAATTTACGATATTGTTATCCCAAGCTAGTGTTCCAGCTAGGAGTTGCGTTAACAAGCTGTGATTCTCATCCAGAGAGAGTCTTGAGGTATAGTAAGCATTAAGAATTAATGCCAATCCCCCAATAATTATGGCAATCGTTGTTAATGCTTGAGTAATATATTCAATTTTTTCTTGATTTGAAAATCCTTGAATATTTTCAAAAAATAATATAATTAGAGTGAATGATAAAATAAATATAACTGAGACAAATCCCAATAAAGTCGTGAGTCCATTGGTCTTTATGAAAGACATGTCATAAGTCTTCATATCCGACTCCTTACGGAAATAAATTTAGGTTGATTCTAAGAGTATTCGTAAAGTTATGATAGAGTACAAACACGGATAAAATTGGCGAAATATTAAATCTACTATATAAAAATTATCTATATAACAATCCTGAATCATTCACGATCAACAAGATTATCGACTTCCTAGAGAAGTCAGGGATCTGATTATTCATGAATGATTAGACATCTGGTAAAGTTAAATATGCGTTCTTCGGTTAGTATCGCTTGGGCTAGCTCTGCATCTAACACGCTGTCTTCCAAAAGGAGAAAACGGAGAACATTCATCAGTTGCTCTCCTTTTGAGCATGAGGTGCGGGAGGTAAAGCACCAACGGGAGGCTGATTGATCGCTGCCCAAAATGTTCTCTAAAATTGACTAAGGCTTTTTGAGTAATACAATATTGCACAACTTCGTTGATGAATTGACTGCGTTGGCGTAGCCTCTCCTCTGGAGAATCGCTTACCCTTTTAATATTTAAGCATTTGCGCCCAGAATAGAAGAGTCATAATGCTGTAGCAAATCTTCTGGGTCATCGTAAATTGCCAGATTACCCAATCCCCAATCCCTAATCCCCAATAAAGAGTCCCTTTTACTTGATCATCCCATGAGAGGAGAAGGGGGTTAGAGAAAAGATGGCGATCGCCTGAGATAATTTTAGAAGGTGCGTAGACGCTGACTCGGTTTGTCGCTAGACATCGCCTCAATAAAACTTCACCAACTCCAAATCACGTTCTGCGCGTTGGATGGCTCCCTCTTTTAACTGTTCTCTAAGATTGACTAAGGCTTTTTGAGCAATATAATATTGCACAGCTTCGTTGATGAATCGACTGCGTTGGCGTAGCCTCTACTCTGGAGAATCGCGTAGCATCTCCTCTGGAGAATCGCCTTTTTCAATAACTCGATCAATTAGTTCAATTGTCTCATCTGGTAAAGTGATATTAATCCGGCGATGCATAATTTTTCGCTCTGTTTTGCATGGCAATCTTATTGTAAATAGTTCTTTGCGTAGTTGAGCGATCGCTTTGTCAGTTCCTTCTTCTATAATTATCTGCAATTGGGCTTGCGTTCGAGACGCTTGGGCGATCGTACAGTGCCGGAGGCGGACGCTAAGAAAGCTTGTAGAATTTGTTATATCATGTCCGCCTAATTAGTTATAATTCGGTGCATTTTTGCAAAAACCAGGAAACCCTCTTTCCCCCTGCCCCCTGCCCTGAAAGCGATGGGATATTTTTTTAGTTGGAAGTCCCTAAGAGGTCAAGATGGTACAAACACCCGCTAGTCCAGAAACCGAAACCCTATTGATTGAGTTGCCTAAGTCAATTGGGCTGTATGTTACCCAAGAACAGTTTGCTGCTTTAGCCGCAGCCAACCGAGACTTGAGACTGGAAAGAACCGCACAAGGAGAATTAATAGTGAACCCACCAACAGGCTGGGAAACTGGAGAGCGAAATTGCAGTATTTCTAGCGAATTGTATTTGTGGTGGCGTAATGCGGGTGAACCTGGTAAGGTCTTTGACTCTTCTACAGGCTTCATTTTACCCAATGGTGCGACTCGCTCCCCCGATGCCTCTTGGGTGAGTGGAGAACGATGGCAGGTGCTTACTTCGGCACAAAAAGGAACGTTTGCTAATATCTGCCCCGATTTTGTGGTTGAGTTACGCTCTAGTTCAGATACCCTCAAGTCCCTGCAAGATAAATTGAGGGAGTATATCGACAATGGCGCTAAACTTGGTTGGTTAATCGACCCGCAGCAGCGACGGGTGGAAATTTATCGACTGGCTAAGGATGTGGAAGTGTTAGAGAATCCTGCTGAGTTGTCGGGTGAAGCGGTGTTGCCGGGTTTTGTCTTGAATTTGCGACGGGTGTGGGATTGAAAGCATCTTGCTCGCTACGGGTTAATTAAATAGTTTTTATATAAGAAAATAATAGGGAAAATCCTGATGCCTTATAGTAAATTTACCCTCAGTAAAGCTGTAGAGGATTTTCAACTGACTATCATTGAAGGCGATCGCTTTCTGCCTGAAATTTCCCCAGTCAATCCAAGTTCTTTACTCAAAGATACACTCAAAGAAACGCTGCCTTGGGCGATCGCAGTCAGTACTGAAAAAGCGCGTTCTGAAGGTATTATCAATCCAGTTTTGTTAGAAGTCAAACGTCAGTTCAAAGGACAAATTAGTGTCTTTTCGGGTGAAGAGTTCAGCGTGCAGCCAGAAATTGATTTGACGGGTTATGTCGATTTTCTAATTAGTCGTTCTCCAGAGCAGTTGTTTATTAAGGCTCCTGCGGTGGTTTTGGTGTCAGCGAAGAAAGAAGACCTTAAACCAGCACTGGGACAATGTTTAGCCGAGATGGTGGCAGCTCAACGCTTTAATCAACAGAAGCAGCAGCCGATTTCAATCATCTACGGAACGGTAACGAGTGGTACAGTTTGGCGGTTTCTTAAACTGGAAGGGCAAACTGTTACGATTGACCTGACCGATTATCCACTGCCGCCGGTTGAGCAAATTTTGGGCAAACTGGTTTGGATGGTGCAAAATGGCTGATGCAGGCGATCGCCTGTCCTACAATGGGAATCTGTTTTCTGGCGATCGCATTGCTACCGGATGGAGCAATTATATAATGTTCGGTGATATGTCATTACGTTCGCCCTTGGCGTTCCCGTAGGGTACGGAACGAAGTGCAGTGAAGTAATCGCAGAGTCATTGTGATTGCTTCGTTGCACTCGCAATGACGTTTTATCTGGCAAGCTGATATTAATCCGGCGATGCATAATTTTTCGCTTGGCTTTTACTTGATATCATCGCAGAGATGCTTGGTGCGATCGTTCAAATTCCGGTTATTCTGCAAATAATCATGCAGCCAATTGCAGCCCCGCACCAGCAATTGGTCTAAATTCTCCACAAGCCACAACCGCGCTGTCTTGTCATAAGAAGCCGTGGCGATGGTTTTGCCGTCCGGGCTGAAACTCACACTATAGACTGGGCCTTGATGCCCTTTGAATTCTTGTAGCAGTTGCCCGTTGAGCGTCCACAACCGCGCTGTCTTGTCATAAGAAGCCGTGGCGATGGTTTTGCCGTCCGGG
>NZ_JABXKF010000034.1 GCF_017115165.1 Nostoc sp. LPT | reverse complement strand
CGCCAAAATAACAAATGAGTTCGCCAAAATAACAAATGAGTTCGCCAAAATAACAAATGCGTTGGCTAGCAAGAACCGCAGGCATCGCCATGATTGCAACAATTTAGCTTTGTCACGCCAGCGTCACGCACCCTTCTCCTATCGGAGACGCACTCGCGTTCGGGTGACGCTCCTGCGTCGCTAACGCTGCGCTAACAGCAGTCGCCTGCAAAGGAGCCAGTGCGGTCTTCTCCCAAGGGGAGACGCCAAGGGCGATGGGGTCTCCCCAAGTGGAGCATCTGGCGTTGGAAACCCTACCAAGAGCGCTGCTTCACCGCAAATTTTTGGTGGATGAAGTTTTTTCGACTTGTGTGTACACCGTAGCCTATAAGGAGAGAGGTCAAAACTGTACTGCACGCCAGTGAGAAACGCTATATAAGCGATCGCTCTTAGAACAGATGGTCAATTGCTTGCTCTTGGCGGGGAACCAAGCACATTACATCGCCTCGCTATTTGCACTGATTGGAGTAATTATTCTACCGCGTGGTTTAATAATTCCATTAATGAATCGAATCCAAGGTGCTATATTAAGCACCTCGCATTCTGAAGATTTCTATTTGACTGTGGCGTAGAGGATTAAACAACTAGAAAGTTGTTTTGGCTTAGTGACACTCCACCAGATAGTTGTGCAAATTGTACCTGAGTAAATCCACCCGCACTGCCATCTTGGTCAAAATATAGTGCACCTGTAGTGTTGTTATAAATAAATCGCTGATTGCTCGTTGTTGCAGATGTTCCAAGGGTAAAAGAGCTAGCTGAGAGTAAACCTGATGATAACGCACCACCAAAACCAGCAGCTGATACCTGAATCAGTTCATTAATCGCGTTGAAGTTATAAATACTATCAACGCCTTCATTGAAACTATTGAAAACAAAGGTATCAGTACCAGCTCCTCCATAAAGGTTATCATTACCTTTGCCACCTTGGAAGGTGTTTTTACCAGACGCACCAGAGGCTGTGAGAGTATCATTACCATCGCCTCCATCCAGTAGATTATTGCCTGATGAATAGTCAACAATCAAGCGATCGTCATTAGCACCACCATTGAGCGTGCTATTCCCAGAGACAGTATAAGCTCCATATAAAGAATATAAGGAGGCTGAACCAGCGGCTGTCAGAGTATCATTGCCATCGCCCCCATTCAGTAGGTTATTGCCTGATGAGTAGTTAGTAACTAAGTTATCGTCACCAGCGCCACCATTGAGGGTGTTCTTACCAGAGATAGCATCAAGATAAAAATCGCCTCGGTAGTCGTCGTAGGAGCCAGAGACGTTAAGAGAATCATTATCATCACCACCAGAGAGCGAATTATTACCATTTGAATAGTCAGCACTCAAGTAATCCTTACCTGCACCGCCGAGAATCGTGTTATTTCCTTGTCCCCCAGCGAGGGTATCGTTGCCATTGCTCCCCACAATCAAATCATCGTAGTTTGTACCTGAGATATTTAATTGTTCGATATTCTTGTAGCTAACCTGATTCGGGCCTGCTGTAATCGAACCAGTGTTAGTAGCAGCATTGAATGTCGAAGTGATTCCCTGGCCGATAGAATAGTTATAGAAGGACAACAAATCGTCACCTTTGCCTCCATCGATGGTATCTTTGCCGCGATCGCATCCGGTGAGTGTATCATTGCCATTGCCCCCCACAATCAAATCATTGTAGGCTGTACCTGAGATATTTAATCGTTCAATATTCTTGTAGCTAACCTGATTTGTGCCTGATGTAATAGAGCCAGTGTTAGTAACAGCATTGAATGTTGAAGTGATTCCCTCACCCCCGCTAGAATTACTGTAATAATAGGCTTCCAATAAATCATCACCTTTTCCGCCATCGATAGTATCATTGCCACTACTACTCCCGTAGAGCGAAAGGGTATCGTTGCCATTACTTCCCACAATCAAGTCATTGTAGACTGTACCTGAGATATGTAATCCTTCGATATTCTTGTAGTTAATCAGATCCGTGCCCGCCCTAATCGAGCCAGTGTTAGTAGCAGCATTGAATGTTGTTGTGATTCCCCCACTAGGATAGACATACGAAACGCTCAACAAATCGTTACCTGTCCCTCCATCTACTGTTTGAGTCGCTAAGGAAGGTGGGGAAGTATATAAAACGAAAGAGAAGGAATCATTACCATTCCCTCCATTGAAAATGTTATTACCAAACGTGCCTTGGGCTTTTTTGTCGTCGTAGTAGCCAGAGGCAAAGAAAGAATCATTGCCATCTTCTCCATTGAGGATGTTATCGCCCGTTGAATAGTTAACACTCAATTTATCGTCACCAGCACCACCATTGAGAGTGTTATTGCCGGAGGTAAAAGAGGCGGAATAGTCATAGTCGCGAGAGGCACTAAGAGAATCATTGCCATCTCCTCCATTGAGGATATTATCGCCTGTTGAATAGTTAGCATTTAATTGATCGTCACCAGCACCACCGTTGAGGGTGTTATTGCCATCCGTTTTAGACGCAGAGAGATTATCATTGCCATCTTCTCCATTGAGGATGTTATCGCCTGTTGAAGAGGTAGCACTGAATTGATCGTTACCAACACCACCGTTAAGGATGTTATCGCTTGTTGAATAATCAACATTTAAGCAATCGTTACCTTCACCACCAAAAATCGTATCATTGCCATAATTTAAATCATTGCCACTACTGCCTCCGAAGAGTAAATCGTTGCCATTGCTCCCGACAATAAAGTCAGCGTAGGTTGTACCTCTAATTTCTAATTGTTCGATATTGTTGTAGTTAATCTGATTTGTGCCAGCCCTAATGGAGCCAGTGTTAGTAGCAGCATCGAATGTCGTTGTGATTCCTTTAGTAGCCCTGGTGTAATATACAGACAAGTAATCTTCACCTGTTTCTCCATTTACGCTTTGAGTAGTTAAGGAAGAAGGGGCAGTTTTTGAGGCGGACAAATAGAAAGTGTCATTACCAGCGCCTCCATTTAGAGTGTTTCTACCCTGGACTTCATCTGCGTAAAAAGAATCATCGCCATCTTTGCCTGAAACCGTATTGTTGCCAACAGAATAGCTAATATCGAGGTAGTCATTCCCAGCATCTCCACTGAGGATATTATTTCCAGAAGAATAGGCAGCATCAAGGGTATCGTTTCCCTCATCACCCCCTACCAGGTTATTACCAGTACCACCACGGAGGGAGTCGTTATCTGTACCACCACGGAGGGAGTCGTTATCCGTATCACCAAGGAGAGTATCATTCCCTGCACCACCAATGAGGGTATCATTTCCGGCATCACCGCTTAAAAGGTCGTTGCCATTTTTGCCATTGATGATATCATCACCTACTTTAGCGTTAATTGTATCTGCGCCTTCACTACCCAGTAGAGTATCCTTACCGTTGGTTCCAATGATATTCACCATAACTTTTATCTTCCTGAATCGATTTTTTGAGTAACTTCAGCTATTAACTTTTTGTTAATGTTATTTAAGGACACACAGAAATTGCCGAGAGTTAACGCTTTCGACATACCTTTTATGTCACCCTTGGGGGCTAGCAATTTTCTCGAAGATTTACCCTATTGATAAGCTTGTAAGTAAGACTTATCTAACTGACTTGAAAAAGGCAGGAGGTTCAAAGTTAAATTCTTTATCTAATTCCCTATTTCCTTTTTCATTCGTTATTTGTGTACCCGTTAATAATGCTATTTACGACTATCTAAGTCTTAAGCATTGTACATATTTATGAGCGTGTATTTAGAAAAACAGATGGTTTCACACTTTTTCTATCATTCTTGATCCGCAGATCAACCCAGCCATCACTGACAAAGTGTCGAAAAATCAAGCTTGAATGCCTAAAACCCACACTTCATATTTCTCATCAAAGCGTAGCCCTACTGTCGTAAATATAGAGAATAATTCACTTTCGATAGGGAAAGAATTTTTATGCAGTTGTTGTGGGCTATCGCCCGCGGGTGTGTAGCTTAAAAATAGGGAACATCTAAATAACACTTTGATAACCATATCTGAAGATTTACTGAGATGTCCACATTTAAAGACATATCTTTGCATACTCTTCACATTATTTGCCGCTCAGTATAATGTCGGTACTTATCTTTATGTATTCTTCATGTATTCTTCATGTCTTGATAGCCATTAATAATTAGATGCGGCAGTTAAATAGCAGCTAAATGGTTGTTTGATCTGCTCATGTAGGGTGTCGTCCCCCTAGTAGACAAGCAAGCTGAGCTGTAAGAGTTTTTGAAATCTGGGGTTATGCTGCGAGGTTCTGACGAATCGCTGTAGAGTATTGGCAAGTTATCAAAAGCTACTTAGGGGGATAACTATCTCCACCAAACATACTCCTGTAGCTTAGGCGTAGCCCATCGTAGCCATTGTATAAAAACTACTGAGGACGGTGGATCTGAAACTGGATTATATTGGTAGATTTTGAACAAAAATAGATTTTTATAAAAAAACAGTCGCCAGGGTAATGAAGAGTTATCGAAAAAAAATTTACCTTTGAGTTAACTGCCAGATTGCTTAGGCATCCCTTGTGTTCTTTTTTGTCTGCTTAAGAAACAACCAAGCCAAGAAACACTAGAAGCGATCGCACAAAAAATCAAAACTTTCTTGCAAACAGGATATTACGCAGTTGAACCAGATGTTGAGCAATATGCCTGTCAGTACAGTTTTAGATAAACTGGAGGGAATTCTTGGGTTAGCCAGTAGTTAGATGAAGCATTGGATTCTTTTGTAAACAACTAAAAAAGTTGTACAATTTGCGCGGCTACAAGCACTATTATATCGTTAGGTACTGAGAAGTTTTGAAAAAATAAAGTTCTACAATTTCATAATGCTACGATCCAAAAACAAATAAAAAAGTTGTACAATTTCGCAAAAGACTTCCCTGTAAGGATTTGGGAATATTTGCTCCAAGGTTTAGTTTAGTGGCGATCGCATTTCAAGTACAAAGCTGAATCAACAGCTTGAGTTTGCGAGGGATGCGATCGCACTCTATTTCATATTAAGTTGGTAATATAGAGCGATCGCCTGACGCTCAAAGCCAATTCACTTATTCAACGGTGTCCAATCACCAGAAGGTATAAACGCAGCCCAGTAGTAGGGATGCTGATACTTTTCACCCTTTAACATCTCTAATTGAGTTTGGCGTAGTGCTTCACTGCGCCCCTGATTGTCTAGCAATTTTTTGTAGTAAGCAACCATCAACTCTTTGGTAGCATCATCATCTACTTTCCACAAACTAATCATTTGACTTTCAGAGCCAGCAATTACCAAAGCGCGACGCAAACCATAAATGCCTTCTCCCGCAGAAATGTTTCCCAAACCTGTATCGCAGGCAGATAGTACAACTAGTTTTGTACCGACTAGATTTAGTGCAGTTGTTTCCAGCGCAGTGAGAATGCCATCTTCGCCGCCACTTTGACGCGGTTTTAAGCCAGCAAAAACTAATCCTGATAGGAGTAAAGGATTATCATCAAGTGTGGTTTTCTCTTTGTTTGCTGGGGCATTTTCAAAAAAACCATGCGTGGCGATATGCAGAATCCTGGGGCTTTTAACTTGTTTGACTGCACCTTCTGTAGCTTTAGCACCTGTTAAAGGCTTGACTTTTAAGAGAATCGAAATCGCTTCGGCTTCTTTAGCAGTACCTTCTAGAGGAGAAAATGTTCTCTGCGACAGGTCAATAGAGCGGGTATTTTTTACATCAATACTATTATCAATACTATTAGCATTAGGTTGACGTGCAACTACTTCACCAGGACGATTGAAATTAGGGTCAGCAATGAGGACTGGTGGCTGTTGGCTGGGAGAATGGTTTTGTAGTCTTAGCAAATCTCGTCCAGAGGTGAGGTAAGTGAAAGAATAGTTTTCAACTAGATAGCGATTATTTTCATCTACTAGTGCTTCAAAGGGAATGAGGTTGAGAGCGCTGTCTGGAGAGAGTAGAATTTTGCGAGTATTACCCAACAGTTTACGTACTCGCTGCATAAGAATTTTATCTAAGTCACGAGCCGATTGTTTAACTTGGGTGATATCAGTGCCTGCATCTCGCAAATTATCGCGGAATAATTCTAGGGTTTTTTGAATTGTTTCAGCATCGCCTAAGTCAATACCTTTTGGTTCTCCTTTTGCCAGGAGGATGTATACCGCGTAACGAGGTTTCCCAAACCTGTTGTCAGATGCTGCTTTGGGATTAAAAGGTTGATATTGGACTAGTTCCACCAAAGCTGCATCACCAGGAATTAATTTTTGAATAGTTTCAAGGGTGATAGGTTGGGACTGAGTACGAAATTTTTCACTGCGGCGGCTCAGTTGGTCTTCTAGTTGTTTTATCTGGGTTTCAAGCTGTGTAACTTGAGTCCGATACTGATCAAGTGGAAGTGTCTCTGGTCGGTTATAAAATAGATGGGCAAGTTGACTTTGGGTATTTGTTAAATTCTTTAATAGAGATTGGCTTTCTGGGTCAAGGCGTTGACGCAGAATTTGCTGGCTATTGGTGAGGACATCTAAAATGCGTCCTTTACGCTGTAAGACCGTATTCAGAGCTAAAGTAGTAGGCGCGGGGTTCTTAGTGGCAGAATTTAGATGTAGGGAAATGCTACTATCTGTGGTAGCAGAGATAGTATTGACGTAATCACGTTTCTGTCGCTCGAAACCCACAGCTAGGTTGAGAGTCAGGTTGTGTTCCTCAACTTTTAGCCCTTGTGTGAAAAACTCAAGAGCGTGGTTTATGTCACCTTGCCCCCAGTATAGTGCTGCTAGATTATTCAAGCTAGTTGCTACAGATGGATGCTCTTCGCCCAGCAAGCGTTTTCTCATTTCTAAAGCTTGACGATACAGGGGTTCGGCATCTGCGTAGCGTCCCTGGCTCTCGTATAGGAATGCTAGATTATTCAAGCTAACTGCCACATCGGGATGCTCTTCGCCCAGCAAGCGTTTTCTCATTTCTAAAGCTTGACGATACAGGGGTTCGGCATCTGCGTAGCGTCCCTGGCTCTCGTATAGGAATGCTAGATTATTCAAGCTAACTGCCACATCGGGATGCTCTTCGCCCAGCAAGCGTTTTCTCATTTCTAAAGCTTGGCGATACAGGGGTTCGGCATCTGCGTAGCGTCCCTGGCTCTCGTATAGGAATGCTAGATTATTCAAGCTAACTGCCACATCGGGATGCTCTTCGCCCAGCAAGCGTTTTCTCATTTCTAAAGCTTGGCGATACAGGGGTTCGGCATCTGCGTAGCGTCCCTGGCTCTCGTATAGGAATGCTAGATTATTCAAGCTAACTGCCACATCGGGATGCTCTTCGCCCAGCAAGCGTTTTCTCATTTCTAAAGCTTGGCGATACAGGGGTTCGGCATCTGCGTAGCGTCCCTGGCTCTCGTATAGGAATGCTAGATTATTCAAGCTAACTGCCACATCGGGATGCTCTTCGCCCAGCAAGCGTTTTCTCATTTCTAAAGCTTGGCGATACAGGGGTTCGGCATCTGCGTAGCGTCCCTGGCTCTCGTATAGGAATGCTAGATTATTCAAGCTAACTGCCACATCGGGATGCTCTTCGCCCAGCAAGCGTTTTCTCATTTCTAAAGCTTGGCGATACAGGGGTTCGGCATCTGCGTAGCGTCCCTGGCTCTCGTATAGGAATGCTAGATTATTCAAGCTAACTGCCACATCGGGATGCTCTTCGCCCAGCAAGCGTTTTCTCATTTCTAAAGCTTGGCGATACAGGGGTTCGGCATCTGCGTAGCGTCCCTGGCTCTCGTATAGGAATGCTAGATTATTCAAGCTAACTGCCACATCGGGATGCTCTTCGCCCAGCAAGCGTTTTCTCATTTCTAAAGCTTGGCGATACAGGGGTTCGGCATCTGCGTAGCGTCCCTGGCTCTCGTATAGGAATGCTAGATTATTCAAGCTAACTGCCACATCGGGATGCTCTTCGCCCAGCAAGCGTTTTCTCATTTCTAAAGCTTGGCGATACAGGGGTTCGGCATCTGCGTAGCGTCCCTGGCTCTCGTATAGGAATGCTAGATTATTCAAGCTAACTGCCACATCGGGATGCTCTTCGCCCAGCAAGCGTTTTCTCATTTCTAAAGCTTGGCGATACAGGGGTTCGGCATCTGCGTAGCGTCCCTGGCTCTCGTATAGGAATGCTAGATTATTCAAGCTAACTGCCACATCGGGATGCTCTTCGCCCAGCAAGCGTTTTCTCATTTCTAAAGCTTGGCGATACAGGGGTTCGGCATCTGCGTAGCGTCCCTGGCTCTCGTATAGGAATGCTAGATTATTCAAGCTAACTGCCACATCGGGATGCTCTTCGCCCAGCAAGCGTTTTCTCATTTCTAAAGCTTGGCGATACAGGGGTTCGGCATCTGCGTAGCGTCCCTGGCTCTCGTATAGGAATGCTAGATTATTCAAGCTAACTGCCACATCGGGATGCTCTTCGCCCAGCAAGCGTTTTCTCATTTCTAAAGCTTGGCGATACAGGGGTTCGGCATCTGCGTAGCGTCCCTGGCTCTCGTATAGGAATGCTAGATTATTCAAGCTAACTGCCACATCGGGATGCTCTTCGCCCAGCAAGCGTTTTCTCATTTCTAAAGCTTGGCGATACAGGGGTTCGGCATTTGCGTAGCGTCCCTGGCTCTCGTATAGGAGTGCTAGATTATTCAAGCTTTGTGCCACATCGGGATGCTCTTCGCCTAGTATTTGCTTACTAATAGCCAACGCACGCTCTGCTAAGGGAATTGCTTCACTATATTTACCTTCGTTATAAAGTCGAATCATTTGTTGATTGAGTCGTTCTGCTTCTGCCAATTGGGCAGACTGAGCAGTTGAAACAGGAGGGGTTGATTGCCCAATTGTGGGCTTTGGCATTAACACCCATAACCCAGCTGTTGCTAACAAAGTCGTCAGGGTTATTACTTGTCTAGTTCGCAGGTTATTCATGAAGGTAGCCTTCTTGTAAGGTCATCTAATTTCTGCTGTAGTTGCTGTACTTGTTGCTCATCTCCCAAGTTCCGATAGACACTTTGAGCCGCTTGCAAAGACTCAAATGCCTGCTGCAAGTTGTCAAGGACTATATCAATTTCCCCTAAGCTGGTTTGGATTATTGCTTGCGCTTCCAAATTTTTTTCTGCCTTAGCTAACTTCAGTGCAGTGAAATACTGTTCCTTACCTAATCGATGTAAACCTACCTGCTGGTAGAGACTGCCTAAAAGCTGATAAACTGATGTGGTTCTACTTCCTTGCTTAACTAATCCTGCTAATAAATCAATTGCCGCAGCATTTAAATTCATACTTTGGTACAGATATGCCAAAGCCAGAGTTTTGGACTCATCCGTTAGCGGTTGCTTTTGCAATTGTGTAATTTCAGCCTTTACCCGTTTAGCATCCTCTTCACTCAGTAAAGTAAATCCAGCAGGTGCTTCACTCTCAGAAGATACTCCATTATCAGCAGTCACAATTACCCGATAACGAGAGCCTGGTTGCAGAGTTTCGTTACCAGAATAAACAACCTCTGGCTGCTTCACCTGAGTTGTCCAATTAACTCCTGGCCCGCGTAACTTTACCTGATAGCTGGTTGCATCCTTGACAGCATTCCAACGCAGAGTTAGTTTGTCAGTCAAAATCGCTGTATCACGCGGACTAATGATGTAAGGAATTGTTGGATCATTTGGAGCGCGAGTCCGAACGCGGTTACTACCATTTCTAATGAGAATGGGTTTTTCAGTGGATGGACAACCACTAGAAACTGAAAATTCCCCTGGAGAGCTGACATTCCAAGTTGATAAGTTATTACATAAAATTTTCGTAGAAGCACCTCGTCCCAATTGCAAAGAATCAGAGGAATTTAGTATTTCACCGCTATATGCTTTTTGATAGTTCTTCCGTCCAGAGTACTTAATTTTGACATCCCCCTTAACCTCGGAGATAAAATTTAGACTATTCTGTTGAGTAAACCCAGGTGTTACTACTGCTATAAAAGGTAGGCTGAGTAAGATCCCAACTAACCTAATCAGTTTCCGGCCTTTTTGCATACTCTTCCCGCCTTCTTTAACTTTTGTTGAGCTAGATGTAACCATGCGTCCTCATCAGCATTGAGAGTAGAACCTTGTTCACAACACTTCTGCCATTGCTCCAATGCGGTTGGTTGTTTTTGCCGCTCCATTACCTGAGCTAAGATACAGTGTGCCGCACCAGTATTCCCGATATACTTTGCTACTTCTGGGTTATTCGCAATCCCAATTGCTGCTTGTAGGGTTTGTTGTGCTTCTTCATATCTGCCTTGCTCAAACCTCACCCATCCTAAATTTTTAAACAGGCTATATCTGACTTCGGGTGAGCTATTCTGCTCATTAGCTTTCACCAGTCCGTTTTGTAGCAAAGCTCTCGCCTGGGAATATTTTTTATCCTGGATATATAAGCGAGCTAGATTATTGTAAGCATCAGGAACATCACTTCCCACTGCGATTTGATAATGCTTCCGGGCTTTCTCAAAGTCTTGTAAATCTTCGTAAAGATTGCCGAGATTGTAATGAGCATCCGCATTATCGGCATCTAAAGAAATTGCTTTGAGGTAGTCTTGTTCTGCTGCTCCTAATTTTCCCTGTTGGTAATTATTTAGCCCATTACGGTTATATAACTCAGCAATTGACGGTAGAGCCAACCAAAAACCAAGTAAAAATATTGTCATTAACAAAGTTGATCCCAACTTGGCTTCTTCTTGTAAGTGTTGGGGAATATTTAGTTTTACGAGTAATTTGTCAAATCCTTCTTTACCAGCTTTAGTTAGTTCACTACTTGCCTGTAGCAATGCCAGAATACTTGGCAAAATAACCGCAGAAGCTCCCAATAATCCTGCTCCCCCACTGAAAAAGCGAGTAGCAATATTAATCAGTAAACTGAGGTTAGCAGTCCAACCAGCAACTACCAGACCTTTCCACAACCAATCCAAACTATTCCACTTGTGGGGAGGGGCAAGATTTTCTAATTTCCACCACCAAGCTTCAGCAGGGAGATGTATACTTTCTCGCCAGAGAGCAAATTGTTCAGCTTTGATAACTTTGTTAATCTGTCCTGCCTGTTTCCTGAGTTCTGCATCTAACTCTAGAAGCTGCTTTAACCTGCTGGTAGAAATGAATGTTACATCCTTTAAAGCCACCTGCACAGCATTCCTAGCATTTAACACTTCCAGAACCTGCTCAGTATCTATAGACGTACCAGCTGCTTTTAGCCTGTCAATTGCAGTCTTATAATACTCAAGGGTTGTGTCTAGCTGAGAGTTTATCATCCGCAATTCAGATTAAATCTTTAAAATCCCAACAAGCAGGAAGAAGTTGCAGACAGTAAATTTACTGCCCCCGTAAATGAGTATACGGCTGTTACTAATGAAAAGTTCCTGTTAAGTCAGCTATGGGGAGATAAAACCTGAATTTGTCAACATACCATCCCTAGTATTGCTGCTCACTTTATCTCATGAGCTTTTTCTCTTTAATACTGGATTAGAATAATACTGTTATCGAATTTGCTTTAGTTAAAAAAGTAACGCGGCGAAATAAAACGTAAGTATATTTGCAGTCATTTAACTGCTGGCAATACTCAAAACCTTTGTAAAACTGTAAATAATAGCCATGTAGTTCACACAAAGCTGCGATCGCAGCATTTGTAGAGGCACAAAATTATTCTTTGCATAGTGTGTAATATACGCAAATCAGAATCACGATCGCTTAATCGGGCGATCGCATCTCCTCTTCTCTCCTCACGTAGCCCACTTTTTACACAATAATTCTTCATTGCAGTATTGTCAGATAGCCGAACCAAGCCAAAAAGGAATTCAAGAAGTATTGCAACCACTGAGGTAGATTCCTTTTACCCCAAGCTTCCGTTTGAATGCAGAAATCCAGCATATAGCGAAGCGCTTTTGAGATATGGTATCGGGGGCGATCGTGTATCTCAAAGAAACGCTACAAACTTGGAAATAAGATTTAATCGCCACAGGCAATGTTTGTGGCAGTTTGCAAAGATAGTAGGAAGCTAGAGATGGTACAAGCGAAAGTATCTTTTTTTGTCAACAAACTAGTAATTTTGATACGGTTGGCTGTGATTTATATCTCTGTGAGTGGGAATACTAAAGTACAAGTGATCACTATTGAATTCAAAAGTTTGCTTTTGTTCTATATAAAGGTAGATATAAATTAGGTGCAACCATTTTTCAATTTGGGACAACTTGTATGCCTGCGTGCTGACCCATCAAGATCCGGGCCAGTAATTGAGATTCTTCCACCAGCAGGGGGACGATCTCGTTACCGCATCTTCCATTCTCCCACTCAAATTCTGGAATAGCATGAAGAGCAGTTGGTTGACGCAGGAGCTACTTCAAAAACCACTGGATTATTGGAAACATTAAAAGCAGGGCAATGGCTGGATGTACAGAGCTTTCGTGCCAGATTGACAGCAACGAGACTTTCTCATCCACAAATCGATAATCTCTACGCCCTGCACTCAGCACGCATCAAGTTTATCCCCTTCCAATTCAAACCTTTACTGCGTTTCCTTCGTGCTGACCAGCCTCGGTTACTAATTGCCGATGAAGTTGGTGTCGGGAAAACTATTGAGGCTGGTTTAATACTAAGGGAACTCCAAACCCGCCAACAGTTAGACAACATTCTGATTGTTTGCCCCAAAGCCCTCGTTTCTAAATGGCGAGCGGAAATGCGCCGTTTTGATGAAGATTTTCGACCACTGACTTCAGAAACTCTTTCTTACTGCCTGCGAGAGGCTGATTTAGATGGAGTTTGGCCTCCGCATTATTCTCGTGCCATAGTCCACCTGGAACTCCTGAGAATTGATAAATATCACAAGGGAATCAAGGGGCATCGCTCCAGTCCTGGATTAACGACACTTAACCCATCACCCCGCTTTAGCTTGGTTATCGTTGATGAGGCACACCATCTTAGAAATCCAGGGACTAGTTCTCATGAAGTAGTGAAATTTCTTTGCGACATTAGCGAAGCTGTAATATTTCTCTCCGCTACCCCGCTGCATCTTGGCAATCGTAACCTCTACACGTTACTCAATCTGCTACGTCCAGACCTGTTTCTTGATGAGACAGTTTTTAACGAGATGGTGCAACCTAATCAGCATCTCAATCAAGCCATTCGACATATTCGCAGTCGCCTCCCCCAAAGTAATTGGCAAACGTCATCACTCCAAGCATTGCGAGATGCCGCAACAACAACTTGGGGTAAGCAGGTACTAAGCCAAGATCCTCGATTTATGGACTGGTATCAAAAGTTTCAGGATCGCGCAACACTGACTGATGCAGATCGAATTAATTGTCTGCGGGATTTAGAAGAGGTGCATTCACTGGCTCATGTAATGAATCGTACTCGTAGGCGGGATATCGGGAGATTTACGATTCGTGAACCACACACCATTTCTGTACCATTTACACCAGAACAGGAAGAATTTTATCAGGCATTGATTGAATTCCGTAGAGAAATGCTTTCCTTAGACTATGAAGAACAAGTGATACGCCTGATTACGGATACTTTAGAGCGTCAGGCGGCGAGTTGTCTACCAGCTCTTGTGCCTACACTTAATAAATTTATCCAGACAGGCAAAATTAAACTTTCTGATATTAGTGACGATATTGAAACAGAAAATGAGGATACTAAACTTCTTCCCTATCTACTAGAGAAAGCAAAGCATCTGCGTAGACTAGCTGCTGCTTTACCACCGAATGATCCAAAATTGGATCAGTTATTGAGAATAATTGAGGAAACACTACTGGGTGAGTGTTCTGGCAAAGTATTGGTTTTCTCGTTCTTTTTGCATACCTTGGCTTATCTGCAAAAACAACTGCAAGGTGCTGGTTACAGAGTAGAAGTAATTACTGGAGAGGTGGAAGATGCAATCAGAGAACATCTACGAGAGCGCTTTCGCTTACCCCGCAAACATCCAGATGCACTCGATATCCTTTTATCTTCTGAGGTAGGTTGTGAAGGACTAGATTATGAATTTTGCGATCGCTTGGTAAATTACGATATACCCTGGAATCCTATGCGGATAGAACAACGCATTGGACGAATTGACCGTTTTGGTCAGCAAAGCGATAAAGTACTCATATTTAATTTTGTCACACCAGGCACTGTTGAAGAACGCATTTTCTTCCGTTGCTTTGAACGATTGGGGATCTTTCAAGACACAATTGGGGATTTGGAGGAAGTGCTGGGAGATGTTGTACAAGATTTAACTCGTGTGGCACTTGACCCCAAACTCAGCCCCGAACAAGCTGAACAGAAAGCACAGCAAATGGCAGATAATGCACTCCGCCTAGCAGAAGAACAGCATCGGCTGGAAGTAGAAGGTGGTTCATTCTTGGGGCTTGATGAGGGCTTTACTTCGGATATTAATTCTGTAGTTGCTCAAGACAAATTTGTTTCTGCTGATGATTTACGCCAGCTGATTGAAATGTTTGTGGAACAGCCGACATTGGAAGGACAAATTACTGTTGATAGTCGGCATTCGGGACTCCATCGGCTACGTCTGAACAAAGATGGGCGAGGGGAACTGCTTAAAAAAGTGCGATCCCTCAAACAGTCAGACCGTTCCACGGTTACTTTCACACGTTGGCTGGAAGGTAGTGAGCTACATTGGCTACTCACATTTGACCAGAAAATAGCTCTCGAACAGAGGGATATTCCATTTATCACGCCTATTCATCCTTTAGCGCGGGTGGCGATCGCTCATTTGGCAAGCATAGATGAGCCACTTGTTACGCAAGTCGCTATCCATGACAATACAATGCCACTTGGACAGTACCTTTTTGTTTGTGACCTCTGGGAAACGGTTGCTGTGCGCCCAGAAGTGCGGCTAGTAGGAAAAGCATGGAACCTTGATAATTCCTGTCTTGCACCTGAAGTTTCAGAAGCACTGGTGCGCTTGTTGAGCCACGCTGTACAGCCAGCAGAATATGTCAGCCTTCTACCGTCTTTAATCGATTCAAGCATTCAACAGCTAGATGAAACTGTACACCAGCACCGTTTAAAAGAACTCAACGAGTTGCGAGAGAGAAACAATACGCTATTAAATCGCAAACTGGCTAATCTTGATGCTTATTACCAAAATCGCCTTCAGCGCTTGGAAACTGAACTAAATCAGGTAAAAGATGAGCGCATTATTCGGATGAAAGAATCGGAGCGATCGCGTATTCAACGAGATTACGAAAGCAAACGTTCTGATTTAGAAAATCGCAGTGAAGTAGACATTATTAGTCAGCGAGTTGCCGTAGGAATTTTAATAATAAAAGATAAATAATATGCCTAGTAACTATAGTGAGATTAAACAGCACAATGTCATTGACTATGGTAGAAAATTTGAAAAAATTGGAGAATTTTTAGCTAAAAAACTCTACAACGACCAAACTCACTTTATCTATGAGCTATTGCAAAATACTGAAGATGCACTTTCGCGCCAAAATCAAAATGATCCAAATTTTAAGCTTCCTAAAAGTATTACGTTTCGGCTTTACTCTGACCATTTAGAGGTAAGCCACTTTGGAAAGTCATTCGATGAAGCTGATGTTCGTGGTATTTGCAATATACTTGAAGGAACTAAGCAGGAAGATGAGAAACAAATTGGTAAGTTTGGTATTGGTTTCAAATCAGTTTATGCTTTTACTTCGTCTCCAGAAATTTATTCAGGTAGCGAACATTTCAAAATAGAGGAGTACATCTATCCTTGTTCAATCAATCCTCGTGAACTTTTACCAGGAGAAACAGTTTTTATTTTTCCGTTTAATCATAAATCTGAGTTACCAAAAAATACATTTCACCGAATTTTAAATAAACTTGATTCACTTAAATCTTCTATATTACTATTTCTGTGCAACATTGAAGAAATATCATGGAATGTAGAAGACGGTTCAACAATAACTTATCGGCGGGAAATGCAGCCTATTGCGCCTAACTGTAGGAAAGTTATACTTATCGGTAAAGACCGGCAAGAATGGCTTGTCTTTGATAAACCAGTTGAAGGTCACTCAAACCTTAAAATTGAAATAGCATTTCTTTTGGGCAAAGATAAGCAGACAGGTAAAGAACAGATAATTTCTGTAGGTAGTTCACCCTTAGTCGTTTTTCTGCCAACAGAAATAGAAACCAATCTCCAATTTCTTGTACAAGGTCCATATCACACCACGCCAGCCCGCGATAATATCAGACGGGATAACATTTTTAATCAATCACTAATTGATCATACTGCTGCATTAGTAGCAGAAGTGCTTCCACTAATTCGTGATATGGGGTTATTAACAGTCAATACTTTGAATGTACTTCCAATACGTAAATCCGATTTTGAGAAGAATCCTATTTTCAGTCCAGTGTTTGAAGAGGTACGTCAGGCTTTCAGAGAAAAAGCTCTTCTTCCTACTATCCGTGACGGTCAATATGTTCCAGCTAGACAAGCAAAGTTAGCCCGCAGTAAAGATTTCCGCCAACTACTTTCAGAAACTCAATTACAACAGCTTTATGGTAGCACTTACACATGGCTTTCTGATGAAATTACTCAAGGACGAACTCCCGATATTCACAAATATATTACAGAAGAATTGGATGTTCAAGAAATAGAACCAGAGGATTTTGCTCGTAAATTCAATGAGCTTTTTATAGAACAGCAATCTGATGGCTGGGTTGCTAGTTTCTATGCCTTTCTTAATAAACAAGAAGCACTTTGGAGAGCAGGTGATGGCATTCTACTGAAGAAGATTCAGAAAATGAAGGAAATGCACAATCTGTAGAGTCGATTAATTTTAGGAAGGAACTTATACAAACATTTACACAATTAGGCTCTATTGAATTAGACAGAGATAATGAGTTACTAACTGCTAACCCCAGTAATCCAGAGCGATATCTTAAAGGAGCAGAAGCGAATATTATTAGTAATCAAGAGAACGAACCACCAGTTCAGGAACGCTTCAAGAAAGTTCCAACAAAAAAGTGGGAGTCTAAGAATAATGAAGTGCGAATCTTTTTAAAGGAGGAGTATAAGGGGAAATGTCAAATTTGCGACTATACTTTTCCAAAACGCAATAGTCAACCTTATTTTGAAGGATTATACTTAGTTTCCCAAACTCGTGCTAGGTGGATTGATGATCGGGGCAATGTACTATGTTTATGTGCTAATTGCTGTGCCAAATTTAAGCAAGGTTCAATAGGAGCAGAGGATATTTTAGAGCAGATAGAGGAAAAAGTTGAGAAATCAAATCCTGTATTGCATATCCAACTTTGTGGAGAAGATGTAAATATTCGGTTTAGTAAAAAGCACATAATTTATCTTCAAGCATTATTGAATGCCTCTTCCCAAAATGATAGCCATTGATTGTTAAGTTGTTGTGTATTTTATATGGTAAGGTGAATTGTGACAGTCCGAACAGAATTGCTACTCAATCTCAGACAGGAAGTTCTTGGCCCCAGAGAGTCTTGTTATGAGGTACTGCCCAGCCAGCAAGATCCACGCAATGAATTTATCACTGGTGTCCTCATTCCCAGGGATGCCAGCGATGAAGATGCTAAAGAGATTGAAGGGGAAGCAGAAATATTAGGGACTGGAATGGACGACTATGGCGAGGATGAATCAGATCAAGATAGTCCTATAGCTGCTGCTGCACCTGTCTTAGATCCAAAATCACAACCTCGTTCTTTAGGTATTTCTTTTATTGTTAGTGCTACGGAAGGGAT
The DNA here is from genome assembly GCF_017115165.1 of Nostoc sp. LPT. Classification (GTDB taxonomy): domain Bacteria; phylum Cyanobacteriota; class Cyanobacteriia; order Cyanobacteriales; family Nostocaceae; genus Nostoc. The sequence goes on along the minus strand of NZ_JABXKF010000034.1, from coordinate 26,130 downwards.
TGAACCAACAATAGAAATTTGTGCAACTTGGGCGCGATATCGTTCTGAGAGGAATTCCCAAGGAAATCAGGTCTTTAAGCGAATTCCCAATTTTTATATCACCCCTGAACCGATTTCTATCACAAACAACTTAACGATCCCCGAAATTGACGCAGTTAAAATCACAATTCGGAGTGTTTCTCGCTCTGATAACACCTACAAAGTATCAATTTACCTAGTTAATGAGACTTCTTTAATTGACCCACTGAGTGAGTCGGGAAAGAGACGCTTTGAGACTGGCGACCTAATTTTTCAACCTCAAATTCGGGTTGTGACTGGAGAAAATGCAAAGCTTTTGCCTTTTGATAGTTTTCAGCCTTCTGATGAGACTCCTGAACTCGGAAGTCTTCAGGAAGAAGACGAGTCATTAGAATTGATATACCGAGAATATCTTGCCTATGCGCGGGGTCACTTGTGTGCAGCCATTTGGAAAGAAATAGACACTGAGCGCCCCTGTAAAGAAGAAAATTTACTGCAATGGATTGATGGTTTTCCTGTACAGTTTAAATGTGGAAAACAGCAATGGCAGAAGTTTAGTCTGCCAGACTGTAGAACAGAATATGTACCTTGCTACCCAGTTGAATCCCCTGCAATTGATTGGGAATCTGAAATAGAACAGACTCCAGACCTAAATACTGCTACTCTGGCACAAGCATGGAATTCAACCGTAATGCGTGCAGCATTACAGCCTCTAGTTGACGGTTATGCAGCTTGGATTCATCAACAACAAACTACGGTCAGTCAATTAGAGCCTAGATATCATCGAGCCGCTAATCGACATCTGGAAAACTGTTGCATAACTCAGCAGCGAATACAAGAAGCTATTGAATTAATTATTCAAAATGAAGAAGTAAGATTGGCTTTTTGTTTTGCAAATAAAGCGATTAATCTTCAGGCATCTTGGAGAAGGGCAGGGCATGATTTTACCTGGAGACCTTTCCAGCTAGCATTTATTCTAATGAATATCCCGGCGATCGCTAACCCTTTACATCAAGATCGCCAAACCTGTGACTTACTAGCTTTCCCAACAGGTGGTGGTAAAACTGAGGCATATTTGGGTCTAGCTGCTTTTACACTGGGATTGAGAAGATTACGACCTGGTAAAGATTCTTCTAAAGAGCCAACTGGACAGGGCGTTAGTGTAATTTCTAGGTATACCCTGAGACTATTAACAATTCAACAATTTCGTCGCGCTTTAGGGTTAATCGTTGCTTCCGAAGTGCTACGAGTTGAAAACTTAGGAATGGGTTCTCCAGTGGGATGGCGACCGAAGGATTGTCAGCGAAGCGACCATCATATTTGGGGAACAACTCGCTTCTCAGTAGGACTGTGGGTAGGTGGTAGCGTAACCCCTAATCGCTTGAAAGATATATACATTCCCAACAGTCCCCCTTTGTTAGGTGCTATTTCAGCATTGAAAGGCGAAACAGGAGTAGAAGGCGACCCAGCTCAGATTCTTAACTGCCCATGTTGTGGGTCAATCCTAGCCATACCAAGAGACGGATTACTTGGAGGAAAAACACACACAATTCATTTAGTTATGCGGGGAGCAGTTGCTAACCCATCAATTTCTCACCAAACAGAAAATTGGGAAGAACTTGAATCCGAACCGATTTTTTCTTCTGCTTCTATCCTCAATTCTAGTAATTACATAACCCTTTCCCTAAGTCTGAACATAAAAAAAGGATCAAAACTTTCAGTAGGGAAGTTGGAGGGATGGTGGAGAGATAGAATTCAGCCTCAGTTAAACTCTATAGATTTAGTCCCCTTTAGAATTAGCAGACCTGGATACTTTAAGAGAATTCATATAGGAACTCGCAAAAGTTCAGAAAACATAGAAAATTTTGAAATTTATTGCGCCAATCCAGATTGTGACCTTAACACCCAAAAAATCTGGAATGAAAAAGTCCCTCTTGCATTTAATCAAAAGTGTGATAAACAAACTAGCACCGCTGGTAAGTTGGTCTGGGAAGAGCTTCTTGAAGCCTTTAAAGCCTACACAAACTTTTCTTCAAGAATTCCAATTTCAGCCTATACAGTTGACGATCAACTTTATTCCCGTATTCCTTCACTGCTAGTAGCCACAGTTGATAAATTTGCCCGTTTAGCCTTTGAGCCAAGAGCAAGTGCGCTCTTTGGAAACATCAATCATTACAATAGCAGGTCTGGTTTTTATCGTGATAATGCAGGTGCTAGCGATCCTAAAAGCCATAATAAAGCTGTAAATCCACTGCTGCCACCTGACCTAATTCTTCAAGATGAACTTCATTTAATAGAAGGTCCACTTGGTAGCATGGTTGGGCTTTACGAAACAGCAGTTGATACTCTATGTGAACGGATGTATCAGGGTCAACTTGTCAGCCCTAAATACATTGCTTCCACTGCAACAGTGCGACAGTCCCAATCGCAAGTACAATGTCTGTTTAACCGCTCTGTTTTTCAATTCCCGCCTCCTGCTTTATCAGCGGACAACAGTTTTTTTGCTCGAACACCAAGGAATGTTCATCCATTAGAGATAGATGCTAATGGCAAGCATCCTAGTGGTCGCCTTTATGTAGCTGTTTGCGCTCCAGGTAAAGGCGCTCAAACTCCCATTGTTCGCATTTATTCATCAATGTTTCAGAGCATTGAGCAGCTGAAACAGGCAGGATATAGCGATAGTGACTGCGATCCATTTTGGACGTTGGTAGGCTATTTTAATGCGATTCGGGAATTGGCGGGTGCTGTCACACTTTATCGTCAAGACATTCCTGAACGACTGCGGCACAATGCAGACATTATGGAAGTGACCGGACGGGAACTAGAAGAAGCGATTGAACTTTCCAGTCGCATGGATTCTACTGAATTACCTGGTTTACTTAGCAGCCTGTCACTGCCATTACCAGATGCTAGAGATGCTGTTTTGAGTACCTCCATGTTCGGAACTGGTGTTGACATTGACCGCTTGGGTTTAATGGTGGTTAATGGTCAGCCAAAAACTACTTCATCTTATATCCAAGCTACAGGTCGTGTAGGTCGTTCAACTGGAGGGCTGGTGATTACTTTCTTTAGAGCCAGTCGTCCCAGAGACTTAGATCATTATGAATTTTTCACTGGCTATCATAGAGCGATTTACCGTTATGTGGAGCCGATTACGGTGACTCCCTTTGCCTCTAGAGCCAGAGAACGGGGGATGGGACCAGTAGCAGTGGCATTACTGCGACAAGCTAGAACAATTCAGGGAGTAAATGTTGTATCTCAATGGGCAGCGGATGCTAGCCACATTGGAAATGCTCGTGACTCAAATGAGTTGGGATGTATCACCGAAGTTATTAAAAGGCGATCGCAAATTCAGCTAGAAACTCGTCGTCCACCAGAAGACCAAGTTAATGGCGAGGTGCAAAGAGGATTAGACCGATGGGAAACTATTGCACAACAAGAAAACAATTTGGAATATGTAGAGTACGCGATTAACAAGCCTCCTACAAAGTCTGTTGTGTTAGGAGATGAGCAACATCAACAACAAGGTTTTACATTTGTCTTTCGCAACTCTCCCCAGTCCTTGCGCGAAGTCGAATCCATGACGCGCTTTGGCTCTATTTCAATGAATCAGCAAAATCAAGCCAATCAGGGAAGTTAAACTATGGCAGGTAAAGGTCAATCATTGCGTCCTTCACAATACATCACCACCTTTGGACCAGGTAGTATTCTAGAAACACCAGATGGTCCGGTGGTGATCGCAGCACCAAGCCAATCCAAGTTATTTCATAATGGGCGTAGACCTGAAGATTATGAAATTACAGACTTGAGGCTCTCCCAAACATTACTCAATGGCAATAAAATTTTCTATATTCCCTCCAATGCTGATTTAGGAAAACCTGAAAGTATTCCAGTTTACCAAACTTACCATTTTCCCATTTGGTCTTTATGTACAAAACATGGGATTCTCTATCAACATAGAAGAGAGGAAAAAGTTGGTTGCCCAAGTTGTGGACAACTACAAAATTCTTATAAGGCTTGGGATAAATCTCGTGAGGAGGCAGTCAGATTTGTTCTAGCTTGTTCTCATGGACATCTGAATGAAGTTCCGTGGCGCTCATTGATAAAACATAAACGCGAATGTCAGGGAGCAGACTTTTACACATGGGAAGGGGGCGGAGGTGCGATCAGAAATATACAGATTATCTGTCCCAATTGTGGCGGGGCAGAAAATTTTGGGAAAGCTTACTCTAGAGAATTTCAATGTAGTGGTAGATTTCCAGAACGAAGAGAAGATCCAGCAGGATGTGAGAAACGAGCCAAAATTATTCAGCGTGGTGCTGCTAATTTAAGGGTGTCTGAACTCCGAACTGCCCTAACAATTCCACCACTGGATACCGCCCTACATCGCTTACTACAAAGTCGAGCTATTCTTGCTGCTTTGCCTATTAATATAGAATCCAAATCTCAAATTGTCCAGATGTTGGATAGACTGGTGGAAAGACGACTTTTAGACCCAACATCTGCTGAAACTATTAAGCGATACAGTGAACGAGAAATCCTTGATGCTGTCAATGATATTCTTAATGAACAAACAAGACAACACAATGCAACTGAAGAAAACCTGAAACAAGAAGAGTTTAAAAGTCTGAGTAACGCTGCTTGTTATGGCGCTCCATCGCATCGTTCAGATAAACCAGGTGGTCCAAACCAGTTTGAAGTTTACCACGAAAATGTGGAGACATTCACGTTAGATTCAGGACGAATTTTACGGGTTACACCCCTTAGTCGCTTGCGGGTGGTAATGGTACAGGTTGGTTATACACGACCGATTAGCACAGATAAGGATGATCCACAGCCTAAAGTTGTACCTGTTGAGTATAGACCACCTGATGAAAGTATCGCTTGGCATCCAGGTGTTGAGTTATTTGGTGAAGGTATTTTTTTAGATTTGATATCTACGGAAGAACCAAAAGGCATTTCAGAACATTTCGCTTTGAAAGGTTCGGCTTATAGTCGTTGGTTGTCAGCTTATAATTCAACTAATGGCTACCAAAAAATCAAGGCTATGCCCGGAAACCAGAGGAGTTATTTACACCCCGTCTTTGTCTGGTGGCATACGCTAAGTCATCGTTTAATTACAGCACTATCAGTAGACTCTGGTTATTCGTCAGCAGCTATTAGGGAACGAGTGTACACCTACACAGAAAATAATAAGACCGTAGGTGGTTTACTACTTTATACAGCCCAGTCAGGCGGTGATGGTACATTGGGAGGACTAATCGGTTTAGTGCCTCACTTTGAACGTATTCTTAAGTCTGCCCTACGCAATGTAGATGCTTGCTCTAATGACCCAATTTGTATTGAAGAAGAATTTGGGGAAGATAGAGTTAATGGCTCTGCTTGTTATGCTTGCCAGTTTATTTCTGAAACTTCTTGTGAACACAGGAATACTTTACTTGATAGGCAGTTGTTATTAGAAAATTTACCTTGACGATATAAACAGTAGAAACCTTTCTATATGTGCTAATCATAACAGCTTCTAATTACTTAGTTAAAGGCTTGCCTTATAAGCCTTGATTTGCTTAATAATAGGTTTTGCTATCGCTTCTGCAAGAATAGGAGGAACCGAATTTCCAACTAATTCAAACATTCTGGTCATAGGGGCATCAAAAACGAAATGATCTGGAAAGCTTTGTAATCTAGCAGCTTCTCTAACAGAAATTGTACGGTTTTGCTTTGGATGAATGTAAGCAAGACAATCCTTCTGCATATGAGCAGTCAAAGTCCAAGAAGCTTTATCCCAAGGTAAACGTTTATACTTATCATCAAAAATGTCCCAACGATAACGTCTCATAGATTCAGGTAAATCTGTGTACTTTCCTCCAGGAGGGATCATTGCAAAACAAACTAAATCCACAGGATTGTGAGAACGACAGATATGGTTCCAAACTCCCTCTAATTCTTCTTCTGTAGTTAGACTTTTCCTCATTTTTTTTTGATATTCTGATTGAGGAGAATAAAGGTAAGGCTTTCTACAATCCTTTTGCTTTTCGCCTGCTAAACCAACAATTTTACCCTTTAAAGATAAATATCTTATATATAAAGATATGAGAGGCGTATATCTGGATAAAGGATGTAATGGTATTAAATCACTAATAGCTTCTTCCACAGATACAAGGGGTGATTTTTTTAACATAGAGAAATGAAATGATAATGTTAAATCCTGACGTACACCTACTATAAAAAGTCTCTTTCTACACTGAGGAACACCATAATCTGAAGCACTCAAAACTTCATAGAAAATTTTATACCCTGGATATGTGGATTTATGCTCTGCTAGCCCTGATTCTAACTCTCTAATAATTTCACAAAATATTGTTTTTTTTGCTAAATTATCTACGTTTTCCATTACAAAAAAAGGAGGTTTATAGTAATTAATAAAATTAACAAAATGTTTATACATAAAATTTCGAGAATCTTTTTGAATATCTTTTTTTAAAGATTTCATTTTACCAATACCAACTACTGAAAAGACTTGACATGGTGGACCACCAATTAAAATATCAACTTCTCCAGGAGCTATTTTAAGTTTACGAAAATCAGAAATAGACTCAACTTCTATTGCATTAAATTTGAATCTACAGTTAGGAAAATTTCTATGATGAGTTTTGATAGCATATACATTTTTATCAATACCTCCCAAGATTTCACAACCAGCGTTTTGAAATCCTAAACTCATTCCACCAGCGCCACAAAATAAATCTAGTACTTTAGGTTTGTATGTTTTATTCTTAGTTGACATTTATCCTGTTATATAACAACTTAATTACTGTAACCTCAAGTTAAGCTACCTGTAAAGAAAAGGAAATCGTGATTTTCAGAATTAAATCTAAAGCTAGAATAAACTACTTAATTTTATATTTTTGCGCTCGATTTTTAGCATTATCTTATCACTTTAAAAAAGATTTACTCTGAAGTCTTTTTCAACACTTCTAGCACATAAACTTCCTTAAATGCCAGTAATCCTTCATGCCGGGAATCAAAACCTCGACCTTGTGATCGCACCGTTTCAGCAATTCATCTTTTTTATAGACAGCAACCCAAAATGGGCAAGTTTTAAGTTTTTGCCGATGGTAATGGTAGGAGACTGGAGAAATTAAACCAATTCTCGTGCGTTAGCGGTAGCGACGTTACGAGCGTCAGAGCCTCTTTTGAAGGCTCGTTTTCGTCTTATCTCCTCATAGTTTGTAAACTGTAGTAGCCCAAAATTATACTGTTTGTTTACTGCTGTAGCTATTATATGAGTGATAAGGGTAAAAAAGAAACGAAAATGTATATTTATGTTGCAGATGTTGTATTCGTTGCTTGGAATAAGGAAAGAGGTGAGCTTCTAAAGCGATTGCGCGGTAAAAAATCGCGACAGAAACTAGCTGATGAAATTGCAGCCACAGGAGGGGAATGCTCCCATCAAAACATCAAAAAACTAGAGTATGGTGAGTCCGAAAGTGTCTCTATTAAAGTATTAGAGGCTATTTGTGCAGCATTGGATATTTCTCTAAGTGACTTCCTTAGCACTCTTGAAGTGACTAATTAAAGCTTTAGATATTTTTCTTGCTTTTTAGCTACTAAAATAACTAATATATTGATGAAATCAAAAAAGCGATCGCCCTCCGTCCAAAGATTGCGATCGCCTTTTGTTAAACCCCATCAATGAGGTTACTCAGATGATTGTACAAGATGAGTTTGACAACCAAGCCTCGGCTCAAGCAGAGTTTGAAGAATATGTTGACCACTTAGCTGACGCAGTAGCGCCAGAAATTGAAATTGACTCAGTGCCAGATGATTTGGGAGAACTTTATCGAGTTTGGAACGGTTCCCAACTTCTGGGGACTTTTTACCAGAATCTTGAAGGCAAATGGATAGCGCAACCCTGTAATAGCGATAAAAGACATTGCTGTGACACTTCTGATTCAGCGCTGCTCTTGATTATTGCTGTCAACGGCTTACTGGTCGCGGATGTAGCTTAGAACCCAGTGTTCTTCCTATCATTTAGAGACGTGAATTTAACACGTCTCTTTCTTGTTTGGAGCTTTTGATCAACAAAACTATTATCAAGGAAGTGTTATTAACTTAACCCTCTTATGTCACTTGCGGAAAACACTCATCGGAGCGAAACTCCGAAATTTTGATGTAATAAGGTTTTGAGCTTTTATTTTCTAACAGAAACTAAAATTTATAGCCAAGAACTGAAAAGTAAAGCTCTCAAAGGCTTTCAGGCATTGGCTTTTCCCAAAGTGACAGAACAGGGTTAATCCGGTTGCTTATAAAGCTCAGTTTTTAGAGCCGCTTGTACTCTCTCAGAGCAATTTTCTCGTAGCGCAGCCAGTCTAATTACCTTCCAAGGCTGAATCTCTTCTCCGCAATCATCAAGCCGCTTAATTGCCCACTTAATACGCCGAATCTGAAAATCCTCTACAGTTTCTGTGGCTGATTCTAAATAAACCTTAGTCAGTGGCATTTCTGCCAAATGTTTTTCGAGTAGTGCCAGTAAGCCAATACTTTTCCCTATCCTGCAAATAGTGACTCTCGCGGGTTTTTCTGCACTCAGAAATGTTCGCACAGCAGTTTTTACCTTTTCGAGAACTTGCTTGTCCCTTTCTGCCCAGTCAACTTTACCGACGCAAGGGAGAGGTACTTTTAAAGAAGGCGAATTTTTGTTGAGCCACTCTTTGTCGTTTCTGTATAGCCAAATATAGGTTCTCTTGCCTAATCTCCTCAAAGTAGTTTTTGACGCTTCCGGGTACTGCTGTTGTAAAGCTTTCCAAACTTCCCTGTATTTGATTTTGTCATCACTGGCTAAATTTAGATTAAAGTCTAAAACTTCCTGTGAGTCTACTAGCTGATTTTTCTGTGAAGATTTCCAAAAAGTTTTTAGCTTAAGTATGGCAGTATAACGTTTTACTGTTCTGGAATCGACCTTGAGTTGTCTTGCTGTCTCTCGTAGACCTAACTTTTGGATTTCTACCAGTTCTTTTAGCTTCTGCTCCCAGAATTGACCGTATGTCAAGACTTTGCCAATCCGCCGCTTATCTTCATCAGTTTCATCAGGGCCAGTTCTGCAATAAACCATCCCACAGGAACAAGAAAAAGTACCTAACGGCTTTTTATTATCCAAACAGTGAGTGACAACAAGATTAGTTATTACTGGCTTAAGATAATGGTCTACCGCAGCATTTAGACACAGCCAAGGCCCTTCACTAAAAGGTTTATACTGGTAATCTGTATTGAAAAATTCCTCGATAGAATTCGTCAGGAATCTAATTACGAGTAGATGTCTGATGGGATGAAATGACTTTCTATGCTTCCTAACAATGCTGAATAGCCAGTTTTGCTCATTTTCGTAATTCACCATTGAGTTAACTGCCTCAAGCACTTCAGCACCATAAAAGAACAAGAAATTATCTAGTAGTCTTTTCTGGTTTACTCGCCCGGTTGCTGTTGCAAAATTTTTTTCAATCAATAAAGCTATATATTTTCTTTGAAACCACTCTAGTTCTCTAGAGAAAAGATTACTATTTATCAACCATGAAATATCTTGAGCCAGCAGTCGCAACTTCTTTAAAGTCTCTTGACTGTAAGTCTCTTGTATCGGTATAACAGGACAGTTTTCTAGGCTTGCAGCATAGTATTCATGCCTATTAAAACCTTGCATAGGAATTGTACTATCTTGCAAAGTCATACCATGAACTGAGCAAACCAGAACCCCTGGTGTTTGGTGTAGCCTATGCCAGTAGGACTCCCCATAATTTTGCAAATCTTCTTCCAAACATTTTGGGCAAAATCGCAGATACCTTTGCATCTTCAACGAACTCGCCATAATTCCGGTTCTGGTATGAATATCTCCTCCGAAATCTGCTTTCATAGAGTCCATCACTTGGCTGGCTCTTTTTGGTGGTAGGAAAACACTGTAGAAAGGATAGAGGGTATATTTATATATCAAATCTTCTACTTGATAATTCGAGATAAATTGTAGATTCTCAATCAACGAATTAAGGTTAGAAGGTAAGTCAACAGTAGCTATTACATCTTGAGAATTAAATAGCTCCCTTAGAGTTATTTTTGGACTTGTGTTACCACTCCTAATGTGGTAACGAGCCAAGATGCTGTATAAAATTTCATCTGGATAAGGGGCTGGAAAAAAGCCAAGCATAGATTCTTTCTCATGTTAAAACCTGAAAAGAATATTTTTGTAAATTCCAAAGTGTTTCAAGTTTGTGGCGATCGCCTTCCACACCTTTCTCTCTACAGCAAACAAAATTATGAGGATTTTTGTCCTCTATCATCAAAATTTTAGGTATTACACAATGCCTATATTATCAATAATTCAGGTATTACACAATAACTAAACATCTTTGAGCAATTTATAGAATCTAGCTGTATTCCTTGCTGTTGACTATGATTTAGGAGGTGTGTAATAGCTGGGTACTAATGGGAAAGAAAGGGCAGAAAGGACAAAAAGACGTACCAGAGATGTACGACGAGGTGAAGAAAAGGGTCAACCTAGCCCTTACTCCCACTGGTATTGAAGGATTAGATGCGATCGCCTCCAATTTTGATATAAGCAGGTCAGAGCTTGTAGAGAGAATTGGCAGACGACTGATTTGCCTAGATATAAATTCCTTCACTGAGGAGGAGATGGAAGCTATAAAAAAGCACTGGCTGAATTGATTGCTATTTACAGCGATCAGTTGAATGGTCAGGGTTTGTTTACTGGTCTTGGTGCAGTTGAGGGCGATCGCAAATTGCAACTACAGAAGCAGATTGAGCAATGGGAACAAATCCACACAAAAATTGTTTTTGAAGTATAACCTATGGCAACGAGCAGCAAAATCTTGCTTAACGCCTGACGACATCTAATGTTAAAGAACTTGGTATGGTGTTCTCAAATCTTGTCGCATTTTTCTGCTCAACGTGTGACGACATCTATACTAATGTTAAAGAACAATTCTGTTAATCGCAGCGCAGTTCGCAGATTAGAGAGCTGCTCAACGTCTGACGACATCTAATGTTAAAGAACCGCCATTGCCTCCTGCACCAATTGAGCAGCCGACGACTGCTCAACGTGTGACAACATCTAATGTTAAAGAACGCAACACAAAAGGGGAAGCTGAATGAAAACAAGGTGTGTGCCCTGCTCAACGTCTGACGACATCTAATGTTAAAGAACTTCTCGCTCCTTAGCGTAACGTTCAATCGCGGCCCCCTGCTCAACGTCTGACGACATCTAATGTTAAAGAACCTTTCTGGGCTTTGGTAGAGCGTCTTGCCAGTTCTGCTGCTCAACGTCTGACGACATCTAATGTTAAAGAACTTGCATAAGATGAGCGATCGCTCCAACCACCATTTCTGCTCAACGTCTGACGACATCTAATGTTAAAGAACATCCAGCCAATCCACTCCCGCTCCCACCAAGGAAACTGCTCAACGTCTGACGACATCTAATGTTAAAGAACTTCCCAGTCTTGCTCTAGCTCATCTCGCAGATGGGCTGCTCAACGTCTGACGACATCTAATGTTAAAGAACGCTATTGGATGCGTCGCAGCAAAGTTTTGCAGACAGCTGCTCAACGTCTGACGACATCTAATGTTAAAGAACAGCAATGGCTAAACATCTTAATCCATCAAGTCTTCTAGATAATCTTACAAGCACCTGTCATTAGGAGGCACTAAATTTGCAAAATTTAATGGGCTAGGCTAGCTTAACAACACCTAGAAGGCTTATTGTTGGAACTTTCTGAGGAATTGCAAACATCCTTAATCATAATGAAAAGGCTGAATTGCTAATTCAGTAAAGAATACCAACTTTTTACCTCTTTATGTCGGCTCAACAAGCAGATATCCTTGTCAAAATCTAAATATTCTCCTTTTTTAACTAGTTTGAATTGTAGTCCATGATAAATCCGGTGGTTGCCATACTTGGGACTCTTGAAGCTCATAACACTGCCAGCGCGTTTTCTTAGACCCAACATGGTCAACCCAGTAGGGTAGGGTTAGCGAACCATCTTCATGTGTAACTAACCACCACAGCGACTCACCATGATACTTCTCAGGTAAAAGGGTAACAGTATTGATTAGATCCCGACTTTCACCTAAACACAGCCCACCAAATCGATTGATAGAAGCTGGGTTCGCAAATGCCTGCTGCAAACGTTCTGGTAAAGTAGGATTTGCTTTGTCTGTTTTTACCCAAACTACAAACTCAATGTTCGTTAGCAACTCTTGGTAATCAGGTTTAGCATTCTTAGGGTGGTGGATATCTTTCGTTTTAAACCTGCGAAAAGTCCGAATTACAATAGATTTTTTTGGTTTAGACAAGAGGGCGATCGCTAATTGAGTTCCACAATGCTTATAACGATCTGTCTCACCAATCAGAGAAAGTAACATCCCGTACACCGTAGAAGGTGGAGGTACTGGATACGTTTCAGCGTATTCTCTAGCACGGGATTGACGAAAACAAGCAATAGGTACTTCAACTTTCAAAGCAATTGTTGTCATGTTAATTGCCCCCCGGTGACAACTGCAAATCTTCAGCAATGACCTGTTTTAATGCTTTGACTGCCGACTTCACTCCAGGAAACACATTTGCTCCCAAATCTTCTAAACCCTGAGAAATTAAGCCTCCAATCCATAATTCTTTGGGATCAATATCTCCTACCTCTACCTGTCGCACTAAGTTGGATACTGACAAATTTCCCAGTTCGTCTTGCTCAAAGCAATATAGAAAACGAGGGGAAAAATCATGTGTCCATCGCAGTACAATACTTTCAGGGGAGAAATCATACAAAAAACGGGCATGATTTCCCGCCACTTCACCAATCGAAATCAAACCATCTAGAACAGCATGGATGCGAGATTTATCTTTGAGGCTATCGGGTGTCAATGCAAAACCATATTGATAACGAGTAGCATGAATCTCTGTGGCATAAAGAGAATTTCGTCCTTTTACTCCACTAACAGCATTAAAGGTAATGTTTCCCATAAAGGGTATCATTGATACTGCACGAGTAACTTCTAATACACCTCGCCTAGCAGTTATTTTTCCTTTAGGCTTTTGCTTGCCCTTACGTGGAGAAGTTTGCTTATCCTTACCTTTAGAACTTTTTTTGTTCTCATCTTGAGATGCTTCCTCGGCATCGCCTCCAGACTCATCTGACGCTTCCACTTTTGCTGCTTCAGCCTGCATAAATCCCAAAATATCATCATCAATAAAGCGAATATCATCAAAGTTGGGGTCTTGCAAAACATAATCTGCTACTGGTTGAGCGTTCTCATCCCAACGTCGATTCACCGGATAGCCAACATTTTGCCAGTAGTACCGTAATGCCCAACGAATCGCCTCAGATGAAACTGTAGTATGAACTTCACCTTTCCAATTCAATTTTTGTAAGGGAGTTATATTACCTTCATTTTCCCCACGATTATTAGCTGCGGTTCCATAGCTGGTCAAGATATTACCGAATAAATGGAACATTTAAAATTGCCTATTAAATTCATGTTTTGTGTTTTATTAAATAAAAAAGTGTAATTATTCACTATTAGAATTAGAGATTTCCAATATTTCTTTTTCAACCATATTGCTTTTTGGATAACTAGCAAGAGCAATAAAAGTTAAATCTCTGGCAACTTTCCAATCCATTATCCCAGAAGTTAATGGTAGTAATTCTTCCCAGTGTTTTTCTAAAATGGAAAGTTGACCTGCTCTTCCCCAAAACTCCGCAATAAATTTCCGAAAATTTTCAGCATTTGTACAACGTCCTAGTTGCGATAAAATACGTATATTTTCTCGCTCAATTTGAGCATATTGACCTTCATTTGTTCGTCCATAAATTTTAGCGTATATTTTCTTCAATGCCTCATGACAAGCTTTAATAAAAAGTTTTTGACTTTCTAGATTCCATTCAGAGTTTTGAATCATCTTATATGCTCCATCATTAGTAATAAATTTAAATAAACTTTTATTTTGAAAGATTGTATATAAATTAGCCCACCAAGTAAAGCCCTTTACTAAGTTATCGGCAATTGTTCCCCTAAACAGATTGCTAATGATAAAATTTTTATTTTTATACTCAATAATTTGGTACTCTGGAAAATAAATCCGACTAAGCTTATAGATAAAATTTATTATTCCAGTCGCTTCTACCACTGCTATTTATATGCGAGTTTTTTGCTGCTTTGACCAAACTACCGTTCCAAATAATATTACTTGGCATCGTTTTACTTGATCGGGTATAGCCAATTCTATAATTGTTTCGTAAGTAAGGTATCTTAATGCAGCATCTCCTAAGCTAGATACATTGAAATCCTTGTAATCTAAGTTTCCCAAATTCCAGTACTCCTGGGCATAAATTTCTAAGTCAACCACTTCAGGTATAACTAGGGCATATTGTGTATGTTCCGGTTTGTTATGCGATCGCAAAACAAAATAGTGGCAAGCAACAAGAGCATATAAAAGAGCAAAAGCCAATTGTGGTTTCTCTTCAAACCTAGTTTCTTTTGTAAAAGCGACATGACGAACTACAGATCCCGGATATAGCCACCCTGCTACACCAATTGATTGTCCTAATAATTGACCTTGTTTATCACAGAGTTGTTTAGCAAAATGTTGATGAGCATAGGAAACTGCTTTCTTATACTCGACATCGATTTCTATACCATCAATTATTAATGACCAGGATTTACCGCCGTCAAATTTAAAAACCTGGTTATGTTGGAGAAACGTTCCTGTTATTCCCAGGTGAATATTAATTTGGGTTTCAATATTGATTGAATGCGTATTTAAGCCTGTCAGCGAAATTAGACCTTCTTCATTAATCTGAAAAGATTGCTTTAGCAGCCAGTCTAAAACTACGAAATCCTGCCCTTGCCATTCCAGGCTGATACTGCGAGGAGTCAGGAACCAAGTTAAATTACCAGGTCGTTCCGCAGGTATTGGGTATAGTTTTTCTAGTTGCTTGAGCGTCATCCAGAGTCCTGCTATGCCAGCACGATGTATCCAAGTTATGCTTGGATCGCCCAAATTTAACTGGATTTTGGGGTTGACAACACTAGCTACTATGGACATCTTATTTATTTCTGGTAAATACTCTCAAACTTATATTGGGTAATAGTCAAAACCAGCTTTAACTTGCGTTTCCCTTTCTTTTCACTGGCACAAAAACGCTACAGCCCATCTTGCGCTTTCCCCCAATGCCATATCTCAGCAATGTTAGCGAATCTTCATTGCTGAGATTAATGATTTCTAACCCAAAACCCACAACCGTAAAGCGCTTGATTTTGATAGTTCTACGTTTTGGGCTACCATCAGTATTTTTGGTAATAAAGGCTTTCCCCTGGATACCCAGTTGTTTTAACTGACGCTGTGCTGCTGTTAAAAACGACTCCGGTTCTTGATAGCTCTGGATAATTACTATACGCGATCGCAGTTTCTCAGCAGGCTCAAGCAAATGAATTTCAGGAATCCCCAAACGAATTGTATGCTTGCCAATTCTCAGGGGCTTACCTGCTAACGGATAAACCAAACGCACTTGATCCATCGGTAGCCGAATCCGAAGCCTAGAATTTTTAGTTAGCTCAATTACGCCTTTCTTGGGAATACCTGCAATGGTATGAATTCCAACTGTATCTAATTTATGAAGTTCGGGTTCAAAATGAGCGATCGCAGAAAATAGCTCATAGCCGTGGTCGAGAGGTACTGTCTCACCAATCAGGTTAAAAATTAAATCTATGTATGGTAATTGAGATGTTAAAAGCTTTCTTTGCTTTGTTAGGTTTAAAGGTGACTCTGGATAAATCTGCGTAGGTAAGCTGCAATCAATAATCATCTTTCCCACCCTATCTTTAAGCAAATACACGATATTTGAGGCAACTAAATTATTACTTAGACTACCTTAGTGATTAGTGTGAGATTACTTTAAAACGACAAGCAAGTATGATAATTTTTATTAACTTTTTATTGCTTTATATTAATATATTTAAAAGTATATGTAAACTTTTCTACAGAAAAAATACTTCTATAGAATTTGCTAAATATTTTATCATCAAGATATGGGTGATCCGGTCAATTGCTGGATTTAAGTCACATCCAAGTAAACAATGGGAGAAATATTTACCTTGATGTTGGGTTAACTTTGGATTGAGGGCTTCTAAAGACTCTTGACCATAAAAATCAAATATAAGCTTTGAAAAACCATATTCGTCAAATTTAAACTTACCAGCAGGAAAAATTTGCAATAGCCCTTTACTCACTAAGTAATGCTGGTACTGAGCGCGAAGCCAAGCCAAGCCTTTAAAGGCAAAATTATTATGAATCAGCACTAGCCATAAAAACTCCTGTAGATACTCACATACGCACCTACAGGATAAATTGTACAACTTTTTTATGTATTGTATAACTTTTTTATTTGTTATACACACTACTACCTCTATTAATAGACTATTCCACCGTTACAGACTTGGCCAAATTTCTTGGCTGATCGACATCCAAACCGCGACGGGCGGCAATATGATAAGCCAATAATTGCAAAGGAACTACTGTCAGAATCGGAGAAAGTAATTCTTCTACATGAGAGACGGGAAGAAGATCGTTAAAGATTTCCGCAGCTTCGCCATCGTTGACGGGAGTAACGCCAATTAACCGAGAATCTCTGGCTTTGGCTTCTTGAGCATTAGAAATAACTTTTTCGTAAACACTACCAGGTATTGCGATCGCAACTACTGGTACTTTTGCATCTAAAAGTGCGATCGGGCCATGTTTCATCTCTCCAGCCGGATACCCTTCGGCGTGAATATAGCTGATTTCTTTTAATTTCAACGCCCCTTCTAAAGCAATGGGAAAGTTAATTCCTCTTCCCACAAAAATGAAATCTTGAGTTTCAGCGAATTCGTGGGCTAGCTGTTCGGTTAAACGTTCCTGACTTTCTAAAGTTGCTTCAATTTCTTTGGGAATCTGCCGCAACCCATTAATAATTTGATCTAATGTATCTTTTGAAACTGTCTGACGACGAGCTGCTAAATCTAATGCCAAAGCATAAAATGCCATCAGTTGGGCGGTAAAAGTTTTCGTCGCTGCTACCCCAATTTCAATTCCCGCTAGGGTACTGATAATATGCGGTACTAAATGACCGAGGCTGCTTTCAGGGCGATTGGTAATACCCAGTAGTCGCGCTTGGTATTTGGGTTCTTTCCCTTGGCGACGTTCTTTTTCCATTGTCAAAGCCGCTAGGGTATCGGCTGTTTCACCTGATTGAGTAACACCAACGATCAAAGTGTTAGCTGTCACGGGTGATGGTGCATAGCGATACTCAGAAGCATAATGTACCTGAGTTGAAATTCCTGCTAGTTGTTCGAGTAAATATTTTCCGATTAATGCTGCGTGCCAACTTGTACCACAGGCGAGGATCTGAATTTGTTCTAAATCAGTGTATAAATCCGCAGGTAAACCAAGATTGATTGGCGATTCGGTAGATTTGGCTGGATTAAAGTAAGCGTCTAAACTAGCTCTTACTACTCCTGGTTGCTCATGGATTTCTTTGAGCATGAAGTGTTTGAATCCCTGCTTTTCTACCATTGCAGGATTGAAGTTGAGCAGGCGGGGTTGTTTTTTCAGCCTGTCGCCAGCGAAATTGTAAATCTCAACGCCCAAAGGTGTGAGGCGGGCAATTTCGCCATTTTCCAGAGGTAGCACCGCACGGGTGTAAGCAACGATCGCAGGTGTGTCAGAGGCGCAAAATAACTCTCCTTGACCAAAACCAATTACTAAAGGTGCTTGTTGGCGGACAACAATCAATTCATCGGGGAAATCAGCAGAAATAACTGCGATCGCAAACGCCCCTTTTAGGTGATTAACGGCTTGGCGAATTGCATCTAGTAAGGGAGATAAGGAAGATGAAGGAGGAAAATTCTTTAAAAATTCGGCTATTAAATGAGAAATAACTTCGGTATCGGTTTCAGAACGAAATTCGTGTCCTTTGGCTTTGAGTTCCTCGCGTAACTCGCGGTAGTTTTCGATAATGCCATTTTGCACCACAGCCACTCGCTTTGCTGTATCCAAATGGGGATGGGCGTTGTACTCTTCTGGTTTACCATGAGTTGCCCAGCGTGTATGACCAATACCAATTGGGGCAGGAGTTTCTATTTGTTCGAGTTTAGAACGCAGGTTATGGAGTTTACCCTTTGCCCGCACACAATTTACCTCACCTTCCCAAACAGTGGCGATTCCAGCCGAATCGTAACCCCTGTATTCTAGTTTCTCCAGCCCAGCCAGTAAAATGTCTGTCGCCGCTTGAGTGCCTATATATCCAACAATTCCGCACATTCTTCACACCACTTTTTTTCAGGATGATTAAATCCAGTATAGTGGATACCATAAAGTGGACATTTTGCAAAGAAAAAAGGGAGTATTTTACTCCCTCTACCACTAGTGGTCTATCAAACCCATTTTGACGGTTGGAGAGACGCGATAAATCGCCGTCTCTACAGAAAATTTATTCGTCAATTATTTCTTGACAGACTACTAGGTATTGTTATGGATTTTAGGCTTTTGACCTGACAGTACAAATACGGCTTCTAAGATTTAGATACTTAGATATTGTATCCGCTCAAAAAATACTTGCTAAAGGTGCTTGCTATTGAGACATTTAAAAGTCTTGAATGCCGAGTTCCGAGTTCCGAGTGAAGAATCAAAAAATTGTATTTCTAATTTACTTCTTTTTATCTCAGCACTCAGTACTCAGCACTCCGATCAGCACTCAGCCTTTTAGTAAGCTAGACCCATACTGCGAGTTGTTTCAGCGCCCAGGTAAACCCGGATGCTCAAAAAGTCGGTGGGACAAGCGGTTTCGCAACGCTTACAGCCCACGCAGTCTTCTGTACGGGGTGAAGAGGCAATTTGAGCAGCTTTACAGCCATCCCAAGGAACCATCTCAAGTACATCAGTAGGGCAAGCGCGGACGCATTGGGTGCAGCCAATGCAGGTATCGTAGATTTTTACGGTATGAGACATTGAAAAAACGGCTCCTTTCGAGTGTTCTTCTCTGCGAAAGAATCATAATCAACGCATAGTCTACCGCAGTGGTTGATAGGCCGTAATCAAAAGGCTACATAACTTCAAACAATGTAATAAGCACCGTTAAAATTTCTTTTGCGAGATTGTCCCTATTGACTGATAATCAGCAACATCATCAGAGCGTATTTACCACAGTGATATACCATAACGGGGTTGAATCGTAAAGATAAATGAAACAAAATTAAAAGAAAATAGGGACATCTCCATAATTTTAACTATGGGAATTTTGGTTAATAATCTGATTTTGCGATCACCACATCTCCGTGCAAACAAAAATATTTTAGTAATTTAGATTACGCAAAAAGTTGTCTTTATTACTGAATACAACTGCTTTTGCGATGTAAATGATTAATTTAGAGACTGCGATCGCTCACTGATAACTTGTATATTTAACTTTTTAAGTCTGGCAATTTCATAATTTTTATTCCTATATATTAGAGTATTTCCGAAAATGCAAACTCATCATTTATAGCAGCAATTCCTATTTGAATTTTTGGCTCAATAGCAGGTACTTGCAGTTGTTCTTCTGGATTGTTAGCATCAGATGATTTATCTTTTGTATACTCATTTTCTCGGATTTGTCGAGCAATACTTTCTAACAACCAAAGTTGTTCTTCCACAGACAAGGCAAGGATAGAGCGCTCAAGTTCTAGTAAATTTGGTGAGATCATTGTACTTTTAATTCCTAGTAAGGTGTATTCTTTCAAAGATATTATATTCAGTCTATCTGCTTAACCTAGAGCATCGCCAATTCCCGATCGTTTTCCCCACACCTATAATTTCACAAATCATAAGAGATTGCTATAAATAACTATAAAGCCGTTTTATGACTTTTTAATTAAGTATTACTGCTGAAGCAAAATGTGCGCTAAACTGACTACATGAATTACGAAACAGCTAGGAAACTCCTCATAGATCAGACAATCACAACCGAGGAAAACGCAGATGCGCTGTTAATGCGTATGAAACAGGGCAAACCGCCAATACCCGGTCAGATCACTTCGATTTTGTTAGCATTGAAAGTGGTGTTTGAAGCCCTCAAAGATGCAAAGAGCCTAGATCGAGAACTGGCTTTGGCCCTTTATCAGTTAAGCATTAAGGCGCAACAGCTATTTGGCGCAGGGCGTAAAGCCGGAGTTGATTGGCCACCACTACTCAAAGAAGATTTACTACGAATTTCCTTAGCAGCTGAAAGTATCTTTTCGGGTATATGGCAAACCTTAGCGACTATGGAGTTGGGGAAGAGATGAGGGAGAAATCAATTCAAAATTCACGCATTCAATAATTCAAAATTAAAGAACTTCTGCCTTCTGCCTCCTGCCTGCTGCCTCCTCTTGTCACCCATTAACGAATTTGCAGTTCATTTTCTAGCTTGTCCAGGTCAGTTTTGAGCAAAACAGTCATTTGACCGGTAAAAGCTTTGCCAGTCTTGGGTTGGGCAACTTCCACCCAATATACATAGCGATCGCCTACTCGTAATTCTCCCTTTAAGGCTTCCCGAATTGGAGTTTTAGCCAGACGCGCTGAGTTAACTACCTCCTGGTTGGGATATTGATACACGACTTGGGCGCGATCGTAATCTTGATAAATCTCTAAGCCATAAATCACCCGCAAGGATTCTTGGAGACGCGCAAATGTCATGCCGTTAATAGCATCATACATAGTAATGCGCTCAGTCCGAATTGTGCCACGGTCTTTGGAAAATTCTACCCTACCAGGAGGCAATACCGACGCTTGAAAAGTAAATCGTTGGGCAGCAGTATCAGTCTTTTGCACAAATAATTGCTCCCCTCTCCTGGGGCGGAGTGTCGGATGTGCTTTAATCCAAGTGCCTACCTCTTCTGTACTTTGCCCTGGTAAAGCATTGGCTTGGGAATCAAAAAGCGTTCCGACACAGAGCCAGGGCACTAGAGAAAAAGGTAAAATTAAACAGTTAAGTAGAGATTTTTTGAGCATTTTGCTGTTCAGGATTTTTATAGAAATTTCCCATTAGGGAGTAACCATAGTCTTCCCGTTTTTCAGCAAAATTACTTCAATGGATTGCAGCGATCGCGTATCGAAGCCTTTATTGATCGCTCAATTAGAAGATTTAGCTGAGGCGCTGTTGAATTTCAACGAGTAAATAAACCACCCATTCCAAATCGATAAAACGCTTACGCTGTATTTATTTTGACTTTTGACTTTTGACTTTTGACTTCCGCCTTGCGGCACTAGGCACTTCTCAAAGCTACAATGGGGTCGAGTTTAGCAGCGCGACGTGCAGGAACAACGCCAAAGAATAAACCAATTCCTCCAGAGACACCAACTGCCATAGTAATCGCTACAGGAGAAAGACTCGCTTCTAAAGGAGTCAAGGCTCCAACTAATAGGATGCCACTGATGCCAATCGCAGTCCCGACTAAGCCGCCAGCTGCGGAAACTATTACTGCTTCAATGATGAACTGTAGCAAAATATCTTGTTCAGTTGCGCCGATCGCTTTTCGCAATCCGATTTCTTGGGTACGTTCGGTGACGGAGACTAGCATAATATTCATAATGCCAATGCCGCCGACAAACAAGGATATACCTGCGATCGCAGCTAGCATAATTGTCAATGCACCTGTAATTTGACCGACAGTTTGCAAAGCATCTTTCTGGGTGCGAAGAGTAAAGTCATCTTCGCCATTAATTTTGTGTCGTAGACGCAGCAAATTAGTAATTTGAAACTCTGCTGCATCCACGCTATCTGAATCACGAGCAGCAGCAACGAGATAATCTAAAGCAATACCATAAGGAGAATTCTTGCCCACAAGTCGGTTTGCTGATGTGGTGATTGGTATTAAGGCAGCATCATCATAATCTGCTCCCACACTGGAACCTTTGGCTGTTAACGTCCCAATCACTTGAAAGCTGGTATTTCCAATTCGCAATTGCTGTCCTACAGGGTTACTATTACCGAATAGTTTTTCTGCCAAATCTCCACCCAGTACTACCACTTGGTTACTGCGCTTAATGTCTACTTCAGAGAAAAATCTGCCTTTAGCAGTTTCAAAATCTCGCACAGATAGGAAACTGGGAGTTGTGCCAATGATATTGACATCGGTGTTTCTGTTGCGGTATGTAACTACCTGTCTTCTGTTTAACTCTGGTGCAACTCCTATTACTGTTGGGACTTGAGAAGCGATCGCATCCGCATCTTGCAACACCAGAGTTTTTGGCACTTCAAAGGAGATGCGCTGAGTTTCTCGATTACCTGGAATCACAAATAGCACATTTGGCCCTAATGACTCCAACTGTTTATTCACATACTTTTGTCCACCTTCGCCAATACCAATCATGGCAATCACCGAAGCGTTGCCAATAACTATACCCAACATCGTGAGGGCGCTACGCAGTTTATTTGACAGCAGGGTTTTCCCCGCCATATTCATGCTTTCGAGAAAATTCATATCTTATAGGACTTACGCATTACGAATTACGAATTATTTTGTTCTTTGACCTTTTCGATTTTGTAGTCTTTGGGTGGATTAACAAAAATGCGATCGCCTTCTTTAACTCCCCCTAAAATCTGAGTTTGGTCTTGAATTTGTGCCCCAACTGTAACTTCGCGGAACTGGGGTTTATTCTTTGCATCTGGTACGAGTACGCCAGTTTTACCCTTTTCGGTAACAATTGACACCGTTGGTAATACCAAGGCATTATTAACGCGATCGCCTAAAAAAGTCAGATCCACATTTAAGCCAGAACGCAGTTTATCTATGCCAGTATCGAGAGCAATCCGCACTTGGAAGGATGTCACACCTTGTTCCACCACTGCTTCAGGAGCAATCAGACGCACATGACCTTTAAAAACTCGATCGGGATAGGCATCGGCGACAATTTCCACCTGCTGTCCCTGTTTTATTCTGCCAAGATCGGCTTCGGGAACTTGAGCTAATATTTCTAAACCGCGTGCTACGGCGACAATTGAACTAGAAGTTGCCGATGCACTAGTAGAAGCAGAAGTTGTGGGTGTGACAAACGCGCCCGGTTCGGCATACTTTTGGGTAACAATTCCCGACAAAGGAGCGCGAATAATAGTATCTTCCAACTGCACTTGTACACCCTTTAACTGAGCCTCAGCAGATGCAACAGCGGCTTGACGCTGGACAATTTCTTCAGAACGGGTGCCATCTTCTAACAGTACCAATGCTGCCCGTGCTTCGTTAACAGCGGCTTGGCGTTGGTCGATTTCCTCATTCCGAGTACCACTTTGAACTAAGGAAAATCGTTTTTTAGCTTCTTCTAAATTGGCTCTAGCACTTTTGTCGTCGCTGATGGCTTGATCGAGTAATTGTTTTTTCTCTGCTCCTTCTTTATATAGATATTGGTAACGCTTTACCTGTTCGCTGGTGTAATTCACCCTTGCTTGAGCTGCATCTACTTGGGATTGAGATTGAGCAATCTCTTGGGGACGATTACCAGCCTTAGCTGCAGCTAATTGAGCTTGAGATTGTGCTAATCGCGCCCTAGCTTGAGCGATTTCTTGAGGACGACTACCAGCAAGGGCTTCGGCTAGCTGTGCTTGACTTTGGGCTAAGTTAGCACGGTACTGGCTCCTTTGAGCTTCAATACTGGCACTATCCATGCGGGCGAGAATTTGCCCTTGTTGAATGCGATCGCCTTGTTCCACGTATAATTGCGACAGCACTCCAGGATTCTTCGGACTAATATTTACGCTCTGAACTGGCACAACTTTGCCACTAGCTGTAATCCGCAACGTAACGTTTTGTGCTGCTACTGGCACAGTTAATTGAGCAATATCTTCTTTATTTGTCCCTTGATTTACCAAAGTGTAAGTTGTCACAGTACCCACAATCAAAGCACTCCCCGCCATCAGCCCAATCAGCCAGCGCAATGGATACTTAACTTTGCCAATAACTGGAATTTCTATGTGCGTAGCCATATTATAGAAGCCTGTAAATTTTACTATATAAGAGTAGCCTTTAGTTAGATAAAAAGTGGGTAATACGGAATTGGTAAAGCTTTGGGATTAAATTTTTATGAGTCAAATAACAACCAGACGCATAATTCGCTTCATAGTTGCTTAATCTTCCTTCATACTAGGCATTCGTATTTCTGTATGTCTTCACCTAAAAGGGTGACTTTAGCCACAGCATATTAGTGCAATCCTGAACTATTTGTGAGAAACAAGATCCCCGACTTTTTTGAGAAGCTGGGAATCTACGGCTGGCAATTCTCACAAATCAGTTTGTAATTATTGCTGAAATTGGGTTAATAACCAAGCACCAACTTGACTTTGATTTATTTGACGAGTTCGCCGTAATGCATCGTTTAATAAAGAAATTGCTAATCCTGGTAATACCTGAGATTCTGTAATCCGCCTACTACCTTGGTTTTCAATAGCAAAAGCCATAACTTGGACATTCTGGACATTTAAAATCCAATATTCTTTCACTTCTAAATCTTCGTATAAAAGTCGTTTTTCACCTTGATCGTCAGCAAGTGAGGTATTAGCCACTTCAATAACTAAATCTGGTGGTGGATATATATCTAGGTTGATAATAGAAGTGCCGTAGGGAATGACATCAGCATTTTCACCAATATAGTAAGACACATCAGGTTGAGCTTCCTTAAAGCCTGTTTTCCGATATGTACAATTAGTTAAGCCTTTGGCAGGGATGCCTTTAATTGTGCAAAAAAGGTTAACAGCAAAGGCAATAATTGTATTGTCGCAGGCGTGGTCATGGCCTAGTGGTGGCATTTCAATCCTCATTTGTCCATTGTGGTAGTAGCCCTTGGCTTCTTCGTAGGCAGGATTTTCAATTATTTGGATATATTCATCCCAAGTTGCTGCTATCCAGATATCGGTTGCTAATTGGGTCTGTAATTCGCTCATAATATTGCGAAAGAGGAACTTTAACAACGATCATACAAGTTTCATTTTCCAGCACTAAGTTGACAGCAAAGCTTTAACTGCATTCTTGCTAACAATTTTCGTAGTAGCCTGTCAAGACTAAATTGTTGCAATAAATTTTCTTGTGGTGTGGGCCGGAAAGCCCGCACTGGACGGGCGAGACGCCCATCCCACAAGAGGAAAGCTAATGTAGTATTTTAGCCTTGACACGCTACTACTTCCTACTACTTCCAACAGATATACAACAGTTCTCAATAGCGAATTATGAAGTTGCATTTTTCTCAATTCCTAGTGCCTTATAGCTCTGTGCTAACTGCTGCCAGAGCAACTCAATCTCCTCGTAGCACTCCTGTGAAGAAAGTTCTTCTGCACTGTGTAGATTGAAGATGTAACAAACGCTTTGAGAAAATTCCTGAAGATTAGCATTGAATACAAGGTTCTGGGGTGTCAATTCACCCAGGTATCGATGGCGGTGGTAGAGGAATTTGTTTTTGTCTACCTGATTGTAGTGATCCATATAAAAATCCTGATAGCGAAAATCCAGCTTTTTGACATATAAACTTGGTATTGTTTGATTTTGTGAATGAGTTGATTAACTTCGATACAAAATGTAGTCAAAATCATTTTTGCAATTCAAACCTCTTTGAGGAATTAACCAAAAGAATTAAGCTAATTTTGTAACAAACTCAAACTTATACATTCATTTTATACATTTCAAGCTTTTGACAATAACTGAATTAAAACACGGATTTGTAATACTTAAGTACAGGCTGAAAGATTATTTATTAGTTATTTTTGTAGATATATCAGCTTGCCTGTAACCAGCAATCAAATTATTTTGACTCGTTAAGAAATTTCTCATTTTCATCCCCTAAATTATTAAATGTATTTAGCTGATGTTGTTTTTATTGCTCAGGCAACTTTGAAGATGAATGATATCAAGTCCGGTTAATCACTTATGATTACCGCATCTGTGCAAAAATCCCAAAAGCCTCTTTCCCCCTGCTCCCAGCAAGAACTGCGGTCTAAATGATAAGTCTTTAGCCGGACATGATATCAAACCTATTTTGCGACGAGTTTACGTAGCCGAAGGAGAAACACCAATCGCTAA
>NZ_JABXKF010000190.1 GCF_017115165.1 Nostoc sp. LPT | reverse complement strand
GACCACCCGAATTCAATAAACGACCACCCGAATTCAATAAACGACCACCCGAATTTAATAAACGACCACCCAAATTCAATAAATGACCGTCCGAATTTAATAAACGACCACCCGAAATCAATATATTTATTGCATAAATTCTCAAAACCTCACCTGAAACCCGATTTACTAAGGTTTTAGCTTTAGTTTTACCCCACCCTAACCATCACTGCGATTAAGTAGGTAATCTTTGGGATTTAAGAAGAAATTCGACTTGTGTGTACACGGTAGGCTTGCGGGGAGGGGAGAGAAAGCGTAGCTTTGGCGGGGTGGGGTTCTTCGGGTTTAATAAGTAATCAAGCGGACATGATATTAGTTAAACCGATGCCTCCTTTAGCGAATTCTTCAACAGTTTTTTGTGAGAATTCATGAGTTGCGATCGCCTGCAACATTGCCAGTGGTAAAGTCAAATGATCCGCCCCGGCTTGCAACGATGCGGCTGCTTCTTCAGGAGATTTGATACTAGCTGCCAAGATTTCCGTATCACTACCTTTAAGTACGCTAGCCATATCCCGCACTAAGGCAATACCATCACCTAACAATCGGGTAGCTCGATTTACATAAGCTATGGCAATTTTAGCTCCTGCTTCCCGTGCTACTGCTGCCTGGGCTGCACTATAAATCGCTGTCACCGAACAGGTAATCTCTGCCGATAGACTCGCCACCACTTCAAACCCTAACGGTGTTGCGGGAATCTTCAAAATTGTTTGTGAACCAATAATCTCGAAAGCTTTTCTACCTTCAGCTAGCATAAGGGCTTTATCGGATGCCATAAGTTGATAGTATAACGGGCCATTTGTCAAGGCAACCAACTTTTTGAGCGTGGTTTCTGGTGGAGTATCGCTTTGAGATAATAGAGTGGGATTTGTTGTAATACCTTTTACCCATCCCCAAAGCTTAACAACTTCAGCTTCCGATGCGATCGCTGAGTCTAGATATAGTGCCATACTTAATTCCTCACTTTTCCTACCTGCATTTCTCCTGCTACACACCATACATCGTCCAGAAGCTTTGCACTGATATTTCTGCCGATCCCTATCAGATAAGTATTTTACCTGCTTATCTATGCTTTTTTAAATACCTACTCTTGAAATTTACTATTCATTCCCCTTTCCTTAAGAAATGCATCAAATGTAAACCTATCCGGTAGCGAAGTTTGTGCGCCTGGTTTTGTCGCTGTCAAAGCACCTGCTGCTGCACCCCAAACAACTGCTTGATGTAAGGAAAGTCCTTCAAAAAGTGCCGCCGCTAAACCACCATTGAAAGCATCGCCTGCGGCTACTGTGTCAACTGCATGAACTGAAAACGCGGGTACAAAAAACTTTTCTTCAGCAGTTGCACAAAAAACACCCTTAGCACCTAGTTTGACGATCGCACATTTCACACCCCGTTGTAATAAAACCGTAGCGGCTTTAGCTGCTTGTTCCTCTCCATTCACAGGAAAGCCAACCAACTGCGCTGCTTCAACTTCATTCGGTGTAATAATGTCTACTAATGGATAGAGTTCATCTGGTAAATTAGATTGTGCGGGTGCGGGGTCAAAAATTACTTTGATGTTTGCACGTCGTGCCACTTGAGCAGCAGCAATCACGGCAGGAATAGGAATTTCTAGTTGTAAAAGTAGTGCTGTAGCTTCTGGTAAAAAGTGGGATAATCGCTCTACATCTTCTTGATTGACGCGCCCATTTGCACCAGGAATAACGACAATTTGATTTTCACCAGTCTGACTCACAGTGATAATAGCTACTCCAGAACTAACAGTTTCATCCACAAAAATGTTATCAGTCTGTACACCAGATGCCTGCAAATTGTTAACAAGTTCCTTACCAAAATCGTCTGAGCCTACACGCCCCACAATCTGGGTAGGAATGCCCAATTTTGCTAATGCTACGGCTTGATTGGCTCCTTTCCCTCCCGAAACTTTAAAAAAGTCTTCTCCTAGCAACGTTTCTCCTGCAACTGGCAGCCGGGGTGTTGTTGCTACCAAGTCTATATTTATGCTGCCGAAGACGATAATACTCATGATGCTGATTTTGATTGAGCTTAAAGTTATTTTGATTGATATTACAGGATGCCAGTAACGCAATATCATCACATCTCGCATATTGACAACTACTCAACCCAGTTTTCTAATAAGAGGGTAGGAATACGAGAAAACTCTCGCACATTATTGGTGACTAGGGTAACTCCTAAACTCAGCGCATGAGAAGCAATGAGCATATCCATTGCACCAATAATAAGTCCTTTACTTTCGAGATCACTTTTGATGCTGCCGTAAATCGTTGCAGATGATTGATTGAATTCGACAATTTCTAGAGGTAGCAGAAATTGCAACAGGGCGATGCGGTTTTTTTCTTGCTGTTGACTTTTGGCAACTCCATATTCGAGTTCGGCAACGGTGATGGAGGAGATACCAACATCAGAAATGCTAAGAGTTTGGAATTTATCCAGTACTTTTTGGGGTTTTTGCTTGATAAGGTAAATACAGATGTTGGTATCAAGCAGGTATCGCATTTAGAAGTTCTCTCTGGTGTTGAGGAGTGGCTGATCTCTAGTAGTCATGAAGTCATCAGAAAAATTGTCTAGACTATCAATGAGGGATTCCCAAGGGTTGTCTTTGGCAATCAGGACAATGGCGTTACCAATTTTTTTGATATAAACTTCAGTCCCAGGAAGTTGAAAGTCTTCGGGCAAAATAACGATTTGGTGAGTGCCATCAGTGGTGAGTTTAGCAGTGTTCATGGTGTTATTGTCCTGAAATTAGCTAATATTTCTGGTCTGGTTAGCACGAAATTTGATAAATGCAACTCTAAAACTTGCTTGAGTAGCTCATTGTTAAACCGAATCTATGGAAATCCTAGCAGTCCTGCCGAGGAATATGATGGTGACGAAAGGATCAATATGGTAAAGGTGATCGCCTATGGCCAGTTATTTCTTGCCGAAAGTGATCGCAAAGTGCATAAATATCGCCCTTACTCAGGAACTTGCATGAGAATTGCGATCGCATTGGAGACACGCTCAAAATTTTACCTATTTGTAAAAACTGGAGTGATGCTTGCGGTGACGGTGACATATCGCCTTAGCAGTTCTGCCAAAGAATATGACGGTGGTGAAGGGTTCTACGTGCTAAAGGCGATCGCATCTTTAAGACTGTTAAGTTAGGTGGTTTATTATATCGCTTTAGCATTACTTCCATTGTTCCAGTATTGACTTTTATTGAGTAGGCATACGATAACGAGCAACCCCACAAAAGGCTTATCTACCTTTAAAGGGCTAGTCCTACTGATAAGTTGATATGCATTAACAAGACATTTCAGCGTGTCTTATGTTAGTAATAAGTAACTATACCCAGCTAGTGCTTTTCATTACTCCAAAATGCCTTTTCTACAAGATTTCACTGCTAATCTAGTTTTGGTCTCTTGTGCCAAGTCTGTTGGCAAAGATTTTGAAAGACAAAAAGTTAATCCAAAAAACATTGAAACGTTTTTGCGTCACTTACGACTGATAATTCCCTATTTCTGTCGCCATCCCCAAGGCATCATTGAAGAGCTAGAGAATTTGAAAGAAGACGGGTTAGAGTCAGTTCTTAAAGACCTTCACCAAATGACACAAGGTAGTGTGCAGGTATGGAATGGCACTATAGGTGAAGCAATAGCCTCTTCTTATATATTAGGTTGTACGGACTACAAGATTCCCGTTTTTAAGCTTCGTTTTGCCACTAATAGAAAAATGGCAATGCATGGTGATGATGTACTGGGGCTAAAGTTCAATGCTGATGGAATACCACAAGCATTACTGGTCACAGAAGTTAAAAATTACGGTAGCAATCCGAAAGAAGCTGTTAAAAAGGCTACCGAGGGTTTGCTTAAAGTTCAGGAAGGTTCAGTTACACTTCTAGATTTTATCATCAATGTTCTTAGAGGGGCTGGACGATACAACGAGGCAAAACTGGTTAAGAGATTTAATGATACCTATACTTATTCATACCGTACAGAATATCTTGCGGTTGTTGTGACTGAGCAAGAAAAATGGAAAGAACAATATTTTGATGCTGTTGTCGAAGGTATTACAACTCCTTTGACTGTTAACGCATTTCTGATTCCAAACTGGATAGCTTATCAGAAAAATTTAGTTGCTATTCAGCAAAATGAAGAACCTTCAAGATTATCATTTCCTTCTATTGAGATTGATGAGCTAAAAGATGTTGTAAAGTTACTGAGCAACTCTGATTTTAAGAACGAACATAACCAGCTAGCTTCAGAAGCCTTAACAATCGATCTTAGGAATAAGCAAAGAAAGTTTATTTCTTATAAATATGACCCTATTAAACTAGAAAAAGCAGCTAATTTTCTAGCATTAACAGGCTATAACCTTTTGATGGACGGTTCTGAAGAAGCAGAAAAGGTACTCAAGGAATCTGCTGTTATTCATGAGAGATTGGCGATTCTTAGAATTGAAGATAACCAAGCTTATAGTGCTGTAGAAAATATTGTTACAAGTGCATTATTGTATAGTATCGCAGGATATAATGCCAACGCCAAAGTCTTAGTCTCAAAAATTCTACATCGACAAGATATTAAAGATGTCTTACTGTCGAATACTCCAAGAATTTTGCTGATCTATCTACTAACTGGCGAAATAAGCCAATTACAAGATGCTCTGGCACAGTTCTTTTTTAAATTCGCTCAGAAGGAATTAGAATCACCTGATTATCCATTGGAAGAAGAAGAATGGATGGATTTAGTGTCCGCTAAAATTGCTGATATCGGTGACTGGCTAACAGCAAAAGCCTTCGCAAATTTTACTCAATACCTGCGTACAGGAAATGAATCACATCAGACAGAAATTCTTAAGCTGACAATAGCGGCAGGTAAACAATATGCAACCGTCAGTGATTATCGCTCCTACATTTTGCTCAACTCTGTAGGCAAATATTTGCAAAGTTTAATCGATCTCAACACAAAGGCTTGTCAGTACTCATGTTCCTGATATGAACGCCGAATGGAAGCTTTACCTGCGCTTCCTTTGTACTCTTGGTAAATTTCCCATGATGTCGATGTGGAAATCGCAGCAGAAAGCTTTGCATGAAGGTTTGTTGACGGATAAATCCCTTGTTATTGCAATGCCAACAAGTGCAGGTAAAACCAAAACTGTTGAGCTGGCAATTTACCGTTCGCTCAAGGATAAACCGGATAAAGTCTGTGCTTACGTTGTTCCAACCAAAGCTTTGGCGTATGAGGTGGAAAGCAGCCTGTCCACAAGCTTATCCCGCGTCAATATAGCTGTTTCTATCCTCTATGGTGGATATGATTTTAGTCAATTGGAAGAGGATATTTTACAAGATAATCAGGTGTTTGTTCTAACTCCTGAAAAATTAGATTTGCTTACCCGCAATAGCGAGGAGTTCAAAAGTAAGCTTGCACTCATCATCATTGATGAGGCGCATGATTCTGCTGCCGCAAATCCTAGAAGTCTTCGGCAGGAGTTAATTTACTCAAGATTGCTGACTATTGCAGAAAAGAATCACGCCAGAGTGATTGGGATTTCAGCGGTTATTAACAATGCTAGTGATTTCGCCCAGTGGCTTTCTGGAAACGAAAATAATGTTGTCAAAATAGATTGGCGACCTACAAAGCAACGCTTGGGCTTCTTTGAATGGGGCCGAAGCAAAAGAGCAACAGTTTGTTATTTGCCCCAGACGGGTGATTATCCATCCAATAACTTCTTCGTGCCATTGCCTTTCTTGAAACCTGCAATTCCTATGAAGAATAGAAATGGCAGATTTTACCGATTATACGTTGAAGTCGCAGCACGACTCGCTATATATTATACGCAAACTGGCTCTACCTTGGTTTTTACAACAACCAAACCAATCGTTGAAGCCATTGCTGAGTGTTTAATCTCCCTTTTGCAAAAGCAGCCTTTACCCGTTTCACCAGAAATGCAACAAATTGCAGATGAATGTGGTGAACTACTTGGCTCTGAAGATTTACTTGTGAAAGCTATTGCACTTGGATTTTGTTATCACCATGCTGAACTCCCTAATATTGTTAGGCGGCGTATAGAAAATGCAGTGCGCGACAACATCATTCCACTTATTGTCTCTACAACCACTTTGTCACAAGGCGTTAATCTGCCAATCAAGAATGTAATCGTCCATTCCTTGTCAATGGACAACACGATTAGCATGGCTCAGTACGCCAATGCGGTTGGACGAGCAGGGCGAGCAGGTTGTGAAACAGAAGGTCACATTATCTTTTGTGACAGCAAGGATTTGGAACGAGTTCGCCAGGAAGCGCCGACAGAAGTATCAGAAAGTTTTATTGTTTCAGGTATAAGGCATTTGGCACAGTCAAGGTTGTTGTCGCTTGAGACAACTGAGGATTTCCTCTCTCTATGGTCATTAGCTTCAACAAGCCAGTTTAGAAAGGCTGGCAATGACTATCAACACTGGACAAAGCACAAGCAAACTTTAGCCAGCAAGAAGCAGACTGAAATTTTATCCTATCTAGATTCACAACTTTTGGCATGGATTCTAGAATCCTGTCTTGATGAAGTTGATGAGGAAAAGGTCGAATTTATTTTTAAGAAACTGCTATGTCATGTACAGTCTCTAGATATTGAGGATGTATTGCTTGAATTCAAGAATGCGCTAAAGGCAAGAGTAATTTTGCTAAAAAATGAAGTAACGGATATCCAACAGCGTAAGTTGTTTAATCTTACAGGGTTAAGCGTAGGTAGTAATCAAGTGATAACAGCCTATGCACAAAAACTTGTTGGAGAAATTGACAATTACACTGCCGTAAGTGATTTGCCCATAATGTTTTGGCAGGAGTCTTATGATGTGTTCAAAAAAATCCCGGAACTGACAGAAAGTTTAAAGCTTGACAGTATTGAACCACTGATAGGGTGGCTTCAGGGTAAAGATTATAAAGAATTAGCAGATTTATATTTCGAGGGTAAAACAGAAACTGTCGTCAAAAAACTGGAAAAAGTGACTCATGCTTTTGCTTGGGGATTTAACTCACTAATCAGGCATATTGGATTTTATTTGAACAATCAAAAAATCCCTAGCGTTTTTAATAGCCTTACCTCGTTTGTGACTCATGGCGTGTCAACTACAGCAGCAGTTTATGCAATCAGCTTAGGTGTTCATGATCGTCAGATTGCTATTACTTTAAGCAACGCTTATCAGACGCTTTATCCTCAAACAGAATATCCAATTTTTAAGGAATGGCTGTTCAATCTAGACTTTGGACAATGGGTTGTACTGCTTAAACCATCTAGCCAAAGCAGTCGAAAAATCGAAGAATGTTTTGATAATGTCCAACAGAAACAGCAAACATTGCAAACGAATCAAAAAGTTTTTGATTGCACATTCATTGATGTTGGCAAGTCTCTCAAGCTAGATGATTCAATTAAGCTAGACGAATTGCTTATTGTTGGGTTTAACGATCATTTGTGGCTCGTAACCTACGATTATCAAAAATATTGGCAGCTTTGTGGAGAAAATGTTGATAAACTAAAGCGATTTAATCGGCAAATGCAAGATTTGATTTTGCAAAAGATTGATGTACAACAGGCGACAGTCACAATTTCAGTACATTAGGAGCCATTTTAAAACATACATAAGCTTATCTCATGTAACATAATTTCAAATGATGTTGGTATCAATCAAAACTCTCATTAAAGATATTTCTCCACCCGACGCTCTTCTAGCATGAACTCCACTTGTTCATCAGTCGGCGCTGGCTGGTCGGTCTTCAATAAACCTTTCATCTGCTTGATGATGCGCGATCGCTCAGGTGGTTGGGTTGGAACATCTTGCAAGGATTCAATAATCGCACGGACGAGTTCAAGGCGATCGCTCGCTGGCAGTTGACGGGCTTGCTCTTTAAGCTCTTGCAGGGACATAGAAAACACTCCGACAAATGCTGTATCTAAATTTTAGTATGAGGGGTCAACGCTTAACTAAAAATAAATCCGGTGTCAGCCTTTGCAAAACTTGCTTCAACACCATTACTGTCCAATCTATATCAGCTTCCGTCGTATCACGTCCCAATGTGATGCGAATTCCCCCCAAGGCAGCTTTTTCGGAATAACCCATTGCTAACAATATCGGACTAGGGCTAAGTTTACCACTATGACAAGCAGCACCAGCACTGATACCAATACCAGCAAGGTTTAGCTGTCGCACCAAGGTTTTACCGCTCAGTTTTTCCCCGTCGGCGTTTTCTAAACACATACTGATATGGTGAGGTAAACGATCGCAAACATCCCCTGTAGGAATTAAACCAGGAATCTCAGCTAATTGGGCAAAAGCGCGATCGCGTAATTCAATTAACCGTGGTGTTTCTGTAGCCAATTCTTGCGCTGCTAATTCTGCTGCTACACCAAACCCCGCAATTATCGGTACTGCTTGCGTACCAGAACGCAGTCCCATTTCTTGCCCACCACCACCCAGTAAAGGCATCAAATCCATACCAGGACGCACATACAACGCCCCTGCACCTTGCGGCCCATATATTTTATGACTGGAAAGACTAAGTAAGTCTACAGGTAGTTGTTGCACATCTATGGGTAAACGTCCCGCAACTTGCACTGCATCTGTATGGAACAAAGCACCATGCGATCGCACTATCTTACCCAGTTCTGCGATCGGTTGCACAGTCCCAACTTCACTTTGACCATAAATTATAGAAACTAAGGCTGTGTTATGTCGCAACGCCGCCTTTAAATCCAAGGGATTGACTCTGCCTTTAATATCTACAGACAAGCGCGTAACTTCCCAACCCCACATTTCTAGCAACCGTACTGTCTCAGAAATTGCGGAATGCTCAACGCTGGAAATAATTAGATGTTGAGGAACAGCATACAACCGAGCCACACCCATAATCGCCAAATTATCTGCCTCAGTGCCACCAGAGGTAAAAACGATTGATTCAGGGGTAGCGGCGTTAATTAAACCAGCAACTTGGACTCTGGCTTGTTCTACAACCGTTGCCGCCCGTTGTCCCCACTCATGTAAGCTGGAAGGATTGCCCCACTGTTGAGTGAGGATTGTTTGCATAACTGCGATCGCTTCTTTTCGAGTCGGAGTAGTGGCGCTGTAATCTAGATAAATTTGCATATAACCGATAATAGTGAGAACACACGTTAGTGATAGACTGCGGATTTGTCAGTATATACAGTTTTAGTGGACAAATTCTGAAAAAAATATCTGTAATTTTACATCTAGCAGTGGATTTTTCCCTTTACTTGGAAACTTATTTCTCTACTTAATTCAGAAGACAAAATTTTGGGAATGATAAATCTATCCACTTTCAATCCACTTTTAACAGATTACAGTGCAACTTCTCTCTAGACAAAGATATTTTTTATCTATCTTTTTACTGATATTCTCTCTCGCTGGTTGTCAACGAGTCCAGTCTTATAATCAGCGTCCAGCACCCTTACCACAAGACCCGTTAGTTCAAGTTTATTTTAACCATTCTGAGTCTTCAGAATACCAAGAAGCTTACCGTCAGCAAACTCGCCTTGGGGATGATTTAGAAAAACAGATTGTCGATGCTATTACGAATGCTAAATCTACAGTAGATGTAGCGGTGCAAGAACTACGTTTACCCAGAGTTGCCCAAGCATTGGTTGATAGACAAAAAGCTGGGGTAAAAGTCAGAATAATTTTAGAAAATACCTATAGCCGACCTTGGAGTAGCTTAACATCTACTGAAATAGGTAAGTTAGATAAAAGAGAACAGGAACGTTACAACGAATTTCGCCAATTTATCGATATTAACCAAGATAATCAACTTAGTCCAGCCGAAATCAATCAAAGAGATGCTTTGATGATTTTGCAGAATGCTAAAATTCCCTGGCTAGACGATCGAGCAGATGGTTCAGAAGGCAGCAGCTTGATGCATCACAAATTTGTGATTGTGGACAATCGCCTTATAATTATCACTTCGGCCAATTTTACATTAAGTGATACTTCTGGTGACTTTACAAATTCCAGCAGCTTAGGCAATGCCAATAATTTATTGCAGATTGATAGCCCAGAATTAGCATCTTCATTTACAGAAGAGTTTAACATCTTATGGGGAGATGGGCCAGGAGGTCAACTAGATAGTCGATTTGGTTTAAAAAAACCGCTGCGTTTACCTAAACAAATAACTTTAGGTAATACCAAAATTACTGTAAAATTTTCGCCTACTTCTCCAACTCAACCTTGGAGTGACAGTAGTAATGGTTTAATTAGTAAAACTTTGGATTCAGCAAGCAAGTCTATTGACATAGCATTATTTGTCCTTTCCGAACAGCGTCTTGCCAATATTTTAGAAAAACGCCATCAACAAAGTGTGCAAATTCGCGCTTTAATTGAACCACAATTCGCCTATCGTCCTTATAGCGAAGCCTTAGATATGATGGGGGTTGCTCTTAGTAACAAATGTAAATATGAAATTGACAATCATCCTTGGTCAAATCCAATTACTACCGTAGGTGTACCTGTATTACCCAAAGGCGATTTATTGCATCACAAATTTGGTGTTATTGATAGCCAAACTGTAATCACAGGTTCTCATAATTGGTCAGATGCTGCCAATAATAGTAACGACGAGACACTTGTGGTGATTGAAAATCCGATAGTTGCCGCCCATTATGTGCGAGAATTTGCTCGTCTTTATGCTAAAGTCAAACCCGGCTTACCACCAGCAATTCAAGAAAAAATTAAATTAGAACAAACACGGTGTCCTCAAATAAAAACTTCTTCATCAACTGAGCTACAAGCAATTCAAAAAGTAAATATCAACACCGCAAGTTTAGAAGAATTAGCAACTATCCCTGGCGTGGGTAAGAAGTTAGCACAGCGAATAATTATTAGTCGTCAATAGCAAAAATTTACATCTTTACAAGACTTAGAACGAGTTCCAGGAGTGAGTGCTAGAACTTTAGAAAAATGGGATAATCACATAACTTGGTAGGGTAGCACAGCTGTGCTACCCTACTCGATAATCTGTGTTCTACCTAATTAAAAAGATGTAATATTACACAAATGCAATATTTAAATGCGATTGCTAGCTAAATCAACTAAACCGCGAAAATGCCCATTCTGAGAAAATCGTTCTGCTATTATTTGTTGATAAACTGCCTCATAGCCATCAGTCATGTGTTCAACGCTGAAAAGGTTTTCGACATACCGACGACAAGCATAGCGGTCTAACTCTATGACGCCATCAATGGCACTAATACACTCTTGAATATTATTGCAGAGAAAACCAGTCTTCCCGTGGGAAATTATCTCTTCAGTAGAACCCAATTTCATCGCAATCACTGGCGTACCTGAAGCCATGGACTCTACCATCACCAATCCAAAGGGTTCCCGCCAAGTGATAGGGAATAGAGTTGCTACTGCACCACCCATCAGAGCATTTTTTTGAGCATGGTTGGCTTCACCCAGATACTCAATTTGCTCTCCGTCAATGTGCGGTTTAATTTCTTTTTCAAAGTATTCGACATCAACAACGTCTATCTTACCTGCCATTTTTAAATGCCAACCAGTTTCTTTGGCAATTTCTATAGCTAAGTGCGCTCCCTTCTCTGGAGAAATCCGACCTAAAAACGCTAAGTAAGGAGGATCTTCTGGTTGGGAGTGAAACTCATAACTGCTGACATCAATCCCGTTGTAAACCGTCGCGACATAGTTCAATCCTAACCTTGGTTCTCGTTGTGCATCAGAGATATTGACGTAGGGTTGTTTTTTACCAAAATTAAACATCTTTTCGTTATCAGGGGTAAAAATACCGTGCAACGTGTGAACCGTAGGAGTTTTTACCAAATTTGCGTAAGCCAGCGCCCCATATCCGATATGGGAGTGAATAATATCAAACTCTTCTGCACGTTCGTACAGCGAAGCAAGATTCAGCATCTCGTAAATACCGTAATCTTTAATAGTAGGATCGAGTCTGAGAGCGCGGGGATGAACTGAAGTTAGTTTTCCCAAACTAATAGAATCTCCCGATGCAAATAAAGTTACTTCGTGTCCGCGCCGGACTAATTCATCGGTCAGTAACCCTACTACTAACTCTATGCCACCATAAGCTGGAGGCGGAACTCTCTCCCACAGCGGCGCTAATTGAGCGATTTTCATCATAAACCTCCTAAAAAATAAAAATTGAATTAGAATTTTTTTATTTCTGTTGTTTGAGTGCTTGTAATTGATTAACTTGGCATGAGTAAAGTAGCTTTAGATCCTAAACTACTTAACAATTGCTTTTAAATCTTATGCTATTACTTCTAGAGTTTTGTCTATCCTAGTACGGAAATTACCCACTCCTAAAGAGGTAAATACACTCTGGTTATTAATTTTTGGGTGATTTGGTACAATGTTAAATATAGATTTTGCTGACAAACATAATTTTCCTAGAATTGTCATCTTCTCAGCTAATTGCTGATATTTTGCGAAAAATCTCTGCTATCGCCTGTCGAATATCTAATTTGCAAATGTTAATTAAAGAATAAATCGTGTAGAGAGTTTTTAGGCGGCTTTCCGTACTCTCAAGAATAATCTGGAGCCGTCCAGAGGATAAACTTTTGTAAAGTAGATAGTTGGAAATCAAAAGCAGCAATTTTTCTTATAAGTTCTATCAAAGTTTTTAAAGGTAACAATTAACTATTAGACATTTTCAGAAATTAAATATACGTTATCCAAAACCCTTGTAGAAACATAGCAGTGCTATATCTCTTTTTCACTAGATGTCTAGGGTGGAAATTGATCTACAGCAAATTGCAAGTTAATGAAGTACAAAAAACCCCTCCCTAACCCTCACGCCACTTGCTCCACTTGGGGAAACCCCAAGACCGCAGTGGCTCCCTCCGTTATAGCAAGTGGCGTGGGATTAAGGGGGGTAAGGATGTACTTCATTGAGATGCAAAATGCTGTACCTTATAACAAGGGGCTTAAGCCTCTTATATGATTAATTGAGATACTATTCGATTCTTTGCTAGTCAAAAGAAAGAGAAGATAGTTAAATCATTGACTTTTTACATTAAATATGATATATTATATTGCTATCAATAAAAATCATATATAAACGTGAATATCTCTCCATCTCTCAAAAAACCGCGTGTCTCATGGCAGGCGGTTTTCTCACTGTTGATATTTGTGTTCATGTACCTGCCCATACTGGTACTTGGCTTTTATAGCTTCAATCAGTCGCCCTACAGTGCAACTTGGCAAGGATTCACTCTCGATTGGTATCGCAAGTTGTTCAGTGACGATCGCATCTTATCAGCTTTGCAAAATAGTATGATAGTTGCTGGTTGTGCCGTGGCAATTTCAGCAGTGCTGGGAACCTTGATGGCAGTAGGGTTGGCGCGTTACGAATTTCCTGGTAAGAAATTGTATCGTGGTATTGCTTACCTACCATTGATTATTCCCGATATTGCGATCGCAGTGGCGACCCTAGTATGTCTAGCAGCTTTTGCAATACCTTTGAGTTTGTGGACGATAGTTGCAGCCCATGTCGTGTTTTGTCTGGCTTATGTCGGACTTGTGGTTGCTTCCCGACTAACTAATTTAGATCCCCACTTAGAAGAAGCAGCACTAGATTTAGGCGCGACACCAACCCAAGCTTTCATCAAAGTATTATTACCTCAATTAATGCC
Source organism: Nostoc sp. LPT (assembly GCF_017115165.1). Lineage (GTDB taxonomy): Bacteria > Cyanobacteriota > Cyanobacteriia > Cyanobacteriales > Nostocaceae > Nostoc. The sequence continues at coordinate 30,612 of NZ_JABXKF010000190.1, read as the reverse complement.
TGGGATTGTCGCTGGTTGTCTATTGGCTTTTGTCCTTAGCTTAGATGACTTTCTCATTGCCAGTTTTACTGCTGGTAGCGGTTCTAACACTCTACCAATGGAAATTTTTAGCCGGATTAGAACCGGAGTTAAACCTGATATTAATGCTCTGAGTGTCATGTTAATTTTAGTATCTGCGATCGTTGCGCTTGTAGCTGAATTAATTCGCGCTTCTGGAGAGAATAAAACTTTCAAATAAGACTCGCTATTGCCAATAAAAATTATGGGTAATTTGGTTATTTATGAACTTTTTTAGATAGTGAACAACAGCTATATTAAAATATCGGGTGAGTTATGCTTGCCATAACGCACAAATATCAGTGTCATTCGGAATTTTAAATCCCCTGATGTAATTCTCTTAAATTTTGAATTTTGTTAGCGCAGCGTTAGCGAGTCCGCGAGCGTCATTTTGAATTTTGAATTGTATTATATCCTTATGCCCTCGTGTGAAAGATAGTTTTAAACACATGAATAAACTTCCGTGTTCGCTTCTCTACATAACTGTTTTCAATTAGATAATATTGGGGCTAACTTTGGAGAAGATGCTATTTCCCCCTCATTATGCAAATCTGCCAAAATCCCAATTGCTCAAATCCATTCAACTCTGATAGCAATAGATTTTGCGTCAGTTGCGGACAAAGCAACTTTGGCAAACTTCTCAGAAACCGTTACCGCGTATTAAGACTCTTAGGTGAAGGTGGATTTAGTAGAACTTATGCTACAGAAGATGTAGACAGACTAAACGCCCCTTGCGTCATCAAGCAATTTTTCCCGCAGTTTCAGGGAACAGGACAACGCACTAAAGCCGCAGAATTTTTCAAAGAAGAGGCTTTTCGGTTGTATGAACTGGGAGAAAATCATACCCAAATTCCTAGATTACTAGCTTATTTTGAACAAGGTACTAGCTTATATCTCGTACAAGAATTTATTCAAGGAAAAACTCTCTTACAAGAAGTTCAGCAACAAATTTATCGCGAACAACAAATTTGGGAACTTTTAGCCGATTTATTGCCAGTTCTGGAATTCATTCATACCCATAACGTTATTCATCGGGATATCAAACCAGAAAATATCATTCGCCGTGCAAGTGATAAAAAACCCGTCTTAATTGACTTTGGCGGTGCTAAACAGGTGACACAAACCAGTATAGGAAGACAAGCTACGGTAATTTATACCCTTGGCTATGCCCCAACAGAACAAATGGCTGGATTTGCTTGTCACGGCAGTGATTTGTATGCTTTGGGCGTAACTTGTGTGCGTCTTTTAACTCAATGTTTGCCTTTGCAGGATGCTTCTGGACAGATTAATGACCCTATTTATGATGCCATGAGCGCTAAATGGTTGTGGCGCGAACGTTTACAAAAAAAAGGTATTACTATCAGCGACGAATTAGGAAAAATTTTAGATAAATTACTCAAACATCTACCGAGTGAAAGGTATCAAACAGCAGTAGAAGTCATTAACGATTTGAAGTTTGCCACATTGAACATTGAACCTGTTGCCTTAAAAATTGTTTCGATACCTCAACCTATATTACTGCCGTTATCACAAAAAGTAATCGTACCATTACCCCCATTAGAAACCTTTGAATTTGACGTAGTGACAGTAGACACAGGTGGTAGAGAAGTAAACCGCATGAACTGTAATGCAAACTTCTTTGCTGAAGAATTAGGTAGGTCTGTCACATTAGAAATGGTATCGATTCCTGGTGGTACTTACATGATGGGTTCGCCAGAGTTTGAAGGAGATGCTGACGAACGTCCTCGACATCAAGTTACCGTTAAACCATTTTTTATGGGGAAATTTCCTGTAACTCAAGCACAGTGGAGAGTAGTAGCAGCTTTACCCAAAGTCAAACAAGCTTTAAATCCCCATCCATCGAAATTCAAAGGTCTAGATAGACCAGTAGAAAATGTATCTTGGTATGAGGCTGTAGAGTTCTGTCTCAGGCTATCAGAAAAAACTGGATGCAACTATCGTTTACCGAGTGAAGCGGAATGGGAATATGCTTGTCGGGCTGGAACTACAACCTCATTCCATTTTGGCGAAACCATTACTCCTGAGTTAGTCAGCTGCACTATGGAACCAAAAAGCAAATTCCGTAAAGAAACAACAAACGTCGGTAGTTTTGAAGTCGCCAACGCCTTTGGATTGTACGATATGCACGGGTTAGTTTGGGAATGGTGTGCTGATTCGTGGCATAACAATTACAATGACGCACCCTTAGATGGAACAGCTTGGGAAGTTGGCGGCGATATAAATCGTCGGGTGCTACGCGGTGGTTCTTGGAGTTTCAGTCCAGAACTGTGTCGCAGTGCTAGCCGTAGCTGGAATGAGTCAGACGGTGGGCTGAGGGTTTGTGGCTTTAGAGTAGTATTTTCTGTAGAGGAGATTATTTAGTAATTTCATTACAAAGCTGTATAAATTATGAACAACAGAATTGAGAAAGGTGACATAGTACTTATAAATAAAAGTGGAAAATATCATCAGCAGGTGGGTGAAGTTAGTGAGGTAGATTACAATATTTTCTTTGTTAAAATAGTCTTAGTAAAGTTAGGTAATCAAGAAGAAGCCTTTGAAGAAAAAGATTTACAATTAAAAACTAAAAAGCCGAGTCTGCAAGAAGTTATTACATCAATAGACAAAATTTTAGAACAAATTGCTCAGATTGCCCACTTGTCGACAAAAGAGAAAGTAGAATTACCCAACCGTCTGAAATATCTGAAATTAGATATTCCTAAACTAGATAAGCAATTGATTCAAAAAAACTTCGACAGTATATATAAAATATTCGCTGCAACAAGAGAAACAGACTCGTCAGCAAGCTTTTGGCAGGAAATAGATCCTAATTTGGAGAAAATAAGCTGCTGGATTAGAACAAGTCTGTGAACTAAGAAGTAAATCAGCGAGAATAAATCAGCCTATGGTTCTCAGCTAGAGTCTGCAAATACTTAAATTAGACTTCTTGCATGAATCAAAAACCCTCACCCTAAATCCCTCCCCCAAATTTGGGAGAGGTACTTTTAAATTTGCTCCTAAATAATTGGCATTGGACATAATTAAACGTAGCTATATTGTTTTCATTTTATATCCTTAATGCTTTATACCTTATACTTTTTGCTTCATTTTGACTAGTAATTTTTATTTGTAACCACAAACTCAACTTTGTATTTGTAGCTGTATGGTTTAAATTTTGTTATTAACAGTATCTTTACATAATCTTAAGTTTTGAGAATACTTCTTTAGGGAAAACTTTTGAATTTATCTATTAATAAAAGACGTTTTGTTAGATAGAATAAACTACGAAGATCATCAGAAATATATATGCGTTTTTTTCAGTTTGCAGGAATTTTTGGTTGTACGACAGCAGCTTTTATCTCAATAGCACCGATACAGGTAGATGCTGCAACTTTTAAAGTGATATCTGGAGTCACCAGCATCGATCGCGATCACGAGGAGATTCTTAGTAGTATTGGGCTAACTTTGACAGGCACTAATCAGACAGTTGCACCAATTCCTAGCAATTATTTAGTTGGTTTCAACATCGACTCACTTACTAACTTCACGTTCAGTGACGAGAGCGGTTTTACTCCGCTTTCAGGTACAATCGAGCATACTGGTACTGTTACATTCAACGATCAAATTACTGTTGGTGATTTTTCAATTGGTTTTGCTCCAGGACGTACTGTCACAGGTGCCAGCGGACTTGTTTTAAGAGACACGTTTTCTTTAAATACAATTTTGTTTGATTTGAGCAGTCCGGGACTTGTGGCATTTGATGGCCAAAATTTAACCATCCCTGATGTTCAATTGTTGATTTCTCCAGAGTTTGCTGATATATTAGAGGACCCTGAATTGTCCGGTTTGTTTGCTGGAACTGCACGAATTGATGCTCAAGTTGCTGCCGTCCCTGAACCTGATAGTGTACTAGCAACTTTAGTAGCAGGTGCGGCTCTTTTAACAGCTAGATTTTATACTCAAAAAATTAAATGCACCTGATATTTTGAAGCATAGCCAACCAAAAGTTTGCTCTACAACGCAATTATTAGGCAATACAGTTCAGAATGAGCAACAAAACCCTGATGTAGAGACGCGATTTATCGCCTCTTGAAAGACCAATTATTTACACCAATAACCCTTAACCCAAGCGTATTGCCCTTTACCCCTTACCCTTTTCCCCACAATGCCAAGAAGTCTAATGGCTAGCTATGTTCCAATACGCTTGGGTTAAGGAGAATTGTAGGTTGGGTTGAGGAACGAAACCCAACATTTTCAGTGGTTTGTTGGGTAACACTAAAGTTCAACCCAACCTACTAGCACGTCATCCTTAAAACGTTGGGTTCACAAAACCTAGAAAGTCCAAAACTATTCTATGATTACTCAACCCAATATTTTAAGCTTGCTACGCTACTACGCAGTTTATGGTTTTTGACGCTAACCCAAGCGTATTGAGCTATGTTTCTCGTGAGCAGCCTCAACGTTAGTACACAGATTATTAAACTTCTCTGCTTCTGAGAAATTGCTTGTTGTAAGAAATTTACTTTCTGAGCGCTGCACAGCATATATATAGTGCGGTATGTCGCGCCAGAGTGTCTCCTGAACGACCTTGAGTCCGTTCTTTTCAGCTACACGACGAGAAGGAATGTTTCTTTTGCGAATTAGGGAAATGACGCGATGATCGCAACCCAGTACATTAAAGGCGTAGTCTTGGCAAGCAGATGCAGCTTCAGTTGCGTAACCCTGCATTTGTTGGTCGCGGCGGACATGATAACCAATTTCGAGTTCTTGGTGTCCCTCGACCTCCTGCCAAACCAGTCCGCAGTCGCCGATTACCTCACCCGTCGTCTTGAGAACCATGGCCCACAAGCCGAGGCCGTGCTGTGCGTAGTTGTGGCGATGTCGGTCAATCCATCTTTCCACCATCTCGCGGTCAAAGGGTTTTGGGTAGTAGCGCATCGACTCTGCATCGCCGAGGACAAGCAGTAACGCGTCGAGGTCAGAAAGCGTCATTTCCCGCAGTAATAGGCGTTGAGTTTCCAATATCATTAGTGAATCCTCGTTTAGTGATTGTCCAGTTTATCTTTGTCTATTACGTAGTAAGCACTTCAGTGCTTATAGTGCTTTTTAAGTAATTGAACTACACTACTCCACACTCTCTACTCCTCGTTTCAGTCGTGGTCTAATTACCTAAAAATTGCTGTAAGACAAGGACTAAAGTCCTTACTACAAAATTGTTTATCGCAATTAAGCCCAGTTGCGTACTACTACAATCTTGAAGCTACTTTCACCAGACAAATCGTAGTCTAAAGAGCCGTAGTGTTGCAAAGCCCAGTCTTGCAAATCTTGAATTGCACGGGCAAAGATATCATCTGGGATATGCCAAGTATGGCGATAAATCTTGTTTTGATGAGATTCAAGCAATTTGCCCACAGTTAGTTTAGACTGCCATTTGGCTGCAACAACTGTTTCTAAATTTGCTCCTTGTTCGCGCAACTCTGTTAAAACCTCTTCTTCTGTTGCACCATAGCGAGGTAAGGGATAATCATAGCTAGCAATGATATCTTGTCAACGTTGCTGAAATTCAAATCTACCCTGATTGACATCTTCATTAACTTTGCTGAAATTCATATTACCGTGAGTGTAGAGGTAAATTCCTCGCGGTTTAACGACTCGACGAATTTCTGCTAGTGCTTGCTTCCAAGCAGAAACCAGGTGAAACACATGAACTGTCAACGCCACATCAAAAGAATTATCAGCAAATGGTAGAGAAGTTGCGTCTCCCTTAGAGCTGATTCGTAAATAAAATCTTAAGAGTACTCAAATCATTACTAGGTCTAAGTTTCAGCAAATAAGTGCTGTATTGACTTAAATTACTGAAACCCTTATTAGACAAGTACTTTACTTGAGTTTACAAATTAGCTCTTAATTGCTGTTAATTGATGAGATACACCCTCTAGTTTTTGGTGCAGTTTAGCTAACATTTTTTCAGAGATATCTATACCAGTATAAGAGCTGATTCGTAAATAAAATCTTAAGAGTACTCAAATCATTACTAGGTCTAAGTTTCAGCAAATAAGTGCTGTATTGACTTAAATTACTGAAACCCTTATCAGACAAGTACTTTACTTGAGTTTACAAATTAGCTCTAAGAGTAACCTCTTTTTGCGGTCGAGACAGCAATTCTACCAGTGCCGATACCTGTTTCATAGAATTTTGTTTATGTTGTTGCTGAAACTAGATTGAGAATAAAATCTGTGATTTGCTCGGAAATCTCAGGCGGTAGTCCTCGTGTTGCATCGTAGATATCAGAAACGCGATCAAATGAAATGGTTGCAGTCATTTATCTTTTATCCTTTAGTGAAGTTATTGACAAAGACAACTCTAGCCAGATGACTAAGTAAATTGCACTTTATCAAGTTTTTTTAGAGCAAAAAATAATGAGCTAATATGTAATGTTTGCAGCAGTATACCTTGATCAATACCTTCAATGACTTTTTTTAAAGGCAATAAAACTACATCAATTTGTTCGGTAATGTCTAACTTTAAATCAGCTACGTATTCCACATCTGTTGCTAAAAAACAATGGGTTAAATTGGTATGATTAGCTGGGTTTGGTGATAATATACCAGTTTCAATAAAATGATTGCTAGTGTAACCAGTCTCTTCCAATAATTCGCGTTTTGCAGCTTCCATTGGCAAAACATCTTCAGTCTCTACAGCACCACTGGGCAATTCTAGAATTGTTTTTTTCAGACCGTGGCGATATTGCTTTACTAAAATAACTTCCTGATTTTTGGTTAAAGCTACAACATTTACCCATGTTGGATATTCAAGAACATAATAGGGGTCAACTATTGTTCCATTAGGCATTTGGCAAGTATCAGACCGTACTGAAATCCATTTATCTTTTACTAAATGTCTAGATTTTAATACAATCCAATCAAATGAATTTCCCATATTTAAACCTCTCTTTATCTGCTTTTTACAGTAATTATTTCATTGAATGCGTGTTGCTAGGATTACTGAATTTTTTGCTGTCACGCGGATTTCTGTGGCAGCAATTCGAGGATCTTTGAGCCAAAATTCTCTGATTGGATCTGTTCGTCCGTGCCATTCTGATGGCCAGTATTCTTCGGGTGTGAGATCGTCTAGTAAGATGAAGCCTCCAGGTTTGAGAGCAGTTATCAATGTCTGAGGTTCTGTAAGTTTTGCCTTTCCGCCATCGGCAAATAATAAATCAAAGGGAGCATAGGTGAGTAAATCGTGCTAGTTGCCTTGAAGTACGCGGACATTAGACTTATCTGCAAATAGCTGTTGCACAAGTTTGGCACGATCGCGATCGCTTTCAATAGTAATGAATGTACTATTTGGCTGTAATGCACTCACAATCCACGCTGCATCAACCCCACACCCGCTACCAATCTCGCCAATTTGACCCTGTATGATGTGGCTGGTGAGGACGTGCAACAGGCGACCAACTTCTGGGAGAATTGGGTAAACTCAAGTTGTGCAGCTAGAGATTCGGCCTGCTGCACTAATGATGCACTAGAGGCGATAGGATAGGTTGTCATATCTACTCCTTAAGCAAAACTTCTCACACCATCACACTGGCAATAATGAAACATGGGCTGAAACCACCTTCCATCCTTCGGTAAACCTGTACCAAGTCTGGCTTTGTCGCCCGAAACGCTCTACACCATTGATAATCCGGCGAAACTCTAAAGTTACTGTTGCTGCATCTTTCCCAAAGGTTACAACCTTGAGATTCGAGATTTCTCGCTCTATTTTTGGGTTTGGTCGATTCTGGCGAAAGTTACGAACTTCATCGCCGCCATAAAGGTTTTCTGTGATGCCAAACCGCACTACTTCGGGTGCATCCCAAAACAAGCTGTCCATCACTTCTAAATTGTTATTACAAAGGGCTTCTTCATACTTGAGGTACAAATCAGTTACTTCCGCGACAACAGCAGGGTCATTTATAGTAGTCATTGTTGTTATCAATTTTTGGGGTTATGGCTGATTATGCACTCTTTCAAATAGCCAGAGCTATTTTTCTTTTAAGCTCCTTCAGTACGTAGATTCAGACGAACCAGATCGCGGAAGGTGGAGATTTGCTGCATAAAGAAAATTGAGCCTGCAATACAAATACTTGCACCAAGGATGACAGTATTGCTACTACCAATTTTGCTTGCTAGTGCGCCAGCTATTAAGTTACCTATAGGTACTGCGCCTGTAGATGCCATAACATAAAGACCTGTAATTTGTCCGCGATTTTCATCACTCACTAACAACTGAAGCAAAGTGCGTCCGGCAATTATCTGCAAAATAAAGCCGAAACCAGCCGCTAATAATGAAAGCAGTGAAAGCCAGAACACACGGGATAGGGCAAAGACAATCAAATAAACTCGGTTCCTTCTTTTACCGTAGATATGCATTGCAGTTGACCACAATGTTTTTCTACAACAATTTGATAACTAATGGATAGCCCCAATCCAGTGCCTTTAACGACGGGTTTAGTGGTGAAGAAGGGGTCAAATAATCGCTACTAAACTAACTTTGCAAACTATGCAAATGAGTTTAACTGCATCAATGGCAGTCAGCGAAATTACTCCTGGAGTGAAAGAGAAAGTAATTAAAAAGGGTTTTGGAAATTTGGTTATCTCTCAAACTGCTGCTTACAGTTACAGGCTACTGTTTAGAGAACTAAAACATTATTTGTATAATAAAATACTATTTACTACTGACTCCCCTGGATGGGGAGTTATTTGACATCAGTTAGCTAGCTAAAAGGAAATTGGTACATTTTTAAATGCGGCTGTATCTGGCACAAAAATGTCCAATTTATTGATACCATCGGGAACTCTTAGCCAGATATAAGCATCTGCGGAGGCTTGTGGACGTACTGGGAACAAAGAAACGCTTCCTGTTGAGCGATTAAGAGCAACTCCTTTGTAGGTTACGCTAGTGTCAGGATTGCGGGCTGTTGTACTAGCAACCGATATAATATCGCTACCAACAACTCCGTCTGTGGCAAGGCGACGAATACGCATTTGCACATTTACCACATCACGGTTTCCAGTTTCTGGATCTTTAATGCGTTTTGCTGAAAGTAACTCAACTTCTGCCTTTTTGCCAAAAGCAGGCTGCACAAATTGACCAGGGCTAATTGCTGAAGTTGTTGCACTGGCTGGAGATGGAGAGACTGTTGCTTGTGGAGAAGTTGTAGCTGTAGAACTTGGCACTTGAGTAGGAATGCTGCTACTGACTGTATTAGTAGCATTTAGTGTCTCCCGTAACGTGAAAACTTCATAAGCTACATAGCCGCTACATCCCAAAGCCAAAGTAGAGAGTAATACAGCTACACCAGATAAAAATGTACTCACACCGTTGCCTCGATTTCGTATTTCTGTATATGCAGGTTGATTTACGTTTCTATTTTGTAGTCCCATAAATTATGTTTGTGCGATCGCCTATGTAGGAAACATGTGAACATCTTCCCTATACTAATTAAGTAACTTTACTGAGGCAATTCTTCTCTCTCCGGAAAGAAGTTGTTTGCAAGGTAAAAATATCTGTCTTTGGGATAAGGAAAATTGGTGAGACTTAAGATTTTAAATCAACCACTGGGTATTTTATTAATATTTTTGACTAGCCAGATAGGATTTAGTTCTAGAGTTGCAAAAGCACAAACCCCAGTTGCACCAACAACTACCACAAAATCAATTTGCTCTAGCCAACTGGGAACAGCGATAGATGCTGTAATCAATCGTCCCTTATTTAGTCGGGAGCGCTGGGGAATTTTGGTACAACCCCTGTCAACCGGACAAACTCTTTACAGTCGAGATGCTCAGAAATATTTTACTCCTGCGTCTAACCTCAAATTGCTGACCACAGCAGCTGCATTGCAGGAATTGGGTGCTAATTTTCGGATTCGCACCTCTATTTATCAAAATAGCAATGGTGTTTTACGTATTGTCGGTAGGGGAGATCCTAGCTTAAGCGATACTGAACTGCAAAAATTGGCACAACAGTTAAAACAGAAAGGTATTACTCAAATTCAGCGGTTGATTGCCGATGATAGTTCTATTCAAGGTGATATTGTTAACCCAACCTGGCAATGGGAAGATGTGCAATCAGACTATGGCGCACCAGTCAGTAGCTTTATTCTGAATCAAAATATTTTTAGCTTAAAACTTGTACCGCAGGCTGTAGGTAAATCTTTACAATTAATGTGGATTGATGCTGGCGAAGCGAAACAGTGGCGGATAATTAATCAATCAGTAACCGTTGCCCAAAATCAACCAAGCTCTGTCAATGTCACCCGCGAATTGTCAGGAACAGTATTACGAATTCAAGGACAACTGGCAACGAATTCAGAACCCTCTTTAATAGATTTGCCTGTAGTTGATCCTAATTATTACTTTTTACGACGCTTCCGTACTGCTTTAGCAACAGAAAAAATTACTTTGGGACAAACATTAGTAGGAAATGGTGGTATTAATCAAGAGGAAATAGCATTTGTAGAGTCGCCACCTTTAGCTGAATTATTAGCAGAAACTAATTTAAATAGTAATAATCTTTATGCTGAAGCACTGCTGAGAGAATTATCTGTGAAAAAAACTAGACTAAAAAATCAGACTAGTGCTGATGTCGGTTTAGAAGTTGTCAAAGCAAGCTTAACTAAATTGGGGGTCGATCCAACAAATTATATTTTAGTGGATGGTTCCGGTTTATCACGTCGTAACTTAGTAACACCAGAAGCTTTTGTACAAACTCTGCGGGGAATGGCAAAAACCCCAACAGCATATATATATCGCGCATCTTTACCCGTGGCTGGTAAAAGTGGAACTCTGAAAGGCCGCTTTCAAGATACATCTGCTGAGGGCATTGTGCAAGCAAAAACGGGTACGTTAACGGGTGTAATTTCTCTATCTGGATATCTGAATGCGCCGAAATATGAGCCGCTAGTTTTTAGTATTATCGTCAATCAGTCCGATCAGTCTGCAACAGTGGTACGACAGGCAATTGATGAAGTTGTTGTATTGTTAACACAGTTGCAGCATTGTTAATATTATACTTTTTACTCCTAACTTTTTTCATGCCAGCCAAAATCTTACCACCGCCCCTAAAACCTGGAGACTTACTACGAGTAATTGCCCCTAGTGGTGCTTTGCGAGAATTCGAGGAATTTAAACAGAGTCTAGAAATTTGGCGATCGCGTGGTTATCAATTAAAAGTCAGCCCCCAGATAGATGACAAATGGGGTTATCTAGCTGGGATAGACGAAAATCGCCGTCAACAGCTAGCAGCAGCATGGCAAGATCCTGATTGTCGTGGTATTCTCTGTGCCAGAGGTGGTTTTGGCAGCACCCGCATTTTAGAAGATTGGAATTGGCCAACCTCCGCGCTTCCCAAGTGGCTGATAGGCTTTTCTGATATTACAGCTTTATTATGGAGCCTTTATACAGCAGGAATTTCCGGCGTTCACGGCCCTGTAATGACAACTTTGGCAGATGAGCCAGATTGGTCAATTAAGCGATTATTTGATTGGGTAGAAAGTAGTTCTTTCACGCCTCTCAAAGGTTGTGGTTGGGGTGGTGGTGTGGTTAATGGTACTTTGTTACCAGGGAATCTCACGGTAGCTACTCACCTTTTGGGTACACCAATCCTGCCACATCTAGATGGTGTAATCCTGGCGTTGGAAGATGTTACCGAAGCACCTTATCGGATTGACAGGATGCTGACGCAGTGGCGTTTGAGTGGTGCTTTGTCTCAAGTCTGCGGTATTGCTTTGGGGGGTTTTACTCGCTGTGAAGCGCCACCAACTATATCTAGTTTTAGTGTAGAAGAAGTACTGCGCGATCGCTTGGGTGATTTGGGTATTCCAATTGTCTCCGATTTGCCTTTTGGTCATGATAATCCCAATTCAGCCTTACCAGTGGGTGTAGAGGTAACTTTAGATGGGGATGCAGGAATATTAGCGATCGCGCATCTAGATTAAGTTAAAATCAGATCCGCTTCTGGTTAAACAGTCATAATCCACTCACAGAATAATCTGCTAAATGCTTTGATAAATTCCAATTAATTTTCGGATCTGGCTGATGTTTTACTGGCTCAACATTCCCACGCCAAGCAGCCCCCATAATTTGCAATGATGATTAAGATGATTTTACAATGGAAACTGTAGTTTTTGATTTCAATCATGAAGTATCAATTATTCTCTGTACTTACAATAGAGCAAAATATCTAAATAATTGTATCGATAGTGTTATTGCTCAAAGTTTTAAAGATTGGGAACTGATTATAGTTGATGACGGCAGCCAAGATAATACTTTTGAAATTGTCAATCCTTATATTCAACAATTTCAAAATATCCGGTATTTGAAACATCAAAATAAGAAGCTATGGTATGCTAAAAATGCTGGTATCCAAGCATCTTTCGGCAAATACATAACATTTCTAGATAGTGATGATGCGTACAAAGTCAATCACTTGGATGCGCGAATTCAATATATGAAAGCTAATCCAGAAATTGATTTGATTGAAGGGGGATTCGCAGCCGAAGAAGAGATTTGGGTTGCAGATTATTTTCAACCAGGTCAAAAAATTAATCTCCGAGAATGTGTTTTAGGCCCAACATTTTTTGGGAAGAGACAGGTATTTTTTGAGGTGAAAGGATTTAATCATATTGCCTATGGAGAGGATACAGACTTTTGGTATCGGGCGGCAAAAATATTCAGAACCGAAAAACTAACCGAACCCCAAACTTATATTTACACAAGAGCAGAAACTAGTATTACCAAAAGTGTTTTGGAAAATATTTCTTAATCAGATTAACTACCTGGCATGAAGATTATCCTTTTTTTATCCCAAATAAGCCATTATTCTCGTCGGCTCATTACTTCTGTTTGGCAAATGTTACTTTTAGGGATTGTTCTAAGTTCGTTTCTTATATTGTTATCTGGTTGTCAGGGAATAGCACAGAGGGATGATGGAGTAATTCATTTAACCTTGTGGCAAGCAATCAATCCCCCTGCAAATCGAGATGTGTTTGAAAAACTGGTAGACCAATTTAATCAGACTCATCCTGATATCAAGGTAGAATCTATCTTTTTAGCTCAACCCCAATTGCCAAAAATATTAACTGCGGTTGTGGGTAATGCGCCTCCAGATATCTTGGCATTCTACCCGCAAATTACAGGTCAGTTGGTAGATTTAAGGGCAGTTATACCTTTAGAAGATTGGTTGGACAAATTACCCATAAAGTCAGAAATCAGCGCTAACCTACTTGAGGAATTGCAATTAGATGGTCATCTTTGGTCAGCCCCGTTGTACACAAGCAATATAGGCATTTTTTATAGGCCTAAGCTTTTCCAAGGTGCGGGAATTACGCAAATGCCCAAGACTTGGGAAGAATTGAGGGAAGTTGCCAAAAAATTAACCATAGACCGCAATGGCGACAACCGACCAGAGCAGTACGGAATTACACTGCCTTTAGGGAAGGGAGAATGGACTGTTTTTAGCTGGTTTTCTTTTTTACTGAGCGCTGGAGGAGAAGTACTGACAAACAACCGACCAGATTTAACAAATGCTGGAGCGCTGAAAGCCTTACAATTCTGGCAAGAGCTATTAAAAGATGGTTCAGCCATGCTTTCTTCTCCAGAGCGGGGTTATGAAGAGGATGCTTTTATAGCGGGTCGCGTTGCTATGCAAATTACAGGCCCTTGGAGTTATATCACTAAATCTAAAGTTGATTACGACGCATTTCCCATACCTGCAAATGTTAGTCAAGCTACGGTGACAGGTGGCGGAAATCTGTATGTAATGAAGACTACACCAGTCAGAGAGCAAGCCGCACTCAAATTTTTAGAATATGTTTTGAGTGAAGAATTCCAAAAAGAATGGAGTATCGGCACCGGTTTTTTACCAGTTAATCTTAAAGCTGCTCAAAGTGAAGCTTATCAGCAATTCATCAAGCAAAAACCTTGGTTAAAAGTGTTTATGGAACAAATTCCTCTGGCTGGCGCTCGACCGATTATTGCTGGATATAGCCGTCTTTCTGACAGTCTTGGTCGAGCTATCGAGGCGACATTGCTGGGTGAGTCTCCCGAAAAAGCTCTTAAGATAGCACAAGAGCGTTTAGAAACCATTTGGGATAGCAATTAAATGGGACTGGGTAGCTCAAGCTTGAGTACATAATTAACTATTAGCATTGGTAAGAATTCCTACAAGTACTCGCACTAATTCTTCCAAACCTTCTGGAACGCGATAAAGTTTAATATCTTGCATGACCCGTTTATCTTGCCGATAAAATATTCCAAATCGCCAATCTTCACCATTTGTTACAGCACCATACAAAGTTGGGGTTTGAGAATCTGTCCATTGGTCGAGTGCTATCAATTCAATTGCCAGTTGAGTAAACCCCCGACTTAAATCAGATTGCTTGGCTTCAACTACTAATAGTGAATTGGAAGATGAAATATAGTAATCAAAACTTCCTTTGAGTTGTTCGCTAACATTAATGGGGTACTCAATGTTTAGTTGAGTTTGCGTTTGGTCGCAAATTTCCAACAAAATAGGAGCAATTAAAACTTCACGTTTTGCAGCTTCACTGATAGTATTTACGCACATGATATTGCGCCGTAAGTAACGCTGTAAAAACTCTAAATAGTCAATTACACCTGAATATTGTGGTAGTTGTAGCGATGCGCGTTCGTAACTACATCCCAGTTCCGCCAAGATATCTGCTGGGGCATAGGGTAATTCAAAATACTTATTAAATGTATAACTTTGACCAAGTTGAAGAATGCGCGGGCGAGTCATAAATATTAAGGTTATAGAATATATCGATAAAAGTCAGGAAGAGACTCCAGTTTTGGAATGTAAATTTCTTTTCAATGTACACAAACCAATTGCTGGTATGGCTCCCAAAATAACTGCTGTCAATCCTTGTCCACTCCAATATAGTATGGGAGTACGGTAAGTTTCTGGAATCAAATTTTGCATAAGAAAAAGCAACCAAACCAAAATAGTGATCCAGAAGAAAGAAATTGAGGGTAAAAAATTCCACCACCAAATGTCTGCTGTATATCGCCTCAATACCAGCCATTGGCAAATCCCTAGCCAAATTCCAGAGATTATATATGCGATCGCAGACAAAAATCCAAAAATCAAAGTATCTTCAGAAGATGATGAGGCAATGGTTGAAATGTAGTTAATCCAGGCTGTAGAAACACCATTGGCAATCAGCCAACCTACACTAGTAGCAAATAGCCACTGCCAACTCAGTAAATATCGGTAAATAACAAGGGCTTGATCGGCGGCGAAAATCACGGCAAATACAACGTTACTGAGACTTCTAACCAAAATGCTCCATGCTTGTGGTTGGATAGCAACGTTAGGTGAGAGACTTTGGAGAACTATTTTCTCTAAAGCGATACTAGCAACGCCACCCACAACCCATCCGATGAGGGTCATTAAGGTAAACTGAACAAAGAACCTCTGTCGCTGCGATCGCGGAATCAAATACTTTCTTGGATTAGGCTCATTATTAGCAGATGCAAGATTATCAGGACTGTTAGAGTCAGTTTGCATAAGAAGTTAGAGGAGTGAGGGAATAGGGAAATTACGGAGATAGGGAGCAGAGGGAGAATAACTAATGCCCAATGCCCAATTCTCAATTAAATATTGATTCTTGTTTTACCCTATTTCTCAATCACCAGTCCCTATTTTCCATTCCCCACTCGCCACTCGCCACTTGCCCAAGGCGAGGATACTATGTCAATAATAGCAGTCTATTGTCAATAGAGCCGGAATTAATCTCATTAATTTATCTTTATTCTTAAAGATTTAGAGGTAGTCCATCGTAGACATCGCTTTGAGTCTTGGAAACTAAACCAAACCAGAAATGGTGATTTTTTGTTGATTCTTAATTTTGGTTGCGATCAAGAGTAATTTAGATATGTTTGTTCTGCCCACTACAATTGCGCAATAACCTTCACTTAATCTTTAAAAACATTTTAGTATATACACCGTATCTTTTGTCACTTATAAAAGTCAAAATAGGATTACAAAGTATGAAGACACACTTACATCTTTAAGCTTGTGATATCCAACAACAGTCATATAGAAAAAATAATCTTTGCAATTTTTTTTCTAGGTTTTTGGAATAATAAAACCAGTTTTTCATAGCTAAGTTTAAAGAAAAGTTCAGTCCTAATTCTCTTTGTGTTCTTCAATGTTTATTACTAGAATGCTGCAAAAATTATCATTGGCTTTAATCGGAACAACTATTGCGATCATGAGTGCAAATCCAGCTAGTGCTGTGACGATGCAAGTCAACAGTGGCCCGTTTTCTAGCTACGCTGATGCCAAAACTGTCACCTTTGACGATGGCACAGCAAACGATCCTAATGGATTTGTTACTTACTCTAATATTACTTCTAACATTGTTCAAGGTAGTGTATCTGGTCAATACGCCTCACCTTCTGGGGATAACACCAAATATCTAACAATTTCTCCATCAGGTAGTAATGTTGCAGGTGACAGTGGTTTTGTTAATATTAACTTCAAAAAAGCTGTTAATTACTTCGGTTTTTATGCAGGCTCATTGGATAGTTACAACTTTGTTGACATTTACAAAGGCAATCAGTTGTTAAAGAGTTTTAGTGGTGCAGATGTGCCAACTGCTATAGCTGATGGTAGTTGGACTAGCTCTCAAGCTAATATGTTTGTCAATCTTGTAGCTGATACAGGAGAAACATTTGACCGAGTTGTGATGCGCTCAAATGGTATTGCTTTTGAAACAGATAACCACGCTTATAGACTAGCCGAGAGCGTTCCCGAACCTAGTGCGATGTTAGGTGTGTTAGCAATAGGTGCTTGTGGTATGACTTCACTTTTCAAACGCTCACAACATAAAGCGACAGTGAAAGGATAAATTGATCGCGATACCGATTGAAAACCCTTAAGGATGTGTCTCTACGTCAAGCGTAGAGACACATTTGTTATTTATCATGCAGTTTTCCTGATGCGTTCCCTTGATGTATAAGTCAGAGGTGCATTTCTACGTGGGACTCAAAGCGATGATTTCATCGGATAAGCTAAAAAAAGAATAATTTGTGGCACTTAGTGGCATTAATTACTGTAGTCAAGCCAACCGAGCGCTTATATCCAATAATCAAAATATTATAAAATAATATTACTTTATGCCTTGCTACTCACCTTTTCTTAACAACGTGCTGGAAAAGCGTAATCCCAGAATGATAAGCTAAACAGTGGCATAAATAGGATGAAGTAATAAATGGGTGTTTCTTTAACAACTCCTCATCTCTTACGGGCTGCTCGTGGTGAAGTAGTAGATCGTCCCCCTGTATGGATGATGCGACAAGCGGGACGATATATGAAAGCATATCGAGACTTAAGAGAGAAGTATCCTTCGTTTCGCGATCGCTCGGAAATTCCAGAAGTAGCAATTGAAGTTTCCTTGCAACCGTGGAGAGCTTTCCAACCAGACGGAGTAATTTTGTTTTCTGATATTGTCACCCCATTACCTGGTTTGGGCATTGACATGGATATTGCCGAAGGTAAAGGGCCAATCATTCATTCGCCCCTCCGCACTCAAGAACAAATCGATGCTCTGCATCCTTTAGAACCAGAAGCAGCTCTACCATTTATCAAAACAATTTTGCAAGCGCTGCGTTCGGAAGTAGGCGATAAATCAACGGTGTTGGGCTTTGTGGGTGCGCCGTGGACATTAGCAGCTTATGCAGTTGAGGGAAAAGGTTCTAAAACCTACTCCATTATCAAAAATCTGGCATTTTCAGATCCGACGATATTGCATCAACTGTTAGCTAAATTAGCAGATGCGATCGCCATCTATGCCCGCTACCAAATTGACTCTGGCGCTCAAGTTGTGCAAATGTTCGATTCTTGGGCGGGTCAATTGAGTCCTCAAGATTATGATACCTTTGCTCTCCCCTATCAGCAGAGAGTTTTCCAGCAAGTCAAGCAAACCCATCCCGATACACCTTTGATTTTGCTAGTTAGCGGTAGTGCAGGTGTGTTGGAAAGAATGGGACAATCTGGTGCTGATATTGTCAGTGTAGACTGGGCTGTAGATATGGCAGACGCAAGAGCCAGATTGGGTAAGCAAGTGAAAGTTCAAGGAAATCTTGATCCAGGCGTGCTATTCGGCTCTAAACAGTTTATCCGCGATCGCATTCTCGATACCGTTCGCAAAGCCGGCAATTGGGGTCATATTCTCAATCTCGGTCACGGTGTCTTACCAGAAACTCCCGAAGAAAATGTCGCTTTCTTCTTTGAAACTGCAAAAGAATTGAATCTTGCAGGAGTTAAGGGTTAGGAGTTATGGGTTATGAGTTAAGAGTTAGGAGTTACGAGTTATGAAGTTATTAGTTGTGAGGTGCAGAGTTATTTTTAACTCCTCGCTTCTAACTCATAACTTTATTTTTAACTCCTGATTCGGAACTTTTAACTTTATTTTTAATTCTTCACTTTTAACTCCTAAATTTTGAAAAATTCTTTATGAACCAGAAACGGATTTTAGTGACTGGTGCAAGTGGTTGTGTAGGTCATTATTTAACAGAAGCCTTAATTAAAGAAACAGATTGTGAACTGTATCTACTCGTTAGGAACCCAAGCAAACTGCAAGTTGATACCAAGGTACGTTCAGGCATCAACATTTTACAAGGTGATATGCAAAATATTCGCCAGTTTGCCGATTTGCTATCCACAATTGATACGGCGGTACTCACAGCCACAGCTTGGGGTGGTGATGAGACATTTGATATTAATGTCGTCAAGACTATAGAGTTGCTCGAACTGCTAGATCCAGAACGTTGCCAACAGGTGATTTATTTTTCGACAGCTAGCGTTTTGGATCGCTACAATCAACCATTAAAAGAAGCTGGGGAAATTGGGACAGATTACATCCGTTCTAAATATGAGTGCTTAGAGAAAAAAGAAAAATTAGCGATCGCACCTAAAATTACCACAGTATTTCCGACTTTAGTATTGGGTGGTGATGCCAATAAACCCTATTCTCACCTCACATCTGGCATTCCAGAAGTGACGAAATATATTAATTTGATTCGCTTTTTGGAAGCAGATGGCAGTTTTCACTTTATCCACGGACAAGATATTGCCACTGTCGTGCGATATTTAATTAATCATCCTCCCGAAAGCGATCAACCACGTCGGCTTGTTTTAGGTCAAGCACCGTTAACTGCTAATCAAGCAGTGAAAGAAGTTTGCGCTTATCTGGGCAAAAAGATTTACTTTCGCATCCCCATATCTATAGCATTGGCTAATTTGATTATTGTTCTGTTTCGCATTCGGATGGCCGCTTGGGATCGATTTTGCATGAACTATCGGCATTTTACATACGAAAAATTCATCAATCCCGATAGTTTCGGCTTGCCAAATTATTGTGCAACCATGACTGATGTTTTAAAAATTAGTGGCGTTAAACGTGCATGATCAAATATCTATTCTTTGCTAATGATAGCGGTCATTTCTTGCGAAGATAAGCCGACACAAGCTGCCAGTTCTTCCAATGTCAATCGTTCGCGTGTGTTTGCTTGTAACATAGACGTTGCAGCCGCAATGTAATCAGGATTAGCAAGATGATTGACATTCTTGGAAGAAGTTGCTTGGGAATAAAGGCTGGCAATGCCGGAACCTCCAGTAAATTTTTGTATTTGATAGGTGGCAATTAGAGTAGCTTGGCGGGCATGGAGATAAGCAACATAGTATTGGATGATAGCTAACCTTTTTTGCTGTCTAGCTTCCTTCCAACGAGCTTGCAAAACAGGAAGCTGCCCAAAAGTACTGATGAATTTAATCGGGTCAACTGTGAGGGTTAAGGAAAAGCTGTTTGAGCGCTCAGATGAGGAATCGGGTGATGTTGAGATCGTACTTAGAGCCGGAGATAATTCGATAGTTACGACATCGCTAAAAGCATTCAATCCCATTGCAGCTTTTGTTTCCAGTACTTGGGCTGAGTTGCGTTCAGCAATAGCTACTAATTGCTCAATGATTTTGAAATCCTGCTGTGTAATCTCAGTTTGAAGAAGGTTAGGTTGATTACTAGAACTGGACTTATCTTCAGATGCAACCACAGGAAATGTAGTACTGACAAATGTAACGGTAAGGAGAATCCTGAAACTTTGTGCAAAAGCTTTTGAGAGCCATTGTGCGATCATCTGATTGATTTATTCGGAAACGCTACACTTGTTTTCTTATTTGCTTCTTTTTTCACGATACAGCTAAATGATAATAATTCCTATATATGTGGGAGTTTTTTTAAAGAAGCCTAGTAGACTGTGGCGGAAGTTTAGCTACCTTTAACTAGTTGCTCTGAGCAACTTGTCTGGTTAATTGAGATGGTAGCTGGATTTACGCCGTGCTGTACCAGTTGCCCATTTGAGGTAAAAATATCAGTGGTAAAATAAAACAACTTTAATAAAAAGTCAATAACTCTTTATTTTCGTTAGAGTGGGATAACAATCAAAGTGTGAGGATTGATACTAAATGCGAATCTTGTTAGTGTATCCAATATTTCCCAAAACCTTTTGGTCTTATGAAAAAATTTTGGAGTTAGTCGATCGCAAGGTTTTATTACCACCTCTGGGTTTAGTAACAGTAGCCGCAATTCTGCCCCAAGAGTGGGAATTCAAGCTGGTTGATCGCAACATCCGCCCCGCAACAGAAGCAGAATGGGCGTGGGCAGATGTAGTAATTCTCTCTGCGATGATTGTCCAGAAACAAGATTTACTTGAGCAAATCCAGGAAGCAAAAAAACGTGGCAAGCTAGTCGCAGTTGGCGGCCCCTACCCCACCTCAGTACCTCATGAAGTTGAAAATGTTGGCGCAGATTTTCTCATTCTGGATGAAGGGGAAATCACGCTGCCCATGTTTATTGAGGCAATAAAAAGGGGAGACACATCTGGGACTTTCCGCGCCACAGAAAAACCTGATGTGACAAGCACACCAATACCCCGCTTTGATTTATTAGAATTGAATGCTTATGACATGATGTCGGTGCAGTTTTCGCGCGGGTGTCCCTTCCAGTGCGAATTTTGCGACATTATTGTTCTCTACGGGCGCAAACCGCGCACCAAAGCCCCAGCCCAACTGTTAGCAGAGTTAGATTACCTCTATGAACTGGGTTGGCGGCGGGGTGTGTTCATGGTAGATGACAACTTTATTGGCAACAAGCGAAATGTAAAATTGTTGCTCAAAGAGTTAAAAGTCTGGATGGCAGAACATAAGTATCCCTTCCGATTTGACACGGAAGCTTCAGTTGACTTAGCACAAGACCAAGAAATGTTGGAGTTGATGGTTGAGTGTGGTTTCTCAGCGGTGTTTTTGGGAATCGAAACGCCGGATGAGGATAGTTTGCAAATGACCAAGAAGTTTCAAAATACTCGCAGTTCTCTAACTGAGGCAGTGCAAACCATTACTAAAGCGGGATTGCGCCCAATGGCTGGGTTTATTATTGGGTTTGATGGCGAAAAAGTAGGTGCAGGCGATCGCATTGTCCGCTTTGCTGAACAAGCAGCAATTCCCTCAACTACCTTTGCCATGTTACAAGCGTTACCTAATACTGCGCTTTGGCATCGCCTGAAAAAGGAAGGACGATTACGGGAAAATCAAGATGGCAACATCAACCAAACAACATTGATGAACTTCCTCCCCACCCGTCCCTTGGAAGAACTTGCCAGAGAATATATTGAAGCATTCTGTACTTTATACGACCCAGTACAGTACTTAGATCGCACCTATCGCTGTTTCTTGATGATGGGCTTACCAAGTTGGAAAGCCCCAGCAAAAATGCCAGAGTGGGTAGTTGTAAAAGCGTTGCTGATTGTGATTTGGCGACAAGGAATCAAACGGGAAACCCGCTGGAAATTCTGGCATCATTTGTTCAGCATTCTCAAGCGTAACCCCGGAGTTATTGAACATTACATTTCTGCTTGCGCCCACAACGAGCATTTTCTGGAGTATCGCCAAATTGTCCGCGATCAAATTGAAAGTCAGCTAGCTGAGTATTTAGTACAAGGTGCAGAAAAACCTTATGTTCTAGTGAAAGAAAAAGCTGAGGAAAAAGCGGAAGCGGTAGTTAGTTAAGGTTGGTAATGGGTAATAGTAAATAAATTACTTATTACCCGTTCTCAATTAAAATTATACAAATTCAATATTTGAGTTTAAATTACTTTCAGTAGACCGAAAAGTTTTGCGATGCCTACGGCGGGCTACGCCTACGTTAAAAAATAGTAGTGTACGATACGGTTTTTAGAGTCATAGTTAAAAGCTGTTTAATTACTTAGAACTTTTATCAAATATTGTGTCAATGTAAACGCATCTACACCCAATTCGGTACGCTCTTGGGCTGCTAAAATACCTGCTTGGGAATGCCACCAAGCAGCAGTTGCTACAATATCTTCTACGGGAATCTGTTTAGTTGCTGCTTGCGCCAACAATCCACCTAGCAGCCCAGTTAACACGTCGCCGCTACCGCCACGTGCCAAAGCGGGTGTGCTCTCAGGAACAATCCAAACAGCACCTTGAGGGTTGGCGATCGCAGTTCTTGCCCCTTTCAACAAGACTACTGCCTGACTTTGCGCGGCAGCTTCTTGTACTGCTTGCACCCTGTCATGTTTGGCATCGGCGACATCAGGAAACAATCGTTCAAATTCGCCAGTGTGGGGTGTGAGTAAGGTTACTGATTGGCGTTTTTTTAATGTGGCGATCGCTCCCATTTGTGCCAGGATATTTAAGCCATCGGCATCAAGAAGCAAAGGGCGTTCGCCCTTGGCGTTGGCAAAGCCATCGCTTTTAATTACCTCTTGCACAATGGGCGTAGCATCTCGTGTTAAACCGGGGCCACAAGCGATCGCATTAAAGGAATTTAGATCGGTGTTCTCTGGTAGTTGTAAGTGGGCGATCGCTCCACTTTCCGTCTCTGGACAACCAACAATTAGCGCTTCTGGCAAGTGTGACACCAAAAGAGATTTCAGGGATTCGGGTACGGCAATCGAAAGCATCCCCACACCACTAGCCCTAGCACCCAAACCAGTTAAAATTGCCCCACCTGCATAGCGCCGCGAACCGCAAATCAGCAGTAAATGTCCTTCCTTATATTTGTGAGTAACTGCTGGACGGGGTAAAGGTAAAGTAACAAGTGCCTTTGCTCGTGTAATAAGTTTAATTTTAGGTGCATCTTTGAGAACAGCTTCCACATCAGCCAAAGGAATATCGAAATCGATTAATTCAGCTTTACCAAGATATTCCAACGCTCGATCTTGGAAGAAAGCGAGTTTCCATAAACCTAAGCAAAATGTGTGAGTGGCGCGAATGGCAGTTCCCAATACTTCGCCTGTGTCGGTGTGTAAACCTGAAGGTAAATCGATACTATAAATCGGTACAGACAATTCATTTAGCTGATTAATTGCAGAGGCGATGGGATCGGTCAGGTTTCTTTCTAAACCAAATCCAAACAAGCCATCAATCAACAAATCAGAATCTGGCAGTTGCTCAATTGTTTGATAAATTGGAATGCCCAAACTCTCGGCATACTGTAAGTGCTGCGAGGTTAATTCCTTAAGTTTAGAAAAAGGAGAATAAATCCAAACCTCATACCCGCGAAAGTGTAATTCACGGGCTACGACTAAAGCATCGCCGCCATTATGACCGGGGCCGACAAGAATTCCCACACGAGATCCCTTTAACAAAGCGGTGTTTGAAAGAATCTCTAAAATGCGACGAGCAATTAATCCCGCCACCTTTTCCATCAAAGCAACTACAGGCATTCCCGCTGCAAAGATCCGCTTTTCAATATCGCGCATCTGCCCAGCAGTCACTACCACTTGCGAAAATTGTTCTTGCCTATCTTGCATTAGTCCTGAGTGATAAGTTATGAGTTTCAGGCTAACTGAAAGTTTAGCAAAATTGACTCATATTCCACCCAAAAAAGTTACAAACCAATTTCCACGTCTTCAAGAATGCCGAGTGCGTCTAGTCCGTACTCCTCAAACAGGGGGAGCAAATCGGTGACGGCAGTGTTATCAAACTGCTGTAACCGCGAGGTCATACCAATTTTAAAAAAATGCGACAAATAGACCATTTGTAGAGACGCGATTCATCGCGTCTTTACCCAAGGATGTGTTGCAATCATTAATTGAATTGGTATAACGGAAAATCCCCAAAGGGATGAAAAAGGTTTCTTCTCCTACGCCTCACTTGCTTTTTCAAGTTAGCGATCAAAAAGTATTGCTATCACTTTGGCTGAAAGCTAGATACCATTAGATT
This sequence comes from Nostoc sp. LPT, assembly GCF_017115165.1. GTDB lineage: Bacteria > Cyanobacteriota > Cyanobacteriia > Cyanobacteriales > Nostocaceae > Nostoc. The sequence goes on along the minus strand of NZ_JABXKF010000190.1, from coordinate 6,240 downwards.
CGGCGTGTTTACTGTTCGGGAGTGCCAAAATGTCTAAACAGCTGGGTCAAAAAATTGCACCTACACCAATATCAAATGATATCAATGTAGTGGATTTAATCGATCAATATTTCACCGCTTACAACTCAGCGCGGTTGCGGGAAATCTGCCAACTACTGAGTCGCGATGTACTAACAGAAGGTGTCACGGTGGGAGTTAGCCTCTCTGGTGCGATGACGCCAGCAGGATTTGGGGTTTCAGTGCTTGCACCCTTAATTCGCAACGGCTTTATTGACTGGATGATTAGCACTGGTGCAAATCTTTACCACGATATGCACTATGGTTTGGGTTTTGAACTCTTTGCTGGTAATCCGTTTTTGGATGATGTGAAACTGCGACAAGAAGGCACGATCCGCATTTATGACATTATCTTTGGTTACGATGTGCTGCTAGAAACTGATGCGTTCATCCGCAAGATTCTGCAAGGAGAAGCGTTTCAAAAGCGGATGGGAACGGCTGAATTTCACTATTTACTAGGTAAATATGTCCGAGAAGTAGAAAAGCAATTGGGTGTGCAGCATTCCTGCTTGCTAGCTACAGCTTATGAATATGGCGTACCGATTTATACGTCTTCTCCAGGAGATAGCTCAATTGGGATGAACGTGGCGGCTTTAGCATTGGAAGGTTCGCAGTTGGTGATAGATCCATCAATTGACGTGAATGAGACAGCAGCGATCGCATATAATGCCCGTGAATCAGGAGGTAAAAGTGCGGCTGTAATTCTTGGTGGCGGTAGTCCTAAAAACTTTTTGCTACAAACTCAGCCCCAACTTCACGAAGTCTTGGGGTTGGAAGAACGAGGACACGATTACTTTGTGCAGTTTACCGATGCACGTCCAGATACAGGCGGTTTATCTGGAGCAACCCCATCGGAAGCTGTCAGTTGGGGTAAGATTGACCCCGATGAGTTACCTAACACAATCGTTTGTTATACCGATAGCACGATCGCTCTACCACTGGTGAGTGCGTATGTGTTAAACAAATGCCAGCCTCGTCCCCTGAAGCGCGTGTATGACAGGCGAGAAGCCATTTTAGAGAAACTGCAAAAAGACTATCTAGCAGCCAAAACCCAACCATCGGATCGGATTCCAGCAGCAGTTGCCGAAAGTGCTTCACAGCAAACAGCAACTTATCCCTGTGGTCGGCTGATTCCGAATACTCATTAAGGGACATAGGCAGGAGGAGAAATCAATTCAAAATTCAAAATTCACGCATTAAAGAACTTCTGCCTCCTGCCTTCTGCCTTCTCTTTGGCAATGCCCTCATTTCTTCCGTCCAATCAACAAATAAGTTATCATCTTCCCTTTGCCTTTAACTTCAATTTCGCCTCGTTTTTCAAATACAAATTCATCACACAAGCATTTATAAGTATTTTCTGTAACCTGGATTTTACCAGCAATACCTTGGGATTCCATACAGCTAGCGATGTTTACTGTGTCTTTACATTCATAAGTAAACTTATTGAGATCGATGACTCCCCCCATTACTGAACCGCTATGGATACCGATACGGATGCTGAAATTTTGGTTATTCTCAGTATTAAATAGAGCGATCGCAGTTTGCATATCTAGTGCCATCAGAGCGATCGCTTGAGCACGATCTTGGCGGCGTGTAGGTAAGCCACCAACCACCACATAAGCATCGTTAATGGTTCTGATTCTCTCTAAACTATATCGTTCGGTGAGGCGATCAAAAACTGAGAAAATTGAGTTGAGTAGGTTTAGCAGTTGAATTGCACTTATAGAAGTAGCAATTTCGGTCAAGCCGACGATATCTGCAAATAAAACTGTGACATCAGCAAAGTCTTCGGCAATGCTATCTGGTTGTTCTTTCACTTCTCTAGAAATTGCGACTGGCAAAATATTCAGCAATAAACGTTCGGTTTCTTCTTGCTGATAGCGAAGTGCTTCTTCTGCTGCTACTCGCTGGGTTACATTGCGAAAAATGCCGCGAATCGCAACTGGATGACCTTCAACAAATTTACAATTAATATTACCTTCTAAAAATATTGTTTGACCGTCTTTAGTAACGAATATAGTTGTTATTTGCCCAAACTTTTCTCCTGATAGCACGCGATAAAATCTTTGCAAACTGCTTTGTTTAAACTCTGGATCTATAATATCGAAAATACTCATATTCACAATTTCAGCTTCGCTATATCCCAAAGTTTCTCGCCATGCACGATTGACATACAAAAAACGACCAGATGGATTGACAGATTGAATCAAGTCATTAGCATTTTCAAATAAATCTCGATATCGCTCTTCACTTTCTACAAGAGCATCTTCTGCTTGTTTGCGTTTGATAAATTGGGCAATTTGGCTACCAATAGAATCCATCATTTGCAATAGGTCTTTATCTTTTGATAGTAACTCCCGGCTAAAGAAAAGCATTACTCCTAAGATTTCACTATCGTCTAAAATGGGAAAGCCAAAAGCTGCGTGCAATCCAGCCTCCGCAGCCGGTAGCGATCGCCTTTGATCTCCATCTACTGTGATATCTTTAATCCACAAAGGCAAACGTCTGATCCAAATTCGACCAGGTAAGCCAACACTAGGTGTATAAGTAGTTTGCCAGGTGATTGCTTTAAACTCTCGGACAGAAACTAATCGACTTGACCAAATTTCCACACACCTTAATACTGCATTGAGACTATCTCCTTGTACCGAAGTGCCAATATATTGGCTTGGTGTCCAAAGTTCGCCTAAATCCCATCCCAAGTTTTGACAAATCGACTGCAAAATTTGTGGAATTCCCTGCTTTATGCTCTGTGATTCTGATAATATGCGAGTAATAGCATACTGGGCACTTGTACGCTGTTCCCGGCGTTGCCAAGCAGTAATATCCCGCCCAATGTAGACAATATCTTCTAGCCCTTCTGTTTTTTTTGGAATTACTGAGCAAGAAAAAGCAATCAACAGTTTTTCTCTAGTTTTTGTTCGGCAAACTACTTCTATATTCTGGGAATTACGCTTTAAATAAGAATTTTGATAAATCGTTTTTATTAAAAGCTGATCCTCATCAATTATTAGTGATATTGGTTGATTTATTAATTCTTCTTCCTGAAAACCAAATAATTTTTGAGCAGCACGATTTACTTTTTTTATTTTTCCGGAATTACTGGTTATTAACAAAGCATCTGCCATTGAAGTAATGACTTGTTCCATGTAATTAATGTTTGATTAACAATACCTTCACCAAAAAAAGAGTATGAAGAGAGAGGGCTGACGTAGTAGAGTTATTGTCTCTCACAACGACAACTCAAAAGCTACTCTCCAGCCCATGCTCGATATCCTATCACTACTACAATGCCTGTTACCGCAGATAAATATATAACAATGCGGTAATTGAACCAAATAATCCTGTCCATGTTATCGATGAGCGGTCGAGTCACATGTTGGGAATCTCCCGTTGGACAGGCGCTAGTAGTAGTTATCGGACGATGCTGAGATTCTTTGGGACAGTAATACCAAGGGCGACATTATTTTGGCTATTTTTTCGTAAACATTTGTGGCGAGAAAATGAAGTATATCTACTTGCTAGAGATGAAGTTGTAGTCAGTAAATCGGGTAAACAGACTTATGGGTTAGATAGATTCAATTCTTGCCTACCAAGCAAACCAATATTAGGTCTATCCTTCTTTGCTTTATCATTAGTTAGTGTTGAAAGAAGGCAGTCATTTCCTATTCAGATAGAACAGATAATTAAAAGTGATAATCAAACAAATAGTACGCCCGCAATTAAAAAAGTAAAACCCAAAGAAAAACGGGGGCGAGGACGACCAAAAGGGAGTAAAAACAAAAATAAAGCAGAAGTGATATTAACATCTGAGTTATTACATACGATTAGGTACAAAATATCGACTTTACACTACAAGGGTTGTTGTATGAATTAATACTCTTTAAAAGCAGTAGTATTATTGAAATTTTCCTACGATTGTGTAAATTATTATTTGTTTTTATTTCATTCAGCTTGCTTTTTTAATGCGAATAGATTTCAATACTCTTTAAATGCTAGTAGTTGTCAACTAGACATTGAGTGGTGTAACGGAGTCACAAAACAATAATGAAGTCTAAACAGTTTGTTCTTGGTCTATTGCTGACAGGTGCGCTCGTGGTGTTGGTGACAGAACCTACTAGAAGTGAGGAAATATCATCACTTAGAGTTCATAAGAGTACAGTGTGCACCGACGCTAAGGAAGACTTTACTCAACAAACACGCCTGATTATCAAAGGACAGACTGTTGATGCAATCCGACAAATTCGGCAAGTAAGTGAGATAGAGAATCCAGCCAAGAACGACCAATTGTTATTAGTGCAGTCGCCGACATAATAAACAACGTCTTCTGAAGAAATCGTGCAAGTTTACGATTATCAGATTCAGAAACCGTGCGGTTTTGCTCACTTTGATTTCTGCTGCTTAATATGCTGTTGTTTTTGCTCAAGTAGTCTCTACCATGTCCGCGAAAAAGCTCCGTCATCTGACTTTTGTTCTGCATCGCATCCTGGGTTTTGCGATCGGATTGATTGCGATCCTGGTTGGCTTAACTGGCAGCCTGATCGTTTTTCAGCGCGAAATCAACGAGTTTCAACTGCATCAACAGTTTGGCGCTATCTTCCCCAAAGGCGATCGCTTCTCGCTGGAAGTTGTCCTGGATATTGTCAAAGCTGCCTATGTTAACCAGCCAGAAATGGCATTACAAAGGGTTTATTTCCCAACTAAACCGGATGATTTCTTTAATGTCGTCATCTCAATTCCGGGCAACGATTGGGTAGAAGTCTACGTCAACCCTTATACGGGGGCAATTCTGGGCAACAGTCTGCATCCCAATGCCGTACAGCACTTTCTCCAGATTGTTTATCAACTCCACACCTCGTTGAAATTGGGCGATCTGGGTTTACAGATTCTCGGTGTTGTGGGTTTGCTGATGTGCATCGTTGTAACCACGGGAATTATCTTGTGGCCCGGTTGGCGCAAGCTGATGGCAGGCTTCAAAATTAAGTGGTCTGCCCACCCCAAGCGGCTTAACTTCGATCTACACAAGGTATCTGGTATTACTACCGCCATATTTTTACTGTTGACATTTTTCACTGGATTTGCCTGGAATTTGGGCGATGTTGACCCTCTGATTCGTGCCATTACCTTCAGTCCTTCGCTGCCTGAGCTTCTCTCTGTGCCGTTAGCAGGTCAATCTCCTCTACCTTTGAGCCAGCAGATAAAAACGGCTCAACTTGCCCTACCCGACGGAGCATTGCGGAGCATTGACTTAACGACAGATCCGAAAGCGCCTCTGCGATTGCGCATGAAGCTCCCCCAAGAGCAGCTGGAATACGGTATGAGCAATGTCTATCTGGATCAATACAGTGGTCAAGTTTTACGAGTTGAAAATTCGTTAAAGGCATCGTTAGGCGACAAGATTCTTAATTCCTTCCAGCCACTGCACTTCGGCACCTTCGGCGGCTTACCCACCCGCATTCTCTACATCTTCCTTGGTCTGGCTCCGTTAATTCTGTTCATCACTGGCTTTGTGATGTGGTGGTATCGCTATCGAGCAAAACCGACTACAAAAAATAGCATTTGATAGAACTTCAATTTAAAGCTTTAGGAGTTAGCATTTTTATTTACTCAGTGGTTTGGCGCTCACGCAGCAGAAATCAAAGGCGATCGCCTAAATTGGACAGCTATGCGATCGTACTCTTGTTGCACAATTTTTGCAGTTGCAATCGCTCTCCCTACTAATAGATACTATTTCTCAAGAAGTAGTTAAGAGTATTACCATGACTATTCGTCTAACTGGGACAGAAGACTTTGGGGAATTTTGCGAGGATGTGCAGTTGTTTAATGACTATGAGGGAAAATCACAATTATCTACTTGGTTTGGTCAAAGCAGCTTTCGCTGGACTTTTCTTCGCCATAACCTTGAGCTAGTAATCTGTGACAATGAGTTTTCTGAGGCAGTGATTTTTGAGCAGAGACACGATACTTCGCCTTTTCTGACATCTAAATTTTATCTATCTGGTGGTGTAAGAACTATTACACCAAATGTGCTAGAAGTCAATGACGATTATGAAGAAGTCGCAAGTTACAACTACTTATTTTTCTTGCCTGATATTCGAGAGTTTGAGCATTTTACCGCGAACCAACACGATCAAAATATCAAAATTTATTGGAATGCTGATTTACTTTCTAGTTTCCAAAGCA
>NZ_JABXKF010000028.1 GCF_017115165.1 Nostoc sp. LPT | reverse complement strand
ATAATTATCTGTCTCGCCCATCTCTGCTTCCTAAATATTAGACCTGAATCCTTACCCGAAAAAATGAATATACGCATGACTAAATCAATGAAAGAGGAAGTGCAGAAGCAAGATGATCCTCCAAAGTTTTGCAGGGAAGCTATTCAGAAAGCATTAGATGAGAAGAAAGGTAAATAACCCAAAGTTATTAAAATATTACTTGATGACAGCATTAAAGGATGTTTAAAATCGTCGCCTGACCATTGAAGATATTTAGGATGGCTCCTCCTACCTTTTGCTGCATTCCAGGAGAATCAATTGACCACCCTAAAGCATAATTATTATCATTCCTTTGAATAGCTATTAGAAAAGGAGTTTGAGAATTAAAAATCGTAAATCTGACACCTTGCCAAATAGGCATCGATCCGGGAACACTATAGTTTCTGGAATATGAAGTTGTAAGGAAGCTTGCGTTACGTATATTCAGATATTGCTCTAAACCTTCTATAATATCCGAACTTTTTGAACAAATCTTAAGTAGTTTGTCTATATGTAGGCGTACTATGTAGTATTGGGCTGTGGTTATAGATTTATTTGATATATACGCATTTAACGTTATTGGTTTTGAAAACTCTTTATTCTCTTCAAATTCAAGTCCAATGGGGTCTTTTTCAAGAAACAATTGTAGTGACAAGTCAGGAGAATCACCGCGATTCGCAACATCACGAACTTCATATTCTTCCATAGGAATAGATTGATAATTATACCTTTTGTAAAAAATATGATCTTCTGCCATGTGTGGAGCGCGATTACTTTGTGGAATACTCACTACATAAATAACCTTTCCAGGATTACTTTGATGAAGCTCAATTTGTTTAATTCTAATACCATCAATGCGACGTTGAATGGATGAATTTATAACTTGTTCCAACCACTCTCTTGTAACCTCTGCTGGGTCGTAACCTGCATCGATTTCTATTGGAATATGATTACTCTCAAGCACCCCATATACTATGATGCCTCCTGCTGAATTAGCGAATGCAGAAACATCCTTGCTTAAATCTTTTTTTCGCTTAGGATTATTTTTATCTAATGACTCGCATCCTTTTTAATCGAGCGTAAGACTTTCTTGCACTCTATTCTGAATTAGTAAAATAATATCCTCTTCTTCCCAATTCCAGGGGTTTTTCATACTAGTATTTAACCTTGTTTGGAGATTGAAAGTTCATCCTCAAAGTCTAACGAGTTAGGCAGTTAAACTACAACATCGAAATTTAAAATATCTTTTGGCAAAATGATAATCTTGCTGCATTGATAAAGCATCGGGCTGATAGATTGCGATCGCATTACCTACATTTGATTATGTAACAAAATCAAAATTGACTTTCAATGACTAGATGGCTTGTGCAACTAGCTAATTAGTAATTTTGTACTAAACTGCGTTTTAGGTTGTTGAATAAGTTGTTAGATAACTTTATGCAAGAAGAACAGTAACAAGACTTAGAGTATTACTTGGAGTAACTTGAGGATATAAGATAGAGGTGAATTTACGCTCTCACTCTTGAGCATTTGTTGAGCAAAAATGCTCAGTATGAAAATATACAAACTGTTCATACTCAAATGCTGAAAACAGGGTAAATGAGCATTAGATGAGCATTTTTTAGAAACTGAAGGCTGAAAGTATTGATTTGTCAATTATTTTTGCATTGAGGGAAAATAACTCTAGTGATGCCCATCAATCGTATAAATGCTTAACCACTAAGAAAAAAGCGGGTTGGGCAAATAGAGCTTGATTGTTGGTGCGTGTTTTCCCCAAATTTTAAAATGAAAAATTTGTGGCTTTCAGGAAATTGTAATTTAGGTTCGGGAATCTATGTTGACTAACTCGCAAATACCAACTGTAGAAGCAGAATCATCCAAGTCTTTGCCAGCAGCTGATGCTCAGACTAGGGTCAGTCAGTTTATGAAACAACTGCAAGAGGAAATTACTGAATCATTGGCAAAACTAGATGGTGTGGCTAAGTTTCATGAAGATAGTTGGGAACGCCCAGAAGGAGGTGGAGGGCGATCGCGCGTGCTGCGAGATGGTGCAATATTTGAACAAGCAGGTGTAAACTTTTCTGAAGTTCAGGGTTCCCATTTGCCACCCTCAATTTTAACCCAACGCCCTGAAGCCGCAGGGCATGGCTTTTATGCCACAGGCACTTCAATGGTATTACATCCTCGCAATCCTTATGTGCCCACGGTTCATCTCAATTATCGCTACTTTGAAGCGGGGCCAGTGTGGTGGTTTGGTGGTGGTATTGACTTGACACCTTATTACCCCTTTGCAGAAGATGCGGCACATTTACACAAAACATTAAAGCAGGCTTGCGACCAACACCACCCAGAGTATTACCCAGTGTTTAAGAAGTGGTGTGATGAATATTTCTACCTGAAGCATCGTGATGAGACACGGGGTGTCGGTGGTCTATTTTTTGATTACCAAGATGGCCAGGGTGCTTTATACCGCGGCCCAAATCCCAATGGGGAAGCGGCTATTTATAGCAACCAGGTGGGAACACCAGCAACCCGCAATTGGGAAGATTTGTTTGGCTTTGTAGAAGGCTGTGGCAGAGCATTTTTACCAGCTTACGTACCGATTGTAGAACGGCGACATGGGATAGAGTATGGCGATCGCCAACGGAATTTTCAACTCTACCGCCGAGGACGATATGTAGAATTTAACTTGGTTTATGACAGAGGTACTATTTTTGGTCTGCAAACCAACGGACGCACCGAATCAATTCTCATGTCCCTACCACCTTTAGTACGCTGGGAATACGGCTATCAACCAGAACCCAATTCCCCCGAAGCCGAGTTGTATGAAACCTTCCTTAAACCTCAAGATTGGATCAACTGGACACCAAAGTAGTGCTGAGTGCTGAGTTAGGAGTGCTGAGGTAGGAGTCAAGAGTTATAAGAAAGCGATCTTCCCTTACTCCCTGATTTCCCTTATCTCCCCACTCCCTACTCCCCACTATTTTGGTGAGTTAAACTATTAAAGTTAAGCACCTAGCCGAAACAGGTGACAAATTTAGCTATAGCTTGTTAATCTCAAGTGACAGCATTAGAAAATTCTGTCACCAGTTAATCTTACAAAGGAATGCCACGGGGAGGGCTTTAGTGATTCATATAGACCAAAAAACTTATACAACCCAAGACGGAAACACTGTTATCGTCTTGACACCATCAGGCCGTCTGGATATCACCACTGCTTGGCAATTTCGTCTGAAGTTACAGGAGTGTATTTCCAAACTCAGTCGCCATGTAGTTGTAAATCTGGCTCAGGTTAATTTTATTGATAGTTCTGGCCTCACGTCTTTGGTAGCTGGAATGCGTGATGCTGATAAAGTCAAGGGCAGTTTCCGCATCTGTAATGTACATCCAGAAGCCAAACTCGTGTTTGAAGTGACGATGATGGATACTGTTTTTGAAATCTTTGAAACAGAAGAGGAAGCTTTAGAAGGTGTACCGCGTAGCATTGCTAGCTAAAAAAGAGTTAGAAGTACAAACGCGATTAATCGCGTCTGTACAGGAGTTAATTCAAAATTCATAACTCATAACTCATAACTTTATCTTATTTAATACTGATTTCGCTTGGTGTAGCGATAAGGTCCCATAATCGCTCCCCAGGTTGCTTTTCCAGTTGCGGGATCAATTCCTTTGTCGTAGCTGTGAAATTCTGTCGCTGTAGCTGCAAAACCTAAAGAAACATGGACGCTATTGCCAAGATAAGTAAAGCTGCAACGAGTCTCTGGTAGCGGTGTAGTAGCAAACTTATAGCGATCTGGGGCTAGTTTCTCTTGAATCACTGCTAGGATACAACCTGGTAGTAAATCTAATTTTTCGGGTGTGAGTGTGTTTAGTAGAGCAGGGTTATTACCTGCGCCTTTTAATGCACCTGGATCTTGAGGCATATAATATTGTACTTCCACAGTTGCGTCAGAGTCGCTGCTTTGACGCAACCGGATAATTCGTTGGCGGTAAGGTTGATCTAGGGTAATAACATTAGCCTGTTCGGCAAATAAGGTGATGCTATCTTCTGTGAATAAATTAACTGGTCTTTGCCACATGCACAGGTGGACATACCAAACTGGTTCTCCTATGGCTTGTTCTTGATTATCAAATTCACCAGCTAGGTACTCACCTAAAGCAATTAACTGTGGCGATAAGTTCATAAGTACAATAAATAAATCATCAAAGATAATAATTTTTAGCTATTTTTTAGGAGAAAAGGTCTTATTTGCTGTAGCTGCCAGCTTATAAAATACTTTTGATGTGTATATATTGTAAATGAAACCGTCACCCGCTAAAAGCTCAACTTGGCAAAGTAGCCTTTAAGCGAGAAAATAAAGATACGTCGCCCTTAACATTTCTTTTTTCTTTGTGAATAACGTCCGTACAGTCTCTGATACAAAGCGAACTTTCTATAATCTTCATACCCGTCCGATCAACACTATTTATCGTCGGGTAGTAGAAGAATTGATGGTGGAAATGCATCTGCTGTCAGTAAATATCGATTTTAGCTACAATCCAATTTATGCCTTGGGTGTCGTCACTACTTTTGACCGCTTCATGGAAGGCTATCAACCAGAACGGGATCAAGAATCAATTTTTAACGCCTTATGTCAGGCTATAGAACAAGAACCGCAACAATATCGACAGGATGCCCAGAGATTGCAAGCTGTAGCTAAAGGTTTGCCAGTTAAAGATTTAATTGCGTGGCTGGGCCAAACTACTTACTTAGATAGAGATGCTGACTTACAAGCAAACCTACAAGCGATCGCTAACAATCCTAACTTTAAATACAACCGTTTGTTCGCAATTGGTGTATTTTCGTTATTAGAACAGTCAGATCCCGAATTAGTCAAAGACGAAAAGCAACTCACTGAGGCGCTAAAAGCGATCGCTGCTGGCTTGCACCTCTCTGATGACAAACTCAACAAGGATTTGGAATTATATCGTTCTAACCTAGACAAAATGGCGCAAGCGCTAGTGGTGATGGCAGATATCCTCTCAGCCGATCGCAAAAAACGCGAGCAACGTAAACAACAATCAACTACCCCAGTTGCTCCCCCAAGTTCCAACGAATAGTTACAATTTGGCAGTGATGAATTAGGAGTTATGAGTGAAGAATTGTTAATAACTCCTAACTCCTAACTTTTAGCTTTAGACACCCAATATTTTGTAGATTAAGCTGTTAATTATAGTCAGCGTAAATGCCCCAATAACAGCACTCCAAATCCCGTAACGCAAGCGAAAGCCCTCTACTAACCAAGCAGCAATACTAAAACAAACCACGGCAATCATAAATGTGAAAATGCCAGATAATAAGTCCAATGTTAGTAGATTTGGTACTGCAAAAATGAGGCTTAAAATCGGTCTAACTATTGCCGTCACGATACCAAGCACTGCGGCAGAAAGAAACGCTTTACCAGGAGTATCAATTTCAACTCCCAAAGGCAACTTACTAATTATCAACAAGCTGATAGCTGTTACGACCCAAACAATTAAAAGCGTCACGATATTCATGCCACAACCCCTGATATTAATTAGTAATTTGTAATTAGAACAGATTGAAAAACGCTTGATATAAGCGCTTTTCAATCTGTTAACCTATTTGGACATCCTTTCCCAATTTGGTATGAAATGTGGATGGTAATTGGTGATGAATTGCTCAGTCTATAGGTGTAAAAATCTTTAAAGCTCAACCAATTATTTGTAAATTAGCAGTTTTTTTTTATTTAGCTGAGATTTGTTATAGATATCTTTAGGTTTGGGAAAAGGCTTGAAGGGGGAATGGGGAGTCATGAGTGGGGGACAAGGGAGACAAGGAGAATAACCCATGCCCAATGCCCCTTACCCCTTATCCCCAGAGGGGACCCCACCATCCCCAATTCCCCATTCCCCTATCTCATCTTTTAAGAGGAGGTTGGGTTTGTTTGGGTGCTACAGGCGCTTGAGGCGCTGGTGAGTTAGGAACCACGGGAGAAATACCAGGATTAATAGGATTGATGCCTTGCCCAGTTGCAGGCTGAGTGATGCTAGGAAAGGGTACAGAATTAGGTGCTAAGGGGAATTTTGGGGTAATATTTCCTTCGGGATTGATGCCTGGAATTGGTGCTGCACCAGGATTGATTGGGAAAGAGGGGACAGTAGGCTGGTTAGGCGAGTTTATGGATGGTTGAGATGGGCCAGGAATAATTCCCAAAGAAACGCTATCGCCCCCTACTTGTCGTAGCAAATCCAATGTCTCAATCACATCATTGTAAGTTGCTGTGCGCGAAGCATTCAGCACGACAACGGCATTAGGGTTTGCTTGGAGATACTGTTTTAAACTCTGTCTCAAATCCTCTCGTTTTACAGGCTGTTTTTCTATGTAAGTATTGCCCACAGCATCGATAGTTACAATCAGACTTCCACTCTGTGATGTTATTCCAGAGATTGAACTAGGGCTGGCTTTAGGCAAATCAACATTTATTGCCTGTTGCCGTGTAAATTGTAAAGCCGCTAATAAAAAAAATGTCAGAATACAAAAAACGACATCAATTAAAGGGATGATTTGAATTTGGACTTCTTCAATTGGAGTATGTAGATTAACTTTCATGTCTCACTCTCAAGCCTGGTTTAGGGGTTGAATTATTAATTATTAATTAGGTGTATTTGGGGGTTCAGGAGGTTCAGAAACTTTAGTCTTTCCTGGCTTGCGGGGTGAAGTGAAATTTTCTGGCACAATTGCTGATGTCCTATTGCTAAAGTCAGGAGGAGACTGGCGATAGAGCAATTCCATCTCATTCCCTGCCTTGCGAAAAACTTTGACTTGGTTGACTACAAAACTTTGAAATAGGCGGTAAAATACCAAACTAATGATGGCAACTATTAGCCCACTTGCCGTACTAATTAAGGATTCACCAATACCAGTAGTCACGCCAGCGGTAGATTCAGTTCCCAAATCGCCAATCCGAATTGAGCGCAGAGAGTGAATTAAACCCAAAACTGTACCCAACAATCCTAGCAACGGCGCTAGGGCAATCACAGCTTCTAAAAGTTTTTCACCCCGCCGCATCCCAGCTAATTCGTCTTCTGCTGTAGCCTCCAGTGCTAGTCGAAAAGTTTCCGCATCACTTTTCGCAAAACGTAGAGGGGCATAGAGAAAACGCCCGATAGGCTGATGACTTGCTTGTCTTGCCATGTCCGCAGCTACTTCCCAATTATCCTGGGCAGCATCCAAGATGCGATCGACTATTTGCTTTTCCTGAGTCAAAATTCGCAACCAGAACCACAAACGCTCAAAAATCACACTCAAAGCCAGAATCGATAGAACTAGCAATGGCCACATCGCTGGCCCACCCTTGTAAAATAAATCTAAAATATCCACTGTTTAAGTTTCCTCCCTCCACGACTAAAGCAAATGTGTTAAGCCATTTTAATTCTAGAGATTAATGCAAAATGAGGGACTTCCAAAATATAAATTTCTCGATAACCTAAAAAAAATAGTGTAAGCATGACGTATTTGACTGATACTGTTGTGCAAACTTGCTGCTGGATAGGCAATTGAATGATAAATCGGTAATTTTCGGCATACTTTTGCTAGACTTCCTTGTAATACCAATTTGAAAAAAGAAGGCAATACATAGATAAGACCCCACCCAACCGTCGCCAAAGCTTCAGGGAGGGTGCGCATCAGTGAAGATGGGATGTCTGGTCGCAAACATTTTTTGAATTGATATAACCTGAATCACCACAGGATATTTTCACGTAAAGGAGAAAAAATTTTGGCAGCAGTCCGAGTCCGCCAGCATGTTAATCCACTTGGTAAAAAGTATCAAACACCAGCAAGTCCCCAAAACTGGGAAAAAATTTATACAAGGCCAAATCAACCACTACATTTAGATATTGGCTGTGCAAAGGGACTGTTTTTGTTGAATATGTCCAAGATAGAACCTAACTGGAATTTTCTCGGCTTGGAAATTCGGGAACCGCTGGTGGTGGAGGCGAATAAATTACGTTCTGAATTAGGTTTAACAAACCTGCACTATTTATTTTGCAATGTGAATAACTCACTGCAATCACTTTTATCTTCCCTCCCTCCAGGAAGTTTACAACGCGTTACTATTCAATTTCCCGATCCTTGGTTTAAAACCCGCCACGCTAAACGTCGTGTAGTCCAACCAGAACTAGTGGCAGACTTAGCTAATTATCTTGCGGTTGGAGGATTGGTATTTCTGCAATCAGATATGGAATTTGTTGCTGTAGAAATGCGCGATCGCTTTGCAGCTAATTCAGCTTTTCAGAAAGTTGGTACAGAAGAATGGCTAGCCGAAAACCCGTTACCAGTCGCCACAGAAAGGGAAATAGGCACGCAAAAAAAGGGTGAGCCTGTTTATCGGGCTTTGTTTGAAAGAGTGAGAAGTACAGAATAGAGATGTTTATAATATCAACTCTATTCCCCAATTTTAAATTTGAAGTTTTATTGAGCAGCCTTATAAATATTTATTAATTTTACTTAAGTCTTACTTATTATATTTTTATTAAACATTGCCCAAGATTGGAAAATTTTTTGGGACATAAATGTTTTATTAAAGGTCAAAATTTTAATTAAATATTCTCTGATAATTGGTAAAAAAGTCTGCTGCTGAAGTGATTCATAGAGATATAAACTTTATTAATAAATAGTTAATGAAAACTTTCAATTTATTGTTTAGTGACATAAAAGGTTTATTTATGTCTACTTACAAATTTTCAAAACATAGTTAAATATATTATTGCCATGCTTAAATATATACAGGCTAGGTAATTACAGTACTTAATTATTAAGCCTATATCTAGTTATATCTTCAGAGGAAAAGCACAATGGAAAGGAATAAAAAAAATTCAGATTTTCAATTGGACATTAGCAATCTGATTGATAATGCTGTTAACAATGCACTAGCAAGACGCAACCCAAATCAGGATTTAGAAGATGCTTTGCTAACTCTGTCTAATGAAGAAATGGCAAACGTTGCAGGTGGTTTTGTAACGGTTACAAAATTCGATCCAATCATTGCAGGTGGTATTGGTGTGATAAAACCGATTAGTGATATTCCTGTGATAAAACCGATTATTTGTGGACTAATTGCACAAGACCAGAACTTGATCTCTTGATCTGAAAGCACAAGTCTTTGAAGTTACCAGTCAGTATTAAACTCTTGGACATTTAATTTGCCTATTTAGGTTGATGGAGAGCAGTCCGACCTAAAACTAGCTGTAAATCTCCATCAGCTTAAAAATACAATTCACTATAGGTTCAATTTATGGAAGACATCGCTACTGAAAAGACTACACTTTGCCCTAGTGCAAGACCAGAATGGCAGGACAGTGTTGTTTTCGGCGTCGTTGGTGGCACAGTCACAGAACCCCGCGTTGCTTATCTCAAGCAACCACAAGCTGTCACAGATGAACTGATAGCAAAAGCTAGTCCAGTAACACCCACTGAAATTTTTCGGACGGCTGCACCCTGTGCAACTAAGGGTTGTCAACATTTTGATGGTAAAGATTGTCGTCTGGCAATGCGAGTTGTAGAAAATTTGCCAAAGGTAGTAGAGGAACTACCACCTTGTTCCATACGCCGAGATTGCCGATGGTGGGAGCAAGAAGGCAAGGCAGCTTGTATGCGTTGTCCACAAGTTATTACAGATAATTACAATCCCTCTGAATTATTACTTAAAGTGGCGACACCGACTGTTAGCTAAGCCAAAGCTACAAAGTTTATTAAAGTAATGTAATTTAAGGAGAATATCATGTCAATGAACATTCATCAGAAATATCTCACAAGTCAAATTGAAATTACGAACTTGATTGAAGAAGCTGTTGTGAATGCATCAGCAAGACGAAAACAAGGTTTAGATGCACAAGAACCGCTATCAGAATTGTCTGAAGAAGAACAGAAAAACATTACAGGTAGTGGAGTAGCAACAGATGTGAGAGATGCGATAATTTTATTAGGCGGCTATCTACTGGGTTAGTACTGCTAGGCGTAATTTGTAATTTCTATACCGCAGACATTTGATTAATTTGGAATGGATGGTTTATTTCCAATGTGCGGTACTAGTTTTAATAATCCTTGCAAAACAGCCTGTGGTAGTAACTCAACTACCACAGTTTTCTCTACCTCAAAATTGTTTGATACATTAAAAAGTTATGACATTTCTCTTAAACTCTCATAATGTTGTTAATTATTTAGTTGAGCAAACGTTATCTAATCAGTCACAAAAACCACCGATTAAGGTAGAAGCAGTTGCAGCTAAAAACTTTAATTTATTAGTTACTTTAGCAAATGATAGAAAGCTTCTTGTTAAACAAGAACGACACAATCAGGAAGGGAAAGCGGCTGGTGAATTTTTAAGTGAGTGGCGAATTCAAGAGTTTTTACAAAGATTTCCAAACCTTGACAACTACCGCTCATTTTTACCAGAGGTACTGCATTTTGATGCCGATAATTCGATTATTGTCTTTAGATATCTAGATGATTATCGGGATTTAATGGATTTCTACACCAAGGAAAATAGCTTTCCTACAGAAATCGCTACGGCAATTGGTAATATTTTAGGGACTATCCATCGTGATACTTACAACCGCCAAGAATATCAGGAATTCTTTTCTAAAAATTCAGATAATTTAATGGCTGATCAAGTATTACATTTAGTTCGGAGATTGGAACGGGTTGAGCCGGAAATTTTTGGTCTAGTTCCTGGCGAGGGGTTAAAGTTTTTTGCTCTATATCAACGTTATGATAGCTTGGGGCAGGCGATCGCTGAATTGGGTAATGCTGTAACACCCTCTTGTCTCACTCACAATGATTTGAAACTAAATAATATTCTTCTGTACAAAGATTGGCAGAATTCCAGTAACAATATTGTCCGGCTAATTGATTGGGAACGCTCGACTTGGGGAGATCCAGCTTTTGATTTGGGAACACTTCTTGGCAGCTATGTACAAATCTGGCTTGCTAGCTTGGTTATCAGTAATTCTTTGAGTATTGACGAATCTCTACGCTTGGCAATAACACCTTTAGAACTACTTCAGCTTTCAATTAGTACATTAACCAAAGCTTATTTAAACACTTTTCCAGAAATTTTAGAACACCGCCCTGATTTCTTGCAGCGGGTGGTGCAATTTACTGGTTTTGCTTTGATTCAACAGATTCAGGCAATGATTCAATATCAAAAGTCTTTTGGCAATATGGGGATTGCTATGCTTCAGGTTGCTAAGACGTTATTAAGCCGTCCTGTACAATCGATGCCAACAATTTTTGGTGCTGCTGTTGAATTAACTCACCTGAGTAGTTCTGCTGTTTAAATCATTTTGTTATTACTAAAGTAGTTATGCAATTATTAAATTATCCTCAAACTCAGCTAGAGACTAGTTTAACTGGGCAATTACTGGAAGTTCTGCAAGATATTGTTCAAAAAATTGAGATAAAATCTGATTTCTCCATCCACCATCCAGATTACAAACCTTTGGAATTACCATCTGAGGCAGTTGAACGTTTTCAGAAGATGCCAACTCAGATGCAACAGAAATATCTGAGTCTACAATTGCGGAGTTTTCTTTACGGTATCTATTACAACGGTTCTATGCAAAGTACGTTGGCATTAGATGGGGAGGGAAATGGTTTGCCCTTAGATTTGGAGAATAATACTCTTTTAGGGGTAGATGTGGGGTTTTATAAGCGATTGCATGAAAGTAATTTTGGAGAAGGCTACTTTGACCCTGGTTGGTCTGTTTTGAGAGAAGAAAGTGATGGCAGTTTAGCAGTGACTAAAGGCGGTTTGAGGCTGCATATTGAACGGAATAAGCATCTTCAACCTACTGAAGTGGCAGCTGTGGTAGGTGATTCTGTGGCTATCCAGATGCCTAAGAATCGAGTACAAAATGGCTTTTACATGGCTGTTGGCAATGCAGGCTTCAGTCGTATTGAAGATGTGAAAATTCAGCCTGTAACTGTACGAATTTATATCAATGTAACTCCTGAAGGTGCTGTGGCAGTGATGGGTAGTTTAACACAAGGACTGAATGAGTTAGCAATTCCTTTCAGTTTCAAACTTTTGTATAACCCCAAAGAATACCAACGCTACGATTCAGGGGTGCTTTACTTTGATAAGAGAGACTATGAAGTTGTTAGGCAAGTCTTAAAAACTGTTTATCAAAAACACCAATTGCATTTTAAGTCAGAAATTCCTTTATTTACCAAACAACTAGCACTAGGGTTGGGGTTGGCAGAAGAACCAGACCAAAAATTTGCTGTTCAAGAAAGTTTTGGCATGAATCGCTGTCAGATTGTAGCAAATGGGTTGTTAACAGCTTGGTATCAAGAAGATAACTCAACTGAAGGGCGAATACAGGCTATCCGTGAACAATTTTCTTCTTTGGGAATCGAATTGCATCGTTCATATCTTAATGCCAACTCTGAAGATATTTATTAGTAGTTCCATTGGTTAAGGGGAATAAACTGATTGGCTAGGCTATAGTCCGATGCTTCGATGTTGGCGATGGACTTAACGACACTCAGGTAGCTCATGCTCTTTGATGGGTCAGAGTGCTGGTATACTGCTAAAATACCGGGATGATTTGGGTTTACTTTGTGGAGAGTCTGGAAGTCATCACAGTTACGGGTTAGTAACACACGCTCTTCATGTCTTGCATAGTCAAGTACAACTGAGTCAGGCTTGCTCATCAAACCCGCTTCGTTGACTGTTATAACATCATGACCAGCACTCCGTAAGAAATTAACTAAACGTTTTGCCTGGGAGTCTTCATCAATGAGTAGTTTTAGGCTCAAGGGAGACTCCTTGTTGTTCGAGGCGATAACGCTCCTCTTCTGCTTCCAGTTTCAAAAGTTCTTGGTGACTTTCGCAATAGTGAATAGCCTCCTCGATCGCAGCAAGAGGAAGGTTCCAATTGTCTGCTGCCTCTTCTATTGACATCTGGTTAGCAATCATATCCTGCCATACAGTCGAGGCAAGTAGTTTTCGCCCTTTAATGTAAAGTTGCCGCCGCCAGGGGTGAGGGCGTTCCACCAGATACAGCCAGTCGCCTATTTGTGGAGATTCAAGTTCTGGGATAAGTAAACGAACTTGCCCTTCTCTTGTGTGGAGAAATAGTTGAGTGCCGGGACGCATGTGGCGCTTGAGAGTAACCATTAGGTCGATGGAACGCAGGATTGTTTCTTTGGTATTAGGTGCTGCGATCGCATCACGTAGCCAGTTGAGCTTTGCTTCTTGTTCTGGAGTAATGTTGAAGTTCTGCCGCTTGGTTTCTACCGTTTCTGGATTAGATGATATCGGCGTGGTCATGTTACCTCATAACTAGGAATTAGCTTGGTAAGTACAATATGAGTATATCAGACTCATAAAAACTCTTTACCAACGAGGCTCCTCATGTCCAGAGCAAGACTCCCGATTGAGTATTTCTTACCGCCCCGCCCTCCGAAAGAAACCTTGCTTACCATATATAACTTGCTTTCTGAAGACCCGGAGTCAGCTGGTTTGCCTGACGAATAGCATCTGTGGCAATATTTTTAACTTTTAACCAATATATAATTGCATTAATTTTGGCACTTTTTCTAATTAATAAAACATTGAAATAATAGAGTAAAGAACAGATTATGGTAATTGGAGGAAGCAATTCAAAGTCTAATCCCAACCAAAAAAATTTTAATTAGGAGTACATTTCAAAATGGCTAAAATCACAATCTCTGACCTGCGTCCTGCTGGCGCTGAACTAATCTGTGACTCTAAAAGCTTTATAAATGAGCTAACAGACGAGGATATGAATGGGACTCACGGCGGTCTGGGACTTATCTGGATAATCTTATTCCTAACCGCGACCCCCGCCTATTAAAGACTTGTAGCACATTAATTGATGCTACCAATCCTGCTTGCGGGAGCAGATTTAAGAGCGGCTGTGGAAAGCGATCGCCCAGTTTGCAGCACGTCTCACCTGAGTTCGACAGACTGTAGCGGATAGCATGGAGTTTGCTTCTACCGTCAGAATGAAATAGCTCTAAATTTTTATTGTTCAGTCTAAGAGGATTCTTGGGCTGATTTTTTATTGGTTTTTCTAATTTGTAGAAATGAAGTAAGCAATGAAGAAATGAAAAGGACATAAATATTTTATATATTTCATGATCAAGTCGGTGATTGATACCAAATATATATAAATAAGCTTTATACTACTGTTAAAATAGGTTATATTTTCGCTTTAAAACAATAGATAATTGCACTAATTTTGGCACTTTTTCAATTAATAAAACATTGAATTACTACATTAAATAACAGATCATAGTAATGGAAGAAGGCAATTTAAAGTTTGATTCCAAACAAAACAACTTTACTTGGAGTTTTCAAATGGCTAAGATTACAATCTCAAATCTAACCCCATCCCTAGATGAGGAAAGCTTAATTATTGAACTCTCTTCTGAACAAAAAGCTTTTATCGCTGGTGGGGGGGTTTTTGGAGCTCTTATAGGAGCAGTTGTGGGAGGTATAGTTGGATACTTCTTAGAGGATGTTACTGTCGCAGAGGGAGCTACAATTGGTGCAGGCGTAGGAGCTCTTGCTCCTTTTTAAGAAAAAAGGATTATTAATACCTCTTTAGTAGGAAGTACACATTCAAATTCAGCGTATTGTTTTAAGTTTTGGACTTTGGATAGTTTTGATTTTGTTCAAAGTTCAATGTAAGCATCCCCTTTTGGCAAACAAGCCCCAGAATAAATTCTGGGGCTACACGTCATTGTTAAGTTAATGCGGATGCAGCAAGTAGTAAAACCTGGATATTCCTGCTTTACCCTGTCGATTACCTATAATTTACACCCATCATCGCTTTCCAGTCGAGATTATCAGCTATGTCGTCAGGCTGTATTTAACGTTTCCTTACCAACTAAACTGAGTGCAACTGAAGATCGCCATCGCTAAGTGATGCATCAAAGATCCGAGTCTTGGTGTAAGTTGACTAGTATTATGGCTGTTCCTGCTTTGCTCTATTTCTAATTGGATGTCAAGAAAGTGAGAGTTATGCTTTAATATGGGCAACTAGCTTGCTTCAGGGAAGAGCAACATCAAGTTTAAGTTGATCAACTTGTTGCTTCAACCATGTAGAAAGCAAATCTAAGATTATCTTGGAGCGCAGTTTCTCATCTAATTGCTCTTGAACAATCTCATCAACTAAAACTAGATGTATCCCTTTAGAAGTCACAATCGGTTTAAGAATCTGTGGGGGCTTGGCAGCAAACACAGCAGCAGAAATTTCCGGCTTTATATCTTTGCGACGTACTATCCCCCGATATCCTCCTTTGCGACGTAATTCCGTATCCTGGATGTATTTGTGAGCAACATCATAAAAACTCATCTCACCTTCTTTAATCGCATAAAAGAGTTCTATCGCTAAGTCTTCATCATCCAGAACAACCTCATACATGACCACACCAGTATAATCTAGTTGATTTTCAAAGAAATAAGGTTCAACTTTATCTGCAAACAGATGAGCAGCTAACTTCCCAGAAATGACGGTGCTGTAGACAATTTCTTCATAATCATCTATAGAAAGACTATGTTTTTCCAACCACACCCAGGTATCATCAGCACTATTGAGTTTGTTCATTAACCGGATTTGGTCTGCTGCTTTCTGAAGTTCCTCAGTCTCTACTTTTATACCCGCCTCAGCAGCGGCATTTGCAATAACCTTGCGGGTAACAATTCCTTCAATGAACTCAGGAATTTTGCAAGATAGCTTGACTTGAGAAAGAATATCTTCGTTGGTAATAATGATAGTTTGTGACATGATATTTCTCCTAAGTAGATAGACGACATTAAATGTTTTTCGCTGAGAAGTGAGCTTTCCGCCCCCTTACCTTACTTGTAAGGTGGTTAGGTTTAGAAATGCATAATTACCGCGATCGCTCTACAATTTCACCCCCCCCTGCTGCAACTTTTTAAATGGGTCAAGCAGAAAATCAATAATCCGACGCTGGCGCACAATTACCTCAGCCGTTGCCGTATCCCCAGGATGCAAGGCAATACATTTATTAGCCGAGGGAATACAATTTTGTTTCAGGGCAATTTCCAAGTCATAAGCTGCTACCTTTCCATTAGGTGTTTCCACCTCTATGGTAGTAGGAGAAATATCTAACAATTCTCCTTCCAGCACGCCATAATCCTGAAACGGATAAGCATCAAACTTTAACTTGACTGGCAATCCTCTTCGCAAAGAACCACTCTCAGTTGTCGCCATTTGCGCCCGAATTATTAAAGGCGAACCTTGGGGCGCAATCTCCGCAATCATTGCTCCAGGCTGCACTACAGACCCAGCCCGTTGTATCGGTAACTGAAACACTCTACCATTGACGGTGGCTCTTAACTCTCGTTGTCCTAACTGAAACTTTAACGAGACAATTTGACTCTTACTTTGAGCAATTTCTGCCTGAAGCGTAGTAATTTCTGTATCCAAACTCTTCTGTTGTTCGTTGATTTTTAGCAAAGCTAACTTGCTGGAACGAGTTAAGGTCTGATAACTTCTTTCCTGTTCTTTCAGTCGCAATTGTGCCTGCTCAATATCTGCATTTGCTTGCCGAATAGTCCGCTCATAACTACTCTGTTGTTCTACTAAACGTAGTTTAGCCTGCTGAATATCTGACTGATTTTGTTCGTATAACTGTTGCTTGTCTTTAGCTATATCTTGCTTCTCCACAACATTAATTTCTGGAACAACTCCTGACTGCCAAAGACTGCGGTAGCGTTCAACTTCCCGCTCGGTACTTGCTAAACTACTGTCTACTAACTTGTTAGCAGTTTTATTATGCTCAAGAGTTTGTCGTGCCTGATTGACTTGAGCTAATTTTTCGTCTTTTTGTAAATCATAGGAATTTCTAAGAGCATTCATATTTTGTCGCGCTTGGTCAATTTGAGCCTGCTTTTCTAACTGTTGAGATTGATTTTGTTGCTGTTGAGTTGTCAAAGAGACAACTAACTGACTTTTAGATGAATTTAACTGAGAAAGTCGATTTAATTGTCCCTCCAACTTCTCCTGTGCCTGCCGCAAGTCCGCCTTAACTAATTCCGATTCCAACACCAATAAAGTCTGCCCCACTTTAACTGAATCACCTTCCTTTACCCGAATTTCAGCAACAGTACCTGCCACAGCAGCATCCAGCCTAACCGTCTTTCCCTTTGGCTCAAGTCGCCCTGTTGCCGTACCCGTTTCATCCACCTTAGATAGCATCGCCCAAGGTAAAATGATCGACACAAACACCACCAAAAAATACAGCAATCCCCTTGTCCAAACCTGGGGCAAGCTGTCAAGTAAATCCTTAGTTGCGTCAGCCCAATCATCAGTTGATCTAGCTGGTGTTTGCTCCCTTAAAATTTCCTCGCGCTGTTCTACCTCATAGATTTGGGTTTGAACTCTTCCGTTAAATGTGTTTGGCATGATTTTTCTTGAGATCAATTTTGGATTTTGGGAGTGGGGACAATACAGTTCGGTTAATATGTTTGGCTCTTGGAGATCCCCCCCAACCCCCTTAAAAAAGCTACCGTGTACGCACAAGTTGAATTTCTTCTTAAATCCCAAAGATTACCTACTTAATCGCAGTGATGGTTAGGGTGGGGTAAAACTAAAGCTAAAACCTTAGTAAATGAGGTTTCAGGTGAGGTTTTGAGAATTTATGCAATAAATATATTGATTTCGGATGGTCGTTTATTAAATTCGGGTGGTCGTTTATTGAATTCGGGTGGTCGTTTATTGAATTCGGGTGGTCATTTATTGAATTCGGGTGGTCGTTTATTGAATTCGGGTGGTCATTTATTGATTTCGGGTGGTCGTTTATTGAATTGGAGGTATCGTTCATTGAATTCAAGCAGTGGTTAGGGTGGGGTAAAACCCAGATTTTTGAACAACTTTAGACTTGTGTGTACACCGTAGCCTTAAAAAAGGGGGGCTTAGTCTCCTATTTACCTGTTTTTTAAAGGGGTCGCCGCAGGCGGAGGGATCAAGTCTTATCCGAACCGTATTGGGAGTGGGGAGACAAGAAAAGCTTCCTGCTTGTCCTCTTCTTTCACCCCGCAATATCCATCTGCTGATGATTGAGATAAAAATAATGTCCCCGCTTTGCCATCAACTCTTTGTGAGTCCCACTTTCAATCAACACGCCGCGATCAAGTACCAAAATCAAATCTGCATTCCGCACAGTTGAAAGGCGATGGGCGATTACTAAGGTGGTTCTGCCTTTGAGAATTGTGTTTAAATTCGTCTGAATAATTCTTTCTGACTCTGCATCCAGATGGGAAGTCGCCTCATCCAAAATCAACAGTTTGGGATTGCCTAACAACGCTTTTGCGATCGCAATTCTTTGTCGCTGTCCTCCAGACAACATCCCCCCTCCTTCACCAATCTGAGTTTCATAACCCATAGGTAACTTTTTAATAAACTCATCAGCACCCGCCAATCGCGCCGCCTCAATAATCTCTGCCAAAGTTGCCCCAGGATGTGCCAAGCTAATATTTTCCCGAATCGTTCCGCCAAACAAAAAGGTATCTTGGTCAACTACCCCAACCTGTTCGCGTAGAGAACGCAACGAAAGACTGCTAATATCCTGCTCATCAATCAACACTTTGCCATCTGTGGGGGGATATAACCCCAAAACCAGCTTAGAAATCGTGGTTTTCCCTGAACCACTCCGTCCCACTAGGGCAACCATTTGCCCGCTGTGTACTTCAAAACTAAGATTTTCCAAAACATTGATATCGCTTTCAGGGTGATAGCGAAATGTCACATTGTCAAAGCGAATGTTACCTTGAATAAGTGGTAAAGATTGCCGCGCCTGGTGCTGCAAATCCTCTTCTGGTTCCGCATCTAACACATCATTAATCCGTTCCACCGCAATCACCACTTCTTGCAATTGATTCCACAAAACTGTTAATCGTTGGAAGGGTCTAATAATATTTCCCAGCAACATATTAAATGCCACCAATTGCCCAATGGTTAACTGGTTGTGAATCACTTGGTACGCCCCAAACCACAGCAAGATGGTAGTTACCACTGCTTCAATTGTGTTGCTAAATATTTGCAGGCGATTGCTGATAATTTGCCCGGAAAAGTTAGTTTTTATCTCCTTACTTAATAACTCTTCCCAATGCCAACGCACCGTCTGTTCCACTGCTGTAGATTTAACTGTTCGCACACCAGAAAGGGCTTCAATCAGATAGCTACTTTCATTAGCAACAGCATTAAATATTTCTCTAGAAATCTTTTGTAAAAAAGGTGTGGCAATCAATGCTAGCAGGAAAAAAGGCGGTATAATCACCAACACCAGTAACGCCATTTTCCAGCTGTACCAAAACATCAATCCTAAATAGATAAAGACAGTGACTAAATCCAGCAGGATGGACAACGCCTCACCGGAGAGGAAGCGTTGAATTTTGCGGTTTTCTTGTACACGAGAGATAATATCCCCCACATAACGGGACTCAAAGTAACTCAAAGGTAGCCGCAGGGTATGGCGAATAAATCCCACAATCAGTGCTAAATCGAGCTTATTCGCCGTGTGGTCTAACAGATATTGCCGCAACCCCGTCATCGCCACACGGAATAAACTAAAAATCAGTAACCCTAACCCCACTGCCGTTAAGGTTAGTTCAGAACGCTGCACCACCACTCGGTCTAAAATTAACTGCGTGAATAAGGGAGTAACCAGTCCAAAAATCTGGATAAATAAGGAAGCAATAAACACTTCCAGCATCACTAAAGAGTGAGGCTTGATCAACTCAAAGAATTGCCAAAAGGGAGTTGTAGCCTCTTTGGCATCCTTCAACCAGGCTGTGGGTTGCAGTAGCAGTGTATAGCCAGTCCAGTAGGCTTTAAATTCCGCGTGGCTGAGGGTGCGTTGACCAATACCAGGATCTGCCACAATCACCTGTTTAGAAGTGATTTCATAGACAACGATGTAGTGCTTCCCCTCCCAGTGAGCGATCGCAGGCAATTTTTGCTTCGCCAATTGGTCAAGACTCGCTTTCACCGGTCGCGTAGCAAACCCAATACTTTCCGCCGCCGCCGATAACCCCCGCAGCGACGAGCCATTACGGTCAACATTGGCGATATCCCGCAGCCGATTTACACTAAAGTTTTTCCCCCAATAACGAGACACCATCACTAAACAAGCTGCACCGCAATCCGATCCACTCTGTTGGGCAAAAAACGGATAGCGCCGAATCACACGCTGTAATAAATGCCCGACTCGCTGTGTGGAGTTGGGAAAATAGGCTTTGCTAATCTTTTTCTGGCGTGACTCTACTGCTGGGGTTGACAAAACATTTGTTTCATGCAGGCGTTTTGAGTCAGATGGGGGATTATCTGAGTCCACCTGTTGAGGGTTACGAGATAGCGCCTTAGCCCACAAATGCTCCCGAATTTGGGGATATTTAGCCATCAATGGCCACAACACCTCACCCGGAACAAAGCACAGTTGCAAGTTTACTGAAGCCCTGGCAGCGTAAGGTTTAAAGTCACCCTGATTAAACAAGGTAAATTCTCCAAATGACTCACCTGCCTCTAAAGTGGCAATTAACTCATCGGCGCTATCTAGCAACCTGACCTTACCAGCGATCGCAATATAAATACCTACTTTGGCATCAGTTCCTTGCCAGAACTTGCCAACTTTCGGATTGATAAATTTAATTTGTTGAAGACAATGTTGAAATTCCTCTGTCGAAAGAGAATAACCCAGAGTATTGTTGAACTGTTGCAGAGTTACTAATTGAGCGGATATATCTTGCGCCATGAATATCTACATCTTTTCCTAATTTTGGAAAGTTAATAGGTAAAAATTCGGAATCATCGGGAACAGCTGCCGATTTGAGATCACCAATCAAAATTTTGGAACCCTGAGCCTGTTCAGCATTGCTGGGTTTTGGTAGTGTGGATAATCCCATCTGTTTGAGCAGTCGCTTGATATGGCGATCGCTCACCTCAATCCCCAATTCTTTCGCTAGATGTTTCCCAAGCCAGTTTGCTGTCCAGCGTCGAAAAGCATAGCCATGATCGCGGGGACTACTATTAATCAGTTCTTTCAAACGTTCTAAATATTCGTCATTCACAGCCTTCGGGCGACCAATGGGGCAATCTTGCCATTGATGCGCCATCCCAGTCCGAGCTATGTGCATCCAATGTCTTGCTGTTGCTGCACAACATCCCAAGGTTTGACAAATCGACCTTTGAGTTTTTCCCTCATCTGCCAACAACATGATTTCAATTCGTTGGCGGTAGGATTCAAGTAAACTTTTATGCAAATTTTCTAGTAGCAGTTTCCGCTGAAACGCTGTTAAATACTTACCAGTACATTCACTTAAGTAGTTAGTTTCCGGTTTGCCTTGGTAGTCAGACATAAACGTAAAATTGTTAGTTTTGTAAACGCATAAAAGCCTTGTGCTTGGGATATATTTTCTCAAGCACTCACAAACAAATTTATTTAGGGGCTAGTGATTACCCTAGTAGTGGACAATTTTTTATGTATTATATGTATTGTATGTCAGGTATATATCAAGCTACAAATCATATATGTGAATTCGGTAAATTAACCGTAAAACTTTTATGAAATGCTAGGCTAAATACGACAATTACTGTACATTTTCTTTACAAGTAAAATACTTTTGTAATTCAAAAGGATATATAGGACTCCATCGGTGAGAGGTTAAAATAATCTTACGTTTGGCAATTAAAAATTATGCTGAAAATTTAGAACAAGCAGAGGTATGAAGTTAACTCTTGTGCTGAACCAATGGAGTAAGAATAAAAGATACGTATCAAAATTACGCGTAGGCTAGCAAATACCGTAGGCATCGCCTGCTCAAAAATTGTGTTTTCAACCCCCATTTTAGCCCGATTATAGCGATATTTTAGGTACTATTGCTTATTGACTACAGCAGTTTAGGACAACCTTTCATTAGGGGTGTAAGGTGAAGTCCTTTGGATTGAAACCAAAGGACTTCACGGTTGCCCAACTTATAGCTGGGCTAAAGACTCATGCGGGTGGTTGGGGCTAGATATCCCCGCCCTACCACCATGCAACCCCCACACCCGCCCCAACGGGGCTTGGTAATAATCCGACCAGTGGTTATCCAAAAAGGTGCGATTGGAACTGACACTTTTAAAGATTTTGTTGAAACCGTCATCGGTGCTACCGGACAACTTAACAGTATTAAAACAGTGACCAGTGACCAAGCGTATGGTGGGGGATTTAAACCCGCCACCAACGCTTTCCACTCTTCCTTTTGTGGGGGACTTAAACCCAATTGATTTAACTGATAACTGGTAACTGGTAACTGATAACTGGTAACTGTTAATGCTACTTCTGACAGTAGAATGTATCAATAGTAGTTGATTAATCAAATCCAAGAGTTGAACCACATCCGCAATTTATAACTGTCAGGAGAGAGGGGTAAACCCAAATAAATGGGCATCCAGAAAATAAAAGCAGCCAGAATAATAAAAGTAATGGTGACACCTAGCGCCCGGAGTTGTTGATAATAACTGCAAAGACATCGATCCACAAACCAAGCGATCGCTAAAAATACAAACACCAATGCACACATATAGTGATAAATAAAAACGCACCTATTAACCTTCACCCAAGGTAATAAGTTAGCAGCATAATTGATAACTATATATAAAGCAATCCAAGTATCAACATTAGGAGTTGCTTTAAAAGAAAAACGCTTTTCCTTCACCCAAGGAATTAGGATTTGTGAAACCAGCATTCCTACTAAAAACAACATAGCAGCAACACCAAACCACCACAAAAATGGATTGCCCATTGCGTGGACATCATAAATAACTTTTCCAGCGCTGGCAGGCAAAGGCGGGTCCATCACAGGTAACGGATCGGTGATACTTTCAGCCGTTTGATAATAATATGCCATTGGTCGAGTCATCAAAGGCCATTTGTACCAGGCAGCACAGTAAGGATGCACATTAGGACTGTTGCCACCTAAATGTAAGTGAAACTTTAAAATCTGCTGATGTACTGCAATAAATCCATAAGTTTTATCTAGTTGAAGGTGAGGAATCCAGATGATGCTATAGATAAAAGCTGGGATAATTCCTAGATAAAACAGCATCTGAAAAATGTTGAGCTGAGTCAAGTTTTGTAGTGGTGTCTGAGATGAGGGGGATAAGAAAGATGAGAAAGATGAGGGAGAATAAGTACTAACCCCTGACTCCTGACTCCTGATTACTGCCTCCTGCCTCCTGCCTCCTGCCTCCTTCAATGAAGAGGATGTAAAAAAGAGTTTGAGGTTAGGAAAAGAATATGTTAAATGAATTACCCAAGCTGCTACCCAAATGAGATAAGCACCTGATAGGAACCATAAACCATTCCACTTAGTACCGACTGAGGCACCAAAACCAATGCCAGCAAAAACTAACCAAAAAGAACGTCGCCGATTTTGGTTATCTAATGCCAATAATAAAAACCAGTGCCCTAACAAACCAAAAATAACGATATAAATATTACTTAGAGCATACCGAGACTCAACTAAAAAAATACCATCACAAGTTGTGAATAATCCTGCAAGTATTGCAAAGGTACGACGATAACTTAACTGATAAGCGATCGCAGCCACAACTACAGGAATAAATGAGCCGGTGAGGGCATTTAACCAACGATAAGTCCAAGGCGATCGCAAAGAACCTGTCAATCCATTTACCGTATCGTGCCAAAAAGGAATGTGACTGCCAATCCAAATGCTGATGCCAATCATATATTGACTCAGCGGCGGATGAGCATTAAAAAATGGTGTACGCGTGAGATAATTATTACCGAATTTAGCAAAGTAAACTTCATCAAATACCAGAGTGTTGAATCGCTCCAATCCCCAAAACCGTAAGGCAAGTGACAGAATAAATACACTCACCATCCCAATTCGGAACCACTTTTTAGTCATTAGTCATTTGTCATTAGTCATTTGTCATTAGTCATTGGGCATGGGGCATTGGGGATTGGGGATTGGGCATGGGGAATAGGGGATGAGTCTTTGATACTCGCCGACGAGTCTTTGATACTCGTGAATGAGTCTTTAATACTCGCCGACGAGTCTTTGATACTCGTGAATGAGTCTTTAATACTCGCCGACGAGTCTTTGATACTCGTGAATGAGTCTTTAATACTCGCCGACGAGTCTTTGATACTCGTGAATGAGTCTTTGATACTCGCCGACGAGTCTTTGATACTCGTGAATGAGTCTTTGAACTCCACTCCTTTGCCCCCCTACCCTCTACTCAAGAACTGCTCCCCTGTTCTCCCTCCCCTCTTTAAGTGCATCTAGTTGAAACAGGAGTAACTCAATACCGTAATACTTGTTTGTAGTCCCTATTGGTTTCATACCCAGTCTTTGAGTTACACGGATTGAAGCATGATTTTCTGGCTTCACTACAGCATAAATCACTGGCAAGTTGAGGACACTAAACCCGTAGTTGAGCATAACTCGTCCTGCTTCTGTTGCATACCCTTTACCCCAAGAAGCTCGCCTCAAGTGCCAGCCTACTTCATAATCTGGAGTGGGTAAACCATCTTTGTCGGGCAATTGTAACAGAAGGATAGTTCCTACAATTGTTGTAGTTTCCTTTTCAACAATTGCCCAAGAACCAGTACCATTGTTGCGTTGGTGCATTCGCTCGATACCTTCGATCAAGCGCTGACGCTGTAACTCAATGCTTGCGGGGCGAGAAGTTTTACGGAGAAAGTGTGTAACTTCAGGATCACTGTACATTACAAAGGCTTGTTCGGCATCGCCTTCGGGTATCCAGCTGCGAATGATCAAGCGTTCGGTTTGCAAAAGATTTGTCATCTTGCTTTTGGCTAAAATAAATCGCCATTCTGCAAAATACTAAGATACTTATGGTTGAGCAGTCAAAAGTTATGTAGACAATTACACAAACAAAATATGGCGTTCGCTATGCTATGGGCAGTTATGCAGAAGTTTAACTACCGTTGGTTATGCAATCGCAAATTCTGAATCTTTCCGCAGTTCTTCAGATCGGAACCCTAACACAATCCGATCCTTTGTGATACCTGCCTTCACCAATTCTGTTGCTACCCCCTCTTCAGTGCCATCACGTTGAATCCAAATTTTGCCATCAATAATATCAATGTGAATCAGACAGCCGTGAACGCGACGAGTCACAGTAGGAGATAAATCATAGGCTGGTTCTCTTCCCAAAATCATCAACAAGTAACGGTCTTGTTCGCTGTCGAAAACTGTTTCAAATTGAATATTGCCAATGCTGAAAGGGATTGTTGTATGCTCAATCAGAATATTCCGAATTAATTGCCTGTACTGCTCCAAGGTATCCATCTGAAAATAACCTCTTGCTCTAGCTGAAATACAAGGATATGGACTTTGTAATCTTCTATCAAAAGTTTAGCAATTGGTTCATCAAAGATATCGGCGTATACTTCGTCACGAACAGCGAGATAGAGGACGCGTTCGGGATTGGTTCTGGTCATCACAGAGCGGTATGCAAGATATTGTCCCAGCGCGTGTTCAAGATCAGTCATGTCCGATACACTACGAAACGTTTTTATCTCAACGGCTATCCACTGTCCTTCCTTTTCAGCAGCAATCAAATTCTCTGCACCCAGGTCAACATACATATCCCTTTTTCCCCACTTCAGATCAAATGGATCGTCGGTAATCGTCCAGCCATCTTTAATCAGGGCATTTTTGACGTTCTCGTGGTAACGGTCTTTAACTGGCATAAATTACTCGAATTACGAATTAGTACCCTCGACTTTTGCCACTTCCAACATTGTCTTTAAAACCGAATCTGGATTCAGACTAATCGAGTCAATTCCTTGTTCAACTAAAAACTGGGCAAATTCTGGATAGTCGCTGGGTGCTTGTCCACAAATGCCGATTTTGCGATCGCATTTTTTCGCCGCTTCTATCGCCATTTTTACCATTCGTTTCACACCCTGACTGCGTTCATCAAACAACCGCGCCACTAACGCCGAATCTCTATCTATCCCCAGTGTCAATTGAGTTAGGTCGTTGGAACCAATTGAGAAGCCGTCAAATACATCAGCAAACTCCTCAGCCATAATCACATTATTCGGCAACTCGCACATTACATAAACCTGCAAGTCGTTAACACCTTGCTTTAAACCATTTTTTGCCATCTCTGCCAAAACCAAACGCCCTTCATCGGGAGTGCGACAAAAGGGAATCATTGGGATAACATTTGTCAAACCCATTTCTTCCCTTACCCGCTTGATGGCATGACATTCTAGGGCAAAAGCTTTTCTGTAACCTTCATCATAGTAACGCGCCGCCCCCCGCCAACCCAGCATTGGGTTTTCTTCATGGGGTTCAAACTGTCGCCCACCTAACAAATTGGCATATTCATTACTTTTGAAATCTGACATTCGCACAATCACTGGTTTGGGATAAAATGCCGCCGCAATTCTACCTATACCTTGGGCTAATTTATCTACAAAATACTGGGGTTTCTCCTCGTAAAGTGCGGTAATGTCAGCAATTTTAGCTTTGACAAATTCATCTTTTAACAAGTCATAGTAAATCAACGCCATTGGATGAATTTGAATTTGGTTAGCAATGATAAATTCTGTCCGCGCTAAACCTACGCCATCGTTGGGAATTGCAGATAAACTCAATGCTTCTTGAGGATTACCCACATTCATTAAAATTTGAGTGCGGGTGCGGGGCAAATTTTCTAAAGGAACTTCTTCCACTTCAAAAGGTAATAAACCTGCATAAACTTTTCCCTCTTCCCCTTCAGCGCAAGAAATTGTTACCTCTTGACCAGGTTTCAAGATTTCCGTAGCATTGCCGCATCCGACGATCGCAGGTACACCCAATTCTCGCGCAATAATTGCTGCATGGCAGGTGCGGCCTCCAGAATTGGTGACAATTGCACTGGCACGTTTCATAATTGGTTCCCAATCGGGATCGGTTCTCTCTGTCACCAAAACTTCCCCAACTTGAAACTGTTCTAGTTTCTGAACATCTAAAATTAGGCGTGCTTTTCCCTGACCAATTGCTTCCCCAATCGCACGTCCCGTAACCAGAGGGATTGGGGATTGGGAATCAGGGAGTGAGGAGTGGGAATTTTCCCCATTCCCTATTCCCCATTCTCTATTCCCCAATACCAACCGATAACTCCGCAACACATTTCCCGTCTTCTGTGACTGGACAGTTTCGGGACGCGCTTGCACAATAAAAAGTTGGTTAGTAATCCCATCTTTTGCCCACTCGATATCCATTGGAGTGAAAATGCCGTGGACTTGGGAATAATGGTCTTCAATTAAACATGCCCAACTTGCTAGTTGTAAAATCTCTTCATCACTCAGGGCGAATTTACCTCTTTCGCTGAGCGAAACCGAAACGTTTTTCGTAAATTTTGAGCCGTCATCATAAATCATTTTCAGTTCTTTACTGCCCAATTTTTTATCGATAATTGGGCGGAAACCAGCTTTTAAAGTTGGTTTAAAAACATAATATTCATCGGGATTTACAGATCCCTGAACAACATTTTCACCTAAACCGTAGGCGGCTGTAATTAGTGCTGCATCCTTAAAACCGGTTTCTGTATCAATGGAGAACATCACCCCAGAGGTTGCTAAGTCAGAGCGCACCATTTTTTGCACACCCACAGCTAGAGCAATGCTAAAGTGGTTAAATCCCTTGGTGTGGCGATAAGAAATAGCGCGATCGGTAAATAGAGACGCAAAGCATTTATGACAAGCTGCTAAAACTCCTTCAACACCGACAACATTGAGGTAGGTTTCCTGCTGTCCAGCAAAACTAGCATCGGGAAGGTCTTCAGCAGTGGCACTGGAACGGACTGCCACATCTGTGTCTGCATGGTATCGTTCACAGAGACTATGGTATGCTGTGGCGATCGCCTCCCGCAATTCTACCGGAAATGGTGTGTGGATTAATAGTGATCGCGCTTTTTTTCCGCGTTCTCGTAAATTTTTGACATCTTCAACATCCAAGTCAGCAAAGAGTTTACGTAGTTTTGCTTCTAACCCCGCTGATTGAATGAAATGACGATAAGCGTAAGCAGTAGTAGCAAATCCTGTAGGAACGTTAATGCCTTTGGGTGTTAACTGTTGAATCATTTCCCCCAGTGAGGCATTTTTACCACCAACTACTGGTATATCAGCAATACCAATTTCATCAAACCAAAGAATGAGCGATCGTTCTTGGGCAAATAGAGACAAAGTGCTTTTAGATACTATAGTCATAAATATTACCTTTTAAGTTTATACTCAACTTGTAAGTGCATAACTGCTACTATATTTATTTTTCCCATATTCAACTTTAGATTTTTGGTTCTGTCGCGTAGTTTGATTTTTGGCAATGAAATACAAAATTTTAAGCAAGAAAAATTAACAATTATTCAGTTTAATAACTCAATCAAAATACCGGATGTAATACATGATGGCGCAGCTAGAACGACTCCTAAAAATGGCAGAAGATGAACTAACTGAATACAGCACTGATGCTCGCAAAATAGAAAAACTACGCCGTAAAATAAGTTTAACAGTATCGCTAACAGAACAGCAGCAAGTCAAAGAGGCATTACTTGCTACTATGAAATCTAATATAATTACCCAAGTTATAGAAGAACAAAGACAAGCAGTAGCCTTACCATTTTGGGGAATTGCTGGATTGGGTTTGTTACTAGGAATTTCTTTAAATCAACCCATAGGCTTGTTAGCGTCTGTAGTTGGAACTGTATTAGCTTATAGAATTCAGAAATGGGGTTGGAAATTGCAGGCAAATCGTTTATTGCTACAAACATTAAAAGATATTGAAATGCGTATTACTCAACCTACTAAGTAACAATAAAGATGTATTTTATCTGTAAAATACGTCTGTATATTTGTATAAATATACTCAATAAGTAGTTAATCACTTAATTTACATCTCGTAAGCACTTAACAATTCCTTTGGGATTACCATAGCAAAAAAATTAGATATTGGATTTAAGATTCTGATTTTTCCCGTTAAGTCTCTTTTGCAAGCTTGCCAACCCTCACTCTTGTCGTGCAATTTTAACCAGCCTCGCCACAGTACCTGGATACCAATAGGAGTTTTATGTCGATGTTCTAAGTAGCCCCCTAAACAAGGGATGCCTGCGGCGGGCTGCGCCAACGCTTGCACAGCCCAACTAACTGTTAATGTCTTGGGTAGTTTGGGTGATTTAGCTTTCAAAATGCGAATTTGTTGGGGATTGAGGATAACAATTGCATCGACTGTACCGTATATGTTGTGCTTTATCCAGAATCCTTTCTCAGCAAGCTTTTTAAGACTTAACGGGAAAATTCTGTTGAAGGATTAAATTATATTTCGCCAACAACATGCATAATTCCTATTAGCTGAAGTGTATATGGAGTATCAAACGTTTAAATAATAGGAAAACTTATGGCTGATATAAATGGTACTCAATTCGACGATAATCTTGTAGGGACTAATGCATCAGAATCTATTTCTGGACTGGGTGGTAACGACACTCTTACCGGACTTAATGGTAATGATCGACTATTTGCTGGACCTGGTAATGATAGACTTGTTGGAGGAAATGGTAACGATCAACTTGATGCTGGAGCTGGTAATGATGTTCTGATAGGCGGTGTACCAAACCCGGTTAACGGCGAACAAGACAATCTTATTGGTAGGACTGGATCTGACCAGTTTGTTCTCGGTACCAACCTTAGTGTCTTCTATCGAGGCAATGATAGCTTTGCCATAATTCGGGACTTCGACCGAAACGAAGGAGATAAGGTTGTCCTAAAAGGTAGCGCATCCGATTATAGAGCAACTATAGGTAATTTTGGAGCCGACACCTTTCTTCGCACAACCGACAATAACCTGATCGCAAGATTGGAAGGCGTAACAAACTTCTCGTTTAGCCTTGACACTATCTTCGTTTAAGTTTAAAGAGATGTTTGGAAAGTCGTAAAGTATCCTAAAAACCCCTCTCTTGAAAAGCTTTGAGCGTCCACCATTGGCATGATTGCGTCTCGTAGAGAAGGGGAGACGCAATTAATCCCTCTTCATTCAATATCCTAGTTTGCGGGTAAAGAAGAAAAATTTAAAACTGATTCATCTATTTTTTACACGATCTCAAAGATCATCAGCAAAAATGTTAGTCATGTAATATTGGTTTTCCTTTCTATAATCAACTAACGAGATCGGCGATCGCCTGTGAAGCAGGGACTACAGCTTCAGGCTGATAGCGGATGCCAGCTTGCTTGAAGCGATGTAAAACTTCACCCAAGCGATCGCAGTCTGCAATCAAACTGATCCTGACATAACCTTCACCTGCAACCCCAAAGGCATTACCTGGAGTAACCACAACGCCTGTTTGTTGCAATACGTTCAGGGCAAAATCTGTGGAACCAACATCAACGGGACACTTCACCCAAAGATACATCGTCGCCTTGCTTTTAGGGATATCCCAACCCAACTCTCCTAACCCGTGAATGAGGAAATCGCGGCGGGTACGGTAGCGTTGTTGTACCTCGTGCAAATACACATCTGGCAGTTGCAAAGCTGTTTCAGCTGCTGTTTGCAATGCGGCAAAAATGCCGTAATCCAAGTTAGTTTTCAGCGTCTGCAAACCTTGAATTACATGGCGGTTCCCCACGACAAACCCGACGCGCCAACCAGCCATATTGTAGGTTTTAGATAAGGTGTGAAATTCCACACCAATATCTTTTGCGCCGGGAATTTCTAGCAAGCTAGTGGGTTGATAACCATCAAAAGCTAACTCGGCGTAACACAAATCATGCACTAGCAAAATTTCATATTTGCGGGCGAAGGCGACGATTTCTTCAAAAAATTCGCGGGGGGCGGTGGCGGCGGTAGGATTGCTGGGATAGTTAAAATAAAGGATTTTAGCTTGTTTGGCAACCTCGTCAGGAATCGCAGCTAAATCAATTAACCAGTCATTTTCGGGTTTGAGAATCAAGCTGTGGATTTTCCCACCAGCGATCGCCGGGCCGCGAAAATGTGCCGGATAAGCCGGGGAAGGAACCAGAACTAAATCACCAGGGTTAACGTAGGCGAGTGCTAAATGAGTTAATCCTTCTTTAGAACCCAGCAATGGCAAGGCTTCGCTATCAGGATCGAGAACCACAGCATAACGGCGATGATACCAGTTAGTGATGGCACGGCGGAAACTAGCTGTGCCCTCAAAGGGTGGATAACCGTGATTAGCAGGATCTTTTAAAGCTGCGATCGCCGCTTCAACAACTGGTGCTGGCGTTGCACCATCCGGGTTTCCCATACCCAAGTCAATTAAATCTAACCCTTGTTCCCGTGCTTTAGCTTTCAGTTCATCTAAACGGGCAAATACATAAGGTGGTAGTTTTTGTATGCGTTCTGCTGGGACAATCCAATTTAAACTCATAAAACCTCGTCACTCATTCCCTTGGGCGAAACTCGATTTGTAGTATCTCTACTATCTATAGGTGCAGTGGTAGAAACCATTGCCGCCATTAACTGTTCTGGCGCGACTTTAAACGGTAGTCGATGGATGTCAGAATTAGGAACTAGAGCCATTTCGGCGGCTGTTTGCAATTCGCCTAATGTAATATTGCCCAATCCTAAATCAGTTAATTTTTGGGGTAGTCCAATTTCTGCGTAGAACTTTAACAACTGTTGCCGTGCCAATGCAGCAAGTTGATTGCCTTGTAGCATTTCTTCTAAACGCAGTTGCACCAAAATCCCAAAAGCAACTTTTTCGCCATGAATACTTCCACGTCCTGAAATATGAGTTAAACCGTTATGCACAGCATGGGCGGCAACAGTGCGACACTGTGCCCCTCCAAGTCCCCCAACTACCCCAGCTAATAAAACAGTGGCATCTACCACTTCTCGCCAAACCTCACTACCTGGTTCTTCGAGGGCGGTGGCTGACTTTTGCAACAGGATATCTCGC
Source organism: Nostoc sp. LPT (assembly GCF_017115165.1). Taxonomy (GTDB): domain Bacteria; phylum Cyanobacteriota; class Cyanobacteriia; order Cyanobacteriales; family Nostocaceae; genus Nostoc. The sequence continues at coordinate 12,386 of NZ_JABXKF010000028.1, read as the reverse complement.
AAAACTCGTGCTTGTTGCACCGCAGCAATAATTAAAGTGTCTTGCAAGTGTCCACTGCTAACTGAGGCTTCGTACCACTTAGCGATCGCATCACCAATTCCAGCTACTAAGGTACGTTGTGGTGCAGTTTTAATCAAGTCATAATCGAGTATCAATAAATCGGGACAACGAGATAGCCCCACATCGTAGAGAAAAGCCCCATCTTCCGAATAAACATTCGATAAGGCACTCCAAGCTGCACAAGTAGCCCCGGAAGTGGGAATTGTCACCACTGGCAGCTGTAACTGCTGCGCGACTAATTTCGCTGTATCTAAGGCTTTGCCGCCACCAACACCGATAATTACATCAGCTTTATGTTCTTTTGCCTTCTTCTGTAAAGATTTCAGGCTAGCTTCGCAGCAATCTGCACCATAAGAAGCTTGGACAGTATGTAACTGTTGTGCTTCTAAAATTGGTTGTAAATTTTGTTGGCTGATGCCGAGAGTAGACTTACCTGCCACAATTAAGGGACGACTTCCCAAACAGGCAATCTCTGCTGCGGCTGTTTGCAACACCCCAGAACCACGGATTACTTTTGCGGGGGAAACTGTGAGCGTAAATAATGAACTAGAGGTTTGAGTAGACAAAGAAGGTTGAGTAGAAAAATTATTGGGCATATAATCTCGTTTGCCAAAACCTTGATATTTCTTAATCAAATAGACTGGCGATCGAGGATACTTGTTGCCAAGCTGGTTTTTGGATGGCTCCAACCTGACACCCGGCTGATCTGGATTTTAGCCAAGCAATTAAATAGACAAGTCCTGTTGCCGACTGATTGGGTAGTTTGACGACATTGCTTGAATCTATAAATACCCATTGACCTGAAATTCCGAACTATCAAAGTTTTGAATAACCGTATAATTAATTAACATTACCATTGTCAGATTCTCAAGAAAAGCAATCGAGAATTGATAATGTGTAGGCGAGCGTGCTATTTCATACAATTTTTAGCTACAGATATATATGTAAAGTATGCAAATATATGCCCCTACAACCCCTTGATTTGCTGCAAAGAATTTTGAAAATGGCAACAGGGGCAATTAGGATAACAACTGACAAATTACAACTATTAGTACCCATTACCCCACGCTGATTAACTTTTTCCCACAGTATAACCACTAAAGTGTGAATATCTTAATCTAAAAATAACCATTAATGTATCAGTAAATACAAAATAATTTTTGTCATCCTGATAACAGGTAAATTACTTTTTTTCTCTGAGCATGGGGCATAGGGCATATGGCATGGGGCATGGGGCATGGGGCATTAATTATTCTTCTCCTTTGCTCTCCCTACTCCCTGCTCCCTACCTCTTAAGCGTTGGGTTTTGGCAATTTGGCAAAATTGTCTGTGTAAATTTTGACTGTAACTGGGGAATTTTGATGAGAAATGAGCGATCGCTTGACCTCACCCAAGTAAACTGGGACAGAAATCCCTGTTTCCTGATGGATAATGGTACGGGCGCGAACTGTCAACTTGTCGTCTTCTTGTGTACCTGAGCGACCATAAGAAAAGAGATTACTAGCTGCTTGACGTAAAGTTGCTTCTAATTGTGTGGGTGTAATTTGGGGTGATGTGGCAATCACTGCTTGTGTTGAGCCATTGTCATAAACTAGAGTGTACCGAGCTGCTCCGGGAATCACAGTCCGACTCAAGGGGACTATTGAGAGTGCAAATAAACCAGCAGTCACCACCAGCATAAAGCCAGTCGTACCCACCAGGCGAAAGCGAATGCCCCATTTGAGAATAAAAGCCAAAAATGTCAAGGCAGCAAATACCAATGTAGCTATACCTGACCATTGGGTGTACTGAAGAAAGTTAGCTGTTGTGAGCATAAAGTTGGTTATGGAGGCGTCTTTTTTTCGTTACCGACACACCCATTTTACCGAGAGCTTACATCGATTACCTGTGAGGTTGCATAGATAGAACAACTTGCTTAAGCCTCTTGTATCACCAAGCCTAATTTTGTGCAGTTTCTACAAAGAATTAGTATTACACCATAAAGGTTATCGGTCATAATAAAGTTTCAACTTGTGTTTAGCCTAAGTTTAGCGGTGAATAGAGCCAACCTCAGAACAATTGAAACAGTTATACAGAGTCTTGACTTGGTTAACGCGAATGTATCTCCCGGTTTACCTAGTTAGCTTAGATGAGCGAACAGATAACATCGTAGTAATAGCAGGTGAAGAGACAGTTGTAGTAATTAATCCAGAAGGAGAGGTTGATTATGAATAAGCCTAACTTTAGAGAAATGACACGCAAGCAATTGCGAGATTATATCTTACAAAATCGTGGCGATACAGAAGCAATTCACGCCCTAACATTACATGTTCAGTCTAATGGCAAACGTCTTAATTCAGTAGATGAGCTACAACAAATCATCCAAGAAAAACGTAGCCAAGGCTTAGAGCCATAGCTAAAAAACACAGCATCATTCCGTTAGTGAGTAATTTAATTTTGTTAGGTTTTAGCGAATAAAGCTGGGAAAGAAATTGCTTAACCGACTTCCCCAGCCTCCCCAGTTTTTCTAAAATAGTATTGGCTCACCAGAAACAATATGGGAATTTTGAGATGTCTGCAACTTCGTTTGAACACTATCAATGATTGCTAGCCAATCGGCATCTCTGTTCCATTCAGAGCGAATCCTGGTTTTAGTCGCCGCGTCGTAGAGGTTACAAAAAACCACATTCTCTTTTCCAGCAATTGCAGCGATAATCAGGGGTTTGGAAAAGTCCTGGACACATGACGCAGCTAAAAGGAAAGTTTTAGCAAAGTTTGTTTCTATCCCAGTCCTAACAACATAAATTTCATCCGCTCTAACAACGATATGTAATTTATGGTTGATATTTCCCCTAAATTCTCCCGATTTTAATTTCAGTTCAGATATATACCCAGTTAGCCCTGTTTTGTGGACAGGAATAGTTTGATCGTTATTGATATCGTAGTTGTACCACAAGTATGATTCCCCGTTTAATTCTCCGCTTTTCACATGCAAATAAATAGGTTCTGGTGGGTTACAAAGACCTAATTTCACTTCAGTAACCATGTTTTACATTCCTTTATGAAAGATAAAAATTTTTCAGATATTGGTCAAATTAAATATTGTTAAGATGGTGTTTAACTAAAGAAAAATAATAAATATACAAAAGGGCATCTACAAGAGATGCCCGTCATGCAGGAAAACCCCAAAGGGATGTCCCTACACCTTCCCAACAATCAGCAACAGTGACTAATTAGGTATTAGTCACACTCACAGACGTGAATATAACAATATTATTAACTTAAAACTCTCAATGTCCCCAGTGCATACACTGAAAAAACTAATAGCTAATTTTGATGAGATGCATGCCTGTCTTTTTCGTGATAACGATGTACTACTCCAGCAATGGCAGCCAAAATTAGCCATGAAAGCGCATTCAGACGAAAATCGAAGAGGGTTACATCTACTGTATTCAATAAAATCCACCCAACAAAGGACAGAAGATAACTGAAAAATATCAATTTGTCTCCTGTATTTAGATATTTTGACTTTTGCAGTAATTGGACACTTGTAATCAAAATCCAAGCTAGTAAGCCACAAAATAAAAAAGCACTGGGAAAACCAGTTTCAGCAGATAACATCAAAAACAAGTTATGGGGATGACCCAAGGGAATCTGCATCTTTGCTCTGTAAAGTGTACTAAAACTGCGTAATCCCCAACCAGTCCAAGGATGTTGTTGAGCTAAAGACCAGGCAAACTCCCACTGAGTTTTTCGCATTAAAGCGACTGGTCTATCTGGATACATATCGTCATTTAACCTTGCCCAAAAGAATGCAGGAACTGCCAAGCGAAAAATTTGAGCAACTGGTAAGGGAGCAAAAGCTGCCAAAAACACACTAGAAACGATCGCAGCAACGCTACCTACAAGAATGCGCCAACCTTGGTAGAGTGCATAAGCTAAACAGGCAAAAATAGCGATCGCCCACCCATTACGCGAGTTGGTGAAAATCAAGGCAATGAAATTTGTAATCACCGCCACGGTTAGGAAGAAAAAGGCAACTGGGGACTGGGGTAGCAGAGGAAAAGTTGCAGTAAGTCTTTCCCCTCTGCCTTTTATGTTCAATCCCCAATACCCAATCGCCAATCGCCATTGTTCAATCCACAACCCTAGACCAAGGATGAAAACTATTACTAGATAAGCTGCGAAGGTGTTAGCGTGCAAGAAAAGTGAAGCGATACGACCTGGTGGGTTTCCGCCTGGTCTGATTGTCCAACTAAACACAACCCACACAAACTGGAACTTGAAACTCCAGCCTAAAAATAACTGTCCCAAGCCCATAATTGCTACTGGCATGGAACCAATCACCAAAACCCAAGCCATTTGCCGCAATTGGGTAAATGTTTGAATCAGAGCGCTATGGGCAGCGAAAAGTAAAAAGAATGGTAATAAATTAAATAAGCCGAGGAAAGCTGCTGTTTTGTCTTGGGCAAACCCAGCACTCACGATCAGTAAAACACTCAATAGGGCAAATCCCCAGTTGAGGGGGCGGCGATTAATTTTGCGGGATTGTTTCAGCCAAGTTATTAATGAGACAAAACCTACAGTCACCGCCCCCACTAAAGGACTCAATGGGAAGATTAACAGTGCCCATAGAGAGTAGTTCCAAGAAGATTGCCAACGAGATTTGAAATAGTCAAAAACCTTGTTCAAGCTGGCTCCCAACATTCCTCACGGGTGAGGCGAATTTGAGCTAAGGCGAAGATAGTGGGGATGATTCGACCATAGTTAGTGGCGATCGCTCTCCAGCCTAAATCTGCAATAAACCAAGTCCACATCATTGGGCCAATCACAGCAAACATCGTGCGGGCTGCCCCATAACGAGCTGCACTCACTGTCATACCCCGTTGCGCCATTTGCATGGTTACATAGCTTTGAAATTGGGTTGCAGCTGCTTCTGAGCCTGTAATTGCCGCTTGTTTTGCTACTTCATAAGTAGCAAAGTGAATGGCAAATTGACGGGCAATTTGCTTAAGTACAAGTGGCTGGAGAAGAGAAGTAACCGCCAGCGCACTACCGCCTTTAAAAAGTAATCCCAAGGGATCGCGTTGCAATAAAAGTGGTAGGGGTTGTTTTAGTTCTGATTTCAGCAGCTGACGCTGCACCTGTATAGTCAATTTTTGCTTTTCCTGTTCCGGCAATTTTTTCCACACCTGTCCTAGCAGATGCAAAAATACTTCTGCTTCTAAATCAATAGTTGCCAGCTGATGAGAATAGGGAATTTTTAGATACTTACATACTTGAACTAACGCTTGTCGGTAAGTTACCTGCCCTGTGCGTCCCCGTAATACTGTCATCCCATCTGCCGCCAAAAAACGAAAGCGGCCCTCTAGTGCATCTAACCAAGCTTTGCGGTCTTGGCTTTGTACTTCGATGGGTTCGGGTGTGTGTACATAGTCTAAGGGATTGAACTTACGACTAAATAGAATTGCCGTTAAGTCTTGCAACTCTTCTTCGGTCGCTAACTCTAGCGCCGCCCTCATTTCATCCACTTTCCCTTCCTCCCTTCCGTGCAGCTTTCTGTACCTTATTCTACTATTAGCTTTCAGCAGTCATTAGTAGTAATTTTGTCCTTTGATAATAACCAATAACTAATGACCAATAACTAACTAAGGACTATTGACTCATGACTGATATTGCAGTGATTGGTGCCAGAATTGCCGATTTAGTCTACGCCCAGCAGTTAAGTCAAGCTGGATATTCGGTGGTAGTGGTGGAAAAGTCGCGTGGTTTGGGAGGAAGACTAGCTACACGCCGCTTGCATGGAACTTTGGTGGATCATGGGGCTTGTTACCTGAAGCCAAAGGGTGAATTATTTAGACGTTTTGTGGAGATATTGCGAGCGTGCCATATCCTCGAAGTTTGGACAGATGAGGTTTACGAACTCACCGAAGAGGCAGAGGGGAAGGGAGCAGGGCTTTCAAGGGTAGGTTTTTTAGAATCTTGAAAATAGTTGAGAAAATTCTCAAGTGTTTAACGTGATTTGGTCGTTTCAGGATTTAAGCATCAGCTGAAATAGTCAAAAAATGACCAAATACAAAATACCTACCTTTGTAAGGCTCGGCTGGGGAGGGGTTACAAGCTTCGTCCCAGGCTCTCTCCCCTGCTCCTGCTCCCCGCTCCCTGCTCCCCTGCTTCTTTTGACAACAGGCTTACCTTTAGTTTGCTGTGGTAATTGGTGTGGCGGCAATCTTGTAAAAGGTGCGATGCTTTCTGGATTAGCTGCGGCTGATGAAATTAACAATCAGTTGCGTTATCTCCCTTTCGATAATGTGAACTTTTTAAACGTTTTTACCCGTTCATTTCATCTGTCGCTAGACTGATTCTGCACTATAGTGAGTCGCAATTTTTATGACTGACTAAATCAAAGTGCAACAAATAAGTTTTTTAGATGAAATAGCAAATTTTGCCCCAAGCCTAAAAAGTGATGTCAATTACTCAAAAAGCTTAATTTCATTCAAAACTTGTTCCTAATTCAAGTTATTTTATTGCTGTTAACCTTGATCCCCTAGCTTTGATACTGCGTTTTATGTAGATTTCTGCCTTTTTGGCAGAAATTTGAAATAATTATGATTATAAATATAAAATGTCGCTAACTTACCAGATGGTTGGACGCTATTTTAATAAGTGATGCTGTGAAACAGTATAAAATTTAACTAAAATAAGCAAAGCCAAATGTCTGATATTGTACCAAGATAAAAAGCTAGTTTCGGGGTTGATTGTATCTATTAGCTAAAAGTAATTTGACTGGTTGTCATCAGGACATGACCATCTAAAAAAGTTATTTTCTAAACCAAGCATTGACTTGATTAAAAAAGGAGTTTAAAAATCATGAAAACGGTAGTCAATTTAACACAACAATCAATAGTGGAAGAAATTGAAAGTGTTTTGAATACATATCCATCCGATCCATATCAACAAGCCTTTGCGATTCCTGATTTACGCCAAGAGCTAATTACTTTCGTCCTCAATCGCATTCCTTCCTTTTACAGCGTCATGTCTGACGAACAGATTCCACCGGAGGCTGAACAAGGAAGCTTGGCTTATTACAAATTGCCTCGTAAACCCTTAGAGCAGCAACTACATTTACAGAATTTGATTCACCAAGGCATTTGTCTAATCGTTCAAGAAAAATCAGATTGGATTAACCATCATGTTTGTGAAACAGTTGAACCAGCTTGTGAACCTTCCCACTGGTTTGGTTAATATCTTTAATAAAATTTGGCTCTCTGCTGAGATATAATCATGTACGCAGTTAATTTTTGAATTTTCAGCTAATCTCACGACTAAAGTCAGTGTAAAAAACGTGGGATTGGCTCAATATTTTTTGTCAAAGCGCAACCTTTCTTTGATGGTTGGCACTATATGTAGAATTAGGGATGAGGATTAGAATAATTCTTCCCCAGCCCCTAATCCCCAATTCCCAATCACCAGTACCTTTTTTAGTCAATTATTTTGGATAAAGGATTCAGTATATTCCTCTTGAGGTGTAAACTTTGACAATTACTAAGTTCAAAGGACATTCCCAGGATATGAAAAAAATAACTGCTTTAATACTGCTAAATATTACTGTGACTGTTGGGATAGGGACATTAACACCCAAAGTCACTAATGCCCAATTATTTTACCCACCAGCAAGCGATCGCCATTCATTAATGGTAATCGGTCAAGGCGTAGTGAGAGTGCCAGCAGATACAGCAGATATTGAGTTGGTATTCAGTAGCGGAAGTAGCAATGATCAGTTACAAACGCAACCATCATCTCTACCCGAAACCCGTCCCATATCCTTACCGACTCTACTTTTAAATTACAAAACAGCAGCAGAATCTTTACCAAGCAAAAAATCCCTAACTAAAGCAACTCTTGAGCCTATAGTTAATAGCTTAGTTGCCAAAGGCATTAGGGCTGATAAAATTCAAGTGCAGATTAACCCTAATTCCAGTGACAATAACGCCAAGATATTGGTGAGACTAGAAAAACCAACACGCGATCGCGTCCAGGAAATTGTTGGTACAACGAATAAGTCCACGAGCCAAATTGAAAACCTTTCTGTCAAGAGTGTGGGTGTTGAATATGCAGTAAATGACTGTCAGGCTTTGCAGAGTTCAGTTTATCAATCAGCGATGAAAGATGCTCAAAGCCGCGCTCAGGCTTTAGCAACTGCGATGGAAGTTAAACTTAGTACTCCTTCTGTAGCCGAGCCATTTTACACATTATTTTATCCCTCATGTGGTTCTAAAACTGGAGTTCCTTTACCGTCGTTTGCTAGTTTTTTATTATCACCAGTTTATAATCCAGATGCACCGGCAGAAGTTGAAATGAAAAAGGATATTTTTGTGACATATACAACGAAATAAACATTTATATTTAGTGCAATCGCACTTTGATTTAGTCAAAATTGGAAGTGCGATCGCTTAACTATTTTTCCTCGGAGTCAGATCAATAAGATTGGTGCTATCGCGCTTCTAATTTACTTTATGTTTTGCGATTTACTTTCTATAATGTTTTATATTTTTTATTGATTTTACTGAATATTTACTTAGACAAAATCTAATATTTAAACCTTTCTAATTAAAGATTTTTCTAACTTGATTGAAAAAATTTACGACTTTTACTCATGACAAATAAGTAATCCATTTAATAAAATGTGCCTAAAGATTTAAAAATAAATATATAGTTATATCTGGAGATCAATAATGGCACAAGGAGATCACATATACTGTAGTATTTATAATAATGATAAACCTCCTTATCATCATGGAATCGATTGTGGTAACGAAACTGTTATTCATTATCAAAAAAAATATAAAGACAGAAATGATGGAATAATCCTATGGGTTTCTATGATTGAGTTTGCTAAAAACAGGAAAGTTTATATTGAGAAATATGATACATTTGATCCTCCAATAGTTGTCTTTATGAGAGCAAAACGAAGGTTAGGAGAAGAAACATACAATATTTTTTATAATAACTGTGAGCATTTTGCACGTTATTGTAAAATAGGCAAACCAATTAGTCTTCAAGTGGAGAATGCTAAAGAAATTGTAGGACATAATGGTATTGCTGTCGCTGATGGTTTGTCTAAAAACCTAATAAATGTGATTCAATCGGCGGAATCAAGTAAAAAATATATACATAAAAGTATAGAAAATATATTAAATCTTGGGAGAGATCAAGACGATGATGACAATGATAATAGGTTTTTAAACTTACTTTAAAAAAAGAGCAGACCTTTGTTATTTATGCTTTCACTGTCGGATCAAAATCAGCAAGCCAGATAACCCTATTTATAAGTAAAAAAGCTAATAATCAATCAAGTCTCCTGTCTGTAACTCCTGCCATTCTCTATCTTGCTCGTAATGTAATAACATTAACTCAGCCTGTGCTGCCAATATGCATCGCCGTTCTTCTAATGACAATTTCATAAACTCCCGACGGCTGATACTCTTAGCTTGTACAAGTGTTTCTGAAGCTTGTAGCTGTGGCATGTCTCTCTGAGGAGTAAAATTTGAGATTTCCATACTTTCTCAGTAATTCTTATAAGAATTCCTAATTTATATTTATTTTACTGCACAGCTATAACATACGTGTTGATAATCAAAATAAAATATTCACTATCTAGACTAGATGGCTAATTTCAAACTCCAGTAATGATAAAAACTCCAGAAATGTTTGTGACAAATCTGGAGTCAGGAAAGATACGCATTTACCTATACCAAATTTTCACCCTGATAAAATCCTACGTCATCCGGGTATACACTCAAATGTAGATAAAAGTATTTGAGGATTCTTGTTTAGATTCCTTCTCTGTGGGAAGTAACGCAAAACAGCCCCAGGTAAACTGAGGCTGTTTTGCGAGAGTTGTTTGGTAGGAGGGGTACATCAATAAGTGATGCCCGTGGTAAATATAGATAATTCAGTATGCATCCTTATTTAGCCATGTTTTGGCATATCACGATGATTGGGAAAATTTTTATAGCTTTTTTCAAAAGGAAACTCCAGATGCACTTAAGGCATTCTGGAGCAGTAACAGGTTTCTAACATCAATCAATTTTTACATCTGCGATCGCCCGATGTCGTTAGGGTATATACTCAAATGTGTTTTATGTCTACTCATCCGCAAATCGACCAACAAGTTACCTTCTTTTCTACCCATAATCTCAATGTATCTACAGAATTCTACGAACAAAAGCTAGGCTTGGAGTTATGGCTTGACCAAGGAACCTGCCGAATTTATACTGTTAGTGGTTCTGGATACTTAGGATTATGTCAAGCAAGCGCAACATCGGCTCCTCCAACCGATAAGCAATCAAATATTATTTTTACCCTAGTAACACAGCAGGTGGATGAATGGTTTGAATATCTCAAAAAACGTGGCGTCGAATTTGAAAAGCCACCTACATTAAATGAAAAATACAACATTTACCATTGTTTTTTCCGCGATCCTGATGGTTATTTGATTGAAATTCAACGTTTCGAGACTAATGACAACAAAAAAGACATAACCCAATAAGTTATGTCTAGATATTTAATGTACAGGGCAGGATTTTTACAGGCTAGAACTTTTTGATTTACTAAGGTACATGATACCGACTAATGCTGTATGAACATTATCGATAGGAATATACCTTTTCTTCCATAGATTTATCGGGATGAAATGTGGAGTTTATGCAGCCACGGAAAAATCTTTACATTTATTTACAATTGTCATGTAGGCATCGCTTTTGACTTTTATATAATATTTACCTAATTGACGATCAAAAAACTCTTTGTGTCAGTAGTAATAAGAAGTATTTAACCGGGCTTGAAATTCTATAACAGAAACTAGAATACAATACATAACCGTCAGAATATTATGTTTTTAGAGAATGTTTGAAAAGTCATGATTGATGTATCAAATATTTTTACCCCACCCTAACCCTCCCCGCTATATTGGGGAGCCACTGCGTTGGGCGGGCAATGCCCGACTTGTTCGCGCAGCGTCTCCCCTTCCCCTTGGGAAAAGCAAGTGGCGTGAGGGAACCGGATTTTCTTATTTCCCCCCAATATATCGGGGGGATTGAGGGGGGTAATAATTCGATTAAAATCACAACATACCACTTTTCAAACAACCTCTTAGCAAGAATAGTTTTTCTAGTATCTATTTACTAATTCTGCTAGTTTTGTAATGATTATTTTTAAGCTAATAAATGCTGAATATATCGGTTCAATAAATATTTTATTAGGGTGACTACATGATAGCCGAAAAAATCAAATGGGTGCACACAGCACTACAACCTAAAGGTTCAGTGACGAAAGCAATTTTCAAACATATTTTATGGTGTGGAGCTTTCGGATTTTTAATTTCTCTGCTTCACCATTTTGACAAACCTGTATCCCAACCTATTTTAGGAAGTGTTATTCCTAGTATTGTTTTAGGTTTGTTACTTGTCTTTCGTACAAATACTGCTTATGAGCGATTTTGGGAAGGGAGAAAATGCTGGGGATCTATAGTAAATAACGTCCGAAATCTAGCGCGGCAAATTTGGGTATCAGTTGATGAAATTTCACCAGAAGATAAAGACAAGAAAATTACAGCATTAAACTTATTAGCAGCTTTTGCTGTAACAACTAAATTACATTTGCGAGGAGAAGCTGTCAATAGCGAGTTAGAAGATTTAATGCCATCTACTAAGTACATAAAACTGAAGATTATGAATAATCCCCCCATAGAGGTTGCCTTTTGGATAGGAGATTATTTACAGGAACAGTATAATCGTAATTGCCTTAACAGCTACCAACTAACATCTATGCAAGAATTATTGAATAATCTTGTGGATAATTTAGGTGCTTGCGAACGTATTTTAAAAACGCCTATGCCGCTTGCTTATGCTATTCATTTGAAGCAATTGCTGATATTATATTGCTTTCTGCTACCATTTCAAATAGTAGATAGTCTTGGTTGGTGGACAGGTTTAATTTCTTCTTTAGTTGGGTTCACTGTATTTGGCATTGAAGCCATTGGCTTAGAGATAGAAAACCCCTTTGGTTATGACGCTAATGATTTACCATTAGATGCAATTTGCGAGACAATGAAGCGTAATATTGATGATTTAATTACTTTGACTCCCAATACGCGATCGCACACAGAAAATATCTGATTAAAATAGACATTACAAATTATTGTAGTATTGAAAATACTTCTTTAACAAACTGGTCATATAGTATTGAGTCTTCACTCAATACTTCTGTCAAGTTGAAATAAGTAGATATTCTGAAGGGGTGACAAGGAGGCGGAAGCATGAGAAATAGTGGAGTGTAGCGATTTT
>NZ_JABXKF010000179.1 GCF_017115165.1 Nostoc sp. LPT | reverse complement strand
TTGTACTTTTTATTTACCTTTTATGGGTTTGTTCGGTTAGGTGCAAGATGTGAGTAAACCTAGCGGGATAATTAAGAAAACAGCAATTGACCGAAAGCGATTATTCCGTCTTTGTCTGACACTTGCTTGAATAAACTCAATAGCTAGGTCAGATAATCTTAAGTTCTCAGTTTGTTGCTTGTGAAAATCTTCTACCTCTCTTAACCGCTTCCCCTGAAAGAGATAATCCTTAACCCTTCGCCTATCTCGCCATTCAAGAGCTGCCGCTTCTATTTTCCGCTTTTGTCGCAATACATCCCGACTTTCTTCAATCCATTTGCGTAATAGCAACCAATGGCGAATCAATGCTTCATGTGCCACATCTACCACAGCAATTTGATTAGATAAGGTACTGGTGACAACTAGCTTCTCATCAGCTAACCGTTGAATTATTCTATTAATTACAGCTTCTGGATGCTGTGAAGTAACTAAATCTTGTTGCACAACCTGTCTGCGGGTATCTTCTGTTCCTTCTCCCAACTGCGTCAATTCTAAAAAAATCCGCTTTGTTGCTTGCTGTTCCTCAAGTGATAATGACTCATAAACTTCTGTAGCGCGTGTTTGCAGGGTTCCCCTGACTCCACCTAGTTTGCTATACGTAGTAAGGGTTAAGCGCTCTTCAGTTCTTTGCTGCCATAGTTCTGTTAGCGTGTACTGCAACAACGGTAAACTCCCCGGTGAATCTTCTACATCTGCAATCATTTGAGAAACTAATTCCGGTTCTACTGCTAAGTTCACCTGTTCAGCAGGTTTGATAATTGCTGTTTCTAATTCCTCCCGAATCATCGGTGTTACTGTTACTAAATGGTCTTGAATTTTCTTAGCTAGTCCGCCATACTCTTGTTCCAGACATTTGCCAAAAAAATCAGCCCGCATTGTAATTATTAGGCAGAGTTTATTATCATCACGCTGCAAAGCACCTAACACACATTCAAAAAACTGCTGTCGTTTTGTAATGTCTTGACATTGAGTAAAAGTTTCTTCAAATTGGTCTACTACTAACACGATACGCTGAGTTTGTGCAGCAGTAATCAACTGTCCTAAACCAACGGCTTCTTTGGCAATTAATTCTTCAGCTTTAGCTAACTGCGAGGCTCGCTCAACATCTGATAAACCCGACTCTATAAATGCCAGTGCTAAATTTTGCAAAGGGTTAATCCCTGGTCGAAAAATTTTTAGCAGCCAATTATCGCTACCCGATAACCTGCATCCTAACTGTAATTGATAAAGTAAACCCGCTCTCACAACACTAGATTTACCACTTCCTGATGCTCCCAACACAGCGAGGAAATTACCCGATCGCACTTTTTCTAATAATTCGTCAGTTAACGCTGTTCTGCCATAAAATAAGCTGGCATCTGCTTCTGTGCAATCAAAATAAGACAACCCTTTGTAAGGACAAATAGCTGATACCTGTATTATGGAGTTAACAAAAGAGGAATTCCATTTACGGGTAAGATTAATTGCTTCACCAGAGTTAGCAAAAATGGGACGCTGGGGGAAGGGGTGATGTTGTTGATTGAGCAAGTCTACTAAAGTGTAGTTACTCACCCAACGTTCTTGTTTTGGTGCCAAACCTTTGAGCAGTGCGGCGGTGAGAACGCTGTGTTGGCTGTTAATTTCTTCAAAAGCTACTTCAAAATCACGAGAAGCCGCAATAAAACACCTGTCTCTGCCTTTACCCCGATCGCCTGGATCTGCCTCTGTAAAATTTAGCACTTCCCCGCTATAGCAGCAATCCAAAATCACAATTTGTTGTCTTACTTCACTTTCTTGCAGCAGTCGTCGCAGCCATTGTAGAGATAATCCCCAATTACCCGCATCGGGGTTGACTTCACTCGTCGCTAAATAACCTTCCTGAATTCCTAAATTTTTCCGCAATCCATGACCAGAAAAATACAGCAGTGCTGTGTCTGGCGGCTTCCCATCTGGCTTAAACAATTGGACGATCGCTTTTTCTAACTGAGTTAAACTAACTTTAGTTTGCTTACCAATGCGAATCGTCTCATTTTCCTTGTCTTTGACTGCTGGGAGCCGCGTTACCCGAAATTCACCATATTGTTGTAAGATTTGAGCGATCGCTTCAGCATCTGTAGCTGGCGCGTTGAGACATTTTAAGCGGTCATACGTATTAATTCCCACCACCAAAGCGTCTCGACTCATCCTGGAAAGCCCTATGATAGTTGTGCCGAATTATTTCCAGCTTCTACAAGAAATTTACCGCATTTTTCGTAAAAATTTGTAGGTTAGCCCAGATGTGCTACCCTACACGCAATTCTTTTAGGCGAGATTTATCCCATGACTCAACTCACACCTATTCAGTTAGAAGATGGCACTATTATTTACATTGAGGCTACAGATAATATAGATGCTCCACCAGTCATTACCGAAGTTTCTCCAGAGGGAGAAGAAGAAGCACTAATTGATAAGGGATGGGATGCTAATGCTGCACAAAAACAGATAGTCCAAAATTTCCAAGCAATTGAAGGTACAATTCGGGCTTACACTGTTTATTCACTTAATGCTTTTAAGAAAATCCCTGTTGCTAATATTGATAAAGTCACTTTAGAATTTGGGATCAAAGTTGGTGGTGAAGCAGGTATACCTTACATAACTAAAGGCACGGCTGAAAGCAATCTTAAGGTAACGGTAGAGTGTTCATTTCCTGACCAACTGGAAAAGCAAACTCAGCAATCATGAGTCAGAATATTGGTGCTGGTAAAATTTCGATTATTATTCCAGTTATTAATGAAGCAGGAAATATTAAAGGAGCAATCGCGACTACTCAACCCAGTATAAATATAGAAGTTATAGTAGTAGATGGTGGCTCAAAAGATAACACAGTAGAAATAGTCCAGTCATTAGGTGTCAAAGTTATCTCATCATCCCCCGGTCGTGCTGTGCAAATGAACGCGGGTGCTGTAGCGGCTAGCGGCGAGATTCTGCTATTTCTTCATGCAGATAGCCGTTTGCCAACCGGGTTTGATGAAATGATTCGCACAGCACTACAACAGCCTGGGATTGTGGCTGGTGCTTTTAAGTTGCGGATTGATGCGTCACTTTTAAGTTTACGATGGGTGGAGTGGGGGGTAAATGTGCGATCGCATTTTTGCCAAATGCCCTATGGCGACCAAGCAATTTTTGTCACAAAAGCAGTATTTCAACAAATTGGCGGTTTTCCCGAATTGCCTATCATGGAAGACTTTGAACTGATGCGTCGTCTAAAAGCGAAAGGACATATTACAATTATCTCCACACCAGTTGTTACCTCAGCTCGTAGATGGTTGCAAAAGGGAGTGTTCAAAACTACGCTACTCAATCAAATAGTAATTATTGCTTATTTACTCGGTGTTTCACCTGAGCGAATTCGTCGCTGGTATCGCCGAGAAAAATTTAAGAGGGTTTAAGCTGTTTCTCATGTAGGTAGTATATCTTGGGGTCATTGGATTTGAAGTGTTGAGCTTCGGTGTTGAGTCTTTAAAGCTGAAAATTCAGGTTCTGAAAACGACGAACTTCAGGTTTTGAACATGAAACTTCAGCCTCTGAACACGAAACTTATAAAAATGAAGAAGCCTGACTCCCAAGGAGTTGCTTTGCGATCGCCAAACCACATTTTCCTGCTTTTTATGTTAAAGCATGGGTGCAACAGATGCCGCTAACAAGCGAGCTTGAAAGTCAGTTAAAGACTGTAAAACTTAAAGCATATATCGCCTCTGCTGTCAATCATATTTAGCAGTATGCTGTAACTAATTTAGCCCAAATGCGACGTACTAATTCAGGTGTGGTTACTGAGGATTGGGTTAATTTGTTAACATTTGTTGGTTTGTCAAAATTTGCCGATGCACCGATTATTGGGCTTTATAGTTTGTAAAGATAATCGTGATTTCACTGAAAGCGTGTGTTAACATCATATTCAAATTTTGATTGATAAGTAGGTGGGTGGGAAAATTTATCGTTGAGATAAGGCAGGAGCCAAGGGGCAGGAGGCAGGAGGGAAGAGAGTTTTAGCCTAGTTAATTTTTCTTCACATAGTTTGGTTTTATTGTACCGACTTACTTATTGATAGAGAAAATGTTAATAGCGCTATTTTGACGTTAGTCTCTGTTAATCATAAAAGGATGTTTGAAAAGTATTGTTAGTAACGGCAATACCTCCCAAACCTAACCCCCTGAGCAAGCCTTCCCTCTGGGGAGAGGAATGGAAGTGAGGTTTTTAGTATAATTCGTTACTTTTGAAACATCCTCTTAGCAAGCAATTGACAAGTGCATAGATTTACTACTTCTTAGAGGTTTGTATGTACGAGCTAAACAACAATGACTCAGACAGTGTGCCACAAGATAAAGTATTAGTTTTAAAATCTCTTGTGTGCAACAGCACTCTTGCTGGCGAAAATAATCCCGACCACGTATTGCTGAAAGTCCAAGGCGACATCGTATGGGAGTGGAGTTCTGATATGTACGCTACAAAAACTGCCTTACTTTCTGGGAGCGTGAATTTTGATGATATAGCTTTCATAGAAATAGACATAGGTAGTACGAAAATTGGCCCTTACGCTGTCAGTAATAATAGAGACAGTCCGCAGCGATTTCAAGAGGGTAAAGCTGACTACATACTGCTATATCAGGTTAAGCCCTGATCATAACAAGAGCCGAAACCGAAATTGCACTAAAAAAAAGTGAAACCTCTAATGTGGCTGGCTTTTGGGTGTAAGAGTGTAAGGGAAAGAATTGAGAACCAAATAAGAATACTTACTTTCACCATGCAACCCCAATACCCTCACACTCTGCCCTGGCAAGGGTTTCATCTTTTCTTCGCGACATTCGAGCCGAAACCCTAGTACCGCAAGGCGGAAGTCACGCATTCAAAAGTCAAAAGTCAAAAGATTTTAATTTTGGGTTTTCTGGCTGTAATGAAATGGTATGTTTATTTCCGCCGAGCTGTACTAGTTGTCACGTAGCAGCAATTCATAAATTGCCGCTACATCGTCTAGTGTTGCTCCCGTCCTAATAATAATAGCTCTGCTATATATAGGAGACAAGTTTTGTGAGTTTAAGAAGCTGGTTTGGTCACGGTTGTCACTTAGGGTTGTCGGGCTTGATGATTTTAATGGGTGCGATTGGAATAGAAGGAGGCGATCGCACATTTGCTCAGGTCACTCCCGATCCCTTTTTGGGAACTAAAGTGGAGTCAACCGACGGCAGAACCTACCAAATTAGAGGGGGTACAACCGTTGGTGGGAGAAACTTATTCCACAGTTTCAATCGTTTTGATGTTCCTGATGGAGGAAGTGCCAATTTTCTCAATGACCCAACGATAGTCAATATTTTTTCACGAGTTACAGGGGGAAATCAATCAGTTATTCAAGGATTGATTAGCGCTCAAGATAAAGCTAATCTCTTTTTAATAAATCCCAACGGCATCATATTTGGAAAAAATGCCCAATTAAATATTGGCGGATCATTTATCGTTACAACAGCCAATGCGATCCAGTTTCCGGGTGGTGGAGAATTTTCTATGACTTCACCCGTCAATCCGTCTAACCCTTTGCTGACGGTGAATCCTTCTGCTTTTCTATTCAATCAAATTGCCAATCAGCCGATTAATTCTATTCAAGTAAATGGAGCATCTCTATCGGTTGATAACGGTCAGAATTTGTTGTTAGTGGGCGGCAATGTCACCTTAGATAATAACGCAAAATTGAAAGCACCGGATGGTCGAATTGAGTTGGGAGGAGTTGCAGGATCGGGAACAGTAGGATTAAATTTTGAGGCTAATACTCTACGTTTAAATTACCCTGTACAAGTACAACGAGCAGATGTATTACTTACGAATGGATCTGAAGTTAGGGTAAGTGACAAAGGAGGAGGTAGTATTGCAATCAACGCACAAAATTTAGATGTTTTGAAAGATAGTACTCTTGAGGCTGGGATAGTAAGAGACTTAAACTCAGATGGCACTCCAGCAGTAAATATTACGCTTGATGCTACAAAAGAAATGAAAATTTCCAACAGCTCTATCTTCAATTACGTGGATTCTACACTCGTAGGTAATTCTGGCAGTATTCTGATTAAGGCAGGGTCGCTCTCCTTAACCGACGTTAAAGTCATCACCAGAAGTAGAGGTGAAAAAACTGACGTTAAAAATTCTGGTAACATCAATATTCAAACTGGGTCGTTATACTTAACCAACGACTCTCTACTAACTACCAGCAACTCTACAGCAGGACGTGCTGGGAACGTGATTATTGATGCTCAAAATACCGTCTCTGTTGAAGATAGCTTAGTCACAAGCAATACTTCTGGGTTAGGAAATGCTGGCACGATTAATATCACGGCTGGGGAACTTACCTTAACCAAGGGTGGTGTAATATCGTCCATAACCACTGGAGAAGGGAATGCAGGCAATATTAATATCTATCCCGTCAATGCTTTTAGCTCTGTCAATATTTCTGGATTTAATGCAGATCCAACACAGGGATACTCTAGCGGCTTGGTGACTTCTAGTGAGAAAGAAGGCGCTGGTCAGGGTGGCAATATTAATGTGACTACTGGGGAATTGCGCCTATCAGACGGAGGAGTTTTGACTGCGCGAACTAGAAATGCCTCCCCAAGCGGTAATATCACTGTTAAGGTTAACACCCTTGAGGCTACTAATGGCGGACAAGTCATCACCAGTACCTTCGGCACCGGAGGTGCAGGTAACATCACGGTAACAGCCACTGACTGGGTAAAAATTTCTGGGAGCGATCCAACTTACTTTAATCGGTTAAACCAGCAAAACAATCCGACTATAGTTGATAATGATGATTCTGCCAGTGGTCTGTTTGCTCGCGTACGAAGTCAGGAAACTGCTGCTAATCCAGGTAACATTTGGGTAAAGGCTCGCTCTATCAACTTAGACAACCAAGGAAAGATTTTAGCTACAACCACATTAGGCGAGGGTGGTAATATTGTGTTGCAACCGCAGGACTTTTTGATAATGCACCGTGGCAGTCAGATATCCACCAGCGCAGGCACTGAAAAGGCTGGTGGAAACGGCGGCAATATCACCATCGATGCCCCTAATGGCTTCATCGTTGCCGTGCCAAATGAAAACAGCGACATCACTGCCAATGCTTTTACAGGCAAAGGTGGGAGAGTGGATATCAAAGCTTTTGGCATTTATGGTATTCAGTTTCGTGTAAGTCCAACTCCCTTGAGTGACATCACTGCTAGTTCAGAATTTGGTACACAAGGCACTGTAGAACTCAACACCCCAGATATTGACCCCAACAGTGGTTTAACCGAATTGCCAACAACACCAGTTGACACCAAAGTAGCCCAAGGTTGTTACAGTCCTGGTTACGCCCAAAACCGATTTGTAATCGTTGGACGCGGAGGTTTACCACCCAATCCCAAAGACATTCTCACTCCAGATGCACCACTAATAGATTGGCTATCCTTTAAACCCCGCAACAACAACCGTTCCTTACCACCTGTTAGGATTGAATCAACTACTTCCACTCCTAAACGCATTGTTGAAGCAACAGGTGCGACGCTAAACGCATATGGACAAATAGTCCTGAGTGCTAATTCATCCACCCCTACTCCTCACACTTCCATACAGAACCCAATTCAATGTTATGGTAGCTAAAATTACTCATATTTTGGCAGCGTCCTGCTTGCTTATCTTACTAGGATCAAATTAACAATCATTCAGATATTTAAAAGCTTGGACTCTGACTGCAATCGCAGGCTCACACCACAGTTTTGGTCAGTATGCTAAAGCCTTAGAGTTCGATCAGCAAGCCTTAGCAATTCACAAAAAAATCCGAGCTCGAAAGGGGATAGGTGCGAACCTTAACAAAATTGGAGAAGTTTACCGCAACTTCGGTCAGTATACCAAAGCTTTGGAGTTCTTTGAGCAAGCGTTAGCCATACGTAAACAAATGGGCGTTCCTGGGGAAGGTCAGAGCCAAGCTGGCATTGGGGAAATTTACTACAATCAAAATCAGTACGTCAAAGCCCTAAAGTTTTATACTCAAGCATTAGCGATTTTCAAAGAAATTGGCTTAAAGGCGGCGGAAGGTACGACCCTGACTAAACATTGGGTTAATTTAACGTGAGTTCGACGGATAGAAAAGCCCAAAAAGCTTGCTAGATAAGAATTTGCTTAACTGAGCAGACAAAGTGCGATCGCTAAAGGACATAAGAAAGTAAACTTTTTGGTGACAGAGGATAATCTGGTCAAAAACTATTTAAGGAGTTGTATGAGCGAGGATTGCAGTTAGTCACAAAATCTAAGAAGAAAATGAAAAATCGTTTGGTAAAACTGATTGATAAGATTCTGTTACGCAAACGTGCTGTAATTGAGTCGGTCAATCACCATCTGAAAAACATTTGTCAAATCGAACATTCTCGTCACCGTAGTCCATTTAACTTTTTAGTTAACTTGATGGCTGGTTTGGCTGCTTATACTTATTTGCCGAAAAAACCTTCGATTGACATTTACCCAAAAGATTTGCCTGCTCTACCTTTTGCCATTTTTTAATTCCGTCGAACTCACGTTAATGAAAGTCGTGATTTTCGTGTTAACTCATCACTCTATCACTCATAACTCATCACTCATCACTCATCACTCATCACTCATCACTCATAACTCATAACTCATCACTCATAACTCATAACTCATCACTCATCACTCAGCACTCATCACTCAGCACTCAGCACTCAGCACTATCCCGGATGGAAATAGAAGCCAGCTGCCAGAACGGTATAAGTTGCCAGGAGCAGAATGCCCTCAAGCCAGTTAGAGCGACCATCCAAACTGATGAGATTGGCAACTGCAACCGCAATAGTGACTGCAACCACCTCGAACAGTTCAAAACTCAAGTCCATCGGTTGACCGATCGCCTGTCCGACTAATACAAGAATCGGAGCAACGAGTAAGGCAACCAGCAAGCTAGACCCCATCGCCACAGATACAGACAAATCCATATTGTTCTTAACGGCAACCCGAACGGCTGTCACATATTCTGCTGCTCCCCCCACTAGAGGTAACAAAATAACACCAGTAAATAGGGGTGTAAGTCCCAGTCCGGCTGTTGCTTCTTCCACCGCACCGACAAAAATTTCCGACTCAAAGGCAACGGCAATTGTAGAAATCACCAAGATGCCCAGCCAGAGAGAGATATTGGGTTTAGCAACTGGCTCAACTATATCCTTGGGGTTTTGATCTTCTTGCTCTACAAGTCCAACTTCGTAGAGATAGCTATGAGTCCTAAGGGAAAATACCAGGGTGAGAGCGTAAACAATGATCAACACTACGGCAGTTGTAATCGATATCTTGGTGACTTCGATATTGCCCACTTTCTCAGAAGAGTAAGCTACGAGCGCAGGCAGCACAAGCGCGGTTACTGCCAGAGTCATAGTGGAGCCATTCACCCGTGCTACCACTGGCTGAAACTCTTGCTCTTTATAGCGTAGTCCTCCCAAGAACATAGAAAGCCCCATCACCAGCAGCAAGTTACTAATGATAGTACCGCTAATGCTGGCTTTGACAATATCGATCAAGCCCCCTTTCAAGGCAACTAAGGCAATGATTAATTCTGTGGCGTTGCCAAACACAGCATTAAGCAATCCACCAATGGAGGGGCCTGTAACGACTGCAATTTCCTCTGTCGCCGTACTTAACCAAATGGCTAAGGGAGCGATCGCGATCGCGGATGTAATGAAAACAGTCAGCGATCCCCATTCCAAACGCTCTGCGGCAATGGAAATCGGAATGAACACCAGCAAGCCAAGAGAAACAATCGTTTTAATTGACATCTTGTTCTTAATTGAATGGAAAGTGTGATACCAATTCGTAATTCGTAATTCGTAATGACGCTACGCACAGTCGCTCTAAGCGAAGCCATGCCGTTGGCGAAGCCTCTCGTTCGCATTAACGTCTCCGAAGGAGAAGAGAAGGCTTTACGCTACGCTAACGTAATTCGTAATTCGTAATTAAGGTTTCCAGGTTTAAATCTGTTTTTGGAGAATTGGTATTAGACACAGCTATATTGCCCTTTCCACTCTAATTGAGAGCTTCTTGTTTGACACCAATCACAGAACCTCTACCGCCAAATTTAGTCCCCGTCTCACCTCTATTTAAGCGACCACTGGCTGCTTGTAAGGCGATGCTGGGTAGGGGTACGTCACCAACTTGCAGGATTAAATTAGCGTTCTCTGGTGAGAGATAGAAATTGCTGAAGGCTTTAACTTCAGGACGTTCCGCAGCCGATTTTTTGACGTAAATAAATACGGGGCGAGCCAGGGGTTGGTAACGAGAATCGGCGATCGTTTGGGGACTGGGCTGTGAACAACCACTACCGCTATCAACAGCCACAAGTTTCAGTTTGTCTCGATTTGCTAAGTAGTAGGCGTAGCCAAAATAGCCCAATCCATTGGGATTAGCCGCAATTCCTTCCACCAAAGCTGTGTCAGTTTTGCTGGGAGAATAGTCACTGCGACTTTTTCCTTCTTCACCGACAACTGCAAGTGTGAAATAGTCGTAAGTACCAGACTCAGTGTCAGGCCCATAAAGACTTAAAGGTTGATTGGGAAAGTCAGAACGAACTTGGTTCCAATTCGTTACTTTGCCTTGAGCGGCTGGCTCCCACATTTTTTTCAATTCACCCAACTTCAAGCAGCTGGCAAAATTGTTTTGAGAGTTGACCACAACTGCCAGCCCATCAAAGGCAATTGGTAGCTCAACAAACTCCACATTATTTTGCTTACAAAGCTGCATTTCTTCAGTATTGATCGGGCGAGATGCGCCACTAATATCAGTTTCATTGGCACAGAATTTTTTAAATCCTCCGCCTGTTCCTGACACTCCCACTGCGAATTGCACGCCAGGATTTGACTTCAAGAATGCTTCTGTCATCACCTTGGAAATCGGAAATACTGTACTAGAACCGTCAATCTTAATCGACCCTGATAATTTTTCCGAAGCGCTCACTTCTTCTGCTTGAGTTACAGCTTGAGGAAAGGAAACTGTTGTATCCTCAGTTTGATTATTACCGCAAGCTGCCAATCCTAAAGTTGCCAACGAGATCAAAAATGCCAATCTTTGAAAAACCATCATCGTTTTGCCTCCTTTAACGGGTCGCGGAAGTCTCTACCTTCAAAGTACTGGGGTGGGGATTGTGAGCAGGTGACGTTCGCAAAGCGTCACGAAGTGAGGATTACAAAGGCAATTGATTTTTTGCAAAGCAAAAACAAATGCCGGATGTATGACGAATCACCAAGATTTAACGGTAAAATAGGTACTATCTTGACCATTAATGCCGTAAACGAAAACCAAGCTAATAAGTACATGTCGCAAGAGAAAAATTTGGGTCTTGGGAACCAGGACTCCTGTCCTTGGAGGGAGTGTAAGACCAAAGAAACGATGGCGTTTTAGCGGCGGCTCCCGATGAATTGGGAAGCTCCGTCCGTCTGTACGGCGGAGTAGTTCACGCACTCGCACCGAGTTGTTCAGCATTTTTCTGCTTTTCTTCCTGCCGACGCTGCCGTTCTAAGTCAGCTTGACTATCAGGAACGAGCCTTTCTAACAGGCGAGCCACCATAGGCAGAAAGCCAATTAAAACCACAACACCCAAAATGTTAAAGATCATCTGAGCATTAGCAACTTGTCGCCCTACGCCACCTCCACCAGAGATTAATTGAGCTAGTTGGACGAGTTGAGGTGCAAAAATAATTCCCACAGTGGCGCTGACTAAGTTAAATAAGAAGTGAAAAACGCCTGTTCTCAGAGCCGCGCTACCCCGACCAATGGTAGATAGTAAAGTATCCGCGCAGGTGCCAACTTCTGCACCTAACATAATTGCTATCCCCGCAGGTAGAGCAATGATGCCAGAACTTGCCAAAGTAATCACGATCGCTACTGTTGCAGAGGAAGATTGAATAATCAGGGTAAAAATGGCTCCGACTACAGCACCAAGGAAGGGATTACTGCCCAAAGTTTCCATCCAATTGATGAATGGTTGGTATGTGCGGAAGGGCTTCATCGCTTCGTCAATTGCTTCTAGCCCATAGAACATTAAGCCAAACCCCAGTATAATGATGCCGATGGTTTTCTGCCGATCTGTTTTTCCCAGAAATAACAGCAATAACCCGGCAAACATTAACAAGGGAACATATAGTTTAATGTCAAGGGAGATGATCTGTGCCCCGACTGCTGTACCAATATTAGATCCGAGTACCACACCGAGGGATTGCACGAAGGTCAACACACCAGCACTCACCATTGCAATCACCATGATGATTGTTACTGACGAGGACTCTAGTAGCGTCGTTGCTACCGTTCCAGTGAGTACACCGGCAAAACGATTGGTGGTACATTTACTTAAGAAATTTTTCATCCGCTCTGTCCCCAGGTTTTCTAGCCCTTCAGACAGACGGGTGACACCAAAGATAAACAGCACTAAACCTGCTAACGCACCCATCCCCATTTTGAAGAAGTCAAGGACAGGATCTTTCTTGCCGCCTTTTGCTTCTGAACCTCCAGATGCAAAGGCAGCTTGACTAGTATCAAATTGAATGATTGCTGGTGCATTTTCAGGAGCGATACTCTCTTGGAGAGGCTTTGCCAACGCCGGGATAATGCTAACCTCTGATGAAAGTGAGCTGACTAATGGTACACTTCCCCAAAGAGAAGGGTATAAAACTAACGTCAGCACGAAGAAAGCAACAGTTAAAAATTTCAGAAACTTCTGATTAAGTTTTTTCACAAAAAACACAGCTACTCCTTGCAATTGCTACATTTTTCTTCATGGAAATGAGTGTATCGATATGCACACATGGCATGAGTCATGTGTTCTGCTTAACAAAAACAGTTAGAAGTTGCTGGAAAAGTTGTTGGCTATGATTTTAGGCACTTATTGCTCCTCTCTAGCCCCCTTTTTAAGAGGGGAACCGGAATCAAAGTTCCCCAATTTCTCGGTAGATTTAGGAGGATCTAGAACATTTTGCTACTGACAATAAGACTTTTAAAACATTCTTTGACACTCAAATATATTATTGGTCTTAACTTTTACACGTATTTTTACTACAAATGGTGATCCAAAAGAGTTAAGAATTGATTAATTTAAGATTATGTGTTTATTGAAAGCATTTGTGCGATCAAACTTCAGGTAAGCAGTTGATTTTCCCAAAAAGCCAGTTGGGTTTCGAGGGTGCTGATATGCATAGTATGACGTTCTACTAAAGTTTTTAGTTGTCGTGCTTTGGCGGTATAAATTTTTTGATTAGCTAGTGCCCGATCAACCCGCTCTTCGCTGGAGTTGCTCAAAGCAATTTGTATTTTTTTTCCCAAGCGATCGCAAGAGCTTGGACTTTTCGTAATCTCTTTGAGCAATTTGCTTGGCTGTATTTGACTAAGCGATCGCTTTACGTAAAGTTTTAAGGTAATAACTCTAGGTTCTGCTAGCGCCTGAATGTTTTTGTTGTCTAGTTGAGCAATCTTTAGATATGAACGTGGCTCGATACAAATTATTTACTTCTAGCATATTTTTCTCCCCCAGCTAACATTAATTTTATTAACTATGGCAGTGTTAAATAATTTGTGAAATGCCCTATTTATCGAGGAAGGCAGAAGGCAGACAATCTTCCGTCATTCCTCCTCTCTACGAGACGCACTCACGTTCGCAACGACATGTTAATTTTTATTATTTCATCGAATAATAAAAACTGGGATGCACCCCCGTTAAAATTTATATCACCCGGATTGCTCGCAAAGCCTTAGAAGAAGAAGTGAGCAACAATTAAAAATTAGGCGTTACTGAATTAGAATATGAAATTCAAAAATCAACTCTTCTCAACTCTTACTCTCTGCGCCTCTGCGCCTCTGCATGAAACTACAGCGTTTTTCAGGTAAATGAGGTACACAGGTAGGGGCACAACTTACAATAATCTGTACCTCACTAAGTTGCAATCTGCTGTAATTCATATTTATTTCTTCAGTTGATAGCCATCAGGTGAATTTGGCATTTTCAATTTTTCAAGGAGGTTTCGCCAATGACCAATTCAGAATTCGAGAGAGTCACTGTTCGCCCAATGGATGAGTATAACCAAAAGTTGGTGTCTTACGTCCATCCACCAAATTGGGTGAATCCTCAACCCGCCGATGTTTACGACTTAGTAGTAATTGGTGCTGGTACGGCGGGATTAGTCGTGGCGGCGGGTGCTGCGGGACTAGATTTGGGTTTAAAGGTGGCGTTGATTGAAAAGCATCTCATGGGTGGAGATTGCTTAAATGTTGGTTGCGTACCATCTAAAACGATTATTCGGTCTGCCCGCGTCGTTGGCGAAATCTGGGATGCTAAAGGTTTGGGAGTTAATATTCCTCAACATAATATTAATGTTGATTTTTCCAAAGTTATGGCCAGGATACGGCGAATCAGGGCTGATATCAGCCATAATGACTCGGCGGAACGGTTTCAAAACTTGGGTGTCGATGTCTTCTTGGGTAGCGGTCGATTTGCGAGTAAAAATACCGTGGAAGTTGGCGACAAAACCCTCAAGTTTAAAAAAGCTGTGATTGCAACTGGCGCAAGAGCCGCACAACTGTCGATTCCGGGAATTGAACAGGCGGGTTATCTAACTAATGAGACGGTTTTTTCGCTGATTCAACGACCGGAACATTTGGCGGTAATTGGTGGCGGGCCCATTGGTTGCGAATTAGCGCAAGCCTTCCGACGTTTGGGTTGTGAGGTAGTGCTTTTCCATAGCGGTTCTCATCTCCTGAATAAAGAAGACGCTGAAGCCGCTAATATTCTCCAAAAGGTTTTGATTAACGAAGGAATTCGCGTAGTACTCAATTCCAAGTTGGAGGAAGTGGTAACTGTCACCGAGGGGAAACGGCTTTACTTTTCTGCTAATGGTCATCGAGATTCGGTGACAGTCGATGAAATTTTAGTCGGTGCGGGGCGATCGCCAAATGTGGAAGGTTTGAATTTAGAATCAGTGGGTGTAGAATATGACAAGCACAAAGGCGTGAAGGTAAATGATTACCTCCAGACGACCAATCCCAAAATTTATGCCGCTGGCGATATCTGCATGAACTGGAAGTTTACCCATGCAGCTGATGCAGCAGCGCGGATTGTAATTAAGAATACGCTGTTTTCTCCCTTTGGCTTGGGACGCTCGAAACTCAGTAGTTTGGTGATGCCTTGGGTAACTTATACTGACCCAGAAATTGCCCACGTAGGGTTATATGAACATGAGGCGCAGAAATTGGGTATTGAAGTGACGACAATCAACATACCTTTTAGTAGTGTAGATCGAGCGATCGCAGATGGTGAAGAATTAGGATTTCTCAAAATCCACCATAAAAAAGGGTCTGATGAAATTATCGGTGCAACTATTGTCGCCAGTCACGCGGGTGAGATGATTTCAGAAGTGACTACGGCAATGGTGAATAAGATTGGTTTGAGCAAGTTAAGCAGTGTAATTCATCCTTATCCCACTCAAGCCGAAGCGATTAAAAAAGCAGCTGATGCTTATCGTCGAACACTCCTAACATCAAATACCAAAAAATTGTTGGGATTTCTGACAAAGTTATCTTAAGCAAAATCAGCGAACGGTCGGATAACTGTTCGCTGATAACTAATAATTATTATGTCATCTCTAAACCAATACGTTTGGGTTAAGGATAATTGCTCTTTCAAAACGCGATAAATCGCGTCTTTACATCAGAGTTTTGTTGCTGATTCTAAACTGTATTTATCTCTAAACAGGTCGGAAACGATCAATCTCACCTCCAGTCAAGTTTGCGTAATACAGATTACCATCAGGCCCAGTAGTGATTTGTGTAGGCAGTCCGAGATTAGGCCTGTCCTTTTGGGAAGCAAACTGCTTAACTGAGGTAACTTTGCCCTTACTATCTAATATCAAAGCATCGATAGTTCCTTGACTGAAATCACCAATGAATAAGGCACCTTGATAGATATCAGGGAAAGTATTACCTGTGTAAAAGTCACCCACGAGGATTGAATTAGAACCAAAATGCTTGTAAGTGTACAATGGTTCTGTAACAGATGAGCCACTATTATAGAAAGCTTTTGCTGCATCTAAACTAGCGTAGGATGATTGTTTCAGACTGACGGTATTACCATTTGCATCAAGGCCACCTTCATAGAATGGCCAGCCGAAGTTAGCCCCTGGTTTTCCGACATTCACCTCTTCGTAGGTACCAAAGCCAACATCGCCAATATAGGGGGTATTGGTCTTTTTATCAATTGTGAAACGGAAGGGGTTACGCAGACCTAAGTCATAAACTTTGGAAATATTGCTATTGGCATCACCGTTGTAGAAAGGATTGCTTGATAAGCCTTTACCAGTAATCGGGTCAATCCGCAGAATCTTGCCGGACAGATTATTCTTATCCTGGACGCGAATTGCTCGCGGGTCTATCCCATTGTAGGAAGTACCATCTCCTAAGCTAACAAACAGAGAACCATCAGTACCAAAACGCACAGAACCAACTGAGTGAGATTCACTATCATTGGCTATAAAATTCTGGATATTTTGGACTTTATCGAGATTATTCAGATAATCTTGCAAGCTGGTAAACGGCTTACCAGTATCTTTGTTGAGAATTCCTGATGGTGCATAGCCAAGTGAGACATTTGTACTATTTCCATCTGGCTTGCTAATATTCGCCCAAGTGCCATTTGTGCCGAGTAGCACAACTTCACTGCCAGCAATTGCAGTAGTATAATTAGTGTTGGGGTCAGCTGTAAAGCGACTTAGGCGTGCAGTACGATTCCCATTCTGGTCAGGATCGTCCAATGTACTATTGGGATTATTATTAGAATTGTTTGGATTAGTTTCTGGTGGATCGTAGGTATATAACAGGTAAACATAGTTGTTGCCGTTTGGACTTTTGCCAAAATCTGGATGTACGGCAATGCCTAATAGACCGCGATCGCGCGTATCATTTACCTGTCCGCGAATATCAGTAAATGGTGTTGATAATAAGCTACCGTTTTTCATGACTCGCACTACCCCATTTTTCTGGGCAATGAACATGCTGTTACCATCAGGTGCCCATTCAAAAGCTGTAGGTTGATTCAAACCAGAAGCTACTGTATCTAAAGCAAAGTTACCAGAGTCATTATCAATAATAGTGATACTTGTCTGTTGATTAGTTAGCTGCACTCCAACTGCGTTACTGAACTTCAAAGCAAATGTTTCATTTGATTCCCCAACGTTGTCATTAAGAATGGGGATAACAATGGTGTTGCTGGTTTGTCCGGCTACAAAACTTAAGCTTCCAGATACAGTCTGGTAGTCAGATCCAGCTTTAGCAGTCCCATCTTGGGTTATGTAGTTGACGCTAGCAGCCGCCGAAGCATTGCCCCGTGTAACTGTCACCTTAGCAGTACCGTCACTCTCATTAACTACTGGCTGACTGAAATCGAGGCCAGAGCGATCATTGTCTTGAATCGTAATCGCGAGAGTTCTTTGGACTCCTAGTGTTGCCCCCTCTGCCTGATCGATGACAAAATTAAAGGTTTCATCTGCTTCTATCAAAGAATCATCATTGATCGGAATGGATACCTGTGCGCTGCTTTGTCCCGGCGCAAAAGTCAGTGTTCCAGCACTTTCAATGCCTTCACTCCCATAGTCAACTCCTTTTGTGGCAGTATTACCTATAGTTGCATACTTAATTGAAGATGTACCACTTACATCTCCACTTCTAATTAGTTTTACGGTAACACTATCACTGCCTTCGTTCACAGTCATCGAAGACGAGCCTAAGGTGATAGTGGTCTGAAGAACTGGTGAATAAAGTTGAGACTGGGGAATGATTTCCTTAGCCTGAGAAACGCTTGACCAACGCAGTTGAGAAACGGCATTGCCTTTCTTTTCATAGTACTCAAGTTTAATATCGTACTTCTGACCTGCAACCAATGCGATCGAGCCACTGGATTCGGTGGCAGGTTGATCGATAAACTTATCGATGATTTGTTGACCATTCACCCACAGTCGCACACCATCATCAGCAGTGGTGTAGAACTTGTAAGTTTCGCTGTACTTGGCTTCTACCTGACCTGTCCACCGCGCTGAGAAAGTATCTGCATCAATCGACGGAGCGGGAGAATCAGCGCCCCAATTAAAGTTCACCGTCGGATCTGTAGTAGTTACCTTCAGGTTGGTGAAGTCGATGTTGTCGTAGTACTCTGCTTTTAGTCCGTTGCCATTACTAGTTGTGCTGATATTACTATACAGTTGGGACTTAGAAATGATTTCCTTCACCTGAGAGGCGCTTGACCAACGCAGTTGAGAAACGGCATTGGATTTCTTTTCGTAGTACTCAAGTTTAATATCGTACTTCTGACCTGCAACCAATGCGATCGAGCCACTGGATTCGGTGGCAGGTTGATCGATAAACTTATCGATGATTTGTTGACCATTCACCCACAGTCGCACACCATCATCAGCAGTGGTGTAGAACTTGTAAGTTTCGCTGTACTTGGCTTCTACCTGACCTGTCCACCGCGCTGAGAAAGTATCTGCATCAATCAACGAATCGGGAGAACCAGCGCGCCAGTTAAAGTTCACCGTTGGATCTGTACGAGTTACCTTCAGGTTGGTGAAGTCGATGTTGTCGTAATACTCTGCCTTGAGTCCATCTCCTTGAGAGAGTAGGCTAGACCGAGCAGAAATCCTGGTTTGTCCCTGATCAATGCTTTCTAGAGATGATTTAGTAGTAATTACTGGACTTACAGATGTCGATAATTTTTGATTTGATGCCATAATGATTGTTTCAGGATTAGTTTTGCATTGATGAATATTTTCAACAAAAAATGCATCATAAAGCTGGAGATAGATATATTGATAAGCTAATCATTAATTGACCTATAAATATATATATTTAGTAATTGCTAATTATGAATAACTAGTTGAAGAACATATTAGTCTTTGTTTTATTTCAACAAATTTCTGAATTCTTGAGAGCCTCTAATCTCACTGATCTGTAGATGCATATTCCTTGAGGCAAGCGATGCCCAAGAAAAGCAGGTACATACGTAATTAGTCAAATTCAATAACTTTACATAGATTATTTAAGTATTCTTTTACTTTTACATATTTGACAATAGATCGCAGTGTTATGTCTATCTTGTTTATGGAACTTTGTTTAAATTTCACATTGATATATCCTTATTTAAAGGAATATAAAAGTTTTGATGATTTTTAAATAAAAATTGCCAAAGTACCGGATAATTTAATCTGTTTTCTCTACAGATTTATTAACTATATAAAGATTTTGTAAAGAAAAATTTTAATATTTAAAGATTTGAACAATTAATATTTATCTATACTTAATCTTGACTATTATTTTACGTATTTTTACCAGAACCAGCAGAAATATAGCAATAACCTAAAATCAGTAGAGCAAAAACTTTTGCAAGAGCCTTACCATTCATGCATTTAAGCTAGGAAACACAATCTGCTGGAATCAAGAAATAATCGTACTTTTTGAGTAACTTTGTTGCGGGTGGATTATCCTGCGAATCGCTACGCGACAGTTTCTCCATCAGAGGCTACGCCAACGAGACACCGCGAGCAAAGAATTGTCAGCGTCCGAAACCCTACTCTTTCGTTCATTTACAAAAGTTTTCAATTTACTCCAAGTTAGAAAAATTACAAGTTTGACGTTGCACATCCCACTTTCCCCTAGACTAGGTGCAGCAACCTTGTTCAAACTGGCTGAGGAAAGTGGACTTTGACTGAGACAAACAATTTAAACTCTACCATCCAGAATCTCTCACGCAGGGAATTGCGAGATTTAGTGCGGACTCAGCTGCAAATGCTCCTGGAAGCAGGAGACTTGCAGGGAGCAAAATCTATTCTCGTACCCGTGCAGCCTGCGGATATCGCTGAGGCGATTGAGGGTTTACCAGAAGCAATGCACGCTTTGGCTTTTCGCTTGCTTTCTAAGGATGAGGCAATCGAAGTTTATGAATATCTTGACTACAGTGTTCAAGAACGGTTAATTGAAGAACTTAAAAGCCAGGAAGTCTGCGATATTGTCGATCAAATGTCGCCGGATGACCGAGCTAGGTTATTTGATGAATTACCGGCAAAAGTTGTCAATCGCCTGCTAGAACAACTGAGTCCAGCAGAACGTCAAGCTACAGCCCAACTATTGGGTTATGAAGCTGATACAGCTGGGCGAATCATGACACTAGAGTTAATCTCGCTGAAAGAAAATTTGACAGTATCTCAAGCTCTAGAGCGAATTCGCAACTTAGCTAATGCCAGTGAGATGATTTATTATCTTTATGTCATGGATGCGGCAAGGCGCTTAACGGGGATTGTATCGTTGCGGGAATTAGTAACGTCTCAGCCTGAGCAAATTATTGGCGAAATTATGACCCGTGATGTGGTGTTTGTCTACACTGATACAGACCAGGAAGAAGTTACAAGATTAATCCAAAGATATGATTTTTTAGCTCTGCCAGTGGTAGATCGAGAACAGCTTCTAGTAGGTATTGTTACGGTGGATGATGTGATTGATATTCTGCAACAAGAAACCACCGAGGATATCTATGCCTTGGGTGGTGTGCAGTCGGGGGGCGACAATTATTTTCAAATGAATTTGCTGGAAATTGCTCGGAAGCGGGTTGTCTGGTTATTGGTGTTACTTATAACCAATACTGTCACGGGCACGATTATTAAGTCGCAAGAGGATCTTTTAGCAAAAGTGGTGACACTGACGGCCTTTATCCCCTTGTTGACTGGTACTGGGGGTAATGTAGGCGCTCAATCTTCTACAGTGGTGATTCGCGGGATGAACACCGATGAAATCCGATCGCTTGGGGTATTGCAGGTAATCGGCCGAGAAGCGATCGCTGGGGCATTATTGGGAGGAATGTTAGGTACGATCGCTACTGTCTGGGCTTATTTTCTGCAAGGACGATTAGAAGTAGCGATCGCTGTAGGCACTAGTTTGGTAGCTATCTCTATTTTAGCTTCGATCTCCGGTTCAGCACTGCCGTTTCTATTTCGCTATCTGCGTTTAGATCCGGCATTAATGTCAGCACCATTCATCACCACAGCAGTTGATGTCGTAGGCGTTTTGATCTACTTCAATTTGGCGCGGGTAATTTTAAAGTTATGAAAAGAGTTATTGGTCATTAGTCATTAGTGAATAACACACTACAAATGACAAAGGACAAATGACTAACTTAACTTTTACAATTCTGATTCCGTATCTGGAGCAACAATTTCGCCAGTACCCAATTGCAATATCATGTCCTGGTCAGTAATCAATCCGCTAAGTTCTTTCACTTGTAAATTCATGTCTTCACAAGCTTGTCTTAGTTCTTGGGCAAATTTGTTGAGGTCTTGACCATAGCCACATTGATAAGCAGCAGTTTCAATTCCTTGCTGGGCATTTGCTCTAGCACAATCTACTAGTTCTCTGCCATGCAGTGGTGTAAGAGATGCCATAAACGTAGTTATTATTTCTTAAATGTACGCTGTTAGACAGATTATCAATATTTACACATTAAATCATCCCTCCAATGGATGACCATGAGGGTGGAGTTAAGAATGAAAAAACAAAAAATTATGACTGCAAATTCTAGCGATTTTGGATTTTAAATTTGGGATTGAAAGAAAAATCTAAAATCCAAAACCTCAAATCCAAAATTGAGTAATCCCTAACTATTCTACTTAACCATTGACAACATCTCCACCATTAACATGTAACACCTGTCCAGAGACATAAGAACTATCATCAGAGGCTAAATATACGTAGCTAGGAGCAACTTCTTCTGGTTGTCCGGCTCGTTCCATTGGTACTTGTTTACCAAAAGTTTCAACTTTCTCTTCGGGAAAAGTTGAGGGAATTAAAGGTGTCCAAATTGGTCCTGGCGCAACTGCATTAACGCGAATTCCTTTTGACACCAAATTTTTTGATAAGGAGCGAGTAAAAGCAACGATCGCACCTTTTGTAGAGGAATAATCTAGTAGTTGGGGATTACCTTTATAAGCTGTTACCGATGTGGTATTGATGATAGCGCTGCCCGCTTGTAAATGCTTGAGTGCAGCTTTAGTCAGGAAAAACATTGAGAAGATATTAGTGCGGAAAGTTCGCTCTAGCTGTTCTTCGGTGATTTCTTCAATACTTTCTTTCGGATGTTGTTCGGCGGCGTTATTGATGAGAATATCGAGTTTGCCAAACTCACCAACTGTTTGTTGTATAGCTTGCTGACAAAAAGTTTCATTGCCAATATCACCTGCGATGGTTACTGCACGACGCCCTTGTTTTTCGACCAAATCTTTTGTTTCTTTGGCATCATCATGTTCGTTAAGGTAAAGGATCGCCACATCTGCACCTTCTTTTGCAAATGCGATCGCAACAGCACGACCAATACCACTATCTGCACCCGTAATCAATGCTACTTTATCTTGTAACTTGCCACTACCCCGATACTGAGCATCATCTGCTTTGGGTTTTGGTGTCATTTCTGATTCAACACCTGGTGTTTCTTGTTGCTGTGGCGGTTGTAATTTTTGCTCTTTTTTTTCTTTTGATTTAGCCATCTGTTTTACCTTGATAATTTAATATTGAATTGGGCATTGGGAATGGGGCATTGGGCATTGATTAGACCCCATTTTTATCGTCTCTCCCATTCCCTATTTCATAACTAAACCTTGGATCGAAAATTCAACCCAAGGTTTATTTTTTGCTTTTACTCTCATTAGCCATTTGCACTTTTAGGCATTTATATCCTGGATGTTTGCCAAACTTACTTATATCCTAGCAACTGTATGCAACTTACATTATCAATCCTCGAAAATAAATACACAACTCTGATGTGATGAAGAATTTATCTTTTTGATCTGCTTTCAAGTTAACTATTATATTGCTGTACTTTATCGCCCCCTAGAGGTAAACTAAGCAGCAATTAGCTCAACCTTAAGATGGAAACGAAAATAAAGAATAAAAAAGTTGGCGATTTACGAGTCGCTATAGTTCGATCGTTCCTTGCGGACTTACGGAAATTTTTTGTAAAACTATCTAAATACTGACACGGCAACTATACATCGTCCAAAAGGGTGCGTGGTGCGCTACATTGAGATCATTAGAGGGCATGGGTTATGGCAACATTAAATATTTCTGAGTTAGAACAAGTTGAAAAGTTCCGCCACTTACAATTAACCCTGCGCGATCGCTGGAAAACGAGCGAACTATTTGACAATAGTGAAGCAGATATTTTAATTATTCCCTCCCTGAGTATCGACCAGGGCGAACTCCAAAAAATCGAAGGCTGCGAGCATTATGAAGAAAGATTACTATTTTCCTTAATTCGGTTGCAGAATCCGCAGACTCGACTGATTTATGTAACATCAGTACCACTGCATCCTAGTATCATTGATTATTATCTGCAACTGTTGCCAGGAATTCCCTTTTCTCATGCTCGCAATCGCTTACTGCTACTTTCTACTTACGATTCCTCCTTAAAGCCTCTGAGCCAAAAGATTTTAGAACGCCCCCGCTTGCTAGAGCGGATTCGTCAATCTTTGAGGCTAGACAAATCATTTATGATCTGCTACAACTCTACCTACTGGGAAGGCGAATTGTCTTTAAAATTAGGTGTGCCACTGTATGCTGCTGCACCAGATTTACAAATTTGGGGGACAAAAAGTGGTAGTCGGAAAATCTTCAAAGAAAGCGGAATACCGCATCCAGATGGCAGCGAAAAAGTTTGGAACCACACAGATATGGCAGAAGCTACCGTTGATTTGTGGGAACGCCAACCAACATTAAAACGGGTAGTAGTAAAACTCAACGAGGGCATTTCTGGAGAGGGGAATGCATTGTTGGATCTTAGACCGATTGAGAATTTAGCGCCAAACATTGGTACTCATGCTGAAAGGATAGCAGCAATTAGCGATCGCTTATCAACGATGCGCTTTCAAGCAAAACAAGAAACTTGGGATAGTTTTTTGGGAAAAATGCCTGAGTTAGGCGCAATCGCTGAAGCATTTGTGGAAGGGGAAATTAAGCGATCGCCCAGCGTCCAAGGACGGATCACACCCCAGGGCGAAGTGGAAATCCTTTCAACTCACGACCAAATTCTCGGAGGCCCAGACGGTCAGATTTACCTTGGTTGTCGCTTTCCTGCTGATGAAAGATATCGATTGCAATTACAGCAATTAGGACTTCAAGTCGGCAAAAAATTAGCAGAGAAAGGCACTTTAGAGCGATTTGGATTAGATTTTATTGCCGTTGACAAGGGTAACGGAGAGTGGGATATTCAGGCGATCGAAATTAACCTACGTAAAGGCGGTACAACTCATCCATTCATGACCCTAAAATTATTAACGAACGGCCGCTATGACCTTTCCACAGGTTTATTTTATAGTCAACAAGGTCGTCCAAAATATTACATTGCTACTGATAATCTGCAAAAAGAGCGCTATCAGGGATTATTACCTAATGATTTAATGGATATTATTGCTCACCACAGATTGCACTTCGACAGCGGTACAGAAACCGGTACAGTGTTTCATCTGATGGGTTGCCTTTCACAGTTTGGCAAGGTGGGATTAACCAGCATTGGTGATTCTCCGCAACAAGCACAAGACATTTATAACAAAGTTGTCAAAGTTCTGGATGAAGAAACACGCGGCGAAAATCGTGATTACTCGGCGTTTTCAGATTATTCCTTTCCCGTAGTTTGGGATGAATTATAGTTAAGGAATGTTGTTTGTAATACATGGCAGGGGCACAACCTTGTGCCCCGATGAGATTATGCCTGACTAATCAGTTGTAATTCCCGAATCTATGCAGAAAGCCCAAAAATCCCTCCCATCTGTGGTCTTGATAAGTTAACTAGACATAGCTGATAAGTTCTAAATGCGCTGATCGCTGTTAGGTAAATTTTGCTGGGTGTTTGGCTGTTTACGAGATTGCAATTGAGTATATATATAGGTTACTACTGCTAAAGTCAGCCCAATGGCCAACACCACTCCCAGAATTCCCAAGAAATTGGGAGTAATTCTCGTACTTAGCTGCTCACTTAACCTTGGTTGGTAAATAGTATCATCCGTTCGTGCTTGTGGTCTGCTTTGATTAGACGCAGGTCGTGGCTGATACAACGTCACATCTGGTTGCATTGGTGGTCTACTTTGATTAGATGCTGGTCGCGGCTGAAACAACGTCTTATCTGCTGGAACTGGTGGTCTATTTTGATTAGATCCTGGTCGTGGTTGAAACAACGTCTTATCTGGTGATACTTGTTGACCGCCTTGATTAGATCCTGGTCGTGGTTGAAACAACGTTTTGTCTGGTGGTACTTGTTGACCACCTTGATTAGCTCCTGGCCGTGGTTGATATAACGTCACATCAGGTTTGCTGGCGTTCGGATTATTCACAGGACTTTGTTGATTTTGCTCAACTGGGTTAAATGGTCTGGGAACGGTTTCGTGATTTGAACCTTGGGGCTGTCCAGACTGAATGGGAGGAACGGTTTGCTCAGATTGGTTTTGCTTAATCGGGTTAAATGGTCTGGGAACAGTTTCGTGATTTGAGCCTTGATTGAAAGCAGATGGAGGATGCACAATTGTGTCGTCGTTCGATTGTCTGGGAACAGTTTCGTGATTTGAATCTTGATTGGAAGCAGATGGAGGACGTAGAATCGTGTCGTCGTTCGATTGTCTAGGAACAGTTTCGTGATTTGAACCTTGATTGAAAGCAGATGGAGGACGCACAATCGTGTCGTCGTTTGATTGTCTGGGAACAGTTTCGTGATTTGAACCTTGATTAGAAGAAGGTTGCGATCGCCCAGTAATTTCTCCGGCTACACTAAATTCTGTGGCAAATTTTGCAGCAGCTTGCAAAGCCTGATTTAGTTCTTCTACCGTTGCAAATCGGTTAGCTGGGTTCTTTTGGAGGCATTTCATCACCACCGCTTCCAATTGTACAGGTAAATTCTCACACTCTGGTTGCGATCGCAGTGGCTTTGGTGGCTCATAAGCATGAGCTAATACCCAAGAAGCCTCACTGATATGACTACCCTTAATGCTGATTCCAAATGGGTCGGCTGCACTCAGCATTTCATAAAGGATAATCCCTAAGCTGTAAATATCACCTCTGGCGTCCAGGTTTTGATCGCTTTGGATTTGTTCGGGAGGTGCGTAACGAAATGTACCAATAAATGTACTAGTTATATTTGTAATATTGGAATTTTCTGAAGATTCACTACGAATTTTGGCAACACCAAAATCCAAAACCTTCACCCACTCTCCCAAATCTGTCGGCATCAAAAATATATTGTCTGGTTTCAGGTCACGATGAACTACCTGAATATGTTCAGTGGTTTTTCCGCCATCCCGTTGGAGAGTCACTCCTTGATGAGCAAGCTGTAGACCTTTACAAACTTGCGCCATAATCTTCACCGTCCGCTCAACAGACAGCCGCTTTTGGCGCAGCAGTAATTGCCCAAGCGTTTGTCCCCGCAAATATTCCATTACATAAAATGGAAAACCTTCCGGGGTGACTCCACAGTCACTAATCTTAACAATGTGGTCGCTTTGCAAAGCAGCACAAACTGCCACCTCCCGCTCAAAACGCTTTCTCATTTCGAGCGATGCCACTAGCGTATCTTTGAGCAACTTCAACGCTACCTGCTGACCGACACGGGTATCTGTTGCCAGGAAAACTTCTCCCATGCCACCCCCGCCTAACCGTCTGTCTAAACGGTATCGCTGGTTATCACCTACGAAGCGACCATTCCAAGAATTTGAAGAAGGTGGGGATTTCATCTGGGGCAACCCATCCTAGTTACTTTAAGTGTTAACTTTATTCAGAGATAATACTAGTATTACAAATATGATTGCTTCATAACTTAGATGAATATTAGTAATATATGCTACTAGTAATTATCTAATTATACTCAGCTTAACATATTAGTAACTTAAGTAATGCAATAAATTTGATAAAATGTTTAAACTTAAGACCTGTAGCAGTTGAAATTTGTTCCTGATATTTAATTTAGCGCAAGTTCTACGAGAATCGTCAGCTTCAGTAGTGCTGAGTGACTAAGAGAGTGAAAAGTAGAGCGCAAACTACGAACCTAGCAAGTCAAACTTGATAGACAAGTAATTTAATTTAACACTCTTCTTAAATTACACTGCTAATTTGAACTAGTGAATCAGGAGGCTAAGATGGAAAGCAACACCACAACATGGTGGATATATGCATTATTGTCAGCTGGCTTTGCAGCATAGTCATTTTTTTGGGAGAAACATTAAACTGGAAGATAATTTTAGGAACTGGGTTAGTAGTCATAGGCACTTTAGTTTTAATTATTTAAAATCTTAATTAAGAGGATGTTTTAAAAGTTTTACTGCTCAAGTACATTAGGTAGCTTGGAGTGGAAATTTAGCTACTTTTAATAATGAAATTTTGACTATTGCCGAGTCTTTTTAATTGATATGGTAGGTAGATTTATGCCGTGCTGTACTAATAGTTGACAATGCACTTTTGTCTGCCGTGCTGATAGTCTTTGCGACAACAGGACTTAAAGTTTTGCAAAATATATTCTATTAATGTACTCTGGCGTACATGATTAATATGTGCTATTTCCATGAGGAATCAGGATGAGTAATGTGCTCTCTATAGCCGCAGTGACAGCAGTACTAAAAGTCTTGCTGGAAAATGGTTTAGTCAGCGATCCGATCGCTGCTAGTGTTGGTGATGTGATTGTAACTGCCCTACCGCCCGATCGAATTTCAGTTGAAGCTGACGAGCGTGCCCAAATTAACCTTTTTCTCTATCAAGTAACGCAGAATCGCAATGTCGATTGGGTATCTCAAGAATTTCGGAGCAGGCATTCACGTATTAATGGAAACTCGCGCTCTGCGACTCCACCACTAGCTCTTGACCTTCACTACTTATTAACAGCCTACGGAGCCAAGGATTTTCAGGCAGAGCTTCTACTAGGCTATGCAATGCATTTATTACACAAAACACCAGCTATCACATCTGATATTATTGAAAATACTTTGATAAATGCATCTACAACCAATACCTCAAGTGCTTTTTCCCAAGCTGTAGCAAGTGTGTCTGTATCCGATTTAGCTGAACAAATTGGGCAGATAAAACTGACTCCAGAGTTTTTTAACATGGAAGAAACTTCTAAGTTATGGTCTGCTTTACAAACACACTATCGACCTTCAGCTACCTATTTAGCATCAATGGTATTGATTGAGAGTAGCAATGACAAGTCTGAAAATTTTTACATTATGCCTTTGTCTCAACCGAATATAGAGCAAGTTATAGCTCCAACAAAAACTGAACAAATGATTGTTGCAGGTACAACATTAGTAATTCGTGGTAAACGGTTACGCGGTGATATCACACGAGTTCGTTTCGGTAATACAGAGACATTACTAGTACCTCAAGAAGTCAAAGAAACGCAAGTCAGTTTGTTAGTCCCGCCAGATTTATACGCAAGCGTTCAGGGTGTCCAAGTTGTACATCTAACAATAGGTAATGCAGGGCAAACAAATCATCTAGTTGAATCAAACGTTGCAGCTTTTGTCTTACATCCAACAATTACAGCATTCGTCACTCAAGTGGAAAATAGCGGCGACAATTTACGCACAGCAGAAATTACCGTTAAATTCCAGCCCAAAGTAGGCAAGACACAGCGGGTAGTTTTGCTACTCAATGAGGTATCAGGTGATAATCCGGTAGCTTACTCTTTCTTGGCTGCACCACCGACTCAAGACACTGATGCAATTACTATTCCGGTTAAAAACGTCAAGCCAGGAACTTATATTGTTCGGGTGCGGGTAGATGGTGCTGAAAGTCCACTACAAAAGAATCAATTGGGTGAATATGATTCGCCACAGGTGACAATTTTATGAATGCTACGACAATTAATCACAATTGGGATGAGGCAAACTACCGCTACCTATCAGCAGCCCTAGCCGTGGTGCGTGGTATTTTGGAAAATCACACGGCAAAAGAGCAAAATCAACCTGAAGAGAACAACCAAGAGCATTTACAGCAAGTGTTACAGGAAGCCGCTGCTGCTATGCCTGCACCATCAGCATTGGAGAGAGTATGCAAAATGTTTCGCCTCTCATCCTTTGAACGAGATTTGTTGCTGTTGTGTGCAGGTATGGAATTAAATGGAGATTTTGCCAAATTGTGTGCTATAGTTCATGATGATTCACAACGAGCTTACCCAACTTTGGGTTTAGCTTTGGCAGCTTTACCTAACGTCCACTGGGATGCGATCGCTCCAAATGCTCCCTTACGTCATTGGCGGTTAATTCAAATTGGTGATGGTCATGCCCTGACTCTCAGTCCCTTGAAAATTGACGAGCGGATTTTACATTATCTCACGGGGATTCAATATCTTGATGAACGGCTAGCTGGTATCATTGAGCCATTACCAGAGGTTAGCGATTTAGTACCCTCACACCAAGATTTAGCAGAGCGAGTGGCAGCAGTTTGGTCGCAAGCTGACAACGTTAATAACTTGCCAATTATCCAGTTATCTAGTGGTGAAACTGCTAGTAAACGTGCCATTGCCGCGACAATTTGTCAACTTCAGGGTTTAAGCTTGTGGGTAATACCTGCACAAGTCATTCCCTTAGCACCTGGCGAGTTGGATAATCTCATCCGCCTGTGGACTCGCGAGACAATTTTAAGTAAGAGTGCTTTACTCATTGACTGCAACGAACTGGATACTAATGATACAGCGCGGCTGAATGCGATCGCTCGTTTCATCGAACGCACAAAGGGCTTTTTAATAGTCACAAGTCGAGAACGGCTCGGCTTATCACAACGCCTAGTAGTTAATTTTGACGTACATCAGCCAACTAGCAAAGAACAAGGTGCAGTTTGGCAAGATGCATTAGGGGCAAGCGCATCGCAAATGAATGGGCAAGTCAAAACCTTAGTGGATCAGTTTAACCTCAGTGCGGCAACTATTCGCGCTGCTTGTGCAGAAGCCGCAGGACAGTTAGCACAAACGCCAGAAAGCGATATTACTAGCATTTTATGGGATGCCTGCCGCGTGCAAGCACGTCCACGCTTGGATGAACTCGCCCAACGGATTGAGCCATCTGGTGATTGGGAGGACTTAGTATTACCAGAGGCACAGAAACAAGTTCTCCGGGAAATTGAAGCTCATGTGCGCCAACGTAGTACTGTATATAATAATTGGGGTTTTGGGGGCAAGAGTGCGCGGGGATTGGGAATCAGCGCTCTATTTGCAGGTAGTAGTGGCACTGGTAAAACCTTGGGGGCCGAAGTACTGGCTCAGAAATTACGCCTCGACCTCTATCGTATTGACCTATCATCGGTAGTTAGCAAATATATTGGCGAGACAGAGAAGAATTTGCGTCGGGTATTTGATGCCGCAGAACAAGGTGGAGTGATTTTGTTATTTGATGAAGCCGACGCTTTATTTGGTAAACGGAGTGAAGTCAAAGATGCGCGCGATCGCTATGCCAATATAGAAGTTAGCTATCTATTGCAACGGATGGAAAGCTACCCAGGTCTAGCAGTCTTGACTACCAACCTGAAGAGTGCAATTGATACAGCCTTCCTGCGGCGGATTCGCTTTGTAGTGCAGTTCCCCTTCCCCGATACAATGCAACGAGCCGAGATTTGGCGACGCATCTTTCCAGCCGAAACCCCAACCGCAGATTTAGATGCTCTGCAACTAGCACGGCTCAATGTCGCTGGGGGTAATATCCGTAACATTGCTTTAAATGCAGCTTTTTTGGCTGCCGATGCTGGGGAACCAGTACAGATGAAACACGTATTGCGGGCGGCTCAAACAGAATACAGTAAGTTAGAGAAACCCTTGACAGATGCAGAAGTTGGGGGATGGATGTGATTTTACTCTGGTAATTCACCAAATCTTTCCCGATAGCGAGCAAGCATGGACTCCATTTGGGCAAGTTGTTGCTCGGCTTGTTGACGCTGTTGCTGTTCTTGGTGTGCTACTTCTTCTAGCGTGGGTGTCAGTTGTCCATCAGGAGTGAAAAAGCGCAACTTCGATTGATAAACTCCCAAATATAACTGCAATTGCTGACTCCATAACCAACCTGCTTCATTTGCTTCTAGTTCTTGATAACGGCCATCTAATAAATGAAATCCTTTAAATTCTAAACTTACCGGGTCAAACCAAAAATAATCAGGAGTCCGCCAAATATCTTGATAGATTTCCTTTTTCAACCCTCTATCAGTAGCAGCTGTTTTGTCAGAAAGAATTTCTACAATCACATTTGGGTATTTGCCATCTTCTTCCCAAACTACCCAGCTTTTGCGTATTTTGCGTTGGGTATTTAAAACTACAAAGAAATCGGGGCCTCTAAATTGCTCAGACTTACGCTGACGCGGACTG
The DNA here is from genome assembly GCF_017115165.1 of Nostoc sp. LPT. GTDB lineage: Bacteria > Cyanobacteriota > Cyanobacteriia > Cyanobacteriales > Nostocaceae > Nostoc. The sequence goes on along the minus strand of NZ_JABXKF010000179.1, from coordinate 96,260 downwards.
TAATAAATCGTCATGTTACCGCAAGCGTAGAAATCTTGACGCTCCTGCCACAACCATTCTAAACATTGCATCAACAGCAGTATTTGCCGCAAGTTAACTTCTGTTTCCAAAGGTGGTTCATCACTGTATAAATCACCAGGAGGAAATATAACATGTTCTGATGTGTCTTCTAAAATTATTCCTAAATCTTGAGCAGAAGACATAATAATTTTTATTGTGACAAGATAAATCTAACTTAACCCAATTCATTCACCTTCAAAAGCGATCGCATTTTCATACATAAGTCTTGATTGCTGACACAGAATAATTTCTACTTAAGTCGATAGCGATCACCACTAGACAAATTGTATAATCTGTCTCAAAAATACGCCTTGTGAGTATGAGGTAGGGTGAGATGAGCGATCGCACCGTTCAGCGTAAGAAATCAGCCGCATCAACTTTTACGAATCCGTCGCTTGCCTCGCCAGATATTCCGACACTGGCGAATCCAATACGCGGCTTTGGTTCACAAATTGCCCCGCCCCAAACGATAATCAAGGTAGCACCAGACTTTCAAGAAGCCCAGTCTGCTGATGAGCAATTATCGGAATCAGAAGCCATCAAAGAAAAGCCCCTGAGTCACGACATTAGTCGTATATCCTTGCGTCGTCCACAGGCAAAACTCACAGTTGGAGAACCAACAGACCAGTATGAGCAGGAAGCCGATTGGATGGCAAATCGAGTCATGTCAATGCCAGCCCCTACTTTGCAACAGAAGATAATACCAGAGAAACACACTCAAGAGGAAGTGCAAACCAAGCCCTTCGCAGCTGCGATAACTCCCCTAGTACAAAGAGAAGCGATACCAGAGCAGGAAGAGGAAATACAAACTAAATCTCTGAACGCATCTATCCAATCTGAGTTAATTCAACCTACTGTTGATGAAAACTATACTCCAGCTGAAGAACTAAATTACACCCCTGCACCTGAAGAGTTTAACCACACTCCTGGTGAAGATGAAGCGGCAGATATAGGACGAGAAGCACTTCAAACAGTCGGTTACGAAAAGATCATAAAGACAGCTTTAGAAGCTGGTTTCTTAAGGGTAAAACAGAATAACGAAGAACCTGCGGCTGTTCAAGCTAAATTGCAAGCAACTCAAGATATAATCCTTCGACAAGCAGCAGAAGCTATTGCTTGGAATGTATTTACTAGATATGCTGTTGCTGCTGGTATTGCTTCACAGGTTGATTCACCAGCCCCTGGTCCAGGAGATGTTGTTGCCATTGGCATTCTCATCGTTGGACTTGCCGCAGCAGGATATATTCTCATGTCTTCAGGAGGTACGCCGAGGAATAATCAAGCTCAGAACAAGCAGTTTGCTGATGCTGTTCGTGAGATTCAAAAACGTATAGGTCGAAAACTTACTAAAGATGAGATACGTCGTCTACACGATAGCATCAGTGGTCAGGATTATGGCTATCATGACATAGTAGAAGAAGGCTTAAGAATGTTCCCAAGCTAAGGAAATATAAACGTATGAGTATTCAGGAAGTCCAACTAAAAGTCAATCCGTTATTGGGACAGAAAACTTGGGGTGTTTCTTTAGGATTTGGTAGCTTTCTAACTTTAGAGTTTGGTCAACCTTTACCACCAAGCAATGAACATCAAAAGATTCATGGAGAATGGCACTTATGGCTTTATAACTGTGTATGGCGATTAGAGGAAGAGGATAGAATTCTAGCAGCCTCCGGGGATGAACGAGATCAGCTTGAAACTGCAATTCATCGTTTAGACAATCTTACGTTGCAGTCTATTGATCTGCTACCCCCTGCCTGGGATGCAGTTTTTACCTTTGAACATCAGGTTGTCCTACGACTGTTTGCAATTTACTCTCAAAACTACGATCACTGGTTTCTCTATGCACCAGATGGTAACGTACTTTCTGTTGGTCCAGGGAGTTGTTGGTCTTATGGAAGTAGTACAGCAATTCCTGCTTGATATTGTGAAATGCGATCGCAATTCTCCATTCTTGCTAGATGACCGAATCTGGTAACAATAGCCAAGAAAGCCGATAAAAAATCTTCATCCTACTCTTGAAGAAGCGATGCCTGCGGCGCGCAATGCCAACGCCACTGAAAAAAAGGGCGAAAATAGAAGCATCGCTCTATAGACACTTAGGCTAATATTTATTTACAAAGCCGTCTACTAAATCAAAGATTTTACATCGTTTCCAATCTGCGAGTGGTAACACAGATTTGAGCAGCGCAGTTTAAAACTTTTTCAACTTGTTTTGGTGCTTTGATTTCAGTAAATAGCTGAATAGCTCGATTAAAATTTATTTGACTTTCATCAAGTGTTGCCATCTTTTGATTAGTTAAACCCAATTGAAAATAAGCTTCAGCCAGGTCACACTTTGCACCTATTTTATCCAAAAGTTCGATTGCTTCTGTCTGATTAACAAGAGCTAATGCAAAATCTGTTTGTTGTCGATGGATTTCTGCTAAACCATTGAGTGTTTTTGCTTTTACCTGCGTATAGTGACTTTCTTCAGCAAAAGTCAAAGCTTGATGGAATATCTGATTTGCCTGGTAAAATTCGCCCAAATTGACATAGGTTTGAGCTAAAATTTGCATGAAATAGACAAATCTTCCAGTCTGTTCTACCAATTTTTCGTTCGTAATATTTTGATAAGCTACATCTGCTAATGCAGACGAGGCATCATGCAAACCTAAATAAGAATACACCAAAGCTAAACAGACTGAAGCTTTCTCTGCCCAGCGATGATGCTCGGTGTTTTGAGCTAAGTAAATTACTTGTTGAAATAACTTTGCGGCTGCCTCTAGTTCCCACAAATCTATTTGATAAAGACCAATACTTAATAGAGAATCTACTTCTAGCATCCTTAGATAGTAAACTGTATGTTTATTTTCTGGCTGAGGTGCAAGTGATTTGAGTGCTTGGGTTGCCAGAGTAATAGTCTTTTTTTGACAGGCGATCGCTTGACTAATTTTACCTGTTATCCAATATAAATCGCCTAATATATTATAAAGTTCGCTGAGATTTTGGTCATCTTCCAGATTGTTAACAACTTGATTAATTGCCGCAAGTATCGGTTGAATTAAACCCATCCGATACAACGTACTCCCAAGAGGTAAAAACTGCTGCCATTGATTATTTCGGCTTTTTAAAATGACCTTACCCGCCAATTCAAATTCATGAATTTCTATGTAGTGATAATATGCTTCCAGAGCTTGCAAAGCATCCTTAAAGGTTTCAATTTGTTTAACACTAGTTGTCCAAAATTCTGCGGCTTTGTGGTTGGCAATTTCCCATTCATTGCTGGGGCGTAAACGTGCGATCGCCTCTGCACGAATCACCGGATGCAACCAGTATTCACCTTTGTCGCACTCCACTAAAGACCGATTTCTCAACGAGGCGATAATTTGGCGATGTTGCTCAGATGGGACATCCCAAAGTAAATAAAACAACCCTTGAGATGGAATGGTGGGTATATCTTGGTAACGATAACATCCCAAACGGCAAAGTAAGCGATATGCTTGGGGGTCGAGGGCTTGCAGACGATTGATTTGACTAACGGCTAAATTTTTTAAGTCCGTTGCTGCTAAAGGATCGGCATGATTTTCTTGCCAATAAAGAACCATGTCACCGTCGAAATCCTCCAGAATCGAACCACAGAGAATTCCCATTGCTTTAGCATTACCGCCATAAGTACGATGGATGATTTGCAAAGTTGGTGAGTTGATAGCTAATCCCCGGTTGCTAAAAAACTGTTGCCATGCGCTTTCATCTAAGCCAGGAAGCCGATAGTGATTCACATTTAGCCCAGGTTCACAAAGGCGATCGCGACTGGTAATCAAGGTAACAGATTGCACTCTAGCATCAGCCAATACCCGTAATAGTTCTACATAGTTGTGGTGAGAAGCAATCAACCCACCTTGTCGATCTAATGCAGGTTCGAGATTGTCAATTAACACCCCAATCCGGCGATTGTGGAGTTCGCGCTTGAGTCGTCCCAATGTAACCCCAAATTCTACCCCAGGTTCTCGATCAAAATCTTGTTTGAGCCATTCCTCTACTACTCGTTCGGCGGGGGTGATATTTTGCGTTTCCTTCGCCATCAGCAGTTCTAAAACCAAGTCAAACCCCTGAGTTTGGAGATATTGCTGCGCTAGAGTAGTTTTTCCTAAACCGCCTTCACCTTGGATGACAATCACTTTCGAGCCTTGATTTACCAAAGTATTCAGGTGAGCGATCGCTTCTGTTCGTCCAATAAAATTGGTATCCTCTAATTTTGGGGTGGGATGTGGCGATCGCGAGTAATCAATCAGACTTGATGATATGGCAGTAGTTTTTCTCAGAACTCGCTCCAAAGTAGCGCGACAATTACTTTTGGTAATCTTTTCTCGCAATACTTTAGAAAGTAACTTCCATAACTCAGAACCAGCATCCTTGGCGTGTCCTTCCGTACAACCGTAAGAATGAGCGATATCCAAGTATTTTCTACCCAACCAAACTTGCACAAGAATCACTTTTTGCAAATCGCTCAACCGTTCCCCAGTCTGAGGGGGAATTATGGCGTCTAACCATGCTAATGCTGCTTGGGCGTCCATTGTGTAACGAAGAGGTAGGTCAGATTTTAAGGACAACTATAAATCAATCTACAGTTATGTTGCTGAAGTTTTCGGATAAGATTCTGTAAATCCGACTTTTTTCCCGACTTTTCCGACCTTGGCTGGAAGCCTCCAGCTAAACTGATAAAACCTATGCAAGATGGGCTAAACCCTTCTAAGCATCACCATGCCAAAATAGGAAAGAAGTTGCACAATTGGTGTTAAAAAACCTACAAAATTGTTCTGTAAATAGACTAGATTCTTTAGTTTGGGAAAATTTGAGCGTAAAATGTCAGAACTAACTGAAGGACTAAAACGAATTCATACATGGTTTACAGAAAATAGACCTGAGCAAATTTCTTGTCTAGCTCCAGGACTTTCGCGTGAAGATATTGAACAAAGTACTAGATTTCTGTCATTTAAATTACCTGAAGAGGTTTATGAACTGTATCAATGGCGTAATGGTTCATCAGGATATAACTTCCTATTTGAAAATTATGAATTTATGTCTTTGAATGCAGCTGTAAGTGCTTACCATGAGCAAATGGGTGAAATTCGCTATCATGAGCGTGAAGAAGCATACTGGTTTGAACATAGTTTCCCTATTTTCCAGCTTTGGTGTAACGGCGGTGTTTTGTATACAGTTGTGCCTAATGCACAGAGAAATAGCATCATACGCATATACGACTCAGAATGTAATGACTATTCATTGCGTTACCACAATTTGACTAACCTAATTTTGCATGGAGCAGATTGGTATGAAGCAGCTTACTTTGTGGAAAAAGAAAAAGCTTGGGATATTATAAATGAAGAAATGAACTGTTTGCTTGATGTCAAATATATGGCAAGAGATTATCTCGCAAATTCAATTACCCGAAAAAGAGCAGCAGTTTCAAGAATATGCCAGGACATATAATCAGCGTTACATTAATGGCGATATCTCATCATCGAACGCATAAAGCCTTTGAGATAAATTTAATCCTCGGCGATCGCATTCTGCCCTCTGCCTTTCTTGATAAAATAAAACTCATTAGGTCACTCCAGCACCATCATTACTTATGGTGAAATCAGACCCCCGCCAATTGCCTAGCAGTGCTGAACTTCCTTGTTCAGACGATACCCCTGTGGATAACGAAGACCAGAACTTTATTCCCAATTTGCTTCTCTTTTTGCTGCAATACATTTGGGCAAACCGTAATGACTGGTTTTTCAGTGTGGATATGGGCGTTTACCATACCACAGGGGTTAGTCCACTTGTGCCGATTGTACCAGACGGATTTTTGAGCTTAGGTGTAGAACGCCACAAGGCGGATAAATCCCGTAAAAGCTATGTTGTTTGGGAAGAAAACAACATTGTGCCTATCTTGGCTTTAGAAATTGTTTCCTTAACTCCGGGTGGAGAATACGACAAAAAATTAGACATCTATGCTAAGTTAGGGGTACTGTACTACATTATTTATAATCCAGAGTATTGGCAAAGAGACCGCCATCAACCTTTTGAAGTTTATCGCTTAGTAGATGGTAACTATCAATTGCAAATTGGTGAACCCTTTTGGATGCCAGAAATTGGTTTGGGAATTGGTAGAGGGCAATACGTATCTGGTAATATCCAGCGTCAGGTTTTGTATTGGTATGACCAACAAGGAAAGCGCTATCAAACTCCAGAAGAAGTTGAGCAGCAAACTCGCCAGCAGTTAGAATTAGTGCAACAACAACTTGAGCGTTACCGTCAGCAATTTGGGGAACTGCCAGAAGCGTAAGGGGCGATTGTTCATATTTGTTATTAACAATAGATTAGCCCTCACCTATAAATTTAAGATGAGGGCTGACAATTGAAGCTTATTCCCTCACATCACAAACTAACCTTTTAAATAAAGACAGAGAAATAATAGTTGTATTTAACAAAGTTTGCGCTTCATTAAAATCAGCATCACCCGTAATAAAAAAATCTGCTCCTGCGGCAATAGCACAAGCTAAAAACTTTGCATCTTTCCTATCTCTGGGGAAATCAACCTCCACATCCACATCAATTAGTGTTGTAACTGAATCAATTAAATAAACCCATCTTTCGTATTGTGCCTTAGTTAATTTTAAACGAGGACGCTTTAAAACTTCCTTATATTCTGCGATAATCTCTGCCGATACAACCCACTCAAAAGCAGAATTAGCAATCACAAATAAAATTACTGCCTCTGGATTTTTATCAGCTATAGCAGCAGAGACTACGATATTAGTATCAATAATAACTTTCATTCTCCCCGTCTATAAGCTTCAATCTCTGCTGCTATTTCTTCATCAGTCAAGGGATTATCTGCGTGTATCCCTTGTATTTCTTTGAATAATTTTTTTAATTCTTCTGCTAAAGTAATCCTTTGATTATCGTCTGTCAAAATAATCACCTCAACTCTTTGTCCGGCTTTAAATGGTAAATCAGATAATACTAACTGCTTTGGATCTGCAATAGTGATATATGTTTTATAAGCGTTCATGATTTATCCTGTTACTCAACTTTTATCTACCCTTGTTCTAACAATTTCGCTACATTCTCTGCAATTCTCTTTTCTAACTTTGTAAAGTCGTCTTAGAAAGGCGAAGTTTGAAACCCAAATTTTCTATAACCAACTTTTTCCCCGACTTTTGCAACCCTATCACATAAAACTGCCGACTTCAGCCGACTGACAAAAGCAAGTACGATCGCTTAGGCTTATTGGGCATAGAGATAAAAATTTAAGTATAAAAATATGCTTAACACCCTCAGCCCAATTGCAGAAGACTTAGCAGGTAAAAGCTATCCTATTCCTCATTACTTGCAAACACAGCAGCGCATTCGTTCCCTTATAGACAAATATCTTGCAGTTGAAAAACTACACGAGCGTCTGCAAGATTTACCGTTACAGTTTGCCAATCCCCAACCGCGTCCCTGGAAACTCATCGACTGGCAAACAATTAACCGTAATCAAATTATCGGCTTAGACACAGAGGTATTTTTATCTATATTGATCGGTGCGATGGATACAGAAGCTCCCATTCGCGGCTATACCCAAACCAGTCGCCAGTATTTGGAAAAATTGCATCCTCAGATGGCTCGGTTTGTTGGTGGAACTGTCAGTGAAAATGGTGAACTGCTAGAACTTGGTTTGTGGGAAAAGGAAGAACGTCAGCACACACCTGCATTAATCAAAATCTACACCCAATTAACAGGCGAGAAAATTACCCCCAAACTTCGTACTGTTAGAAGCTATCTCCCCACAGATGACGCCAAAGAAGACTTATATCACCACGGCTTACACCGCATTGCCACAGAATACGGTGCTACCTGTCTTTATATTTGGCTCATGGCTCACACTACTGGCGCACTCCAGGATGTTTTAGAGGAACTAGCACAGGATGAAATCAACCACATGACCAAATTCTGGGGGTTTGGGGTCTGGACTTTCCCTGATACTGGGTTGATGCGAATTGGACGGACGCTAATCAAAACGCGATCGCCAAACTATCAACGCAACAACCTCATGCGTACTTTACGCCGCATGATGGGTACTCTCAACTGGAATGCTTGGTCATTAACCAACAAAATAACTCTCCTCTTCACCTTCACTTACACAATGCATCGCTTGTGGAGTTGGAACAATAGCCTCACACCAGACTATCTGCAAAATTTATTTGAAACTAATTAGTCAAAACAAAGGACAAATGACAAATGACAAATGACAAATCAAAATTACCCACTGATTTAAACCCTCAAAAAATCCCCCAACATATCGCCGTCATCATGGATGGTAACGGACGATGGGCAAGCAGTCGAGGATTACCGCGCATCGCTGGACATCGCCAAGGAGCAAAGACACTCAAAGAACTATTGCGTTGCTGTAAAAATTGGGGAATCAAAGCGTTGACAGCCTACGCTTTCTCAACAGAAAATTGGCAACGTCCCGTTGAAGAAGTGGATTTTCTGATGCATTTGTTTGAGCGATTACTACGCCGCGAGTTAGCTCAGATGCATCAAGAAGGAGTACGAATCTCGTTTATTGGAGATTTATCGGCTTTACCCAAGTCTCTACAGACAGAAATGGAACGTTCAATGATAGAGACATTGAACAATCAAGCAATCCACTTTACGGTTGCAGTCAATTACGGTAGCCGCAACGAAATTACCAAAGTTTGCCGTCAAGTAGCTCAACTCGTGGAACAAGGCGAACTCAGTGCCCAAGAAGTGAATGAAACTCTTCTAGAACAACACCTCTACACAGCAGATACTCCAGAACCCGATTTGCTGATTCGTACCAGTGGTGAGATGCGATTGAGTAATTTTCTTTTGTGGCAAATGGCGTATACAGAGATGTATTTCACCGATATTCTTTGGCCAGATTTTAATCGAGAAGCATTTCATCAAGCTTTGTTGAGCTACCAAAATCGCGATCGCCGTTTTGGTCAAGTTAAAGCTTCATTATCAGCTTAGTGTACCAAACACCAAACATCGCGTGAAGAAGGCAGGAGGCAGAGGGCAATATTCCTTCTGCCTTCTGCCTTCTGCCTTTATTGATAAAGTAAAAGCACCCATACTACCACGATGGTATATGAGCGCTCACAAATAAAACATTATCGAGGATAATCTATCTGCTATGACAGACCGAAGTAACTATAAGAATAGCAGGCACTGGGTAAATAAACTGCAAGGGTAGTTACAAATGTTTTGTTAAAAATATTACTTACCGGAAATGTGATGCTTGATTTAGGCAAAATCCAATCGATTGCAAAATCATATTCTCCTCAAGAACTCTTTGCTGCTTTGGTTTGGCAGCGTCGGTTCAATGAGTTTGATGGCGAAGAAGTGATTACTGACCTTTCCAACCACAGAAATCTATGGTCAAGCTTTCTGTTCACAAAACCAATCTTTGCACCAGATGAAAACGGTTTAAGCTTTGGTGGTATGGTCGATACCCTACTTGCAATGGCAAATTATCGTCCCATGCCTGAAACCAGCATCATCCATTTCATTGCCTATCCTGCCGATACACTATACATCCTTGCAGAGAACCAAGACACAAAAGTGTCAGAGCTTTTAGACTTGGGCAAAAAATGGCGAGCTGATTCAGTAGAGGTAAGTGATGGCACGAATGAAGATTATGGTTCGCGGCTGAAGCGCCGACTAAGAACTCGATTAGAAGGGGCCCTATCAGGTGAAGATGTTCACCGATATTCTGATGCGGTCATTGTTTGTTATTGGTGGGATTGAATACTTGAAATATCTCAATCAGAGAAATCGTGGACTACAATATGCTGTTTTCTTCTTGCTCTTAGCCTACACCCAAATTAAGCAGCGATCGCAGCCTGTTGATTTTTTTTGAGTAAATTATTCTTTGTTAGATATTGAGTCGCTGATGTCGGCTCAATACTATATTCAGTATCACAAAATTAGACTTTTGTAATTATTATTTTGTCAATATAGCAATTATTTTTTATATTTGAACAGAGAAAATTTGAAATGCTTATGAATCAAGCATTTTACGTAATGTATTGTTAAAAAACCATTTAGGATTCCTATCGTAATTATAAAAACTATCAATATGATGTATTGTTAATTCTTTCCAAAAATAGTATTTACTAGAATTTAATACTTGCGATATAAGCTGATGTTTTGGGAAGTTAATTCAGAAAAAAACCTGATATCCAAAATTTAAAGTAAACAAGATTCTCTTGCTAAATCTACTTTAAATTTACTTATCAATCCATTTTAAAATCGCAATGAATTTTTCCACTATTTTATAGGTGTTGGGAGTCATGATGGCAAAATATCTACTAGCTTTTGCTAGTGGGATGGGATTTTTATGTTTAATTGTCGGGTTATCACCTGTGCAAGCCCTTCCTAGTTTAAAAATTGCAGATAAAAACGTAGCTGTTAATCAAAATGACGGCAGCTATGAAAAGAATTATTCTCATCAAAGCAATTTAACAAATAATCTTTCCAGTAAATTGCTGATAGCTAATGAAACTCAAAAAAACTTACCCTCAGTCAATCAACAGCAAAAAATTCAAGATATAGGAGTAAATTCTGCTGTTAACTTGTCGCAGCCAATCACACCACAACCTGCAAGTTTATCTTCAACCTCATACAAACTTGCACAAGTAACATCCGTATCCCAGTTGTCTGATGTACAGCCGACTGATTGGGCTTTTCAGGCACTCCAATCTTTAGTCGAGCGCTATGGTTGTATCGCAGGTTATCCCAATCAAACCTATCGCGGTAATCGGGCGATGACTCGCTATGAATTTGCTGCTGGCTTAAATGCTTGTTTAGACCGAATCAACGAACTGATTGCGACTGCAACTGGTGATTTGGTCAATAAACAAGATTTAGCCACCTTGCAGAAACTACAAGAACAATTTGCGGCGGAATTGGCAACATTGCGGGGTCGAGTAGATGCTGTAGAAGCTCGCACAGCAGAACTAGAAGCAAATCGGTTTTCTACTACGACCAAACTTAATGGAGAGGCAATTATTGCTGGTATTGGTGCTACTGGTGGCGCTCCTAATGACAGTGACCCGAACATTATCCTAGTCAATAGAGTACGGTTAAATCTCACCACTAGCTTTACTGGTAAAGATTCATTAATTACTGGATTGCAAGCCTATAACTTTTTGGGTGGAGCCGATGGACAGGGTAGCCTGCAACAAGGTTTAGGATTAGCTTCGCCACTTTTGAGTGCAAGTAGCGCTCGTACCAGTTTTGAGCCGCAATTTCCGGGGTTAAATGTCAATACTTTGTCGGGTGTTGGCGCAAACAGTATTCAGGTTTACAAATTGCTGTATGTCTTTCCCGTCGCTAATAAATTAACCTTGTTTGCGGGAACTGCGGCAGAGACATCAGATGCTTTCCCAGTAATTACGCCTTTTTATGGTGAAGGACAAGAGTCAATTTCTCGTTTTGGCAACTTGAATCCTGTGCTACGGGTTTCTGGTGGAACTTCGGGTACTGGTTTAGCATCAGCGGCGGGATTTATTTTTAACATTTCGCCAAATTTTGATTTAAGAGCTTTATACGGCAGTGTAAATGCCAATTTACCGGAAAAATCTGCTAATGAAGCAGTACCAGGAGTTTCTACTACACCTTTGGGAGCAGGTTTATTTAGTGGTAGTAGTATTATTGCCACACAGTTAACCTTCAAGCCAAGTCCTGCTTTGGATATTGGTTTAAACTATGCCCACAGTTATCACGAAATCAATATTTTGGCTACAGGATTAGTTAGTAGTGATATCGGTGCTTTATCAGGAGTTGCAGTTGGAACACCGCTCACACTCAACTCTGTTGGCGGTACGGTAACATGGCGATTGTCTCCCAAAATAGCATTATCTGGCTACGGTGCAGCAATATTTGTTGATGCTGCTTCCAATGCCGTGGATGCTTCCACCACCTTTACAAGTTGGATGGCGGGAATTCACTTTAAAGATTTATTCAAGTCAGGAAACACAGCCGGGATTCTTTTTGGTCAGCCGCTTTTTCGTAGTGATACTGGTGGTGCTGCTCAACTTACGCCTACAGGCGACAATCGGGCGACTCCTTACCATTTAGAAGCTTATTACCGCCTTCAAGTTAGCGATAATATCAGCATTACCCCTGGTGCGTTTGTTCTCTTTAACCCAGAAGGTAACAGCAACAATGAGACTACGACTGTAGGTGTACTTCGGACTACTTTCACATTTTAAGAGATAGGAAGTAGGCAGTTAAAATCCCCCAAGAAATTGGGGGATTTTGAGATTGGATAACAAAGTTCACAGTAGACCTCTTGCATAAATCAACCATCAAAAACCCCACCCCGATGCTTTGGCTGTCCATTAGTCACATCTTTAAAAGGAGTGTTGAGGATAAAATAATGACTAATAAATACGTAGAAATTTGGTAGATGTTTATTGAATAATATTGTTTGGTTTTTGACAAAAATATAGTCGCATTGCCCAAAATCTGTTATGCAAAACTAGTGCGATGTCTATGGTGGTGACTGAGCTTACCGAATAGCGGAAGTGCGGGCTAGATTAAAAATAAACTGTGTCGGTGTAGCTCATCGTAGATATCGCTCCACAGATAACCTAATTATTTCTTCTACCTGATTTAGCAGTTTGATTTGAAAGGTGGTGTTTTTGTATAACCCGCTCAATCTGGCAAGTCACCGCATCTATTCTATTTTTAACCTTATCAAAATCAATATTCGCCCAAATATATGATTTCTCAGGTCTTTGCTGCTTTCCTTTCATATATGGTTTTACTTGTCAATATATTTTGTTATATCTATACAATATAGTCTTCTCAATTTCTAAACTACTTTCTGTAGATATATAAGTAGATATGCTTAAGATTTGCTTAAGGTTTTATCGCAATCCGATTTGATTTTTAAACTTATTTGCGTGGTACTCAAAGTACAGCGCAAGCGCCAGAGGCAGGGAGTAGGGAATCAGCCTTAATTATACAGAGTTTTTTCACGCAATTAAATAGGAGTCCTATAGCTTTTAGAAGTTCAACCAAACAGTGATTTGATTAATATGGCGCACATTATTATCTATCTATTGAAAGAGACGCGATATTTCGCGCCTCTAAGAACCAAAATTAAAATTCTAAGGTTAGCTTAAATCTTTGTTTGTAGATATTGCACCAACTGCGGTGCTTGCATCACTCCTTCTATCCGCTCTACAGGCTTACCCTGCTTAAACAATACTAAGGTTGGGAGAGAAGCAATTTGATACTCAGTAGCCAAATCTGTGTATTTTTCTGTGTCGATTTTGACAATCCGTAAACGCTCCTTAAGTTGGGCATTGACTTGCTCTAAAATTGGCACCATCATTTGACAGGGGCCACACCAGTCAGCGTAAAAATCTACTAATACAGGTACATCAGAAGCAGACAGCATATCTTCAAAACTGTTAAATTGCTTTTTCGTTGCCATGTGACACACACCGATTTTCAATTGTTTGTTTCAATAGTAGTTCTTAGAAAATAAAATCGGTATAGGTTCATGGGTTTTTGTTGGTAAAAGATTAGATTAGTTAATATAAGATGATTTCCCAGCCAAAAATCTTAAATAATTATAATAAAACACGTATATTATTTTAAGTTGTGCATTTGGATTAAATATATATTTAAACCTATCCTGACCAGCCAAATAATTATAGAGGCTTTCACAAGAGTGATGTCTACGAAAGGTGTAGATGCAACACTTTCTAGTCTATCCAGTCAGGCGAATATATTACTTAAAGTTATCGATCCATTCACAGAGAAATAACTATAAATATTTAATTATAGGAAAACGTTAATTCGTGTTAATTGAGTTATGTAGTAATCCTATTTAATTTGTGAAAATTGCAACCCGCAGATTCCCGATAACTTTTATGAAGTCGGGGGTCTTGTTTCTGCGCGTTTGATTCAGATAGCTATATCTAGCTAAATACGACGTATAACTTGATCTATTAGCTATCTAAATTTGTAGCATGAGAGCAAGATTGTCATCCCGCAAGAGTTAGATATTATTTAGACAATATTCAGATGTTCCCGAAATCATCATAAGATAATTAGCGCGGTATTTCTAAGATTGAGGAATATTAAATGACGCTATTACAAGATAAAGTCGCAATTGTCACAGGTGCATCAAGAGGAATTGGCCGAGCGATCGCAATTGAATTAGCCTCACAAGGAGCGATCGCAGTTGTCAATTATGCCAGTTCAAGTGCCGCAGCTGAAGCAGTTGTTACAGAAATTACAGATGCGGGAGGTGAGGCGATTGCTATCCAAGCTGACGTTTCTAAAAGCGATCGAGTAGAGGCACTAGTTAACGCCGTCATCGAAAAGTTCAGTCGCGTGGATATTTTGGTCAATAACGCAGGTATTACCCGCGATACCCTGCTTTTGCGTTTGAAGCCAGAAGATTGGCAAGCTGTCATAGACCTGAATCTAACCGGTGTTTTCTTATGTACACGCGCAGTCAGTAAAATCATGCTCAAACAGCGATCGGGACGGATTATCAACATTACCTCTGTTGCTGGGCAAATCGGCAACCCAGGTCAGTCCAACTACAGCGCTGCTAAAGCAGGTGTAATCGGCTTCACCAAAAGCGTTGCCAAAGAACTTGCTACTCGCGGGATCACCGTTAACGCCGTCGCCCCTGGATTTATCACCACCGACATGACCAGCAATCTCAACAACCCCGAAGATATTCTCAAATACATCCCACTCGGTCGCTTCGGTCAGCCTGAAGAAATCGCTGGGATGGTGCGCTTCCTCGCCGCCGACCCCGCCGCAGCCTACATCACCGGACAAGTTTTTAACGTCGATGGCGGCATGGTAATGGCGTAAGTAGAGACGCGATTCATCGCGTCTACAGCAATTTTCGTAGGGTGTGTTACGCTTTCGGCGTAACGCACCGATTTTATTTCAGGTAGTTCACTCTTGTAAATCGAGTTTTCAACTTCAAAATCGAGTTTTGCACTTCTAAATCAAGTTTTCAACTTCAAAATCGAGTTTTCAACTTCTAAACTAACTTCACAGCTTGTAAACCTCTTATTATCAACGAATTTTTGCAAATATACGCGAATTTATCCTGTAGGCTAATCTTAATGCTCTAAAGCTAATAGAATTGGGCAACTGTTTAGCTAAATGCCTACCAAGCAATCTAGGTTGACTTGAGTAGTAGTAACGCAACAGGAAATTTCAGACAATGAAAACTGCCACGTACTAGTTGTCAGGAGTTGATCAGAATGTTTGGACTTGATAATTTTGATATCAAAACTACCAGAATTTATGAGGAAGTCCGTGATCAAGTTAGGCAAGAACAGACCCTAGAAGTAGTTATGCGTCTGCTGCGACGACGCATTGGCAATTTGAGTCAGCAATTGCAAGACCGCATCACTCAGTTATCTATTGAACAGCTTGAAAATCTAGCCGAGGCACTGTTGGATTTTTCCACAGAAGGAGATTTAGTTGCTTGGTTGCAAGATAATTTAACTCAAGCTTGAATTTTTGATGGACTGAATAAACCATAGTAGGGCCAGCATTACAATGCCTACCCTACAAGTAACTAAGGCTGTTGGCGTATCCTTTGCCAGACTGTAAAGCCCAAAAGCAGGATAATACTACTGGCGGTTATCAGCATCACAGCCAAACTCATACCTTGTATTCTCATCGCTAGCAAGTTGAAAACTAAGGTAATTGACCAAAGGGTAAACGCAGCATTGCGCTGGGAGAGTCCCCAAGCAAGTAAGCGGTGGTGCAGATGGTCTTTGCCAGGAGTACTTAGAGGGTTATTTCCTGCTAGTAGCCGCCGCACAAATACTTGAGTAGTGTCTAGTACCGGCAATAATAGAAATAAAACCGTGGGAATTAGTGCATAAACTGTGTTTTGTTGCAGTTTGCCTAAAATACTAGTTGCTGCTAGGACATAGCCAAAAAAGTATGCTCCGGCATCACCCATAATAATTCGTGATGGATGGAAATTATGGCGCAAAAATCCCAGTGCAGCACCTCCCAATGCTGCCAATACCAAGATTGCCGCTGCACGATTGTTAAATTGAGCTGCAACGCCCAACAAACTCATGGCGGTAATAAAGCTAATTCCTCCTGCCAAACCATCCATACCATCCATCAAGTTGATGGCGTTGGTAATCCCTACTACCCATAGTACTGTTAGTAACATGGACAGAAGCGAATCGATGGGAGTGCCAAACAGGACTTTGACGCTGATGCCATTAGCTACCAGTAACAGTGCCGTGACAATTTGTGCCCACAATCGCACAGAGGGCGGTAAGCCAAACTGATCGTCAATAAAGCCCACAAGGACTAATATCGAACCCCCCAACAGAATAGTGAGTACCTGAGCCAATACGTTTTGGAGTTCGATCGGCCGTAAAAGGCTAGCTAATACCAGCGCGGCAATCACACCCGCGTAGATAGCCAGCCCCCCAGCATTGGGTAAAGGTTCTCGGTTGAGTCGCCGGGCGTTGGGTTGGTCAGCCCAACCTACCCGCAGGGCGAATTTGCGTACTGTCGGAATTAAACGCCAAGTTACAAGCCAAGCCAAGAGGAACGTAAATACTACTGCCAACCAGCCGGTGCCGCTAGGGTCGGCAATACCAAGGGACTTAAGGGAGTTGTCTAGATTCATCTCCCAATTCAAGCATTACTGCCAGTATCTAATATGAGCATCACCTGTATATTAATCAATTTTTTTTATTTCCATTTGTAACTTGAGCCGCTTGAGAGATTAGCACTCTGGCGCTGTGAGTGCTAAATTGTCTAATGGAAGCGCTGGAGAAATAAAACATGGCGAAAATTATTGCATTTGACGAGGAATCGCGGCGATCTCTAGAAAGGGGTGTTAACGCCCTTGCGGATGCCGTAAAAATCACCTTGGGGCCCAAAGGTCGTAATGTCCTTTTAGAGAAAAAATTTGGCGCACCTCAAATTGTCAACGATGGTATCACTGTTGCCAAGGAAATTGAATTAGAAGATCCTTTGGAAAATACTGGTGCAAGACTCATCCAGGAAGTGGCCTCAAAAACTAAAGATGTCGCTGGGGATGGTACAACCACCGCCACAGTATTAGCACAAGCCTTGATTCGAGAAGGTTTGAAGAACGTCGCGGCGGGTAGTAACCCTGTTAGCTTGAGACGCGGGATCGACAAAACTATTGAGGCATTGGTACTGGAAATTGCCAGGGTAGCCAAGCCCATAGAAGGAAGTGCGATCGCTCAAGTTGCCACTGTCTCTGCTGGTAACGATGAAGAAGTTGGCCAAATGTTAGCTCAAGCAATGGAAAAAGTCACCAAAGATGGTGTAATTACCGTTGAAGAATCCAAATCCCTAACCACCGAACTAGAAGTAGTTGAGGGGATGCAGATTGACAGGGGTTATATTTCTCCCTACTTTGTCACCAACAACGAACGGCAAATCGTCGAATTTGAAAACGCCCGAATCTTGGTTACTGACAAAAAAATCAGCAGCATCCAAGATTTAGTGCCGATTTTAGAAAAAGTTGCCCGTTCTGGTCAGCCTTTGCTAATTATTGCTGAGGATGTCGAAGGTGATGCTTTGGCAACTTTGGTGGTGAACAAAGCGCGGGGTGTACTAGCGGTGGCTGGGATTAAAGCGCCTGGGTTTGGCGATCGCCGCAAAGCTTTGTTAGAAGATATTGCTATTCTCACCGATGGACAGTTGATTTCTGAAGAAATCGGCTTAAGCTTGGATACCGCTGCTCTAGAAGCGCTGGGAACTGCCCGCAAAATCACCATTGACAAAGAAACCACCACAATTGTCGCTGGCAGTGTCACCAAGCCAGAAGTACAAAAGCGGATTGGTCAAATTCGCAGACAGTTGGAAGAAACTGATTCTGACTACGATAAAGAAAAACTCCAAGAA
This sequence comes from Nostoc sp. LPT, assembly GCF_017115165.1. Taxonomy (GTDB): domain Bacteria; phylum Cyanobacteriota; class Cyanobacteriia; order Cyanobacteriales; family Nostocaceae; genus Nostoc. Next base: position 78,251 of record NZ_JABXKF010000179.1, on the reverse strand, counting down.
CGCATCGCCAAGCTTGCTGGCGGCGTGGCAGTGATTAAAGTGGGTGCGGCAACCGAAACCGAACTCAAAGACCGTAAATTGCGGATTGAAGACGCGCTGAATGCTACTAAAGCTGCTGTGGAAGAAGGTATTGTTCCTGGTGGTGGAACAACCTTAATTCACTTAGCTAAGGCGGTAGAAGCAATCAAAAATACCTTACAAAATGACGAAGAAAGAATTGGGGCTGATATTGTTGAACGAGCGCTAGAAGCCCCCTTGCGCCAAATAGCAGACAACGCTGGTGCTGAAGGTTCTGTAATCGTCTCGAAAGTCCGGGATAGCGACTTCAACATTGGCTACAACGCCGCTACTGGCGAATTTGAAGACTTGATTGCTGCTGGTATTATTGACCCTGCCAAGGTCGTGCGTTCAGCTTTGCAAAACGCTGGTTCCATTGCTGGTTTGGTCTTAACCACCGAAGCGATCGTTGTTGAAAAGCCAGAGAAGAAATCTGCTGCTCCTGCCCCTGACATGGGCGGCATGGGTGGCATGGGTGGCATGGGCGGCATGGGCGGCATGGGCGGCATGGGCGGCATGGGCATGTTCTAACTTCTGCTGACCCAGATAAATATTTTTTAAACAGTTTGTCTTGCCAAGGCAAACTGTTTTTTGTAGCATTGCTCATTTACAGGCAATATGTTATACCAATTCGTAATTCGTCAGATTAAATCTGGCTGACGATCAAATTAGCAACCTAAATAATTGCCTAATTTAGAAATTACCGTCTTTATATTAATATTTGTAAAACAACGTGTAAGTTATCCTTATGTCCTTTGTTATTTACTAATGACAAATGACCAATGACCAATGACAAATTACTATTAGGTAATATTGCATGGCACGAAAACTACGTAGCTTTCCTAAAATAGTTCCCAAGCTTTATGAAGACGAGTTCCATCACCAACCAGGGACTATACCTGGAACCATTTTTATTGATGCAGATGCTCCACCACCAGTAATTTTTTTGATTGACTATAACCAAACCAATTTCATCCGCAAACAAATAGAAACTCCAGAGGAGTGTGTCCCCTATCTGGAGGCGGAATCGATTTCTTGGGTAGACGTACAAGGCTTAGGTAGTCAAGACATATTACAACGATTGGGTAAGGTTTTTAAGTTACACCCTCTAGTTTTAGAAGATGTAGTCAATGTACCAGAGCGTCCCAAAACAGAGGATTATGAAGATCAATTGCTTTTCATTGCCCGGATGGTAGTACCAAAGGAAAGAACATGTGGTTTTTATAGCGAGCAAGTGAGTTTGATATTGGGAAAAAATTATTTGCTGACAGTACAAGAAGAACCAGAACATGATTGTTTTGAAGGAGTGCGATCGCGAATTGAAAAAAATAAAGGTCTTATCCGCAAACAGGGAGCGGATTATTTAGCTTACGCCCTGTTAGATGCAATTATTGATGGCTTTTTTCCAGTGCTGGAGCTTTATGGAGAGCGAATTGAAGAGTTAGAAGAGGAGGTAATAGTCAGACCTACTCCACAAACACTACAAAATATTTATCAAATTAGGCGAGAATTACTGCAACTACGTCGTGCTATCTGGCCTCAGCGAGATGCAATTAATTCCTTAATTCGAGATGATCCCGATTTGATTTGTGAAGAGGTGCGAATCTACCTGCGAGATTGTTATGACCATACAGTGCAAGTGATGGATATGGTAGAAACTTATCGAGAACTAGCGTCTGGATTAATGGATGTGTACCTTTCGGCAGTGAGTAATAAAATGAACGAAATCATGAAGGTACTAACGATAGTTTCAACAATTTTTATTCCACTGACTTTTATTGCCGGAATATATGGTATGAATTTCAATACTGAAAAATCGCCATATAATATGCCTGAATTGAATTGGTATTGGGGCTATCCACTTTGCTGGGCAGTGATGTTAGCGATCGCATTTAGTTTGCTATTCTTTTTTTGGCGACGAGGCTGGCTGCAAAATTCTGTAGAAATTAAGCGCAATTAAAAATTGTAGTAAGGATTCAGCACCCAGGAGTCAGGAGTCATAATTTATAAGGAATCTAGAATAATTAGTATATTTATTCATCAAATGTTCCTTCTGATTTTTTAACTATTCTGAATCTTGAATTCTGACTCCTGAATTCTTACAAATTGTAGATTAGCGACAAGTCAAATATACATTTATTAGCACCGGGAGTTAAGATTTTTGATTTATGAGGAGTAGCGACCAGAATTTAGTAGTTTTGACGATTTATATTATCGGTGTTTCTTATGTTTTCAACCGCATGATTGAATCCATCGATGACCAAGTTAAATTTGAGTTTAAAAAAGGAATCGTTGACGAGCAACTCAAAGAACAAAATCTCGACGATAAAATTGGAATTTCCTTTAAACTCAAACCCTCATACCCAATTGACGATTTGAAAGATTTAGGAATTAGTATTGAAAATAAATCGGATAATGTTGCCGTATACGTTGACTGGGATAACAGTTCTTTAGTAGTTGAACATAGTAAGCAATCGCGCCGCGTAATTCGGAAATCACCAGACTTAACCCGCGACTTAGCAGTACCCCAAAGTCCTAGCTTGATTGCTCCCAAGAAAACACTTTCTGAAACAGTGACAGCAGAAGATGTTTTCGAGCGCGATCAAGTAGCTGGAACCTATTCAGCAAAAAAACCACTAATTGATATCAATGGGCTACAAAAAGGACAAAAAAAGTTGTATAACGACTTTATTAGTAGAAAAAAAGAGTTGGATTTTTCCCTGCAATTAGTGCTTAGGATATCTGAAGTGCGTTTAGGTCTAGCCCCAGGTGGCGATTTTCCTCCCATTAGTATTATCAATTGTCCTTTCACAGTCAGGAAACTACCTTGGACTTACGCTCTACCTTGGAATAAAAAAAAGTAATAACCTGTCAACCCCTTCTGTCAACCGGGTACACTGGATCTAAGGAGAGAGTAGGTGCAGGCGGTTGCAGATCAGTCATAGTTACTGATTTGAGGAAAGTCCGGACTCCCGAAAGACCAAACTTGCTGGATAACGTCCAGTGCGAGTAATCGTGAGGATAGTGCCACAGAAAGATACCGCCAAAACCAGTGTTGAGCAATGAGTGCTGAGTGCTGAGTAAAGAAAACTTAGCACTCAGCACTCAGCACTCACAACTGTTTTGGTAAGGGTGCAAAGGTGCGGTAAGAGCGCACCAGCAGTATCGAGAGGTGCTGGCTCGGTAAACCCCGGTTGGGAGCAAGGCGATAGGAACTACGGTTGGTCTTTTACCAGTTCCGCTCAATGAGAGCCGCTTGAGGCGTTTGGTAACAGGCGTCCCAGATAGATAACTGCCCTCGCAAGAGAACAGAACCCGGCTTATGTCCTGCTCTCTCCCCTGCAATGGAGTATAAACCTTTGACGGTTTGTACTCCATTATTTTTGTACGGATTTTGTGCGTAAGCGAAGCTCGTCGTAGACATCGCTAATTGATCATCTAAAGCATTCCCAGGATCTCTAATGCTGTATCCAGATGCCATTTAACCCGATAGAGTCCAAACAGTTTCTCTTGACTGTAACGTGCTGGGTACTCTAGTTTCCTTCCCTCCATTGTTACCTTGAGTAATGCTGACTGCTCTGGTGTCGGTGTTCCCATAGCTTCTAGCGTTGCTTCTAGCGCTTCTACTTGAGAGAATATCGGAGACTTTAATCCTTTATTTTCTGATACTTGCTTGCAAGCTACAACAGGAAAAGTCAGGAGTGCGTTAATGTAGGATGCTTTATCAGCAGGGTTTCCTATTGCTTGGATGCCGTACTGTATCAAACATAAATCGCGTAACGCTCTCAAGCTTTTAACTTCTAATTCTGTGCGTGTAAACATAAAATAGAGTTACCTCTTGTAAAAGTGGGAATCGGTGGTGAACTAGTTTGCAAGACACGAACACCACCGATATTAAAGTCTATTCCGTTGTTAACATCGACTTCAAGCTATATTTACGTTTCTATATAAATGGCTAAAGCTAAGGGTAAACCTGAAAATTTTGGAAACCAACCAAGTAAGGAATTAACTGAACAATTGAATTTTCGTGTCACCAAGGAAATGAAGCAAGAAGTAAAAGCTAAGGACGATCCTCCTGAATTTTGTCGTCAAGCTATCCAAGAGAAGCTAGATAGAGAGAAGTAGCGAAAAGTTGCTAGATTAATAGTCCAAGAACTTTAGGGATATAAGATAGATAACTAGTTGCCTTCCCCTGCCCCCCTGCCCCCCTGCCCACTTCCCCTTATCACGTAATGCCCGTTGCTTATCCACGCCGTCAGCGGCAACTCGAAAGTTTAGTCCAAAAATTTGGTTTGTCGCTAGAAGCACCTATAAAGTGGGAACTGCTGGATTTAGCGCTAACTCATCCCACTGTCTCTGATTCGGCAAATTATGAACAGCTGGAGTTTGTTGGCGATGCAGTGGTGCGCCTGGTGTCGGCTGTTGTGTTATGGGAAAATTATCCCGATTGTCCGGTGGGGGATTTTGCGGCAATTCGTTCGGTGTTGGTGAGCGATCGCATCCTCGCCCAATTGGCCAGAGTTTATGGTTTGGAGCTATACTTACTAGTTGCTGGCAGTGCTACCGCTGATAAAGTTGGTCTAGAGTCACGACTGGCAGATGCCTTTGAAGCGGTTTTAGGTGCGCTTTACTTAAGTACTCAAAATCTGGAATTGATTCGCTCTTGGTTAGATCCCCACTTCCACCAACTAGCCACAGAAATTCGCCTCGATCCTGCCAGACTTAATTACAAAGCTGCTCTCCAAGAATGGACTCAGGCGCAATTTAAAGTTTTACCAGAGTATCGGGTTGTGGAAGTTACTCAACCGCATCGCAATCAAGAACGTTTCATGGCTGAAGTGTGGCTGCATGGAAACATGCTAGGAGTTGGTAAAGGACGCTCAATCAAAACCGCAGAACAAGCAGCAGCTAAGGTAGCTTTTTTAGCAATTCCCAAACCGCAAATACCCTGAGCTTAAAAGAAGGGCAATTAGTCGATAATCAGTTGATTGTCAGTGGTCATTTGTCCCTCGTCCTTTGTATACAAATGACAAATGACAAATGACAAATGACAAATGACAAATGACAAATGACAAATAAAATTAATATTGCTGTCATCGGAGTTGGGCGTTGGGGAGTGCATCTGCTGCGGAATTTCTTAGCACATCCCCAAGTAAATGTAGTTGCTGTAGTAGACCCCCATCCAGAACGATTAGCGGCGATAAAGCAGCAGTTTAACTTAGATGAAAATGTACTATTAACAACCCAGTGGCAATATTTAAAAACAGTGCCAGGATTAACAGGAGTGGCGATCGCAACTCCTGCTACCACCCACTATGCTTTCATTAAAGACGCTCTCCAACAGGGATATCATGTTTTGGCAGAAAAACCTCTAACTCTCAATCCAGCAGAATGTCGGGAACTTTGTAATTTAGCAGAGCAGCATCATTTAATACTGATGGTTGACCATACTTATTTATTTCACCCAGCAGTTGAGCGAGGAAAAATTGTAGTACAAGCAGGTAAATTAGGTGATTTACGCTATGGCTACGCCACCCGCACCCATTTAGGCCCTGTCCGGCAAGATGTTGATGCGCTATGGGACTTAGCCATTCACGATATTGCGATATTTAACGCTTGGCTAGATCAAATTCCTGTGAAAGTACAAGCAACGGGTACAGTGTGGCTACAGGGAGCAGGAGAGCAGGGGGAGATGAGGGAGCCAATTACTATTTATTCCCCCTCATCTTCCTCATCTTCCTCATCTTCCTCATCCCCCTCATCCCAAGGACTAGCTGACTTAGTATGGCTAACACTGACATACCCAGATGGCTTTCAAGCTTATATTCACTTGTGCTGGCTGAATCCTGATAAACAGCGACGGCTGGGGATTGTGGGCAGCCTTGGCAGCTTGATTTTTGATGAAATGTCACTATCATCACCTCTAACCCTTCTGAATGGGGAGTTTGAACAGCAGGGCAATCAATTTATTCCTGTGAATCAAAGGCAGATAGTGCTGGAATTAGAAACAGGCGAACCATTGCAGCGGGTTTGCTCCTGCTTTGTTGTCTCTATTCTCAACAATACTCCCTCAAAGGTTTCATCTGGCTGGGTAGGCACTGAGTTAGTAGAAATTCTTGCTGCTCTAACAGTATCTCTTCAGCAAGACGGCAAACCTATTTTTCTTGACCCGTAATTTTCCCTAGAGAATTCAAATTGATCGCACTTGTTACACTAATCTATCAATATCCACCACAGAAGGCTGGATGAATTCTTCTTGGTCAATAAATTCTGCCGATGGATTAGTACCAATCTCGCACCAGCTTGTAGTTTCGTGCCATCTGCATCTGACTGATTTTATTTGATCTTTGGCTCTAGTTTTATAAACTCAGTAAATCATTCATCTTTAGCAACCAGCTTTTGTACGTTTCCCAACAAACGGTATCATAAACTACTATTTTTTGGCGCTCACAGAACTTTTCGGTCTACTCAATGTTGATAGCAGTAGTTACTGATCATTGTCATAATTGAAATGTTTTTATGTCATAAAATTTATTACTATAATTTATACATCTTATACAAATTATACGCTATTCAAACATTTATTCAAACATCAAGTTTAACAACAGGATGTTATAGTCAACATTGTTAATAAAATTTCTGCTTAGTATATAAAATAAATGGTTAATATTGGCGATGTTGCAATGAAAACTAGTACTTTTAGTATACTAGTTGCTGCAATCAAAGCTGCTAAGGGAGTAGATACTTTCAAAGGTAATACTCATTCAGCGTTTTTGTACCTGGTAATGACACGTTTACTGAACTTCAAGCAAGCACAATAGATGCACTGCTTAAGGACATTCCAAAGCTCAATAAAATCTCAATTTTGTAACTGTGATGTATCTAAATAGTAGATTGACTACTAATCCTTCATTTCTACAAGGACTACGAGTACTCCTTGTAGATAATGATGTAAATTTCTGCAATTCGCTGACGCCGATGTTGCAATCCTATGGTGTGAACGTGCAAGCGGCATTTTTAAAAGAGCAAGCTCTGGAAATATTTGTGGAATGGCAACCTGATGTCCTCTTGAATGGTATTTCCTCGCCAAAGGAAGATGGTTATGCTCTGATTCACCAAGTGAGAACACTTACGGGAGAGCGAGGCAAAGTAGTGCCAGCGATCGCTCTGACAGGCACTGTAACTGAAGATATGTATCAACATGCTCTCTTAGCTGGGTTTAGTCTATGCTTTGCTAAACCCATAGTTATTGATGATTTCGTTGCTGTACTTGGCATTTTAGCAATTGCCAATAATCCTCATTTGCGCTCATGCTAACTAGCTCTAATTCATGTTTTAGATATAGTAGTCTAAGTTTTGATAAGTAATGATATGGGTCATTTATTGGTGGGTCTCATTATTTTGGAAACGCTACTAATGAACTTGATAAACGATAGGATTAATCTCATGATTTATAAAGTGTATGTTTCAACTCAATTAGTTTTGCTCTTAAGTAGCGGAATTCTTGGTATTGGATTTATTCTAGCTTCCTACTTGTTGGCAGTGACTTGGATTTAGGAAACTTAAATTATTTATAAGTGAGATTTTGGGAAGATTAGCTCAAATATAAAACTGCTAAATTCCCAAAATATTGAAGTTTCAAAGGGAGTTATCCAATGTTAACTCTGGAGATATTAAAAACTTCATTTTCAAGTTAAAATTTAGTTAATTGTCCTCTCTTATCTATAAATAATTTAGTGAGTCACCGAAAGACGACAAAGAAGCCCATTCTTTCTAGGGATGGGGGCAATTGTCGCCTTGTCGTCTTAGTCATTAGTATTACTGAACACGGGAAATTAAATATAATTACTAATGACTAATAACTAATGACTAATGACTTGAAATCCCCCGGCTTCAAGCCGGGGGATGAGTTAAAGATTTATTTATGTCCGTGCTTATTTCGATTTTTTTTCTCTTGCAGACAATGGTTTACTTCCTCCACCAAGTCTTGATCAGGTTTTAATATTAAGTTAGTACCACTTATGTTCGGAACTTTAGCTTTAGCAAAAATCGATTTATATTATAATGTAAATTATTTGGCAATATCTCAGCTAATCTATTACGTTTCCCCAACTTGGGCTAAGAGAGTAAAAACAAGGTGTAGGGGTGAAAATTTTACTATGCTGTAAAAGGTTTGCTAGTTTATCTAATTGCTTGATCCTTTACAAATAAATGACCTGTGTTTTCCAAGTTGATTATTTATACCATAAAATATAAACTCTAGCTGCCAAACCATTGCAGTACTAAATTTCATCCTATGACATCCGATCAACCCTCTGAGCAACCTGCATCTGAATCTGCCGCTAATGAAGCGTTGGACGCAAAGCAGCTTGAGAATATAAATGCTTTATTTCCCATCGTTGGTATTGCCGCCTCTGCGGGTGGATTAGAGGCATTTACGCAGTTACTCAAGCATCTGCTTACCGATACAGGAATGGCATTTGTGCTGATTCAGCACTTACACCCTAAGCACAAGAGTCTGTTGAGCGAGATTCTGGCGAGAGAAACTCAAATGCCTGTGAGTGAAGTGCAATCCGGGGTGACTGTAGAACCAAACCAAGTCTACATCATTCCGCCTAATACTAAAATGATCTTGTCTGATGGGGTGTTGCAACTGACGCCGCGAGAGAAAGTTCAGGGGAAATATATGCCTGCTGATGCGTTCTTTAGTTCATTGGCAGTGGATCGAGGGCGGAAAGCGATCGCAGTGGTATTATCTGGAGCGGATGGAGACGGTTCACTAGGACTGAAGGCAATCAAGGCAGCCGGAGGTGTGACTTTTGCTCAGTGTGAAGACACGGCCAAATTCGATAGTATGCCCAATACCGCTGTTGCCACAGGGAATGTCGATTTTGTGCTGCCGCCTGGAAAAATTGCGGAGGAACTGGTAAACCTCAGTCGTAATCCTTTTCTTTCTGACTCACAGCCGCTGATAACGCCTGAGAAATTGCCTGAACAGGAAGATGCCCTAGCGACTATTTTTAGGTTATTGCGATCGGCACTTGGCGTTGACTTCAGCCACTACAAGCCCAATACGCTTGATCGGCGAATCCAGCGGCGAATGCTGTTGTACAAACTACAACGATTAGAGGATTATGCCCAGTATTTGCAAGAGAATCCGGCTGAAGTCAAGGCGCTCTATGAAGAAATTCTGATCCACGTCACCTCTTTTTTCCGCGACACCGAAGTATTTCAACTGTTGAAAGAGCGAGTCTTTGTCAGTATGATGCTCTCTAAGTCGGCAGAGTTGCCGATTCGGATTTGGGTAGCGGGGTGTTCGACAGGCGAGGAGGTCTATTCGATCGCCATCTGCTTGCTGGAGTTTTTGTCAGATAAATTAACCCCGCCGCCGATCCAGATTTTTGCCACAGACATCAGCGAGATGGCAATTGACAAAGCCAGATCCGGCATTTATGCAGAGAATCAAATGGTGGACGTCTCACCAGAGCGTCGCCGCAGATTCTTTAATGCCATTGAGGACCGTGGATATCAAATTAACAAAGCTGTCCGCGACCTGTGTGTGTTTGCCCGACAAGACTTGGGCAGTGACCCTCCTTTTTCCAACTTAGATATAATTAGCTGTCGGAATGTACTGATTTATTTGGACGAAACGTTGCAAAAACGGATACTGCCCATTTTTCATTACAGTCTCAACCCAACTGGCTTTCTGCTGCTAGGGACTTCAGAAAGCACAGGTAAATATTCGGACTTGTTTACTCTGATTGACAAAAAGTATAAAATCTATGCCAAGAAGGTAACTGCAAATCGTCCAATTTTTTCGTTCGTTACCAGCAATTATCCGATCGCAAAACTGGACGAACTTCAACCTCAGAATTCAAATCCATCGGATGAGTTTGACTTAGAGAAAAAAACTGACCAACTGATCTTGAGTCGCTATGCCCCAGTGGGTGTGGTAATCAACGACAAGATGGAGGTGCTGCAATTTCGGGGAGAAATCGATCTCTACCTAAAACTTGCACCTGGAAAACCAAGTCTCAACTTATTCAAAATGGTGCGCCAGGGTTTGCTCGTTGAGCTACGCGCCACAATTTATCAGGCACAACAGCAAAAAATTCTAGTTAGAAGGGAAGGGTTACGGATTGAAGAGAGTGAGCTTTCAAAAATCGTCAATCTTGAGGTGATTCCATTCAAGCCTGAGACTGACGAAGAATTCTACTTTCTGGTTTTATTTGAAGAAGCTCTACCCGCAGTTAGCAACCTTAGCTCTTTTAATCCTGAAAGCTCAGAGCAGGCAGACTTAGAGCTTGAGATTGTTCGGCTCAAGCAGGAACTCGCAACCGCCAAGCAAGAGCAGGTTGGGACTCAAGAGTATCTGCAAGCGGTGATTCAACAGCAGGAGCACATCAATCAAGACCTGAAAGTTGCCAATGAAGAAATCCTCTCCAGTAATGAAGAGTTGCAAAGCACCAATGAAGAGCTAGAAACTGCCAAAGAAGAGATTCAGGCAACCAACGAAGAACTCAACACAACCAATGAAGAACTTCGCTCTCGAAATCTGGAATTACACCAAGTCAACAACGATCTGACGAATTTGCTGGCCAGTATCAATATCCCAATTTTGATATTGACTTCGGACTTACGCATTCGACGTTTTACGCCAATGGCGCAGCGGCTTTTCAATTTAATTCCCGCCGATGCTGGACGACCCTTGAGCGACATCAGAACGAATCTCGATATTCCTGACTTAGAACCTCTAATTTTGGAGGTACTTGACACACTCAGCATCAAAGAATTAGAAGTCCAAACCTTGGGGGGACATTGGTACAACCTCCGCATCCGTCCTTATCGCACCATAGAAAACCAGATTGACGGTGTAGTGTTGGTATTAATAGATATTGATGTTCTCAAACGCAGTGCAGCAACCTTAGAACAAGCCCGGAATTACGCTGAAGCAATTGTGGAGACAGTACAAGTACCGTTAATCGTGCTTGATTCTGATTTGCGGGTGAACAAAGCCAATCGCTCGTTTTATGAAACGTTTCAGGTTTCACCATCACAGACAGCGCAATCTCTGATTTTTGAGTTAGGCAACGGTCAGTGGAACCTGCCCGAACTGCGATCGCTCTTAGAAGACATTCTCGCCAATGATACCAGTATTCAAAACTTGGAAGTAGAGCATCGTTTTGAGCAAATTGGGCAAAAAACTATGCTGCTCAATGGTTGGAAAATTATTCAACAGGGAGATGCTCAAATGATTTTGCTGGCGATTGAAGATATCACCGAGCGCAAGCAGTTTGAGTTAGAGCGATCGCAACTTCTAACACAGGAGCAGTTAGCCCGTCAACAGGCCCAAATCGCCAACCGAGCTAAAGATGAATTCCTGTCGAACCTCTCCCATGAACTTCGTAACCCGCTCAATACTATACTGGGCTGGGCGCAACTCTCGCGCACCCGTGATTTTGATTCTTCAGCAATCACCCGTGCCTGGGAAGTCGTGGAGCGGAGTGCTAGGGTGCAAGCTCAGTTAATTGATGATATGCTGGATATTTCACGGATTACGAGTGGCAAGCTTCATTTAAACACTCGTCTAATTGATCTAGTTTCAGTAGTGGATGTCGCCATCGAGTCTGTCCAATTTTCCGCAGAGGCGAAAACCATTCAAATTGTTTCACAGTTGAACTCGGCGACAGTTGTCGGAGATTTTGATCGCTTACAGCAAGTTCTATGGAATTTACTTACTAACGCGATTAAGTTCACTCCAGCCGGTGGGCGAGTGGAAATCAGGCTCGAACCTGTAGATACTCACGCCCAGATTCAAGTCAGCGATACAGGAATTGGCATTTCGGCAGAGTTGCTGCCCTATATTTTTGAGCGCTTCCGCCAAGGAAATTCTAGCAGCAGCAAAGCAACTCAGGGACTTGGATTGGGCTTGTCAATCGTCCGTCATCTTATAGAACTTCACGGTGGAACAGTTGAAGCGCAAAGTCCAGGCGAGGGACAAGGAACCACGATCACCGTTAGGCTGCCTCTGCGCTCAATGCCACCGGAAATTATACCGCCAACTTATTTAGAGCCAAGCATTTTGTCAGGGATGGACACATTAAATGGTAAAAATCCATCCCTTACCCTTGAAGGGCTGTGCATCCTAGTTGTAGATGATCAAGCAGACAGCCGCGACTTAATCAAGTGGATTTTAGAAGACTTTGGGGCTGAAGTAGTGGTTGTGACATCGGCAAGGGAAGCGATCCCTGCTCTAACTGAATCTCCTGATAGATATAATCTGCTTTTAGCAGATATTGGGATGCCAGAGGAAGATGGTTACTCCCTGATTCGTCAGGTGAGAGCGCTTGACGCCTCTAGGGAGGGACAAATTCCAGCGGTGGCAATCACTGCCTATGTCAGCGAGCAAGAGCAGCAAATGGCAATTGATGCTGGGTTCCAAATGCATATAGCTAAACCGATTGACCCGACTCAATTGGTATTGATGATTGCAAACTTGTGTGGACTCCGAGCCAGATAAATCAGCGCAGTCAACCCCTTTGGGGAATTCACGCATTCACGCATTCACGCATTCAAGACATTTTCAGACGAACGCGAGTGCGTCTCTAAGAGTTGAGAAGTGCCAACTCCTGCGGGGAGACGCCAAGGGCGATGCGCTCTTTAAGAGCGTTGTGGCAACTACGTTCCATTTAAACCCCGACTGAAACGTAGTGAAACCCAACGTGAACAAGGATGAATCAATTCAAAATTCACGCATTCACGCATTCAAACATTTTATACAGCCACGCCACTTGCGGGTGGGGTTTCTACCTGCCTTGGGAAATAAGGATTTTTTTTGCCCACAAGGGGCAAGGTTTTGAATAAGTGCTTTTTTCATAAAATGTTGGGTTTCGTTCCTCAACCCAACCTACATATATTATAAGTGTTTAACCGGACACGATATAAGTAGGCGATCGTCACGTCGCTGCGCTCCAAATTCAAAATTCACGCATTCAAAATTCAAAATTCAATAATTTTTAATCCCCATAAATCAATTTAGGGGCTTGTACCCTTTTCCTTTTCGGTTAGCAATTTTATTTACTAAAACTCCAGTAGACAACCTGATTGGAGAAATTTTTAGTAGTGCTTTAAAACAATTCGCTTTTTCGCCCATTCGCAATTACATTTTGTGACGGGGATTTAGATCCCAACACAAAACAGAAGTGCCTGTAGAGACAGGGGACTTAAACCCCCACCACTTGTTAAACAAGAGTTTTTCTCCTGAAAAACAATACGCTAAAAGTAGCAATTTGGAATATTTGGAATCCGAACTATAGCGGTTCCCATTCAGATGCGGTACAACATTATATCGCGCGGTGTAGGGGCACGGCAGTGCCGTGCCCCTACGGGTGTACCTCACGCAAACGAGAAGCGCTATTGATATTAGGCGTATCGTTGACATAACAACGCCAGAATTTTGTTGATATAGTCGGCAGATAAACTATTTGATAATTGAGTTATAACGGCGGATTCTACAATCAATTTGTTACTGGCAATTAGCTTTACATGCTGTTGTCAAAAATCATGTTGAAGCAAACGTTTTAATTACGTATAAATTGTATAATTTCCCCCTAAAACATTCGGAAGTTATAGATAATATTTGACATTTTTACTTAAAAAGATACAAAACATATTTGATTTTTTCTCCTAAAACAGAAAGTATGAACTATGAATTGAGGAATCAAAAGCATGACTGCAACCTTCATGAAAGCACCTAAGTTTCGCAATACTCAATGGGTGAGCTTTGTTGGTGGAGAAGGGATTGTACGCAGCTACACACCTGAATCTGGCACATGGACGTATCTCATTGAGATGGCATTAGGGCTAGAGCCTGACTTTGGCAGAGTTGGTGCAGAAACGATGATATTCCTCAACGAAGCAGATTTACGGACGACATAATCAGGCTTTTGACAGGGCTACAACCTAGTACCGCAAGGCGGAATTCACGCATTCAAAATTCACGCATTCAAAATTCACGCATTCACGCATTCAAACATTTTATACAGCCACGCCACTTGCGGGTGGGGTTTCTACCTGCCTTGGGAAATAAGGATTTTTTTTGCCCACAAGGGGCAAGGTTTTGAACAAGTGCTTTTTTCATAAAAGCTTTAACATCGCAGAAAAATTCTTGAAGAAGAATCCAGAAGTCAGTATTCAGGAGCGGAGCCGGAGACGCTCCGCCAAGGCGTCAGAATCAATTAGTGGCGGGTCTGAATCCCCCACTAATTGTAGACCGCTAAATTTTTAATTTAGCGGGGGTCTTAAAGGTTGTTTGAAAAGTGATTGGCTGTGATTTTAATTGCGTTGTTACCCCCCTTACTCCCCCCGATGCATTGGGGGGAAACAAGAAAAATTTGGTTCTTTCCCCTTGTAAAGGGGAGGGTTAGGGAGGGGTAAAAAATATTTGATACATCAATCACGACTTTTCAAACATCGTCTTAAACCCATTTATTCATTCACCACTCGCAGAGAATTCAATTCTGTTAGCGGTAGCGGGGCGTTTAGCCCATTCTGGCGACTGAATTCTGCTTTGATAAACAAAGAGAGTTTTTCTAGCCACCTCATCAAGGAGTTATAAGTGGCAGATACTGTTATTAAGAAAAAGATTTTAGGAAAAGCAACTCAGAAGGTATCTAATCAAAAATCCAGTTTTACAGATACCACGCTTGAAGCGACCCATCCACTTACTGTTGATAAAAACTGCATCCCCAATCAAGGCGATCGCGGTCGAGTGATTGTTTTTATTGATGGCTCGAATCTGTTTTATGCAGCTTCACACCTCAATATTGAAATTGATTACGTCAAACTTTTGCATTATTTGACAGCTAGAGATTACCTGGTTCATGTTTTTTACTACACGGGCTACGATCCGACGAACCAGAAGCAGCATGGGTTTCTTTCCAGGATGCGTCACAACGGCTTTTGCGTCATTACTAAAGCAGTGACACAGTTGAAGAATAATGCCAAAAAAGCCAATCTGGATGTAGAAATTGCAGTGGATATGATCAGGCTGGCTCAACATTGCGATACAGCTGTGTTAGTCAGTGGCGATGGAGATTTTGCTTATGTGGTGAATACCATTGCTAGTCAAGGAGTTCGGGTTGAAGTGGTCGGGTTGCGATCGATGACCAGTACTAGCCTTATTGATGTTGCTAACTGTTATACCGACCTCGCAGCCATTCAACAAATTGTTCAAAAGCTTGACAACAGTGTTTGCCAGCAATTGGCTATTTCCCAAGGGTGAGCCTATAGCTACTCCGGCTGATCTTCCTCTATTGGGGCAATAGTTCGTTTCGTGGCAAAGCCATTGAGAATGATATCTCGAATTAAGGACACCTCTTTATCCAAATTCACTGCATGATCCTCATATTTTGTTACGGCACTAGTTAAATTGTAGTTTCTCATCTGTTCTGCCATTTGACGGGAGAATGTAACCTTTTCCTCCATTGCCCGCACAGCCGACCACAGCGCATTTTCGAGATTCTGAGTTTGCTCTGCCAGAAACACACTAGCTGTAAAGGAATGCCCTATGTGACAGCGAAACCGTAGCGGCTGAGATGCGCCAATTTGCCAAATGCTGCCGTTGCATTCAGGGCAGGTGTAAGTCGTTCGAGTCCCGATCGCTTCTACATTCTTTAAAAACTCCTGGGTATTCATCTGCTGTTCAGCAATCTTGGATTCAATTTCGATCTCTTCGGTCACGGGATATGCCTCCTCCTCGGCGGCAGGTTCCTTTGACAACTCCACTAACAGGTCTGGGATTTCTGCGAGCGGCAGGCAGTAATCGACCTTCACATACCGCAAGGCACTCTTGGCCATGCTGGGGTATTCTGCTTCCTTCGGGTCTTGAACGATCGCCACTCCGCCCCGTTTTTTGATTGCCTGCAACCCCACCGTGCCATCATCAAGATAGCCAGTGAGTACCACACCTACCACCCTTGTACTATAAGCGCGGGCGGCTGAACGAAATAACGCATCGATCGCGGGTCGAAAGCGGTTTTCTTGAGGCCCGCGCACGAGACGCATTGAGCCTTGATTGACCAACAGGTGATAATCGGGCGGTGCGACATAGATTCGCCCGGTTTGAATTGGCTCTCCATCTGCCGGGTGAGATGCTGGGAGAGAGCCTACATCTGTAAGAATTTGGGGGAGAATGCTGGGCTTATCCGCTGCGAGGTGCTGGACTATGAAAAAGACAGCATCAATCTCAGCAGGCAGAGCACCCAAGATTGCGCCTAGTGCTTTGAGTCCACCTGCCGAAGTGCCAATAACAATAATGTCGTGTCCAAGCATAAATTTCTTTTCTTAGTGAATAAAAGCAGCGCAATGTTATCTATGTCTTTTGAATAATTAAACATCAAAACTTTTCAGAACATGGTATAAGCCTCATTAATGAATATCAAAAGCTCATTAATGGAGTTCCGAGCCTCATTAATGGAGTTCAAAGACTCATTAATGAATATCAAAGGCTCATTAATGGAGTTCCAAGCCTCATTAATGAATATCAAAGGCTCATTAATGGAGTTCCGAGCCTCATTAATGGAGTTCAAAGACTCATTAATGAATATCAAAGGCTCATTGTTGCATTCTAAAATATATCTCCTCTCCCCCCCTGCCCCTAGCAAGAACTGCGGCCTAAATAGATAAGTCTTTAAGGAAACTCCAAAAAATAAATTATCCAATTTCTGGACTTCACTACGACTTATCCTTCCCCCAGCTAAGAGCTCCCTGCCCCCTGCCTCTATAGCGATGGTATATTTTTTATTTGGAAGTTCCTAACCGGACACGATATGATATCACAATCCTTGCCATTCTCGCTGGGAGAGTTCTTTTATCGGCAAGAATAAACTAGCTTCAATCTCCTGCCGCACAACGTCTGTTAGCTGACAGTTGCTATTGAGGCAATCGATAAGCAACTGATTGGCATAGTAATATTGTTGCAATACTTGCTGTTGCTCAGGGCTGAAGTGCCAGTAATGCTGAATGTTTCGATGCTTGGCGAGCATCGCCTTTAACTGCTCCATCCAGGCAGGGAAACTTATTTGCCACCATGTCTGAAACCTTTCTTTACTTTGTTTTGGATCAGGCAGTA
Source organism: Nostoc sp. LPT (assembly GCF_017115165.1). GTDB lineage: Bacteria > Cyanobacteriota > Cyanobacteriia > Cyanobacteriales > Nostocaceae > Nostoc. Next base: position 61,063 of record NZ_JABXKF010000179.1, on the reverse strand, counting down.
GGTCTTTAAGTTGTTGTAAAGCTTGATGTAAGCCAGTATCTTGAACAATCGCTAAAGCATTACTCAAAGCATCGTTGCAGACTAGGGCATTGCCAAAATTAGATTTGCTGTCAATAGTGCATTCCATTACTAGCTTGTCCAATGCCGCATCCAGAAAAATACTCTGATCAAGGATGCAGGCAAGAGCAAAGGGTGGGTTAATAAGGTGAGGAGTCCTAGCTAGGGCAAGGTAAAACGCCCGAATTGCAGCAGGCTGGGGAAGAGGAACAAAGGACTTTTGGCTTGCCCAAGTTAAGAATTTTTGCAAATATGGATCTTCAGCCACTAGCGCATCAATTTCTTGCTTCATCAACTGTACCAGGAAATCTGCACTCCGCAGCATGGCAACCGTTAACAAAAAGATTTCACGCCACCGGGGTTGAGTAATATGACTCACCAGACGTTCTAAGGGTTGTTCTAATGCTTGTAGATTATGATTGGCAACGATTTGTCGAGCAGTCAGGTATTCTTGAAACGTCAAATAAGAGAAGGAAAAAATCCCCCGCACTCGTTCTGCCAGTAATCCATGTTGCAACTCTATTGCCTTAAGTACCCCTTCACTATCTAATTGCAATTCCTCTGGTTCTGTGGAAGCATTCGGCAAATCACGGATATAGTCGCCAATGTATTGCTCAACAAGGCGTTGTTCAAAAAAGTAATTACCCTGCTCAAATGTGGTGCTAGCAATTTGACTTAGCAACTTCAGCTTTTGTGGTAATAAAAAACCTTGGTACACTTCATCTCGCTCAATTGCTTTAGTTTCGTCCCATTTGATCAGCAAAAGGTCTAAACATTGCTTATAAAACGCAGCTTTTTGGGTTGGGAATTTGTTCTGCTGATCAAAAACCCAGCAAGCGAGGTGCAAAAATAAAGGGTTGACGACAAGTCTCCGAAATTGTAAGTTTTCGGGCAAATCTAGTTTCAGGGTAAACTCAACTGCCTGTTCAAGCCCCTGGTAGACATTCGTTTTTGTGAGTTTTGTAAACCACTTATGAGCAAAGGCAGCAATTTGCTCAGAGGTAAATGGGGCCATTTCGACATCTGTGAAGCGTCTGAGGCTGGAAGCTTTAGCCCCGGTGCGGCAAGTCACGACAAACATATTCTTTTCGTACTTTTCAGAGAGTCTGCGAATCTCGTTGACGACAGCGTTGCTTTGTTGCTCGAGTACTTCATCTAATCCATCCAGCAACAGCAACACTCTGCCTTCCAACAACAAAGTTTCAATCACAGACGCATCTGAAATCCCAGAGGTGAGGAATTCCTTGCAAATATAGTTGAGTAAATGCAACTCTCCTGCTTTTCTAGATTCGTCTGCAAAATCCCTTAAAGTGACAAAAATGGCAACCCGATTTGCGGCAAATCTACCTCGGTTGCATTGAATCGCTAGATATTGCAAAAAGGTAGTTTTACCTGCTCCTGGTTTTCCCAACACCCGCAGCTTTGAATAAGTTTTAACTGCGCTAATCCCCGCGATTTGTGTCTGGGATACCTCACCTAAGCCAAAGCGATCAAATTCTTTTGACGTAAAATTTTGCAAGTCAGCAAACTCTAACCACTGAAGGTTTGCAATCTCCTCCAAAATGTTAACATCGATGTAAATGTCGTCGATTTTAACAGGGCGACTAATATCTAATAACTGCAAAGTGCCCCACTGATCTTCAATTTTCTCAAAGCGTTGCGATCGCACTTGTTGTACTAGAGCATCAATATCTAAAAATTCAGCACCAAGTTCTTTTGATTCAGGAAACTCTTCTGGAGGATTAGCCGCAATCTCCCGCCAGTTCAACGACAACACCGAACAAATTTCTATAAAGATATGACGCTCAACCGGACGTCCAGTAAAAAACCGCCAAATTGGTTGGCGAGTCTTTAAGTTGACTTCAAAAGCCAAATTGTCTTGTGTCCACCCCTTATGAGCGAACGCTTTTTTGGCTTCTTGAATCCCAGTTACCGATCCTTGGAGCGATCGCTTGACCATAGGAGCTTACACACATCAAATAAGAATTCTTCAATTTGACATTATTGCAACATGTCGTTTCGGAACTACTTAGAAACTAAGTAAGCTATTTTTAAATGCTATTGATTTATTTAAAGCATCTTCAGCTAATATTCTATCATTGCGGTTTGATCAGTATAATCTGATTAATTAAAGTATCTTTTTTACTTTTTTATTCTGTATGAGGAACTTTTTGTATATCTAGTAACTCTGGTGCTGTGGCAAGTATAAAGTTTATATCCGATTGAGTACTGACGATTATTGTAGCACTTCTGTACGCTTGAGTATACTTGTGTATAAAGTTAGGTTGTTATAATTAATGTTTAAACAACTTAGCTCAAGCAAGTGATTTAGAGGTTTACCTGCCGACATGAGCCTTAGATTCTCAAGTCCTTTTCTTGTGTTGCTAGCTAGCTTTTTAAACCCCACATTTTGCACTTCAAATTTAAATACAAAAAAATTACAATTAGTAAAAACGCAAAAAATCAAGACAATTAAGAAAAGAACAGTCAAACAATCTAATTTTGAAAAGAAATACTCAAAGATAAATTATTTTATCAGAAAAATAATTTATCTAAGCAATAAAAATGCTCGATATTTTTAATTTTTATCTCTGATGTTGCTGACAACTTTTTGTACTTTCATATATTTTTTAGCTTTCTGATTGTCTCATTTTTTCTGTGCAGAGCTTGTCAAAAGAGGCAGGGAAGCAGGGAGCTCAAAGCTTGGGGAGAGGCTAGGACGGAGCTTGTACTTTGCCCCAGACAATCGCTCTCGTTGGGCAGGGCTTCATACCCATGTTCCGCAACGCTTGTAGAACCCCACCCCCAACCCCTCCCCGCTTTTCAGCAGGGGAGCTAAAGCGCAGCTTTTGCGGGGTGGAGTTGCGGTTATTATGGTTAATTACCCGGACATCATATCATTTGACTTGCGTTGCATCAGTGTAGGAGTATGTCACTGATAACTGTTATGCAGAAAACGATTCCGTCCTGCTGCCTTTGCCTGATATAACGACCGATCTGCCGCAAGAATTATTTGTTCAAAATCAGAACCAGGTCTAGGAATCGCTGTAGCAAGCCCAGCACTCAAAGTAACATGACTGCTTACTAATGAATTCCTATGTGGAATTGCCAGTGTGCGAACAGCAGAGCAAATTGTTTGGGCTACTGATGTTGCCCCCTCCACATCCGTGTTAGGCAATATCGCAGCAAATTCTTCTCCACCATAACGGGCAACTAGGTCTGTAGAACGCTTCAGAAAATTTTTGATAGTTTTTGCAATTTCTTTCAAACAGCGATCGCCCAAAAGATGACCATAAGTATCATTGTAAGATTTGAAAAAATCAACGTCCCAGATAATCAAGGAAAAAGGCTGTTGCTCCCTTGCCATGCGCTGCCACTCTTGAGCTAAATACTGTTCAAATCCTCGTCGGTTAGCTACTTGCGTTAATTCATCGATAGTAACTAATCGTTGCAGTTCTAGATTCTTAGCAATGAGTTTTTTCTGTAGCTGAGATTGCTCAAGTATCCGTTTTATTCGTTGTCGCAAGATTGGCAAGTGAATCGGTTTGGTAAAATAGTCTATTGCACCCATTTCAAATGCACGGTCAACTGACTGTTCATCTTCTATCTCTGCAATCATTAAAACAGGAGTGCATTTACTCCAATCTAAAGATTGCAGCTGAATGCAACACTCGAACCCATCCATATCTGGCAGAATGATGTCGAGTATTACTATATCTGGGCGCTGTTTTTCAAAAATACTTAATGCTTCTATACCACTTTGAGCTTCTACTATTTGATACCCCTCTTGTTCTAGAAAAAGTCGCAGTATCTTGCGGATAAATGCTTGATCGTCAATAATTAAAATTAAAATTTTATTTGCTTGAACAACAGTTTTTATTATTTCTTTTTCTCTAATGCTTTTACAACACGCTCTGCTAATACTCATATTTTATACATCTTTATAGAAAAACTTTTGCAATTATTTTTCAGTTGCAATTTTGTTTATTACTTAGGCTGAAATAGCCTCTATTTTGAAACAATATCTATTGAGACAACCAAACTTTTTGAGCTAGCAATTTTTATATGCTTTGTTTAACTCTGGTAAAGAATGATAGATCCTTGTTTGAAATTATGTATTGGCAGAAGTTTTATATGTTTTAGATAAGTTAATTAAGTTTGATTTTGTTACAAAACTTATTAATAATATTTAAGTTTTAAATTCTTACGTCGTCTGTTTGGACAGCTAAATTCCAAGCAATTGCATTGATTGCTTTGATAAAGGCGAACCCTATTACGGTTTTTGCAAAAGTTAGTCAAATTACAGGATATTGCTGTTCTGCTACTAATTGGATTAATCATCGGATTTCTTGAATTTTTAATTCCGACATTTTTGAATTGCATGAATTTTGGATTTTAGTTTGGATTGGAGCAACGGTTTTGCGCGAATATTTATGAATGGAGGTATAAAAAGCGCAGCATCATTATTTCAAGCCCCCAGATTTATCCGTGGGGATTGTAATGCGTGAACTTTGAATGCGTGAATGCGTGAATTCCCCCGTACCCCTGCGGGGAAGCAAGCTACGCGTAGCGTCTCGCAGAGAAGGGGGTTGACGATTACCTCTTGAAAGTCCCATTCACACAAACTTCTGCTTTTGGAAGACTTACCAGAATAGTTTGCAGCGGCGAAAGACGAATCTCGCAAGTTTCCTTCCCAAACAGCAACTGGGATTTCGGGGACTTCTCTTTGTCTACCCCTGCTTTCACAGACTTGTTGATCCCCAAAGAGGAATTTCCTCCAGACTCCTGTAGGTTAGGGTAGCGGCTTGGTTTTGCCCCCTCATTCCCAGAGGAAAATCCCAGATTCCCGACATTTGCTTCTTTATTTGGAACAGCTAACAGCGAGATATCAATCAAAGGTAAAGTAATTTTCAGTGTCGTACCTTGATGAAGTCCCGCACTCTCAAGAGTAATGCTACCTCCCATGAGTTCGATTAAGTTTCGTGAAATCGCTAGTCCCAGTCCAGTACCTTCAAACTGACGTGTCGTAGTGCCATTGACCATTACAAAAGGGCGAAATAGTTTGTGCTGTTGAGTTGGATCGATGCCTATACCTGTATCTTTGACAGCTACTACCACCTGAGATTTTCCACTACTAGATTGAATTTCTGTAGTAATGGTGATGCTTCCAGTGTCGGTGAACTTGGTGGCGTTGCCGATAACATTAATTAGCACCTGCTTGAGTTTTCCCGCGTCTGCCATAATTGGGATCACTTTGGGAGCTAACTCACATTTCAATTGCAAGCCCTTTTGTTGGACATTAACTGATTGTAAATTAATTACCTCTAACAATAGTTGTTGGAGGTCAATTGGCGTGGAAACAACTGAAAGCTTACCTGCTTCGATTTTAGAAATGTCGAGTAAATCATTAATAATACCTAGCAAGTGAATCGTTGTTTCATCGGCACGTTTGAGAAACTCCATTTCTTCTTCCCGGTCATCACATAAGCCTTCTTCAACCAGGCGAATACAGTTAATAATAATATTTAATGGGTTTCTCAATTCATGGGAAGTCGTAGCTAAAAACTGGCTTTTAATTTGGTTAGCGCTTTTTGCTTCTTTCCAAGCTATTTCTAATTCTTCCGATCCTGCTTTCAGCCGTTTTACCATTTGATCTAATGCTTGAGCCAGTTGATTGAATTCCCGAATTTGAAAATCGTGCGGAACTGGTTGTGCAGCATGGTGAGAGTGAATATTGAGAGCGTAGTCTCGTAATTCTTCTACAGGACGGGCTAAGTAAGGAGCTAAATATAGAGATGCTAACAAACTTGCACCAATCAAACCAACTGTCAAAACGATAAGAATTAATTTGATTTCCTCTAAACCAAAAAGCGCATTATCGACGCTAGTAACAGCTAAAACTATCCATTTTTGCTGCTGCTGTTGGGTGAGTGGATTTGGAATTGCTGTATAGCCAGCGACTAATTCTTTTCCTTCGGTAAAAGAGAAATTTATCGAATCGTTTTGTCCCGTAATTGCATTTTTAATTATGCTTTTGATTTGGGAAGCATGAGGGTGCTGATTGATATTAGTTCCCACCCAATCTGTGAATGGGTGTGCCAAAATTGTGCCATCTTCAGCAATCACTACCATAGCGCCCGTGAGTGATCCCGGCGGATTTCTGGTTTGTTGGTACAATGCAGACTGAATACTTAAGCTGTAAACTGATTTTTTTTGGCTATCAAAGACTGGTGCAGATAAAACTAGTTGCAGCTGCTGATTTTGTGTGTTTCTTTTTCCAGTCATTCCTGCTTTTGGCGGGAAGATTGCTTTGACATCAATTCCCTCACTAGGGAAAGGTAATCTCAATTCGCCAATTTCTCGATCCCCACAGCTACTGGCAATTAGCTTGTGGTTTAGGAGATTTGTTAATTGAATGCACTCGATACTGGCTGGAAGTTGTTGTCTTAACTGCGTGAGAATTTCTTGCTCTTGTATAGGTGAATCCGACGGAATAACCGTCGTTTTACTTACACTCTGCAAATTAGCTTTTAAGATTGCGATCGCATCTCCAATTCTCTCCCCTTTACTAATAGCGCTTTCTGTTAAATTTTGCCGTGCAGTTCCCAATATACTAGAACGTGCCTTATTCAAGGCAACAATTTCGCCTACAAGTAAAACTGGAACAAACAGCAGCAATATTCTCGTTACTAAAATTCGACGAAAGGAAGATTGGCGGGGATTAGTCATCGACTGTCTCACTTTGCACCTGCAATCTACAACACCAAAGATATGCAATTAGACTAGCTAGATGAGACATTTTATTAAATGATCAGAATTTTATTTTCAATGTTTAAAAATAACAAATTGCTATAATTCAAAAAGAAACGTGGTATACCAAAACTCGTATATGCTAGATGTAAAAGCGATTTGTGTTGCATATCAATAACAGTGGTGAAATTATAAAATAGTGGCTCGCAGGTATGGTTTTTTTGAGAATCTACACACGACTAAAGAAAATATTAAAACTATCAAATCAATTTAATGTTGGAACATCGTCCTCATACTACAGTTGTTTTAGCAATGAGTGCAGATGGCAAGATAGCAGATTTTAAGCGATCGCCTGCTCGGTTTGGCTCAAGGGTTGATAAAGCACACTTAGAAAAACAAATTGCTGCCTCTGATGCCGTATTATTCGGTGCTGGGACTCTGGACGCTTATGGAACAACACTTACTGTAACCGATCCAACTCTAGTGCAACTTCGGGCGCAAGGAGGGAAGCCTCGGCAACCAGTTCATATAGTGATTACAAACTCTGCAAACCTTAATCCGGAAATTCACTTTTTTAAACAACCAGTTAGACGCTGGCTACTCACGACAAGAGCAGGAGAATTTTCGTGGAAAGAACGCTTACAGACGTTTTACTCAACTCTGGGAATCGGAGTACAGGAGTACCCTTCAGAATTTGAGCAGATTCTGGTTTTTGAAACACCAACGCGAGAAATTGACATTTCCGCAGCTTTGAAGCAACTAGCCACTCTACATATAACACGATTGGTGGTTTTGGGTGGAGGTGAATTAGTCGCTTCCTTGTTGGAACTAGATTTAATTGATGAATTATGGCTAACTGTCTGTCCACTGATTTTAGGTGGTAATACCGCACCCACACCTGTAGAAGGGAAAGGATTTTTAGCTGATTTGGCTCCCAAGTTACAACTCATAGAAGTTCATACAGTTGAGCAAGAAGTGTTTTTGCACTATCGCCTGCAACGACCAGCAGATTAGATTACGCTAAATAAGGGATTAAGGATTGGGTATTGGGTATTGAGCATCCGGTATGGTTGGTGTATTTTCCTTATTCTCCTACTCCCAGTCCCTAGTCCCTCAGTCCCTAGTCCCAAGTCCCAAGTCCCTAGTCCCTAGTCCCCAGTCCCTAAAAAGTGGAACAACTTAAGCCTCGCTATTCTGTCTTTTGGACGAACAAAATTGCTGAAGTACCCCAAAATGCCTGGAATGCTTTGGCAATGCCACTCAAAACACCATTTTTAGAATGGGAATGGTTGAACAATCTCGAAACCTCCCAGAGTGTTACGGCTAAAACTGGTTGGTTGCCAAATCACTTGACATTGTGGCGAGATAAAACGCTGATTGCGGCTGCGCCACTTTATCTTAAAGGACATAGCTCTGGTGAATTTGTTTTCGATCACCAATGGGCAGAGTTAGCCGATCGCATTGGAGTCCAATATTACCCAAAATTGCTGGGAATGACACCATTCACCCCAGCAGAAGGTTATCGGTTCTTAATCGCCCCAGGAGAAGATGAGGATGAAATCACAGCGCTGATGGTGCATGAAATTGACACTTTTTGCTCCAAAAATCGGATTTCTGGGTGTCATTTTCTCTACGTCGATCCCCAATGGCGTCCGATGCTAGAACGGCATGGCTTTACAACTTGGCTGCACCACAGCTATATCTGGGAAAATGCTGGCTTTAAAACTTTTGATGATTACTTGAAGGTGTTTAACGCCAATCAGCGCCGCAATATCAAGCGGGAACGCAAAGCTGTGGAAAAAGCAGGTTTACGATTGCAACCACTGGCTGGGGATCAAATTCCTCAGTCTTTGTTTCCCTTGATGCACCAATTCTATGCTGACACCTGTGATAAGTTTGGCTGGTGGGGTAGCAAGTATCTCACACGGAGGTTTTTTGAGCAGCTACACAGTGATTATCGCCATCGAGTCTTGTTTGTTGCCGCATATAGCGAAGAAGATAACTCTCATCCTTTAGGAATGTCCTTTTGTTTATTTAAAGGTGACAAACTCTACGGACGCTATTGGGGCAGTTTTCAAGAAATAGATTGCTTACATTTTGATGCTTGTTATTATGCACCGATTGAGTGGGCGATCGCTAACGGTATCCAAATTTTTGACCCTGGCGCGGGTGGGCGACACAAAAAACGGCGAGGTTTCCCCGCTATGCCCAATCACAGTCTGCACCGCTTTTACAATAATCGTTTAGGACAAATTTTACTTCCCTATATTAAGGAAGTGAATCAACTCGAACAGCAGCAGATTGAGGCAATTAATGCAGAGTTGCCATTTAGTGAGAAAAATGCTTGAGGAAAAGGAACTACTTTCGTAACATTTGCCGAATAATTAAGCTTTACTCGGCAAACAGATGCAAATTTTCCTTATTTTCAAAATTGTGAAATTATACTGTTGGCGATTGAGACGATATTTCTGCTACCATTCGTCAAAATTCACCGTCTTGAATCCCTTCTTGAATAATTTCTTCTTGTTGGCGCATTGCTGCTGCCCATTCTGATTGTCCTTGAGATTCTAAGATAGCCGCAGCTTTCTGTAAATCCTCAATTCCTTTTTGCGGTTGTCCTTCTAAAGCTAGAGCATTACCCCGATAAAAGTAAGCTTAAACGTAGTTAGGATCAAGCTCAATCGCTTGCGTGTACTGAGCAATTGCCCCTTGATGCGTTTTTTAAGTAAAAGTATTCACAAAAATACTAAAGATATGAAGAATACTAAGGAAGATAGGAATTACACTTAATATAGAGTGTAAAAACCCTGAAAAAAGAAAATTTCTTTTTATAATGCTTATGGATTTAATAGTTGAAGATTTAGCCGCAATTGATGATAAACTTTCCCAGCGTCATATTGACCTCGATCCAGGTGGATATTTCATTATTTACTTAGATCGAGACGCAGGATTAATTTATGCCAAGCATTTTACAAATGTAATTGACGATCGCGGTTTAGCTGTCGATCCTGAAACGGGAAAGGTTATTCCAGCGCGAGAAAAGGTAGAACGAACTCATACAACAGTTTTTAGCGCCAGAACGGCGAAAGAACTTTGCGTGAAAATTTTTGAAGAAACTCAGCCCCCTCCTGTAACTCAATTAGATCACGCAGCTTATTTAGGTCGAGAATTTGTTCGGGCTGAGGTAGCTTTAGTTACAGGGCAAGAGTATGTTCAAGATTAAAGTGAGGAGTTAAGAGTTAGAAATTCATAACTCCTAACTCCTAACTCCACCATTACCCATTAGATGAGGGCTGATTTATCTGATAGATATAGTAAGTTGCCATTGGGATAACGGTGGCAGCAATTAATAATCCAACTACCCAAGCAGTAGCGTTACCTTGGTTGGTTTCTTCTGCTTTCTTGAAAGTGCCTCCAACCTGCACATTGTCAGTTATTTGGGGTGGGCCTGGATCGGTTTTGCCAGAGAGAACGGCGACAAGGCGATCGCTTGCATCAAGAAATGCCTGATTGTATTTGTCACCATTGCGTAACGGCACGCTTACTGTTTCAGTAGCTATACTCTCGCCAATAGAGTCAGTAAGTATTGGCTTGACTTGATCCCCAGTAATAATGGCAGTACTATTGGTAACTGTATCGAGAACCAATAAGGTTTGATTAGCTTGGGCTGCTTTTGTCGGAAACCATTTTTCAAACAGTTCTTTAGTAAAGCTTTCTGGTGTTTCGCCGTAGTCGAGTCGGCGAACAGTAACAATTCTGACTTCCTTATCTGTTTGCTTTGCCAAATCCTTAAAAGCGCTGCTAATCTTGCCTTCATTCAGACGGCTGATGACTTCACCTTGATCCAAAACCCAGGTGTCATTCCCGGCTGTCAGGTTGGGTATTTGATACACACCTGTGGCTAAAGCAGGTGTGGCAAACAGCGAGGCTGCGAAAATAACCGTCACCAAAGGTAGAATTAGCCGGATGAGGTGTTTTTGACTGCTAAAAACTTGTTTGAGGAGCTGTTTCATCGTGTGATCCCTAAGACAGACTTGCACCAAAAATACTACAGAACCACTGCAAAAATCACCTCGTTCCCGATTTTCTCCAGTGTAAAATTTCTGATATTCTCAGCAAATATGTATATTGTACGGGATTTTTGATTACACAAACTTGTTCTAAGGACGGCTGCAAGCATTAACCTGACGCTAACCGCCTTACTAGTGACAAGAAATACCGCCCATTTTGGGAATTAACCCAAATGCTTAGGGCGGAATTTGCAAACCATCTAGAAATCATATCGCATGATTCATAATTTTGGTTTAGCAACGCCATATTTTTTCATATCTGCGAGTAGTTTTTTCTGCCGTACTCTAGATATCTGAGTGAAAAAGAATGTCAAGACGTTATACTGCTACGTCTCTACAAGGGTTCTGGATGATGCATATTTAATTTATATACAGCAAATTTTCAGTAGGTGAGGTAGACAATGATTCGTCTGTTACCCAGGTATAAAGCGTGTTTTGACTCCTGTATTCTGAATTCTGCTCTAAATGTCTATGTGATGGTTGATATCTGCATTTTTCTGATATTTTAGCTAAATCAATATCATATATACATGACTATACTTTTAACTAACGACGATGGCATTGATGCCCCTGGTATCCAAGCGCTGCTCAAAGCTGTAAACGGCAAAAATTCTATTATCGCTGCTCCTGCCGATCATCAGTCTGGCTGTGGACATCAAGTTACTACGACTCGTGCTATCAACCTCCAGCGACGTTCTGAGACTGAGTATGCGATCGCAGGTACTCCCGCTGATTGTGTAAGAATTGCGCTAACACAAATTGCAGCAGATGTCAAGTTTGTACTTTCAGGTATCAACGCTGGGGGGAACTTGGGAGTCGATGCCTATATTTCTGGCACAGTGGCCGCCGTGCGGGAAGCCGCAATGCACGGTATTCCCGGAGTTGCCATTTCCCAGTATCGCAAAGCCAAGCAGAATTTTGATTGGGATCTGGCTGCCAAATTCACAGCTGAAGTTTTAGCGGATTTACTCAAGCGTCCCCTAGAACCAGGAAGTTTCTGGAATGTAAATCTGCCGCATCTGCAACCAGGAGAACCAGATCCTGATGTGGTATTTTGCCAAGCCTGTACCAAACCTTTGCCCGTGAACTATCGAATTGAAGGCGATAATTTTTATTATGTAGGGGAATATGGCAAACGCGATCGCACTCCTGGTAGCGATGTGGACGTATGTTTTTCCGGCAATATCGCCGTCACCCAGTTAAGAGTTTAACATCAGCCATCAGTTACTAGTTAACTGTTTAGGCTATTACAAATTACAAGTTATTTAGACATTGAGGAGAGCTTGTAGGGCTATTAATTAATCTTATGGCTATTATTGGTGCGATCGCGAGCAAAATTTTCAAAGATTTGAAATCTGGTAAAGTTTCAGTAGTACTGAACACTAATTTCAAAAAAAGGATAAATATATGCAGTTTCTCAAAATTGTTCTTATTGCTCTGGTGTTAATGGTGAACCTGCTAATTGCTCAACCCTCTTGGGCAGGTAAGGATTTCACTAAGGGGGCTGACTATGCTGAGGTTACTCAAGCGCTCAATCAACTTCTAACTGTAAAGAATACACCTGAGCAAGCTGGCTATACACCTGAGCAATTCCAGCAGCGACTGGCACAATTGCAGTTTCAGAAATATGTCATAGAAACAGCTAGAAAGCGGGCACAGTGCCGTAATGAAACTGGAAAGACTTTGGCTGTCTATGCCAATAAACCAAAAAAATCTCCAACCCAACTCTACTTTCTGGGCGCAGGAACAATCACGGATGATGATTGGGATTGCGATGGCATTTACTTACCCGCAGGTTCTCAAGTGATTCTAGGCCCGAACGCTCAACCACAAGAACTGACTCAACCAATCGCCGTTAAGTTTGTCGATGGTACACAGTCTCTTGCTAGAACTAATCCAGCCACTGGTGCAATTGAATTGAATGTTGAACCTGCCAAAGTATTCAAGGCGGGTGATAGTAGCTGGTTGCTCCCCACTTATTCCCAAGCAGATATCGATACGCAAATTCCCACCCCACAACTTATTGACTAATCTCATCTAGATAATTCAACTTTTATGCAATATGGCATCAAGCCTTACGTCTTTCTTGCCAATCAACATAGAAAAAGAGAATTGCAAGCATTATATAGCCAATAGCCCAAGGCGTACCAGTTCCAGTGCCGAAATTAACAACTGTATCTGCAACAGTCCAACGATAACTGTGCATCAACCCAACCCAGGAAATGACAGCAGCGACTATAGACCAATAGGCAGCTTGGCGAAACTTGCGCTCAATAATATAAACTGTGATGCCAGCTAAAATCATCGCGGAAAAAATAAACCCTTGCTCAAGAGCAAAAGCCCCATCAATATACGTATCGCTTAACTTAAACTGCTCAATCAAGGTTGGTGTCAAAGGTTTTTCCGGCGTGCCCAAACCTGCTGCCCGAAGTGCATTTTTCGCAATTAGCGCACCCCAACCAGCAATGCCGGGTAATAGACCAACAACCACAGCAGGTGCATGGTGCGACGGAGTGGCTGTAAAGCTTTGAGCGACAATCACAATCCCAATCCACAACACAATTGCCATTCCAGCTTCAATCGGCACAAAGTAAGCCAGCATTGCCACAGTTCCACTTAGGCAAAGCAAGCTCATAATTATACCATTGAGTATAGAATAACCAACTCTTGCTCCCATAGCTTTCCAGCCAGGATGACCAATATAAATAGTAGTCGGGAAACAGGAACCACAAATAGCAGCAACTAATGTACCAATACCATTTACCCTCAGACAGGGAGCTACAGGATAAGTATCACCCGCAGCTGAGGCACTTTCTAAATTCTGGAGACTGCCAACAAGATTAAATAATCCCATTGGTAGAATGATACTGAAATATTCAACCAAAACTGAACGACTGCTCCACAATTCTCCCAGCCACAAAGAAGGGAGATAAAGCCTTATTGGTTGCAGGGTAGCGATAAACTTGGCATGATCCCAACTAGCTAAACCTGTTACCCAAGCAAGGGCAATTCCCAACAGAACTGCCAACAAGCCGCCAGGTATGGCAAATTGCACTCGCCCAAAATAAGTCAATAGAATTACACCAAGAGGCACCAAGCCGACTACAGGATTGGCATAAGTACGAAATAGAAAACCAATGGCAATAAAAGTGATTGCAATACCACCCAAAGTGGAAAGCAATGCTGCACGAGGGGCGAGGCGGCGGAGTGCTTCTCCTCCCCAAGCCCCGACAAATTCTATCAAACCAGAACCAAAGCAAGCCACCAATCCTGCTTGCCAAGCTAATTTAGCAGCTTGTTCGCCAGATGCACCACTAGAAATTGCCGCCAATTTTACAGGCAGCATCACCAGAAAAATATAAGCAAAAAGGCTGACGGTGTTAATCCCATAAGGCAAAGCAGTAATATCGTCCCTCTGCTCACCTTTGCCTTGCTCTTTGGCTAGCTTTGCGTAATAGAAATTACCAACAATCAAACTGATTGCAACTCCTGGCAAAATCCGCCTATAAACTAACGACTCAGGAAAGCCAAGCACTCCTTGGCACAAATTCACAATCAATAAAATTTGAATAAAATTATCAAGCGCCAGCCCAAATAAACCATCAATGTCTCTGCGAACGAACCAACGCGGTACTCTGGTTGTAGCGATTTCCATTATTTTACTTTTGCTTTGCCAATTATCTGGCAATGGTCTTGCCGTTTTTAGAATACCAGCAATGGTATTACGGGTGATAAGCTTTCACACCCGATACCGTTGCTGTTGTGAGGTGTAGGTAGTTGACTCGCTACTGCTGCGCCATCCTGCCTCATTCCAACTATAAATATCTACGCCGTTCTACGTTACCAGGATAGTTTCTGAGTATAAATGTAACTTTTTATTTTTACTTTTTGAATGAATAATAAAAAATGAAAATATTAAATTGGGTTTTTAATATGTTAAATATTTTCAAATATTAATTTATTATTCATCACTCTCCCAAAGCTTTATTTTTCATATTATTACGTTATTTTGCGTTTTGTATAAATTCAGTAAAAACTATCAAAAATGGGAGTTGATTGAATATGCAATTAAAAGCACTCGCAACAGATTTAATGAAATTTAATCGGATCGCTACATTCCTAGCAGTTTGAATAGCGGTTTCTATAGGAATACCTTCATTAGCGGCTGTTTCAAAGACTCAGGTAAAACCCAGTACTAGTAATTCTAGTCGTTATATTACAGGTGGAACTGAGGATAATGGTAGAAACACATTGTATATTTGCTCTACCAAGGTTGATGGAGAATATACACCTGGAAAATACTATCCACCAAATCAAAGATGCTACGTTTCATGGGGAGGTAAAGAATATTCCTATAAATTACCTCTCATATTGTACAAAGCTAATAGCTGGACATGGGGAAATTTTCCGGGGTACATTGTTGGTAATAATGTTGCTGGTGGCACTGAGAATAATGGTAACAACACATTATATTTTTGCCGAGCCAAGGTTGATGGAGAGTATACACCAGGGAAATACTATCCACCAAATAAAACCTGCTACATTCCTTGGGGTGGACGAGAATACATATACAGGAGCAATTTCCAGATTCTATTTGCAAACTAAACTGGTTCTTACCAAATATCTGGATCTCTCTATACACCAGTTGATACAAGGGTCGAGGGTTACTTCTTGTGTGCTAACTTAGGGTAATTTTTAGCATTACAAAGAGTGAAGTGTTTTTGTGGCACTCGATCATATTCAAAGTCAATAATATGTATTTAGTGTTTTCCTGTGTTAAATAAAGTAATTCAACTTTATGAAGAAGAATTTACTGTTTTAGAAAAATCTACAAAGGTATCAGAACAAATTTTACGGGTTCTTACTCAGTGCGATCGCGTTCAAAAATTATTACACGATACTATAACAGTTACCTCAAGTTATTAGTGTCGGTGATGGGTTTTTATGTTTGAACAACAACCTGAAGATTTACGATTTTATGTCAAACAGTTAGCTACCGAAGCTTTACAAAAATCAGAACCATCGGCATGGTTTGAAGTGTTATATACCGAAGCTAAAGGTGATACAGCAAAAATTCCTTGGGCAAAGTTAACTCCTCACCCTTATCTACAAGATTGGTTGACGAATCGTCAACCGTTCGCTTCTGGGCAAAAGGCGCTAGTCATTGGTTGTGGTTTGGGAGATGATGCCGAAGCTTTAGCTGATCAAGGGTTTGAAGTAACTGCCTTTGATATTTCACCGACAGCGATCGCTTGGTGTAAGCAGCGATTTCCAGATTCGACTGTCAACTATATAGTTGCAGATTTGTTAGCGATTCCCTCACAATGGCATCAAGCTTATGACTTTGTTTTTGAATGTCGTAATATTCAAGCTTTGCCTTTGAATGTGCGTTCTTGGGTTATTTCTTCAGTTACCTCTGTTGTTGCTCTCGGTGGCACACTTTTGCTGATTACTCGTGTTCGAGATACAGAAGCTGAACCCTCTGGCCCACCTTGGCCATTATCAGACTCAGAATTAGCACAGTTTGAAAGTTTGGGATTACAGCCAGTAGAAAAACTTGAGTTTTTAGAATCTGAGTTTGACGTTAAGCAAGTACGGATTGAATATCAAAGGCATAAATAATTCTTTAACAGGTGTATTGCCTTTCAGTTCTCTTGGATAATCTACTGGTTTGTAACTCCCAGTGATAACTTTGGAAAACAACCGCGCCTGCTGCACAAATATGGTTATCCACCGGAAAAGCAAGAAATACTTTCATCTGATCTATCCGAATATCTTCTTTTTTCTGATTTCAGATATACTCTCAAATTTTTCCCTGATTACTTCCGAGGGTGAATACAAAGTATTCTTCAGCCCAGAAACTTTCTTTGACGAAATTCCCCACCCCCTACCATCTTCGATGGTGACCCCATCCGTGGAACCCTCCTCCAAATCCGAAGTGGAACCCTCTTCCAAATCCGAAGTTGATGCCATAAGTAGGATAGGGCGACCCATAGATGGGATAAGGGTTGTAAATGTAAACAGGAGAAGGCGCTACGGTGTAACCATCATCATTACAAATCTGAGTAGTATGTTGCACAATTGTTCTAGGTACAACATTCTCTTGCCCAGCATAAGGTAGATTCAAATAACCATCCTGAAAACCACGAGCGAATTCACCTCCCACAGTCCGAGGTTTATAAGCTTCTCTGTTCCGAGCGCTTTGTTGTCCTTCTCGAAAACCATTTGTATAAGCATTGGGGTGGTCTGCCGCCGATTTGAGTACCCTATTGTCAGTAACAGGATGACAGTAAACAACCCTATCAGCTTTAGCGGCTTGGGGAAAAAGTAAAGATGTTGAGCCAACAATTAAGCTGAATAAAGCAGCAACAATTATTTTCTTCACAGCTTTTAACCTCATTTATGCTTAATGCTCTAAACCCTTTAACTTTAATTATAAAACCTGAATTATCAGGTGACATGAGCCAAAAATCATAGATCCCCTGTCAACACCCCTGCCTTTAGACTAGGGGATTCTAGCCTAAAGTTTTAAGAATACCACGGCGCAATAGTTTATTTATTCTCCGGCGAGTTCGCGCACAATGACCACATCCCAATTGCAATAATATTTTCTGTCATTGTCGTACTTGCGGTTATGAGTGGATGAATTCAGCATTTGATATTACTTGTATTCAATGCAGTCGCAAAGATGTAGAAAGTATTTCGTCTTAGTAGTTTCCCGATGACTAAATCGAAATATTTATTGAATAGTGCGATGGGAAGGCGAGTAGAGCTTGGATGTTGTTTTGGAAATATAAGCGATCGCCTGACTGCATATTTCCTTCAAAAGCAGATTAAGTAGTTAATTATTGACATTAATAGTTCTTATTCTGGTTTACCGAACTAATAAATTAGAGTAAACCGTAATCTTTTTTTAGGTCTAATCTAAGTGTGGTAATCATCATTTTATTAGGTGAGGATTACCGAATTTACAAGAGTTTAAAGCATACTTATTATGAATACATAAGCACAAACTAAAGTGCAAAAACGATTAAACAATAGTTGAATTTTTTCGAGAGATTATGGTACTAGTTCGTTACAACCCCTGGCAAGAATTGAACGCTTTAGAACGTCACATCAACGGTTTATTGGGAGATACCAAAGTCCCATCTGCACGGTTATAAAAAGACTTTATCAGAGTTCCGGCTGCTGAGTTGCATGAAACTGATGATGCGATTTATCTCAAGTTAGAGCTGCCAGGATTGGAAGCTAAAGACTTAGATATTCAGGTCACCCAAGACGCTGTTCACATTAGCGGTGAGCGCAAGTCTGAAACTAAAACCCAAGACAAGGGTATTACCAAGAGTGAATTTTACTACGGCAAGTTCCAGCGTGTAATTCCTCTATCTGCTAAGGTTCAAAATACCAATGTCATCGCAGATTATAAAGACGGTATTTTGAATTTGACACTGCCTAAAACCGAGCAAGAAAAAAACAAAGTTGTCAAGGTTAATCTAGAACAACCTGCTGCATAGTGCGAAACTACTCACCTTCAATAATTGATTGAGATAGCTAAAAGCCCAGTCATTTCTAGCTGGGCTTTTTTTTAACTTTATCCTGCATTGAGAGTTTCATCAAGACGTTCCCTGATTTTTGATTTGCTTAGATGTAGCTTCCATAAAGTCGATAAAAACTTTTATGAGCTTATGAATTCCCTCGCTACCTCCTGCAATTAAACCTCCTGTCAGCAATGCATCTAAACAACGGAAAATAATTACTTGTATGGGATTATCTAAATCAATAACTACAAGTGGTTCGATTGAGCGAATACCTATTGCGCTCATTAAAAGACCAAATAAAAGAGATGTCCATAGAGCAATTGTTCGTGTATCAGATTTATAGGCTGTTCTTTGGCGCTCTTTTTCATTTATATCATCCATTTGTGGCTTGAATATTTTTAATGCTTCTTGTTGGTTTTGTGTAAAGTTTTGGATGATTTGCTGTTCTAAACTCATTCCTTCTGGTGGAAGTCCACTGATTTGATTTGATTCCAAAGAAGGGAATTGGTTCTGTTGTACTTCCATAAGTTTTATTTTTTCAGAGATTAGAGCCTTCTCTTGCTGAATACTAATATCTAATTGTTCGACGAATGGCCCACGCCAAGTAGTTATAAAAACTTCTAAAGAACGCTCTATCAACAAAGAAATAAATAATTGTAATGTGAGTAACTGGACAATATCATTAACTCCAAATGGTTTTAAAACAAATGGTTTAGATGATAACCAACTTGACAAAGTTACTACTAGAAAACTAATAATGATTAATATAATAAATAGAGGAGATTCGGGAGAAAGCTTTAGCAACGTATCTATACTCCTGTTTCGCGTCACAATATCTAACACAGCCTGGAGGTGAAAACTACACCTGCTGAGTAACTTAACAACGTTAATTTGATAGAACAGTAAATAATTTAGACCCGTCCCTTTTTTCTAAAAGTGCGATCGGTCATACCCTTGTGGGAGCAGAAAGCATTCCAGTTACTGTGCATGGGACGACGCTAGAGCAAGTAGCAACCGTAGCACCAACTAAAAACCCCTCCAACACCTTGGAGGGGTGAAAGTAATTTTTGCGAATTATATGATGTCCGGCAAATTACCCATAATTAAGCCGCTATTTCTGGCCACCAGTGAAAATTGGTTAAGCCATGTACAAAATCAGGCTGGTCACTAATAGGGTATAGGGGGTAGGGTGTAGGGTATAGGGAGGACGGCATTGGTCGAGGCAAGTGATAATGACCTTTTGCTACGCCGGTGAATTGACGGGGCAAGTGAAATTGATGGTTGTTGGGGCTCTCTAGAACCTGCAACCCTAAACCTACACCCCGCCCCAACGGGGCTTGGTCAACAAGAGGAAAAGGGGCAGTTCTTGCTGGGGGACGGAGCTTGGATGCCCCGTATAAGCATCCTTTATGACGGGGCTTGTACCCATGTTCCCCCCTTCATTCCACACAGTTCTTGAAAGGGCTTGCTCCCCCCGCTAAGAGCTCCTTTTCCTCCTGCCTCTTCTGGTCAACAACTAAGCACATACAGAACGATTCAGTGCTTACTGAGGTAAAAACTCATCATCTGTGACTTCTGCTAGCTGGTATGGACAGTTCAGAGGAAAGGATTCCATTGACAAGCCAGTTTCAGCTTTTGCTTGCTTAACTGCTTGTGCATAACACTCAGCAAAAACTATCTCAAGATAGGATTTGAGACTAGGTGAATCATCTAGAGCTTCTTTAACGCGTCTACGATGTTCAATGATGTTTCCTTCCCAGCTACCACTTCTTTTGTCAGGGTGAAATTGCCATTTGAGCAAATGCATCAGAATTACAATCAAATTACTCTTGAGACTCCGGCGCTCACTCCTTCCCATATCGGCAATTTCTTCAATTAGGTTCTCCCACTCAACGTTTGCGTAATCCTGACTTTGCAATTTTTCTACAGTCGTTTCTATCCATTGCAAGTAATCAGTTTCATATAGCGTTTGGGAATGCGCCTTTAAAGAAGACATAGCAGTTTCCATCGGAAATGTTTAGATAATTTTTCGTATCTATTTACAATTAACATCGGTGCGTTAACAAAGTGTAACGCACCCTACGAACTCTAGGAATTGGGAGGTATTAATTTTGTTAGAGGTGTAGTCTCGCGTTTTTGTATGTAAAGGTTACGATGTTCTGTTGACTCATCAGTATTGAGTGGAACGGTGAACACTAGATGAGCATAGTTTGTCTTTTTCTGTTCCATCATGCAAGTCCAACCAACTTGGCGCTGAGTTCCCAGATGCGATCGCCTTTTTCGTCATCACGAGCTTGAGGAGAGACTTTTTGCACAAAAGACTTACCATCTTTCTTCTGGCGATTTCCCCAACTCCAATAAACACCGGATTGATTATACTCACGATCGGCAACCACAGCAGCAACTCGTTCTCCCGCCAACTCCTGAGACACATATCCCCCAGTGATGTACTTCTGGAATAATGGAAAGATTTTTTGAAACAGGGGATAGTGGTTTCTAAATAGCGGCGTTTCTGCAACACATCCCGGATAGAGAGAATTGAAGACGATACCAGTTGATTCGTGATAGCGCTCATGCAGTTCCCGCATAGTTAGCACGTTGCAAACCTTGCTGTCTTTGTAAGCTTTGACTGCTTCAAATTTTTTGCCATCAATCATCGATATTGGCTCTTTAAACCCTTCTGCAAAGCCTTGCAAATCGCCCAAGTCGGGACGTGGTGGAATCTTTCCACCCAGTTCATCTGGATTGTGCGTGACAGTTCCTAAAATTACCAGCCTTGGCTCTAAAGATGACTTCTTCAGATCCTCTAGCATCAGGTTGCACAATAGGAAATGCCCCAGATGATTGGTGGTGACAGTTAACTCGTAACCTTCTGGACTGCGTAATGGCTCTTTGATTAAGGGCATATAAATTGCAGCGTTGCACACCAAAGCGTCTAAAGACTTTCCAGTGGCTCGGAAGTTCTTCACAAACTGTCGAACACTTTCCAAGGAGCCGAGGTCAATATATATACTGGTATAACTGTTGTAGGGTATTTCCACACCTTGGGCTGCTTTTTGTGCCTTCGCTAAATCCCGACACGCTAGTACGACATACCATCCCCTTTCAGCAAGAGCTTTTGCAGCATACAAACCCACCCCCGAAGAGGCACCCGTAATTACAACCGTTGGCTTGTGATGTTGTTCCATTCTGTTCAGCTTCCATTGACTGTCTCTAGAATCTCATACCAGCGAGCCATCATTGTCACCAGGTTTTTCAGGGCTGTATTTAGGCTGAACTAACGCTCTTGGGTCACTCTGGGGAAATAAAAATCTCAGGCAACATTTAAACTTCATACAGCACTTGGGTTTGAAGCTTTATTTTCTAACATTATGGTCAGAAATATGTATTTTGCCTGAAACTCCTGCGTAGCAAGGATTATATGTTTTTACTCTGGTGAGAGTGATTAAAGAGCACTAAGTAAGTAGGCGAGAAAATTCCCAAGTATTTTACCAAATGTAAATACAGCACGTACTTTACAAATTCGTTATTTCACCGTTTTTACAAAACTAAATCTAAATATATATTGGTTTTATCGTGCTTACCAACTTAATCTCTATACAAAAGAACCTTCAAAAAACTAATTATAATAACATTTTTGGTATACTGAATGCAATCTTAACTTTTTCTGTTTTCAAGTATTTTTCAGATATATTTCAGATGTATATTATTACTAGGCTGGAAAGTATAAGTAAATTGCCTAGCTGTTTAACAATTTATATTCTGTGGATAAGCTTCTAGAATCTGTAAAAAAAATTCTGCAAGACAAGCCTCTCGGTTCAATTCAGTGGTTTGTGCTCTATCAATCATGGTTGGGCAAAACTTACGGTGAAATAGCAGAGGCATCAGGCTACGGCGACAATTATATCAAGGAAATTGGTTCTGAGTTGTGGCAAGACCTTTCTATCGCACTTGGAAAAAGAATAACGAAAAAAAATCTGCATTTAGCTTTGAATAAACACTTGCAAGACGAGATAGATAATCAAAAAAATCAGATCCAACAAAAGTTCGGTGAAGAATCTAGCTTAGAAATGGTTTTTCCAGACTTTTTTTCAGCAAGCAAGATAGAATTTCCTAGCGGTCCTGTAGCACTAAATTCTCCTCTTTACATCAATCGCCCTTCTCTGGAAGAACTTGTTTGTAATGAGGTTTTACAACCTGGTTGCTTAATCCGGCTCAAAGCACCTAGAAAGATGGGAAAAAGTTCTCTACTCAATCGGATGATTGCTTATGCTAGAGAGCAAGATTATCGAATTGTTTATTTGGACTTTCAAGAAGCCGATCGAGACATTTTTGTTTCCCTGGATAAATTTTTGCGTTGGTTTTGTGTAAATGTCAGTAGGCAGTTAAATCTCCTTCCTTGTCTAGATGATTTTTGGGATATAGAAATGGGCAGCAAGGTAAGCTGCAAAATCTATTTTGAAGCTTATCTGTTGCAATACATTGATGATAGTCCTGTAGTTTTGGCTTTGAATGAAGTCCATCGGATTTTTGAACATCCCAATATTGCCCAAGACTTTTTGCCAATGCTGCGATTTTGGCACGAACAAGCAAAGCAAGATCGAACTTGGCAAAAACTGCGGATGGTAGTGGTTCACACAACAGAAATTTATATTCCGCTTAAGCTCAACCAATCGCCTTTCAATGTAGGGATAACAATTACACTGCCACCATTTACCCTTAAGGAGGTACAGAATTTAGCATTACGTTACGGACTAGATTGGTCAGGAAACTCGGAAGGGGAAAAACGCTTTGCACCCCTACAAGCAATGGTAGGAGGACATCCCTATCTGGTGAACCTTGCATTTTATCATCTCTGTCAGGGGGAAATGACGCTGGAGGTGTTATTAGAAACCGCATCTACACCAGTAGGAATTTACGGTCAGCATTTACGAGAACTGTTGACACTACTGCAAGCAGAACCAGAATTAATGTCAGCTATGGAACAGGTAATTGCAACAGATGAAAAAGTGGAGTTAGACGCGATCGCTGCTTACAAGCTGGAAAGCATGGGTTTGGTTCAATTAAATGGCAATCAAGCTAGCACCAAGTGTGAGTTATATCGTCTTTATTTTAGCCAACAGTTTGAAAAGCAAAATAGTGTTAATGCTTCTAGTAAATTTACCATCTAGTTTTGAGCGTTCATAGTAAGTACTAAAGTTCTTACTATGAACCTAGTTACTCATCGATATTAAATAAATTTTATCAACTGTCCCAAAACGAATTTTTTGATTGAGATATAGAACTAATTTGAAATTAAAAATTAATTACATGAAAAATTATCGATACCAAGTGGGTGGTACTCTTACTAATGATGCTCCTAGCTATGTTGAGCGCAGAGCAGATGTAGAACTTTACGAAGCTTTGAAACAGGGTGAATTTTGCTACATCTTAAACTGTAGGCAAATGGGTAAATCCTCACTTATGGTAAAAACAAAGCACCGCTTGCAACAAGAGGGCTTTAGATGTGCCACCGTTGATATGACTAATATTGGTTGTGAAAATATTACTCCAGAACAGTGGTATAAAGGAGTAGTTAGCGACCTATGGTTGAGTTTTAAACTGTTAGGAAAAGTCGATTTAAAAACCTGGTGGCAAGAACAACAAGATATTTCTTTAGTTTATAAACTTAGTCGGTTTATTTCGGAAAATCTGTTAGCGAAGTTTCCTAACGAAAGACTATTTATTTTTATTGATGAAGTTGATAGTATACTCAGCCTCGATTTCTCTGTTGACGACTTTTTTAGCTTGATTCGGTTCTGTTATAACCAACGAGCAATTGACCCAGAGTATCATCGGATTACATTTGCAGTTTTCGGGGTTGCCACACCTTCAGACTTAATTTTATCTCAAAATCATACTACCCCGTTTAATTTGGGTAAAACCATACAAGTAAATGGTTTCACCTTTGAAGAAGCTCAACCACTATCTTTAGGACTAGATATTAAAGACAATCATCCCCAGAAAGTTTTAAAAGAAGTATTAGCTTGGACAGAAGGGCAACCATTTCTGACTCAAAAGCTGTGTCGGCTGCTTGTGAGTTTATCTCAAGACGATCTGGGTAGAAAGCTAAAAATTCCTCCTGGTACAGAAGAATTTTGGATAGAAAATGTGGTGCGATCGCACATCATCGAGAAATGGGAATCACAAGATGAACCGGAGCATATGCGAACAATTCGCGATCGCATCCTCAGAAACGAAAAATTTGCCGCCAGATTGCTAGGAATTTATCAACAAATTCTCCAAGGAGTGAAAGTACCAGCCGACGATAGTCGAGAACAGGTAGAATTATTGCTGTCTGGCTTGGTAATCAAAAAACAAGGTTTTCTCCAAATAAAAAACCGAATTTATCAAGAAGTTTTCAATTTAGAATGGGTTGGAAAAAAACTAGCTTACTTGCGTCCTTACTACGAAAACTTCAATGCATGGGTAGCCTCACAAGAAAAAGATAAATCTCGCCTATTGCGTGGACAAGCGTTGATAGATGCCCAAACTTGGGCAAATGGTAAAAGCTTGAGCAACTTAGATTATCGATTTTTAGCTGCTAGTGAAGAATTAGATCGGCGAGAAGCACAACAGGCATTAGAGGCTGAACGTGCTCAAGAAGTCGAAGCACGACTTGCAGAAGAACAAAAAAGGCTGGCTCAACAAAAGAAAAATGCCACAATAGTGACACTTTTGCTCGTGGGCATGACAATCAAGTTGGTAATTTCTATAGTCTGGGGAGTATCGCTTTTACGAAAGATTGATGCTTTAGAATCACAGAATAAATGTACCCAGATAGGGCATCAGGGCAAAGTAATAACTGCAAATTCTCGGTTAGGTGGATGCTGAGGCGAATTTGAGATTTTAATTTTTGCAGAATTAATTATATGAAGGTTGATGAGCGTGCGATCGCCTGATCTTCCAAGTGCAATCGCCTATCTGATCGCGAGAGTCAAACAATAAAAGCAATCGCTCATGTATTGTAGGTTGATGAGCGTGCGATGATGTTAGCGAAGCGGTAGCGTTGGCGCAGCGTCTCGTAGAGAAGAACGAGCGTCAGCGCTGCTGCAAGCAGAACACCGATCTTGTAGGTTAGGTCGAAGCATGAGACTCAACAAGCTAAAACTTAATGGCAAATAGATATAAACTTGAAGATCAAAAGGTTATGAAAAGCCAGATGCTAATCAATCAGGAGCGATCGCCATGATCACAACCCCTAAACCACTAACCTTTAAGCAATTCCTTGATTTCGCCGAAGGTAACGAACTTAATGAGTATGAGTTGGTTGCTGGGAGGCTGGTGCTAATGCCAGAACCCAGTGAACTGCATGAAGAAATTCTTGAATTCCTGTCCTTCATGTTTGAACTTGCCTACCGCAAGCGTAAACTAAAATACTCGGTTCGGAAGCGAAACGCGCTACAAATTAGTGATACACAAAGCCGACGACCCGATATTACCATTATCCAACGCCCCCAGTTTTACCCCGACGATTAACCGAGGATGGGTATCCAAACTCAGCCATTTATGATTGTTGAGATTGCCTCATCCAACTGGTCAACTGACCTCATAGACAAGCAAGAAGAATATCTTGCCTTGGGAGTACCTGAATATTGGATTATCGACTACACAGGTCAAATTCCTGCTAAGTATTGTCTACGAGGAAAAGGAAAAAAGGCGATCGTCCTGACCCTAGAAAATGGTGAGTATCAACGCTCTGAGTATCTTGAAGGAAAAACAATTCCTTGTCAAACTTTTCCAGACTTAACTTTAACCGTTGACCAAGTATTAGCAGCTGATGCCGAGAATGTAGTTTAGGATTGAGCCGAACGCCAGGGGAATAGTGCGATCGCGGCTCTTGTAGCAACTGTCTTAAAAGTCAAGCGACGCCGAATAGCCCGTCGTAGACATCGCACATGTATGATGGTTGATCAGCGTGCGTAGGCGTAGCCCGTCGTAGACATCGTCGTATAGAAACGCAGGTCTGGCCAAAGCTGCCGATGATGTGAGTTAAAATCCTGATATCTTCAATCACTACTCACGCAGACAGCCCCCGAAAAAGCGATCGCTATGCTTCAGTATCCCCATCTCGAACAAGCGCTAAAATATCACTTCGGTTATGACCAATTCCGCCCCGGACAACGGCAAATTATCGAAGATGCGCTGCAAAATCGAGATTTAATGGTTGTGATGCCGACTGGCGGGGGAAAATCTCTATGTTTTCAGCTACCAGCATTGTTAAAAAATGGACTAACGGTGGTGGTGTCGCCGTTAATTGCTTTGATGCAAGACCAAGTAGAAGCACTGCGAAATAATAATATTAACGCCACATTTCTCAATAGCAGTTTGAATGCTTACCAAGTGCGATCGCGGGAAGAAGCCATCCTCAACGGTAAAGTAAAATTACTCTACGTCGCCCCGGAACGTCTCCTCAGTGAAAGGTTTCTCCCATTTCTCGATTTAGTTAAAGAAAAAATCGGTATTTCTAGCTTTGCTATTGATGAAGCGCATTGTGTTTCGGAATGGGGACACGATTTTCGCCCAGAATATCGCCAGTTGAAATCTCTGCGGAAACGCTATCCTGATGTCCCTACTGTTGCCCTCACCGCCACAGCAACCGATCGCGTCCGTAGTGATATCATTCAACAATTAGGACTAAAGCAACCAAGCATCCATCTTGCCAGTTTTAATCGTGAAAATCTTTATTACGAAGTTCGTCCTAAAACTAAATATGCTTACGCTGAATTATTAGAATTAATTCGAGAAACTGAAGGTTCAACAATTATTTATTGTTTAACTCGTAAAAAAGTTGATGAACTCACTTTTAAACTCCAAAATGATAAAGTTGTTGCTCTCCCTTATCATGCCGGATTAACTGATGAAGAACGTAGTAGTAATCAAACGCGATTTATTCGAGATGATGTCCGGGTGATGGTGGCAACAATCGCCTTTGGAATGGGAATTAATAAACCTGATGTGCGTTTGGTAGTTCACTTCGATCTGCCCAGAAATATAGAAAGTTATTATCAAGAATCGGGTAGGGCAGGTAGAGACGGAGAACCATCTCGATGTACAATATTTTTCAGCTTTGGTGATGTTAAAACAATTGAATGGAGTATCGATCAAAAAACTGACCCTCAAGAACAGTTGATTGCTAAACAACAACTGCGGCAGATGATCGATTACGCTGAAGGCACTGATTGCCGGCGAACGATTCAATTGGGTTATTTTGGAGAAAGGTTTCCTGGAAATTGTGGTAACTGTGACAATTGTCGTCATCCCAAACCGATGCAAGATTGGACAATTGAAGCCATGAAGTTTTTATCTTGTGTGGCGCGTTGCAAAGAAAGATTTGGGATGCTACACATAATTGATGTGTTGCGGGGGGCAAAAAAAGACAAAATTATCCAGTACGAACACGATAAACTTTCTACTTATGGTATTGGTAAAGATAGAACTGTAGATGAATGGCGAATGTTGGGGCGATCGCTTTTACATCAGGGGTTAATAGAACAAACTAGCGATGGTTACTCAGTTTTAAAACTAAATGCCTTAAGTTGGCAAGTAATGCGAAAACAACGCACAGTTTCGCTAGCTGTAACCATAGTTCAAAAGATTACCTGGGAACAGGAGAGTGAAAAAGCAGAAGTTGCAGAAATATTATTACAGAAGTTGCGAGCGCTACGTAAACAATTGGCTGATGAGCAATCTGTACCACCTTACGTCATCTTCCACGATTCCACTTTAAAATTGATGGTACAGGTACAACCCCAAAACTTAGTTGAATTTGCCAAACTTTCTGGTGTAGGTAGTCACAAACTCGCTCAATATGGCGAAAAGTTTCTTACAGAAATTCGCGCCTACCGCCAAGAAAAAGGTTTGCAAAATAAATCGGTTACTTCCGCTTCCGTATCATCTTCAAACTCATCTTCTTACACAGAATTACAGACATTACAATTGCATCAACAAGGTTTAAATGTTGCTCAAATTGCCCAAAAACGCAACCTTAGTCCGGCAACAGTTAGCAATCATCTAGAAAAACTAATTGAGAAAAATCAGCCAGTTGATTTAAATCAATTAGTACCTTTAGAACATCAACAAAAAATTTGGCAAGTTTTAGAAGTACTCGGTGATATTTCCCTCACTCCCATCAAAGAACAACTAGGTGAAAGCTACACTTTTGATGAAATTCGTTTAGTACGGAGTAAGTGGCGGCGCGAAAATCGCAAGTGATGATTGAAGAAGAATACAGAATACAGAATCAATTAGTATGAATCATGAATTCTATTTTATTAAAATACAAAAACAAGATTAAAGGAGTTAGCCAATGAGTCAGATGCTTAATACCGGAGTATGCTGGACAATTCATGATGTGGAACTCTTCGCAGAAAATGAAGGGACGCGCTATGAGATAGTTCATGGAGAATTATTTATAACCAGGGCACCTCACTTTAAACATCAGCAAACTTGTGGCAAGATTTTTCGACAACTTGATGTTTGGTCAGAGTCTAGTGGTTTAGGAGAAGCTGTAATCAATCCCGGCGTTTTGTTTTCAGAATCAGATAATGTGATTCCTGATGTAGTTTGGGCTACTAAAGAAACCTTGGCGCTAACATTGGATGAAGCGGGACATTTAACTGGCGCACCAGATTTAGTAGTCGAAGTTTTGTCTGCTAGCAACGAAGACCTAAGACGAGATAAGGAAGCTAAACTTAAACTTTATTCTACCAGAGGAGTCAAAGAATATTGGATTGCTGATTGGCGATCGCGTAAACTAGAGGTCTATCGGCGCGAACAAAGTCAACTTAACTTGGTAGTAACCTTATTTAGTAATGATAATCTCATTTCTCCGCTATTGCCTGGTTTTAGCTGTACTGTAGACCAGTTTTTTCCTGTATAAATTTTAGGTTGAATGGAAAAACAAATCTCAAGTAGCGGATTAACTCTCATTCTTTTCACAAAACAAAATGTGTATAATTTATTGTTCAGATATCGCCTTGCACCAATAACGAAGTCTTCTCCTCATCAAGGCGATATCTACAGATAATCAGTTTACATTAAGAAAAACTGGGAATTTCAGAGTTAGATTCTTGTGATTTCATAGCAGACTTTGAAGGCTCAGTGTTTTGGTTGTTTACAGGCAGAATTATAGATAGCATCTTAGGCAGTGCTAGACAGGCAACAGAATTTAATAGCGTCAGAAATATACCATCTATCAAACTCATGTATTAATCTTCTCCATTTAAAAATTGGTGGTGACTATATTTATTAGTTTGAAGCAAAATCAGTAGAATTGCGTAAAAACAGAATTTAGATTTCTTTTAGAGAATATAAGCTGAATAAATATATTTTTATCCTATAGCAAGCCGATTTGATTTTTGAAAACATCTAAGTATATGTAGGGAATGTTATTGCGTAGTGTAACGGTGTTTGTCGCAGGTCAAACCTACTTATAATCTATTTAGAGATATTGCTGATTGTCCACACCCGGCTGTAAATAGGACAGCAAAATCTTTGTCTGCGTATAACACTCGCAATTCATCGTACATTTTCATGTACATATTTCCTTTTTGGGAATAATGCAAGCGCTATTTGTGCTCTTTGTTCTTGCTATTTCCCCTTGATTTTTTGGATGCAGCGTCATACCTTTACTTTTTATATCTCCTGACTTCTTGCTTGGAGATGTTTTAGGGGGTCTTACCCCCTATTCGCTAGCTTTATCTCACAGAAGTCGGGAGCTGAGTCTTTAGATAGAGAGCAAATTAAAATTGCCATATCTATGAAACTAGAGCTAGAGATAAATGAAAAAATCTCATTTTTATCTATCAAAAGTATGAGAGACGGATCTAACAATTTCCTATATCTAAAGAAACTAAAAAGATTTGTATTTAATCTAAAAGTATACTTCTGACAGAGGATGTAAAAAGAAATTAGACATAGTAAATTAAAATCAATATTAATCAAAGTTCCTAAACAATTCAGACAAGTGTGCTATACGCGTGCTTGGAACAACCTAAAACTTTGTTAAAATCAGCAACACACAAACTATGAACTCTACCACCGAAAAACGTATCGCCTTGATTTCCGTCCACGGAGACCCAGCGATTGAAATAGGGAAAGAAGAAGCTGGGGGACAAAATGTTTATGTGCGCAACGTAGGTGAAGCACTAGCGCAACTAGGATGGCAAGTTGATATGTTTACCCGCAAAGTGAGTCTGGAGCAAGACTCGATTGTTGAACATAGCAACAATTGTCGAACTATTCGTTTAAAAGCTGGTCCCCTTGAGTTTGTGCCACGAGATGATCTTTTTGATTTTCTGCCAGAATTTATAGATAATTTCCTTAAATTTCAAGTAAAAAACGAAATTACATACGAATTAGTTCATACTAACTATTGGCTCTCTAGTTGGGTAGGGATGCAGTTAAATAAAATCCAAAAGAGTAAACAGGTTCACACCTACCACTCCTTAGGAGCAGTCAAGTACAACACTATAGAAAATATTCCTTTGATTGCTAGTCAGCGATTAGCAGTGGAAAAACAGGTGTTGGAAAATGCCGATCGAATTGTAGCGACGAGTCCGCAAGAACAGGAACACATGCGATCGCTAGTTTCCACAAAAGGTAATATCGACATTATTCCCTGTGGTACAGATATTCAGCGATTTGGTTCGATTGCACGAGAAGCAGCCAGGGCTGAATTGGGAATTGACAAAGAAGCTAAAGTTGTATTGTATGTAGGACGTTTTGACCAACGCAAAGGTATAGAAACCTTGGTGCGGGCATTAAATGAGTCTGAGCTACGCGACTCCAACAATCTTCAGCTAATTATTGGTGGTGGTAGTACTCCAGGTAACAGTGACGGAATTGAGCGCGATCGCATTGAGCAAATCGTCAACGAATTGGGAATGAGCGACTTTACCACCTTTGCTGGTCGTCTGAGTCAAGATGTTTTACCAACTTATTACGCCGCTGCCGATGTTAGCGTTGTTCCCAGTCACTACGAACCCTTTGGACTAGTGGCGATTGAAGCAATGGCAAGCGGTACACCAGTGGTAGCAAGTGATGTTGGCGGACTTCAGTTTACTGTAGTTAGTGAAGAAACTGGTTTATTAGCTGCACCGCAAGATGTAGATGCTTTTGCTTCTGCTATTGACCGAATTCTCTTAAATCCAGAATGGCGAGATGAATTGGGTAAAGCTGGTAGAAAGCGTGTCGAAACTAAGTTTAGCTGGGATGGTGTTGCACATCAACTGAGTGAACTTTACACCCAACTGATGCAGCCACAAACAGTAGCGTCAACAGCAAAAGAACTAGTACACTCAACTGCCGAACTAGTGCAATCAAAAGCAAAAGAACTAGTACACTCAACCACAGAACTAGTGCAATCAGCAGCAAAAAAACCAGTTTTGGTTGCTGAGTAACGCTTTTGTTTAACAGATAATCGTGAGTAAGTAACTCGGATAATATTTTGGGTTTAACAAAATTAGAACTCAGGAGTCAGAAGCCAGAATTTAGAATTGAATTCTGTGAAACTGGTGGATAGTGCAGCGTAAAGCCTGCGGCATGGCAACTCTTGGAGACGCTACGCGAACGCTTAGAACGAGTCCGCTAGTGTCTAAATCAACAGGTTTAAGTCTCCCACGAGAGTAATTCTGACTCCTGAATTCTGAATTTTTCTTCAACTTTGGCAGTGATCGCCTGAGCTTGAAAAACTCAATACCAAAAACAAACTGTATAAAAAACTAACTTCTTACCTAAACACAGAACTTATCTGATGATAAGTTCTGTGTTTTTTTATTCGCAGCTATCACCAAACCAAGTAACCGCTATGATAGGTGAGATCTGTTATGCTTTAACTAAACAAAAATAAAGGCATAGCGATCGCTACCATTTGAATGTTAACAACTAATCGCTTTGCAACCAGTTGACTTTACTACTCTCACAGCTGCTTGTAGCGAAATCCGCGCTAACTGGCTACCATCACGCTTAGAACAGGTTTACCAGCGCGATCGCTACACGATTGCGATGGCATTACGCACCTTAGAACAGCGAGATTGGCTACAGATTTCTTGGCATCCCCAAGCTGCACATATTTGTATTGGCGATCCGCCACCGCGATCGCCAGATACCTTTACCTTTAGCCAACAACTGATTCACCAATTGGGTGGTTTAGCACTGGTGGCGATTGAAGCGATCGCTCCTTGGGAGCGTGTTATTGATTTGCAATTTGCCCGTCGTCCTGGAGAAAGCGCTCTATATCATGTCTATGCAGAAATCATGGGCAAGTATAGCAACGTCATTCTCACCGACGCTAACAATATAATTATCACCGCCGCTCATCAAGTAAGTCAGCAACAATCTAGTGTCCGTCCCATCCAAACCGGACAACCTTATGAAACACCACCGAAACTAACTGGAACTGTCCCCTACTTGAATGAATCCCAAGAACGTTGGCAAGAACGGGTAAGTTTAGTACCAGGAGCAATCAAGCGGCAATTGCTCAAAAGTTATAGTGGCTTGAGTGCAGCACTACTGGAGTTAATGCTGCTAGAAGCAAATATCGCACCAGAAACATCCACCAATACTCTCAACCCTGACGACTGGCGACGGCTGTTTGAGCGTTGGCAAGAATGGCTGCAAGCCTTAGATTCCAAAGAATTTCAACCCGCTTGGACAAAAGATGGTTACACCGTAATGGGTTGGGGTGAAGTTGAAAAGGTCAAAAATATCCAGGAGTTGCTCAACCGCTACTACAGTAACCAGATTAACCAACAGTTATTTTCCCAATTGCGCCATCAGTTGAGTCAGAAATTGAATAATATTCTGGCGAAATTACGTAACAAGGCTCAAACTTTTAAGACGCGCTTGCAGCAATCAGATCAAGCCGATGAATATCGGCAAAAAGCTGATTTATTGATGGCTCACTTGCAAAATTGGGAACCGGGGATGAAAGAAATTATCCTTGCTGATTTTGATACAAATTTGCCAGTAGCGATCGCTCTCCAACCAGATAAAAATGCTGTCCAAAATGCTCAAAGTCTTTATAAACAGCACCAAAAGCTCAAACGCGCTCGTGCTGCTGTCGAACCGCTACTATTGGAAGTACAGACAGAAATTGAGTATTTAGAGCAAGTAGAAGCTGCGATCGCTCAGATAGACACCTACCAAACAGCAGAAGATTTACGAGCTTTAGAAGAAATCCGCGAAGAGTTGATTGGGCAAAAGTATCTCGAAGATCCAGAATACCGCAGCCGCAGTGCCAACGAACCTCCCAGCACCAACTTTCATCGTTACCTTACTCCCAATGGGTTTGAAGTATTAATCGGTCGTAACAATCGCCAAAATGACCAATTGACCTTTCGTGTAGCTGGGGATTATGACTTATGGTTCCACGCTCAAGAAATTCCAGGGAGTCATGTGTTACTACGTCTAGAACCGGGTGCTGTTGCAGAAGAAGCTGATTTGCAATTTGTAGCTAATCTTGCCGCTTACTACAGTCGCGCCCGTCAGAGTGAGCAAGTGCCAGTAGTTTACACTCAGCTAAAACACGTTTACAAACCCAAAGGAGCCAAACCGGGAATTGCTATTTACAAGCAGGAAACCATACTTTGGGGAAAACCGCAAATAGTCATTAGTCATTAGTCATTAGTCATTGGGCATTGGGCGAAACAGTTCCGAGTTCCGAGTTCTGAGTTCCAAGTAAATAAGTGAGATTCACAACTCAGCACGGGCTAAACGCCCCGCTTCCGCTAACAGCACTCAGCACTCAGCACTCCTGAAGGGCATTGGGCATTGGGCATTTCTCTGTGCTCCTCTGCTCCCTCATGCCTTTCATTTGCCTACTCCCCACTACTATGTCAAGACTCAACATCGCTTCTATCCTGCCCTATAGCGATATCACAGTTTCAGCAGATTGTTCCGGCGCATGACGAGGGCGAAGATGCAAGCTGATTTCCATATCAAGGCGCTTGAGGAAAATGAGGAGTTTGCCCTCGCTGAACCTTTGAAACTCTCCTTTTATCAAATGAGATACTTCTAGCTGGGGAATGCCAAGAAGTTCGCTGATTTCGCGCTGTTTCAGGTTGCGTTGAGAGAGGAGGCGCAATACCTGAATCCCTATCTTGCCTCGCGTAAAAAGTTCCGAAGCATCCGACAAACCGAGGTCAGCAAACACATTCCCACTGCTTTGTTCAAAAACGGGTTCCTGTGTCATTGTTGTTTCTCCTTTGCCACTGCGTCTTTATAGCGTTGTTTAATCAGGTCAACATCAGCTTGTGGGGTTTTAATCCCCTGCTTTAATTTCTTCTGAAAAGCGTGCAGGACATAGATTTTCTCTGCAATCTTTACTGTATAGACTGCTCTATAAGTATCGGTATCGTAGCGTTTGATAATTTCATACACGCCGCTTCCAACCCCTTTAAAAGGCTTGGCATCCATTGGTGTTTCCCCTGCTTGCACCAATTGCAGGGCATAGCCTACTTATGTACGCACCTCTTCAGGAAATAAGCGAATATTTTTGAGAGAGTCTCCCATCCAAACCAGAGGTCGTAAAGGAATTTCTGTAATATCCTCACCATTGTCCATTTTATATGAAAAGTCCTATAAAAAAAGTCAGACATCTCATTCATATAGCAAGCCGAGAATGCCTAATTCCCACTGCCTGTCCTCTCAATTCGGTAAACTCTCAATCCGCATTAAATCCAATTCGCGTTCAAATATTTCATCAATTGGCAACATTTGACCATCAACAGTCATAAATTTATGGTCTTTTGTTGCCCGAATTATTGAACCATCTTCCAAGCTATACTCAAACACCTCTTGTTCCCCGCGATCGTGCCACTGTGCTACAGGTTGCGTGTAAATATTTCCATTATCATCAACGCTGTATACAGTACATTCAATGCCTTTTTCTACAATTTTCCCAATCGGCATTAATCCATATTCTACTGTCAATATCTCCGTGTCATAACTTAAACAATATTCTGCAAACTTCAACATTTGCTCAAATAATTCATCCGCAACTTTTTTCTGAACGCCATTTTTCGCCGCGCCATCTACAAATTTTTCTCGCTGCTTTTGCATCTCAGAAACTTTCTTTTTACCCATCGCCCGACGCAGCAAGTCAGCTTGTCCTAAAGAATATCCCGCCATATCCTGAGCAATTTTCATGATTTGCTCTTGATAGACCATAATTCCATAGGTTTCGTCTAATATTGGTTCTAGAATAGTATGTTGATAATCAATCTTTTCTCGACCATGTTTGCGGTTAATAAACTTAGGAATCAGTCCCGCATCTAGTGGACCAGGCCGATAAAGTGCCAAAATCGAAGAAATATCTTCTATATTAGAAGGCTTCAAATCTCGCACTATCTGACGCATCCCAGAAGATTCTAATTGAAATACCCCTTCTAACTCACCTGCTTCTAATAATTCATAAGTTTTTTGTACATCTTTTGGTAAAGTGCTATGTTCGCCTTTAGCTAATATCCTCTGGGCTTTTCTTTCATCGCGGGGAATTTCATCGGGATCGACCCGATATCCTCTCGTTTCTTGAATTAAATCAACGGTTTTTTGAATCAGCGTCAGGTTCCGTAAACCCAGAAAATCCATTTTCAATAAACCCATTGATTCCAGGTCTTCCATGAAATACTGGGTAATTACAGAACCATCATTATTCTTCTGTAACGGCACAATTTCATCAAGTGGATCGGCGGAAATTACCACACCGGCTGCATGAACACCAAAAGTTTTGTTAGTTCCTTCAATTCGCATCGCCATATCAAGCCAATGGCGAACATGGGGTTCTTTATCATATTTCTCTTTAAACTCTGGTTCTGGGGTTTGATCGGAAATCATCACCTTCAGTTTAGTTGGTTTCCCCCGCACCACAGGAATTAATTTCGCCATTTTGTCAGCTTCCCCGTAGGGAATATTTAATACTCTGGCGACATCTTTCAAAACTGCTTTAGAAGTTAGACGATTAAAAGTAATGATTTGGGCAACTCTATCTGCACCATATTTCTCAGTTACATAATCAATCACTTTATCCCGTTGTTCAATACAGAAATCTGTATCAATATCAGGCATGGATTTCCGTTCTGGGTTCAAGAAACGCTCAAATAGTAACCCATGATGTACGGGGTCAATATTAGTAATTCGCATTGCATAAGCAACTAATGAACCAGCCGCAGAACCACGACCTGGGCCCACAGGAATGTTATTATCTCTAGCAAATTTGATGTAGTCCCATACAACTAAAAAGTATTTGGAAAAACCCATCTGCTGAATCATTTTTAGTTCGTATTCCAATCTTTCTTTATAGACGGAATCAACTTCTTGGCGAGATTTGCGATTTAACCGTTCTAAAAGTCCGTTCCATGCAACATCTTCAGCGTAAGTGTCAGCAGTATGACCAGAAGGAATGGGAGGTGTAGGAATTTGAGGCTCACCCATAATATGGTAAGGCTCGACTTTATCGGCGACTTCTCCAGTCGTGGCTACAGCTTCTGCAATTACATCATCCGGTAAATGGTCACGAAATAGCTGCCGCATCTCCTCACCAGATTTGAGATACTCTGTGCCGCTATAACGCATCCGTTTATCTTCAATAATTAGCTTGCCAGTTTGAATACACAGCAAGGCGTCGTGGGCTTCAACGTCAAAACAAGAAATAAAATGCGAATCATTGGTAGCAACAATTTTAATCCCTAGTTCCCGCGCAATTTTGACAATTTCAACATTCACAATCCGGTCTTCTTGGGAACCGTGGTCTTGAATTTCTAGATAATAATCATCACCAAATACATCTTTATACCACTGAGCAACTTTTCGGGCTGCATCTGGTCTATTACTGAGAATTGCTTGGGGAATTTCTCCACCCAAACAAGCACTGGTGACAATCAAGCCTTCATGATATTCTTTTAATAAATCTTTATTAATACAAGGACGAGAAAAAATTCCTTTGCCTTGAACACCTTGGAGGTGAGAAATCGTGGTTAATTTAACTAAATTTTTGTAACCTTTAGTATTTTTAGCTAAAACAACTTGATGATATTTAGGGCGGCG
Source organism: Nostoc sp. LPT (assembly GCF_017115165.1). GTDB lineage: Bacteria > Cyanobacteriota > Cyanobacteriia > Cyanobacteriales > Nostocaceae > Nostoc. Next base: position 23,562 of record NZ_JABXKF010000179.1, on the reverse strand, counting down.
TTCTTGTTTCTCGATATCGCCGTTAATTACATACATTTCATTGCCGATAATCGGCTTAATATTTTGACTACGGCAGATTTTGATCAATTCAACTGCGCCATACATGACACCATGATCGGTAAGGGCGATCGCTTTCATTCCCAGTGCGATCGCTCGATCCACCAACTCTGGTAGCTGACTTGCCCCATCAAGCAAACTATAGTCACTGTGAATATGTAGAGGAACAAAGGACATAAGCATCTCCAACCTACAAGCCAAGATATCTCTAGGGGCCTACCTTGTGGTATACCCTTTCGAGCCAGATTTTGCAAAGCAACGGCATCTTAGATTAACAGTTTTTAACCAAAATTAAAGCTGTTCTTTTTCGGGAATTATCACTATTATTAGTGTTGTTTTAATAGTTACAGCAGTTAACCAGTATCTAGCCAATGAGTCAAACAGAGAGAACAACTTCGCCTGAAACCAAAGCTAGCCCTTGGTGGCAGCGTATCCCTCTCACGTTGCAAATTCTCATCGCCTTAGTAGTAGCAGTCAGTGTCGGAATTGCCCTTGGTGCGGGGAATCCCAATCCCAGCAACGCCGCTTTAATCAACAATTTAGCAATTCCGGCAGAATTGGTGCTAAAGGCTCTGCGCGCCTTGGCTACACCCCTGATTCTGGTAGCGGTGCTGCATACTTTGATGACTACCAATATCCCTGGTACAGCCGGACGGCGGCTGGCAGTACTACTTTTAACCAACACAACCGTAGCTATTTTGGTGGGACTTTTGGTAGCGAATGTACTGCGTCCGGGGACTTGGGGCAATGTTAGCACCTCAACAAGTACGGCAATAACTGCTCAGAGTCTCGATCCTTGGGGAATACTCAAAGATGCTGTACCAGAAGCCGTCCTCAAGCCATTGGTTGATAATAATGTCATTCAACTGATTGTGATTGCCCTGAGTTTTGGCATCGTCCTGCGGGGATTAAAATCTGAACAAATCGCCCAAGGCAAGAATGGATTCCAGCCGATAGAGGATGTCATCGGAATTTTATTTGAAGCGGTAGTCCGCATCCTCAACTGGGTAATTGCCTTAGTGCCGTTCGCAGTCTTTGGGATTGTAGCTAAAACTATTGCGATGCAGGGCTTTGCACCGTTTAAATCTTTGGGTGCATTTATCGTAGCCGTATTGTTAGCACTGGTATTACAAGCGTGCTACTACCTCACCAGAGTAAAATTTGGTTCTTGGGTACACCCGCTAAAATTCCTAGCTGGCGGTTCTGATGCCTTTTTAACAGCTTTCTCAACTTCTTCCTCGGCAGCGGCAATGCCCGTAACTTTTGAGGTCTTGCAAACAAAAGTCGGTTTAAGGGAATCTTCTGCTGCCTTGGGGGCATTAGTCGGGGCAAATTTCAATAATGATGGCACTGCCCTCTATGAAGCAATGTCTGCGTTGTATATTTCCCAACTGATTGGACAACATCTGAGTCTGACACAGCAGTTAATTGTCATCCTTACCTCGATTTTTGCATCTGTCGGTGCGGCAAATATTCCCAATGCGGGACTGGTAACAATGACACTAGTGTTCACTTCTGTTGGCTTACCTACCCAGTACATTGCTTTGCTAGTTACTGTAGACTGGTTTTTGGATCGCTGCCGCACCGCGATTAATGTTATGGGAGATATGACTGTCAGTGCTTTACTTGACGGCAAAAAGCCACGTTCTGTAGACGAGGCTTAATTTGCCAGCTTTTAGTTGAGTTCAGCAACTTTTCAGATATCTAATGCTGTTGAGGCCCTTTGGCGTCACATTCTTTAGTCCAGCAACGTTCTAAAAGTTGCAGACGCCAGATCAATACAAAGCGTTGGGGATTCAATACTAATTTAGTATCCCGACTAAATAAGGGCTGGTTCAGATACTGCCAAATAGGAAATTTAATTTTGGTGTGTTTTAGAGTCATAAGAACAACAAAAATAATATAAAAGTTTTGTCTAGCAATTGCCTGATACTGTTTTTCTAGTTAAAGGCTACCCTGCGTTTTTGCAATTGTCTTTGTGGCAATTGCTGAATTTCGACAAGTGAATTTATGTTGTTTCCGCTTTAATACTGAAATTGCACGCACCATTTTTCTGATTCCACATCCCGTGAAAAGTCATACCATTTCACAAAATTTCTGTTAAGGAGACGTTACTAAGGGCGTACACAATAGACATTTCCAGAAATTAAATATGCGTTATCCAGAACCCTTCAGGACTTACGCACGGGTAACGGAAAAACGAACCGCATTCGCGCAGCGTCTCGTAAGAGTTGGACGCATAGACACGAAGTGGCTTCCCGAAGGGTAGGACACGTTCGCGCAGCGTCTCGCAGACAAGAAATAAGAGTTTCAGAGAGTTTTTGCGTAAGTTCTACCCTTGTAGAGAGGTAACAGTGCTACCTCTCTAAATTCATTTTTGGAGATGTCTAATAAGGTTAGCTTAAAGAAAATTATCAGTTGAGGCAAACTGTTCTTGAGAGGAGGAGCACAGGAAGCAAGATATTGCTTCCTGACTTGGACACTAGATGGTAGTGAAATTAGCAGCAGTCAGTGTGGTAGTTTTAATGCCAGTTAGCGTTGCTAAGGTTTCATCAGTATTAGTCACGTTAATGTTGTTACCGCAGAAACTTAGTTGGCTGAAGGTCAAACCACCAGACAAGCCAATTAAATCGTTACCTTTGCAAAACTCGGTAATAATATCAGTACCTTCTCCAGCGGCGAAGACAAATTTATCATGGCCATTACCACCTGTGAGGATATCGCTACCAAGACCACCAGACAAGAGGTCGTTACCATTACCACCACTGAGGTAGTCATTGCCGGGGGTGCCGTGAAATACATCGTTGCAGTTGCCACCAAAAAGGCGATCGCCCACTTGGACAGTAACCTTGGCAGTACTGGTGAGTTGACCATCGCTGATAGTGTAGTTGAAACTAGCCGCACCACTAAACCCGGTAGTTGGGGTAAATACAATCAAGTCATCTGCCGAGTTGCTGGGAGTGCCGTTATTCTTGAGGACGGCAGTACCGTGAGTTGCAGCACTAACACTAGTGATACTGAGGCTGGTGCTGTCAATATCGCGATCGCTAGCCAACAGGGTCTTTGCTTGAATACTCACAGCAGTATTCTCGGCATCCCTAACAGTATCATTCACAGCAATAGGGGCGTCGTTAACTGAATTGATAGTTAGGTTAAAAGTACCATTAATGGCGCCGCCATTGCCGTCATTGACAGTGTAAGTAAAGCTGTCAGTGCCGTTATAGTTAGTATTGGGCGTGTAGATAAAGTAGTCGTCGCTAGTGTTGCTAAGAGTGCCGTTGTTATTAAACGTCAGTGTGCCCTTGGCAGGGTTAGTAAAGCTAGTGATGCTCAATGTATCACCATCAAAATCTGTGTATTTACTTAGAATTGGGCTAGCAAGAATATTAACTGCGGTATCTTCCTTGGTGCTAGCTATGTCGGCACTAGCTGTAGGAGTTGCAAAGCCAAAGAGAACGTAGCTATCTCCAACACCATCCGGGCCGCGCAAAGAGGATGCAGCCGCCCCGATAATCAGGTCGTCGAAGCCGTCACCGTTGAGGTCTCCGGCACTACTGACGGAGGAGCCTGTGAGATCAGCTTCATCAATGCCGTTAATCGCCAAGCCATTACTGCCGTTAAGGGTGGAGAGGTTGAAGCTGGCTGCAAAACCACTACTCTTGCCAAACACCACGTAGCTTTGCCCAGCATAAGACTTGCCGTTGGCAAAGGCACTAGGTGCGCCGATAATCAGGTCGTCGAAGCCGTCACCATTGAAGTCTCCTGCACTGCTAACAGAGAAGCCTGAGTCGTTAGAAATGCTGTTGATCGCGAAGCCGTTGTTACCGTTGAGGTCAAAGAGGTTGAGGCTAGCTCCAAAACCACTACTGCTGCCAAATACAACGTAGCTGTTACCAATAAAGTTGCCGAATACTCCCCTAGTTCCTGCCCCGATAATCAGGTCGTCGAAGCCGTCACCGTTGATGTCCCCTGCACTACTGACGGAGAAGCCCAATCTCTTAAACGCATCAGTGCCGTTGATCGCAAAGCCGTTGCTGCCGTTGAGGTCGGAGAGGTTGAAGCTGGCTGCAAAAGCACTACTCTTGCCAAACACGACGTAGCTCTGCCCAGCATAAGTTTTGCCGTTGGCAGAGGCACTAGATGCTCCGATAATTAGGTCGTCGAAGCCATCACCGTTGATGTCCCCGGCATCGCTGACGAAGGAATTTGATTGCTCGTTAAATGGATTGATACCCTGAATCACGAAGCCGTTACTGCCATTGAGAGTGGAGAGGTCGAGGCTAGCTTTAAAGCCACTGTTACTGCCAAATACCACGTAACTCTTTGCAGCTGTTGGTGTTTTGATAATCACATCATCAAAGCCGTCACCGTTGATATCCCCTGCACTGCTGACGGAAATTGAGCGGTCATATTCGATGCCCTCAATCGCAAAGCCGTTGCTGCCGTTGAGAGTGGAGATGTCGAAGCTAGTTCCAAAGCCACTACTCCTGCCAAACACCACGTAATTGTCGCTGGCAAATGCTGCCCCGATAATCACGTCATCAAAGCCGTCACCGTTGATGTCCCCTGCATTGCTGACAGAGAAACCGCCACTCCCATTGATCGCAAAGCCGTTACTGCCATTGAGGTCAGATAGTTTGAGGTTAGCTACAAAGCCACTGCTCTTGCCAAACACCACGTAGCTCTGTCCAGCACCAAGGGCCCCGATAATCACATCATCAAAACCGTCACCGTTAAAATCCCCCGCACTGCTTACGGAAATGCCTGAGCGATCCCTCTGATTGATACCCTTGATTACAAAGCCGTTGCTGCCGTTAAGGTCAGATAGGTTGAAAAAAGAAAAAACTCTAGGTGCGTCATTCACCCCGTTAATGGTCACGTTGACGGTAGCTGTACTGATAGAGATGCCATCCCTGACATTGTAGGTGAAGCTGTCGCTACCTGTTTTACCGACACCCAAATTTTCAAATCGCTCGTTGGGGTCATAAGTGAAGGTACTATCAGTATTTAAGGTGACTAAAGCGCCAGAACTTAGGCTAATAGGAGTGCCAACAGTCAACACACTACCGTTGACATCCGTTACCGTTAAGGAGTTGCCATCTGGGTCGCTGTCATTGGCTAAGACTGAAATATTAACTGCTGTGGCTTCGTCGGTGGTAGCCGTGTCAGCAACCGCGATTGGAGGTTGATTAGGAGGCGTAGTACTCGCAAAGCCAAAGATGACATAGCTTTGTCCCTCGCCAAAGAAATAGTCCTGGCCTTTGCTGGCATCTGGTGCCCCAATAATCAGGTCGTCGAAGCCATCGCCATTGATATCTCCAGCACCACTGACAGAGAAGCCTGAGTCGTCACCTGCATCAATGCCGTTGAGCGCGAAGCCATTGCTACCATCTAGAGATGAGAGGTTGAAGTTAGCATCAAAGCCACTGCTCTTGCCAAACACCACGTAGCTCTTCCCAGCATCAGTCTTGCCATTAGGGTCAGCAAAAACTGCCCCGATAATCAAGTCGTCGAAGCCGTCACTGTTGAAGTCTCCGGCACTGCTGACAGAGAAGCCTAAGCCGTCACCCGCATCAATGCCGTTGATTACGAAACCGTTGCTACCGTTAAGATTGGAGAGGTCAATGCTGGCTGCAAAGGTACTGCTACCAAATACTACGTAAGTCTCATTAGCATTTATTATACTTCTGTTAGAAGAGGTAGCATTTCCTGCCCCAATAATTAAGTCATCGAAACCGTCGCCGTTGATGTCTCCGGCACTGCTAACAGAGAAGCCTGATTCGTCCCTGACATCAATGCCGTTGATCGCAAAGCCATTGCTACCATTAAGAGTGGAGAGGTTGAGGCTAGCTGTAAGGCCACTGCTCTTGCCAAACACCACGTAGCTCTGCCCAGCATCTATATTGCCGTTGGGATCGGCATTTCTTGCGCCAATAATCAGGTCATCGAAACCGTCGCCATTGATGTCTCCGGCACTGCTAACAGAGAAGCCTGATTCGTCCCTGACATCAATGCCATTAATCGCGAAGCCATTGCTACCGTTAAGAGTGGAGAGGTTGAGGCTAGCTGAAAAGCCACTGTTCTTGCCAAACACCACGTAGCTCTGCCCAGCTTCAAACTTGCTGTTGGGAACGGCATACCTTGCCCCAATAATCAGGTCATCGAAGCTGTCACCGTTGAAGTCCCCCGCATTGCTGACGGAGAAGCCTGCTTTGTCTGATGAATTGATACCCTTAATCACGAAGCCGTTGCTGCCATTAAGGGTGGAGAGATTAAGGCTGGCTGCAAAGCCACTGTTGCCAAACACTACATAGCTTTCCCCAGCAGTAAATGACCCAATAATCAGGTCATCGAAGCCGTCATTGTTGATATCCCCTGCATTGCTGACAGAGAAGCCTGATTCGTCAGATGCATCAATGCCGTTGATCGCGAAGCCATTGCTGCCATTGAGGTCAGAGAGGTTGAGGCTGGCTGCAAAGCCACTGCTCTTGCCAAACACCACGTAGCTCTCTCCAGCATTGTATTTTCCGGGGTCGCCACCAGATGCCCCGATAATCAGGTCGTCGAAGCCGTCACCGTTGATATCCCCCGCATTACTAAGGAAACTATTGCCGCCTAAGAAATCATCTCCATCGATACCGTTGATTACAAAGCCATTGCTGCCGTTGAGATCGGATAGGTTAAAAACTGCTGAATTAGGTGTCATTAATGCTGATTCCTCTTAATTTTGAATTCCTTCTCATCCCACCGTTATCACCCGCCGAATTTCGTCGCTGCGAAATCCGATCGCCATTGGACGACGTACCCCCAAAAGTGCTACCACATCGTACAATTCCAGCACCACCCCTTCTATTCGCAAGGAATGGACAATATCACCGCTTCTGAGGTCAATCACTAGTAACCCACAGCGAGGCTCAACATTTTTTTGGTGCAATTTATCGTCCAAAGCCAAGCCGCTAAAGGTCTTGTTATGCCTGGGTTGGGAAATTCCTAATATTGCAAAGTTGCCATAAAATGCACAACCACGCAGATATCCCGGACAGAAGGCGATTGGTTCAAATACTCCCCGCTTTAAGTCGGCAAAGCCAAACTCGCCCGTACCTGAGTTGAGCAGCCAGAGTTTTCCCTGATGCCAGCGTGGGGAGTGGGGCATAGACAGCCCCTGCAAGACGATTTCATTGCTTTCTATGTCAATAACACAGCCCCCACTGAACCGATGCTCCCGCCAGCCTTCGGCTACGTCCGATTGGCTGACAGCAGTAACGTATTTGGGTTTTTCTTGCTGCATTGCCAACCCATTCAGGTGACATCTATCTTCCGCCGCCAGCTTGCTGATAAAGGTTGGCTGCCATAGAGGAACGAAACTGTGGGTTTCGCTGACTGTTCCCAAACAACTAAATAAAGTATTGACAAATAATAGTTTTTGTGGAGTTGAATCTTTCTCTTCTGCTTTACTCAAAGCGATATCGTGAATATCTAAATCTCCTGTCACATAACTCATCTGGGGCAAATAGAGAGCATCATAGCCTTGGTGGTTTTCTCCAGGTTGGATAATGTTTTCAAATCGCCACAGTTGGTACAGGGAACTCATGTAGAGGCTGTTGCTATTGGCATACAACCCCATACACCGCTCAAAGGTACGCTCAAATACAGACAATTTGCCGTTTGGTTGCAAGCCGATGAAAAATAACTTCCCCGCTTGATAGGTAGTGAAGGACAAACTGAGGTTTTGCTCATACAGCCAAGCGGTAAACTGGCGAGAAGCGTTGATTTCTAAAGATGGTTTGTCAATGTTGCTGTCACTGGAATTCACTTGGTTTAGACTCCTTGATAACTCTGGGGTTTAGGCGATGAAAATTTCGTTGCAGGGCAGAAAAAACCTTTGACTCGATGCTCTTACTGTTGGACATCAGCTGCGTCAGCTGCATCTAGCGATCGCACTCGACACATTTCGTAGTCAGTGGTTCCTCATTTTAGAAATTTACCAGAGTATTTTCGGAGTCTTTTTAAAACAATAGATGGTTTTGTAATATAAAAGTATATCGTGTGTAATCTAAAACTTAAAGACCTCCAATATCTGTCTAAAGATAGGTAACTTAGTAGATAACTAAAATTTCCTTGGGCGGACTCTATATCTCAACAAAAAAAGTGGGACGAACAAAATGTCCATCCCACAATAAAAAGAAGATTTTTCTAATATAAACGCCTTGGCTATATTTAAGCTAAAGCGGTTCCGTTAAGTTAAATTTCTCACTATCTAATAATGAGTGCCTGTTTTCCGATGGTTGATGGCAGTAACAGCATCAGGCTTGAGTAATTTCCCTTCGTCCACAGTTGCATACACAACCCAATGATCGCCACATTCCAGACGTTGGTTGACTGAGCATTCCAAATATGCTAACGCGTCGGTAAAGACGGTACAGCCGTTATCTGCAACTGCTGTACTAAAGTTGGCAAATCGATCTTCCCCAGGCGCAAAAGATTTACGGAAATGCTTCATGTACTCTTGATGATTGCCTTCAGGTAGAATATTTAAGGCAAACTTACCGCCTGGATACATCAAAGATTCGATCGCTCGGTCTTTAGCGATCCCCACTGTTATTCCGGGTGGGTTGAAGGTCGCTTGAGAAACCCAAGCGCCTAACATTGCGGTAGATACTTCTCCAAGTTTCGCTGTCACCACGCATACAGAACCAACGATCCGACCAACAGCCTGTTCCACTGGGCTAGCAGCTTGTTGTGGTACGCGTACCTTTTTAGCCTTTTTCAGTGCTTGAGCAAAGTCTGTACCGAGTTCTTCACAAAACTTGAGAGTGACATCATCAGGTTTAAACTTCACCTTCAAGGTGTCAAAGCCAAAGCGATATCCAGCATCCCGAAGTTTACCTTCGATTAAGTCAAATGCTTCGCCACTCCAGCCGTATGAACCAAATACCCCAGCGAGTTTGCTGTTGTCACCGCTTGATAGCACTATACCTAAAGCAGTATGAATGGGAGTTGGCGCATGACCACCAATAGTAGGAGAACCAATGATAAAACCCTCTGACTGTGCGAGGTTGATGCGAACTTCATCAGGGGTAGCAAATTCGCAGTTAATCGATTTGACTGCGACTCCACCTTTAGTTAGTCCCAGAGCGATCGCTTGTGCTAAAGTCGCCGTATTTCCGTAAGCTGAAGCATAAAGTAAGGCAACAGAAATTTCGCGATCGTTATGAGAACGGCTCCACTCTCCATAAGCTTTGGTAAGTTCAATTAAGCCGGTGCGTACCAAAGGCCCGTGACCCACAGCATACATTCTCACCTGCAAATCTGATATTTTCTCCAAAGCTGCTTGCACATGAGGAATTTGGGGAGCCATCAGGCAGTTAAAGTAGTAACGCTGGTCTTCTTTAAGCGCTTCCCAGTTATCATCAAATACATCATCACCACAAAGATGAGTTGCAAATAACTTATCTGTGTAGAGAATTTGGGTTTGCTGATCGTAGGTACAAAGTCCTTCCGGCCAACGCGGGCTAGGAGTGGGTAAGAATTTTAAAACATGACCCTTGCCTAAATCCAGAGTTTCTTTCCCCCGCATCACCAAGACATTTAAATCTTGCTCTAAGAAAGCAGCATGCAAATTGTTTGCACCGGGAAGAGAACAGACAAAAGTTACCTGTGGTGCCAGTTCTAAAATTGCTTTGAGGGTTGCAACTCGATTGGGACTAAAATGACCCAGGATTATATAATCCAAACTTTGTAAATCTAAAGTCTGCCGCAATGCCTCTAAATAAATTTCGGTAAAGCTTTCTGGCGGTGGATCGATAAGTGCGGTTTTATCAGCTTCAATTAAATAGCAATTGGAGGTGGTACCTCTTTCAAGTGCGTATTCAATTTCAAACCGCAGACGTGACCAACTACGTGCTCTGATAGCTTTAGTATTTGTAGCAATTGGTAGAACTTGTACGTCGCGTGGCTTGGAATTGGTCATAGCTGTTAAAAGTTGAGGAATTGGGCATTGGGCATTGGGAATAGTAGTTCCTCTTTTCCGAGTTCCTCGGCAAGCGAGTAAATAAGTGAGATTTCCCACTCAGCACTCAGCACTCAGAACTCCTGAAGGGCATTGGGCATTGGGCATTGGGAATTGGGAATTGGGGAAGATGAGGGAAATAAGGGGGATGAGGGAAAATAACCCATGCCCCATGCCCCATGCCCCATGCCCAATGCCCCATGCCCAATCTTTAGTAGTAATTACCTACTTTGCGATGGCGAACGGCTGTCAATCCATCGTTTTTGGAGACACGACCTTCTTGGACGGTGCAGTATAAAATCCAGTGGTCGCTGCATTCCATGCTGGTCTGTATTTCACATTCCATGTATGCCAAAGCATCAGTTAGAATCGGCGAACCGTTTTTCGCGGTTTGAGTTTTCACTCCTGCAAAGCGGTCAGCACCAGGATGCAAGCGTTTGAGGAAGTGTTTTTTGAGTTCTTGATAATTGCCTTCTTCCAAAACGTTGAGGACGAAGCGATCGCCTACTTGCATTAAGGAATCAATGGCGCGGTCTTTAGCAACGGCTATTGTGAATCCTAATGGTTGCAAACTCGCTTGCGTTACCCAGGATGCCAGCATTGCACTTGAGACATTATCTTTTTTCGTGGTGACTATATATAGTCCACTACTAATGCGACCTAGCGCCTTTTCCATGTTGACATCAAGGGACTTGATTTGCTTGATGTTGCGATCGCGCACCAGCAATTGTCCGATGTCTTTACCCGCTTCTTCACACAACTGGAATGTTGATGCGCTGGGAGCCTCTTTAATCCGAATGGGTGGGAAAGCTTCTTTGATGCCAGAGTCAAGAAATTTTCTGCGGAGTGTATCAATGGGTTCATCATCCCCACCGTAACATTCAAACAGCCCAATCACTTGTTTGTTCCTAGCGACAGCTAGCACCGAACTGATACTAGCTTGGGCGGCGGCGGAGGTAGTTGGGGGCATACCAATAATGATGCCAGCGGCTCTCCCGGCTAGTTCTTGGATTTCTTGGCTCTCAGCAGTACTCAGATCCAGTACTTCTACCCCAACCCCAGTTTTTAGTATACCTTCGGCAATTGCGTGACCAAGGCGCTCACCATACCCATATTCTGAGACAAAAAACAAGCCAACTGTGGTTTCTGCTTTAGCTTGTTTTTGGCTCCAATTTTCGTAGCACCCAGTTAAAACATCTAAATGGTGGTGTAATAATGGCCCGTGACCGTTGGCGATAATATTAATCTTCCCTAATTCGCTCATCCGCTTCATGGCATTCACCAAAGAACGAGCGTTAGGGCCCATCAAGCAGTCGTAGTAAAATCTAAAGTCAGCTTCGATCGCTTCTAAATCTTCGTCGAAGGTGCGATCGTCACAAAAGTGCATCCCAAAAGCATCACAGGTGTAGAGAATTTGGGTTTTGCGGTCAAAGCTAAAGATTGTATCCGGCCAGTGCAGGTTAGGCGCACTCACGAATTCCATTTCGTGTCCTTTGCCGATATCGATGCGATCGCCAGTTTTCACAACCCGCTTACTAAAAGGATCGTGGACTAACCCTTCGAGGAATTGCAATGCAACTTTTGAGGCTAAGACGGTAGCTCTAGGAGCTAACTGGAGGACATCTTCTACTAAGCCGCTATGGTCTGGCTCTGTGTGGCTGACAATTATGTAATCAATTGTTTTGGGGTTAACAAGACCTTTGAGGGTCTCTAAATACAGATCGCGAAACTTCTGGTGAGAAGTATCAATCAAAACTGTTTGTTCGCCCCTAATTAGATATGAATTGTAGGTTGTACCGTTTTGCAGTCCGAATTCGATATCAAAGCGATCGCGATCCCAATCAAGAGAGCGAATCGCCGTTGTGTTAGGGGCAATTTCTACAGTTTGTATAGTTAACCGATGTTGAACGTTCTCTGCGTGGGCCTTGCCGGTCGTAGACATCGTTACCATTATTCGTCTCCGAGCGCAAATTAACAGGTTTTTCTTCTGCCCCCATTGTCTCTATTATTTTTATTTTAAGTTGTAATGAATATCAGTTTTTGAGAAATTTAACTTGTATCAATTATTGCTGTTTTTTAGCAAAAAATATGACTCCAAAATATACTAAATATTAATTTATCCCTAAAATTTCCTGAGTACTTAGTTTTGCTATTTATCTGGCTCTATCTTAATTCAAAAATATCATAGCAATTATATTTTTAACTAGAGAAGCATAATTTAAACAATACAATATTAGATTGCTGGTCGATCTACCAAGTCTAAATTACTTTTAATACTTAATATTGTCAGAGAATATATTTATAAAGTAGAAAAATTTCTTTTTTTCGGATACTCCCTTACTTAGGAAAGGTAGGAAAGGTAGGAAAGGTAGGAAAGGTAGGAAAAGTAGGAAAAGTAGGACAAACTTTATCAAGCTTCGAACAAGCATCAAATAAGCTGTTAACATTAGTTTATTCAATGAGTATTGAATATGTTGTTGTCTTAATCAAAAATATGGTGGCATAGAATATAAACTTTATGTAAAGTAGATAAAACAGATATTTTTTGGAGATAATCAAGGCAAATTTCCAGAGACTAGTTGAATAAAAAGGAACTAGGGTTGTATATCTTTTTCCGCTCATCCAAATAGAAACTAGCGTAAAAATAATTTTTAAAGTTTCGATAAACCTCTGTAAGCATAGAAATAATCTCAGTAATTTAATGATACAGTCCTTTATTATCGACTTTAGACATTAAACAAGACAACGCCAACAAATTCTTCTTGTCATAGCTATAAGCTACAGCTTTAGGCTATTGAATAAATTTGCTTATATAGGTTAATGGTGTCATTTCGATGTGCCTAACTTTTTATAAAAATTTATTGTTGATGAAAAATTGCAAACTTTGATCGTGTTTTCAAGCCAATACTTATCGCGTAGCAGCCTTATAGACGCCGCCATCCTTAATACTTGTAGTTCATTTTTAAGATGTATAATTAAATACTTAAGTAATTCAATATACAGGCGTAAATAGATACAAAAATGACAAAAAATTGATTGTGTAAAAGGTTATTGTTTATGGGATGCCGATTAAAAGTGTTTCTTACAGAAGAAGAAAAGCTGACCTTAGAAGAGTTGAGAAAAGCTAAAGATGTTCCTCAACGTACTAAGGATCGTGCTCAAGTTTTACTGCTGAATACTCGCGGCTTAAAAAATGAGCAAATTGCAAAAGGCTTGAACTGGGCGATTTCAACAGTGCGCCAAACCCTTCATCGCTGGGAAAAGATGGGTTTAGCAGGTTTATGGGATGCTCCTGGTCGAGGAGGAAAACCCCGATATTCGGAATCGGATTTGGTTTATCTCGAAAATTGTTTAGCTCAAGAGTCAGAGACTTATAACTCTAAACAATTAGCAAAAAAACTCGCATCTGAGCGTCAAGTAAACTTGAGTGCAGATCGACTACGACGGGTATTGAAAAAAAGGGCAAGGGGGTTTGGAAGCGCACGCACACAAACCCAGAAACAGCATAATTAGCTGATTAAATCATCTTCGACTCGAATCACTTGTTTCGTTTGGGCAGTGATCGCTAGATTGTGGTTGACAATCAAGATTATCTTCTTGACAAGTTCTGCTTTGTGCAGAGATAGTACTTGTTGCGCTTCTTTTTGTTACTTGGGCTTGGGCGCTGTTGAGGTCTACATGTTTTTGGTTTAAGGTTTGCCGAGAAACTTGTAGAAACACCTTAGCACAGCCGGGTAACAGTCCAGTTTCGCATATTTACCAAAAATTTTGGGCTTAACTGAACGGTATTGCTATATTAGCCGTTGAACTCAAGTTAGCTGTGCATTATAGAAAATTCTGATGGGAGTTTCCCATAAAACAAAGCCCACTTACACATCACATGTCAAGTGGACTTGTTAACTATTTTTAGTGGATCCGAGCAGAGTCGAACTGCTGTCCAAATTGGGTATTAACCCCCCGCTCATTCACAGGTTTAGCCTTTCTGATCCTCAAGGCGGGAATCGTTCATTATCCCGAACGTAGGATGCTCTGATTTAATCTTAGCTAGCAAGCCAACCAGAGAACGCTTGCTAGAGTATCCGTTGGGGTTTGGTCTTCAGTCCTTAACGGAGTCAAACCGAAGACGCTCGAACCTGTAAGAGGTGTTTTAGGCTGCTACTAGAGCATCCTTACGAGCAAAGTTAACGATGTTATTCGCATTTACTTTTTGTTTGAGCCTTTGATTTCCGAGAGGAGACTCACTCTCGACCTGAATCACAGAGCAGCGTTCGCCAACCTGTCGAAACCGTGACGGACCCATGCGCTTTATATTTCAATTATAATACGCTGTTTTCAAAATGTGTTAGTAACAAAAAATTTTTGGTTTATACAAGTGCTGCTGAGAAACACATGGTATCTTTAGATGAGCTTGGCTGTAGATCATCAGTGTAGTTAACACATAGGGTGATGTCTTTATAACCATTTTCCCGTAAACACATCATAAATTCGTCACGCCCAAACCAGTGTAAGGGAAGGCTTTGTAACTCCGTGGCAACAAGTTTGCCCTCTTTCCACTTTTCGTAGCGAATCACAGTCGTGTTAAGTTGATTAAGCCAGTCTATCTGAGATGTGGATTGCAAGAGAATTGTTGATCCATCAGGGCTGTCAATTGGCAATTGCTGTTTAACAATGTTCTCTGTCTTAAAATCTTCGATAGGCAACTCTAAATCAATAAAGATTCGCCCTTGTGGTTCCAGATGTCGAGCAAAAGCTTGCAGAGCAGACACAACAGCAGTTCGCTTTTCTAGCAGCATGAATGAACCAAAGGAAACTGCGATTGCACTAAATTTACCAGGAATGTCAAAATTTTCTACACAACCTTGATGCAGAACTGGATTTAAGTTCCTATGAGTACAGTGCTTTCGACAAGCAGCAAGCATATCTGATGAACTATCGATACCCTCAACATTGATACCAGCTTCTAGCAGTGGAATGAGTAGTCGTCCTGTCCCAACCATCGCCTCCAAAACTCTGCCACCAATTGATGAAAGGTGTCTAATGTAGTATGGAATATCTGGGTAATCTCCATCAATGGGCTTGGTTATTTCATAAACCTCAATGCATAAAGGCCCATATGCCGTGAATGTCATCTAGTTAAAAGTCTCAAATACTAAAAATAGCCAATTGCTAATCTTAAAATAATTAGCAGTTGGCTATATATTACAACGCACTACAAATAAATAATTAGCTATACCCTAAGTTAGTGCTTCAGCACCGCCCACAACCTCAAGGAGTTCTTGGGTAATTGCAGCTTGTCGAGCCTTGTTGTAAGACAGCGTGAGGGTGTTAATCAGTTCACCAGCATTTTCACTGGCATTACTCATGGCTGTCATCCGCGCTGCTAGTTCGCTAGCTGCCGATTCTTGTAACGCCCGCAATAGCTGGTTACTCAGATACAGGGGCAATAGAGAATCGAGAATCTGCACGGGATCTTGCTCGAAAATCATGTCAGGAGCCAAGGTGCGGACTTGGTTAGTCACTTTCTCCCGTTCGACTTCAAATTTACCGCCACGGGTTGTCAAGCGGAAGATTTCATCATCGCCTGCTTCTAGACCTTGTGGATCGAGCGGCAGTAAGGTTTGGATCACAGGACGTGAGCTAACCAAGGAAATGAATCTGGTATAGATTAATTCGATGCGGTCAACTTCTTCTGAAAGGAACAAGGAAAGTAGTTGATCGGCAATCTGATTAGCTTCCGCTGCGGTGGGAATTTGCTCTAAGCCGCTGTAGGTGGCATCAATTGGCTGATTACGGCGTTGAAAGTACTGCGTAGCTTTGCGTCCGACGATCACAAATTGATAGTCTAAACCTTCTGCCTGGATTTCTTTGGCGCGGTTTTCTGCACGACGGATAACGTTATTATTGTAGCCGCCGCATAGACCGCGATCGCCTGAAATAACCAACAACCCAACTGACTTAACTTGGCGTTTTTTCAGTAGTGGTAGGTTTGCTTCTTCAAAGCGCAGACGGCTTTGCAAACCATATAATACTTGTGCCAAGCGATCGGCAAAGGGGCGAGTTGCTAGCACTTGTTCTTGCGCCCGACGCACTCTAGCCGCAGCTACGAGACGCATGGCTTCTGTGATTTTTTTGGTATTTTTGACCGACTGAATGCGATCGCGTATTGCTTTTAAATTGGCCATAACTGTAAGTTCTGAGTCTTGAGTTCTGAGTCCTGAGTGGTAGAAAGTGCTGAATGCCAAGCTTCATAGGAATTGGAAATGTGAGAACTTGTAAGCATCATGCTCATATATCTTCACTCTTGACTCCTCTTCTCACTCAGCACTCAGCACTCAGCACTCAGCACTCTATTACGCTGTAGCTTTGAAGGTATTCTTGTATTCAGTAAGTGCTTCCTTCAAGGCAGCTTCTTCTGCATCACCTAGTGCTTTAGATGCTTGTACTCCTTGGGCATACTGGGTTGTTCCAGTCTTTAAGTACTCACGTAGACCTGCTGTAAAGCTGGTTACTTGATTTACAGGTACATCATCTAAGTAACCATTGATGCCAGCATACAAAATTGCCACTTGCTCATACACCGAGAGTGGGGAATTTTGTGGCTGTTTGAGGAGTTCGCGCAACCGTTGACCCCGTGCCAATTGGTCTTGAGTGGCTTTATCTAAGTCAGAAGCAAATTGTGCGAAGGCTTGCAGGTCGTCAAATTGGGCTAGTTCCAATTTAATCTTACCGGCAACTTTTTTCATTGCCTTGGTTTGAGCGGCAGAACCTACACGGGATACTGAAATACCGGGGTTTACAGCCGGACGGATACCAGCGTTAAACAAGTCAGAAGAGAGGAATATCTGACCATCAGTAATCGAAATTACGTTTGTGGGAATGTATGCTGAAACGTCACCAGCTTGGGTTTCGATAATTGGTAGGGCGGTCATACTGCCTTTACCTAATTCGTCACTCAGTTTTGCGGCTCTTTCTAACAAGCGGGAGTGGATGTAGAATACATCTCCGGGGTACGCTTCGCGTCCGGGTGGACGACGTAGCAGTAGGGACATTTGGCGATAAGCTTGGGCTTGCTTGGAGAGGTCATCATAAATTACCAGGGTAGCTTTGCCTTTGTACATGAAGTACTCAGCAATAGTTGCACCTGTGTAGGGAGCGAGGTATTGCAGGGTAGCTGGTTCACTGGCACTAGCGGCGACGACGATGGTGTAATCCATCGCGCCTTTTTCTTGCAATGTTTGCACCACGTTAGCAACAGTAGAAGCCTTTTGACCGATCGCAACGTAGACACAAATTACATCTTCTTCTTTCTGGTTGATGATTGTGTCGATCGCGATCGCAGTTTTACCAGTTTGGCGATCGCCAATAATCAATTCCCGTTGACCGCGACCAATAGGAATCATTGAGTCAATAGCTGTGATACCCGTTTGCATGGGTTCGTGTACAGACCGACGGGCAATGATACCGGGTGCTGGAGATTCAATCAAACGGCTATCTGAGGATTTGATGTCTCCCTTACCATCGATAGGACGACCCAAGGAATCTACAACTCGTCCAATTAACGCATCTCCTACGGGTACTTGGGCAATTCTACCAGTGGCAGTTACAGAACTACCTTCTTGAATTTCCAGCCCTTCACCCATCAGCACCGCACCCACGTTGTCTTCTTCTAAGTTCTGGGCGATGCCAATTGTGCCATCTTCAAATTCCAAAAGTTCCCCAGACATAGCCTTTTCCAGACCATAAATCCGGGCAATACCATCACCAACTTGGAGAACAGTACCAACGTTAGCAACTTTGACCTCTTGATCGTATTGCTCGATTTGTTGTTGGATAATGCTGCTAATTTCGTCAGGTCTAATTGATATACTCATGTGTCTATCTTTTTTGCTTTCGAGACGGAAAAATTAATTCAGTTAGGAGTTAAGAGTTAAAAATGCCAAAATTACAAGTTAAAAGTCAAAATAAATTACTATTTACTTAACTCCTAACTACTAACTCCTAACTTCTAACTTTCTAGCTATTAGTTAAGCGCAATGAAAGGCGGCGTAACTGACCCCGGATACTAGCGTCAATTACCTGCGAACCTACTTTAATGATTACACCGCCAATTAACTCGCTGTCTACCCTGGTTTCTAGTTCTACCTGACGAGCATTCGAGATGGCGATGACCTTTTGGATGATTGCCTGCTGTTGAGGTTCTGTGAGGGGAACGGCTGAAATTACTTCCGCTAATACGGTTTGATTCAGCTGCCGCAACAGCGCCAGATACTGTTGAAAAATCTCTTCCAAGAATGCAATGCGCCGCTTATCTACCAGTATCAGCAAAAAATTGCGTAAGTAGGGATTAGAGCCTTCACCAAGTATTTGTTTGATCAGAGATTTTTTGTTCTCAGACTGAATAAACGGGTTGCTGAAGAAGTTGTGTAGCTGTTTATCTGCCCTGAGTAGTCCCAGGAAAGTACGCGCATCTTCCCCAAACTCTTCTGTCAAATTTTTCGATTGCGCTATTGACAAAAGTGCCTGTGCGTAAGGTTGGGCTACTTCGGCTGCCGCTACCTGACTTGTCATACATTGCCTCCCAGTTGTGCGATGCTGCGGTCAATTAAACCTTGTTGAGCATCGTCGGCAATCCCGCTTTTGAGTTGCGATTCGACTTTTTGCAATGCTAGTGTAGCTACCCGTTGCCGCAGTTGAGCGATCGCTCGATCAGTTTCGGTGTTTAAATCTGCTGCTGCTGTTTGTTTCAAGCGTTCTACGTCTTGCACTGCCTTCGCTAACAAGGCTTCTTTTGTCTTTTGGGCGTTTTCTGTGGCAGATTGGCGGATGCGTTCTGCTTCTGCCTGAGATTGCTTCAACTGCTCTTGCGCTTGGGAAAGGGCAGTCTTTGCCTCTTTTAAGCGCCCTTCTGCTTCCTGAATTGCGGTGGCAATATTGGATTGTCGCTCGTTCAGGATATTGCTTAAAACTTTACGTCCGAAGTAGAATAGTATGCCAATCAGAATCGCTAGATTAATTAGATTGGTTTCAAAAATGTCTAGGTTTAGACCGAAACCACCTTCTGCTGCGCCTTCTGCCAATTCAGAGTGAACAGCGTTCGCTTCTGCGGCAAGTAATAAGAATGTCCCCATGATACCCATTTACAAGTGCGCTGCTCGCTTGCTAATACATTGTATTTTCCCGAAGGGAAATTAAGTATCTTTCCCGAAGGAAATTTAAGTATCTTTTCCCCAGAAGGGGAAAAAGTGCCTTTTTCGACACTTAAATTTTGCGCTTTGGACAAGGGGCCAGTTGCGCGTATGCTTTCACGGAACCAGTCTAGTTAGTTTATCTAACTGGAGTTGGCCCCAATAGTTTTTCTAGAATCTGCCTGCTTAGAGCATCAACTTGTTGCTCTAAGGTGCGAAAAGCTTCCTGCTTTTGTTGTTCTATTTCAACAGCAGCTTGTTCTCGTTGAGTCTGAGCTTCCTTTTGGGCCTCAGCTATTTTCTCGGCAGTAATTTTCTTAGCTTCCAGTTGAGCTGCTTCTACAGTAGCTTGCGATTGTTTGCGAGCGTCTGCGAGTTGCTGCTCATATTCGGTAGCCAAGCGCTCGGCTTTAGCCAAGCTCTCCCGCGCTTCCAAGGTATTCGTTCGGATATAATTATCGCGATCGTCTAGTACCTTGGTCAGTGGCTTATAGAAAATTGCATTCAACAAAGCTGCTAAGAGCAGGAATTGCAATGCCATGAAGGGCAAGGTAGCATCGAAATCAAACATTTGTCTCCTCTTTGGCTGGAGTAGCAGTTTTCGTGGCTAGCAACATCATCCAACCTTTCATATTTTAGAGACCCATAGCCAATAAGGGTCAACTGAACATTAAAACTATTACGACACCCAAAATATTTTGATTGTAGAGACGTGAACTATCACGTCTCCACACTCACAAAAATTTTCAGGTATTAGCCGAAGGGGTTAGCAAACAGCAATACCAGGGCAATTACTAGACCATAGATAGTCAAGGATTCCATGAATGCCAAGGTTAATAGCAGAGTACCGCGAATTTTTCCTTCTGCTTCAGGTTGACGAGCAATACCTTCTACTGCTTGTCCAGCAGCGTTTCCTTGACCAATACCAGGGCCAATTGCAGCTAAACCAATCGCTAAAGCAGCAGCGAGAACTGAAGCGGCCTGAACTAATGGATCCATGTTGATTTTCCTTGCTTTGATTACAAAACTAACAAAAGTACGTTAACAATTAGAAACGTGGTTTTCACGCTGCACATGAGTTCTTTTCTTTGATCGCGCTTTGCGATGTTTTGAGCGAAAATGCTCTTGGAACCGTGCTATCAACTGAGAAGTTTAATGCTCCTCATGTTCATCTGAGCCATGCCCCTCCATTGCCTCATGAATGTATGCTCCGGCTAGGGTGGCAAAAACCAGGGCTTGAATGGCGCTGGTAAATAAACCCAAGGCCATTACAGGCAGAGGTACAAATAGAGGAACTAGCAGCACCAATACCGCTACTACCAATTCATCCGCCAAAATATTACCAAATAGACGGAAGCTTAGGGAGAGGGGCTTGGTGAAATCTTCTAAAATTGCGATCGGCAACAAAACAGGGGTTGGCTCTATATATTTCTTAAAGTAGCCTAAACCCCGTTTGCTAAAACCTGCGTAAAAGTACGCTAAAGAGGTCAGCAGTGCTAATGCAACAGTCGTATTGATGTCATTGGTGGGAGCTGCCAATTCACCTGAAGGTAGCTTGATGAGCTTCCAGGGAATTAGCGCACCTGACCAGTTCGATACGAAAATAAACAAGAACAATGTGCCAATAAATGGCACCCAAGGGCGGTACTCTTTCTCACCAAGTTGGTTTTTGGCCAAATCACGAATAAATTCTAGGGCGTATTCCATCAAATTTTGGATACCCTTGGGAATTCTTTGTGCGTTGCGAGTAGCAGCTATTGAAGCCACTACTAGAATACTAATCACAAACCATGAGGTGAGAAAAACTTGCCCATGAATTTTAAGATTGCCCAACTGCCAGTAGAAATGATGACCTACTTCTAATTCGGCGAGGGGAAAAGAATTAAAGGCGTTTAAGACACTAAGCATTTGCATTCTTCAAGCATTTTCCCCAACGAGCGAGGATGGGATTACTATCTTTGTGAGCCTGACTTTTTAAGAATCAGGAATGAACGCAATTTGCACCATATAGACGAGGAGCGTGGCTTTGTAAGTTAGAAATCCCAAAAAAATGGGCAAAATCTGTAGCTCACGCCATCGAGTTGCCACGATCATGACTCCAATAAATAGAGCAAAACGAGTTTTGCTCAGACTGGTTTTCTCACTACCAAGCTGCTCAACATCTCTAGCCAACATTTTTAAGTAAACCACACCTGTACACGCCCCAATTAAATAATTTAGGGCAATGTTTAAGGAATAAAAAATCCACACAGAGATAAAAATAACCCCCGTCAAGACAAGCGTGATTACCAACAATCGCTGGAAGAGTTGATAGAACTCTTGCATGGAGTTACCTGATTCTGTGTCTTCAGAACCAGTTTTAGCATCTTGTTGCGTTGTCGGAGTGGGCGCAATTGATTCGTCAGACAAGCTCACGGGACTTGAAACCAGTACAGTTAAATATGATGACTGCACATTCAGTCAGCTGAATCATATCACGATGCGGTAACAATACTTTAGGAAAAAACAATTAACTTCTTATCAACATTCAGAGAGTAAGTACCGACAGACTAAAGCCTACAGCACTTTTACCAAGTTCGCCGAGGTGTACTTGGTGAAAAAGGAAGGGTTTTATAGGATATTCATAAATAGAGGGCAGGCAAGATGCCCGCCCCACAAGAGTCTTGGGTTGAATATCCCTCTCGATTAAATTATTTTGGCAGTCCGCAGACCGAACAGCAAACCTACAGCTAAGCCAAAGAATAAACCCAAGAAGACGACATAAGATACAATTGCAAACATTTATTGCTCTCCAGAATATTTCCTAAATCTATTGAATCATTAGTTGTTGGGTATTGGGCATGGGGCAAAACAGTTCCGAGTTTCGAGTTCCGAGTGCTGAGTAAAGAACTGAGATTCCCCACTCAGCACTCAGCACTCCTGAAGGGCATGGGGTAGAGAAGAA
Source organism: Nostoc sp. LPT (assembly GCF_017115165.1). GTDB lineage: Bacteria > Cyanobacteriota > Cyanobacteriia > Cyanobacteriales > Nostocaceae > Nostoc. The sequence continues at coordinate 1,367 of NZ_JABXKF010000179.1, read as the reverse complement.
ATAGTTACTGCAACTTCTCCCTCTGCTTCCCTGCTTCTTAACCAATCCCCAATGCCCTATGCCCTATGCCCTATTCCCATTTTCTAGATTGCGATACAATACAGCCCACGGGCGCTTGTTTAAGGTTGGGCAATGACTTCTGTAATTAATGTAAATCTACCAGAGCAGTCTTATGAGATTGCGATAACTTCGTTGAGCTACGCTAACGCACCTTCAAGTTTAGATCAACTGGGTCAACAGATGGCCAGTCTGAAACTGGGCAAAAAGGTATTGCTGGTTTCTAATCCGACGATTTTTAAGCATTTTGGGGAAAGAGCAATTACATCCCTGACATCTGCTGGATTTAAAGTTGCTAGCTGCACTCTACCACCTGGTGAACGCTACAAAACCCTCAATTCCATCCAAAAACTCTACGATATCGCCTTGGAAAACCGCCTAGAACGTTCTTCTACTATGGTAGCTTTGGGCGGAGGTGTAATTGGCGATATGACTGGCTTTGCAGCCGCAACTTGGCTGCGCGGTATTAATGTTGTCCAAGTGCCTACCTCTTTGTTGGCGATGGTAGATTCGGCAATTGGCGGCAAAACTGGCGTGAATCATCCCCACGGTAAAAACTTAATTGGGGCATTCCATCAACCGCGCTTGGTTTTGATTGACCCAGATGTGTTAAAAACTCTACCTATGCGTGAGTTTCGAGCAGGGATGGCAGAAGTTATCAAGTACGGTGTGATTTGGGATGCCGAATTGTTTACCCAGTTGGAAGCAAGTAAACGCCTCGACCAACTCCGCTATGTCAAACCTGATCTCATAACAAACATATTAACGCGCTCTTGTCAAGCTAAAGCTGATGTTGTCGGCAAAGATGAGAAAGAAGGCGGATTACGCGCAATTCTCAATTATGGACACACCATCGGTCATACAGTGGAAAGTTTGACTGGTTATCGTTTAGTAAATCATGGCGAAGCAGTGGCTATTGGTATGGTAGCAGCCGGTCAAATTGCTGTGGATTTGGGACTGTGGCACAAGGAAGACACAGAACGTCAAAATGCTTTAATTCAAAAAGCGGGTTTACCCACTCAGTTACCAGATGGGGTAGATATTGAAGCAATTATTGAGGCGTTGCAGTTAGATAAGAAAGTCCAAGCTGGGAAAGTGCGGTTTGTTTTACCAACAGAGATTGGTGTAGTAACAATTACCGATGAAGTGCCATCGGATATTATTCGGCAAGTGTTGCGAGGAATGTAAACAATTTGAAGAAGAATTCAGGAGCGGAGCCGGAGACGTTTCCGTTGCTCCGGTCAGAATAAAAGTTATACCAATTCTCTAAAAGCTGGCTACAGATAAAGCTACCAAAATATATTGCCTTC
>NZ_JABXKF010000128.1 GCF_017115165.1 Nostoc sp. LPT | reverse complement strand
GTCTTACTTATCCTGACTGATTTTCCCCCTCTTTGCAAAAAACTGGGATGCTCCCCTTGTAAGCATTCTTTCCGACGCTCCCCAAGAAATTTTTCCTTTTTTATAATTTGAAGATAAATATCATGTTTTACACAAAAAACGATTTTTTGCAAAATTACGATGCTCATTAGCAATCTGGATTAATACATTTAAGATGTTCACAGCCAAAACCTTGAGTCATCATTGCAGATAGCTGTGGAAAAACTTGTTCATTAAAGTTGAGTTCTTGCATGATTTGGTCATGAGCTTGCCCCTGCACTATCCGCTTTGCCATTTGCTCAAACTCTACCCAAGTTAAATCACTCTCAACAAATGCTTTACTAAGGGTAATTACCAGTTCCTCATAATCATTGTCTTCCAATTTTGTCATCATTCGATGTTCAATGTGAAGCGAATCATCGAAACAGTAATACCAGGATTTTGGTTGCTGCCTAAGTACTCTTCGGAAAAGATCCTGCTGTTTCGAGCGACTAACAACACTATCTGCCTCACTACATACCATTAAAATTGGGGCAGAAACACAGCCTTGAGACTTGTCTAAAACCTGATATCCCAATTCCAAAAATATCCGTAAGGCCTTGAGACAAAAACCTTTATAACCAAAATTGCCGGGTGCATCTTTGTTGAACCATTCAAAGTAAATTGGCAGAAGTTTGATCAGTTGATCGAATATTAAGTAGCAGCTACCTAAATAAGGCGTGAACAATAAGGTGCGGTCAATCTCTTGAGGATGCTCTAAAGCTAACCAAGCAGCTAAAGTTCCACCTGTTGATAATCCACCAATTACAACTTGTTGCCCTAGCGTTTTGGCAATCTCTAACCATTTGATTACAAATTTTTGATAAATCTCAATATCTGTTGGCAGGGGTGGAGGATTTTGAGACTTCCAGTCACCTGAGCGTCCATGACCGGGTTGTAAAGGAATTAGAACGTTATATCCCGTGTTAAAGAAGGCTTTACCAAGCGGCTCGAACTGGTAAGGGCCTGCTGTAAAACCATGCAAAAACAAAAAAACTTTTGAAGTGAAGTCAGGATGAATCAAAAATTTAGAACGGCAGGCTTCATTTTTAAGACCTAATGTGGACTCTAATTGGTGAACTTGCTCTAGAATTTCTACTGTATTTTGAATGCTAACTTTCATTTTTTCATTTATGTAATTATTATGTTCACATACATATAGCAATCCTACTTGAATCCTGCTCAGTATTTTGAAAAGTAAATCTTTGTCTGGCAAGCTTTTAAGCAGCTTAGTTATTCAAAAATTAAATAGGAGTCTTATATAGCGGTTCCCATTCAGATGCGGTACAACATTATATCGCGGGGTGTAGGGGCACGGCAGTGCCCATTGGTGTCAACTTAAGAAGATTTTGCCCAAATATTGTTCGGTGTAAGCGTCAATCTCAAGAGTGGCGCTTACGCCTTGCTTTAACTAATCCAAAGAGCTTTTGACGTTCCACAAGATAAGGAACAGCCTCATGTGCATCACCACGGAGAACAGCTTGTGAAAAATGGTATAAAGCACGAAACACCATTTCTGTACTTGTTTTTGCTGCCGCAGGTCTGGATTTCCTATTCGCGCTGGTCGTTTTCTTGCCATGATGTATATCTAAGAACATCATTATTCATGTTCCTAGATTACATCTTTTACTTACTTTTTGCTGAAGTTGACACCAATGGATAGTATCGCGTCCCCACAAAAAGATTTTTCAATCACAATAAAATTATCGCCGCTTGGGAGTGGCGCTGCGGGTGGTGCGTTTTTCTTCATCTCGACGACGGCGATCGCGCCAATCTGCCAGGGTCAAATAACCAATACCACCAGTCACTACTACGAGCAGCACTACAGCAAATAAAGCCAAAATACTCAAGAATGGACTTTCCACAATACCTCTACAGTCCGTTACGTCCCCACACTACCATTGCAATTGACCAAGTGAACACAACTAACAACGATACCCAACCTAGTGTCAAAATCTCCATAGTCCCACTTTTCAAATAATTACAAAAGGTTTCTAATACTTATCATACAGGGATTGGGCAGGCTGAGATTTTTTTGTTAATGACATTGTAAGTTTTGCGTGCGATGTCTACAACGGGCTATTCGGCGTCGCAAAAAAGACACCAAACAAATTTTCTCGATACGCTAGCATTTTAAGCAACGATAAACACGAATCTAAAAAAGTAGCGATCGCGCTTTCTGACTTGATACTTTGGGAATACTAGGGCTATGCGTATATACTTCCAATCCAGCAACCCCTAATATCATGCCGACATTTTTCAACTATCCTTTCCACTCCAACGGTTTTGTTCCCCACGGACATTGTTATCTCTGGCAAACTGGATTAGTTTCGCTCCACATTATTTCTGATGCCACGATCGCTCTAGCCTATTATTCTATTCCCTTTTTACTGATTTACTTTATTTCCAAGCGTCAAGACGTTCCTTTCAATGGAGTCTTTTTGTTATTTGGTGCTTTTATCATTGCCTGCGGTACTGGACACTTGATAGATATTTGGACGCTTTGGCATCCAGACTATTGGATTGCAGGTGGTTTAAAAGCTTTAACTGCGATTATTTCGATATACACGGCATTTGCGTTATTTTATCTCATGCCTCAAGCTCTGACGCTACCCAGCCCAGCCCAGTTAGAAGCTATCAATCAAGTGCTTTCAACTGAAATTGTCGAGCGTAAACGCATCGAGAAAGAACTACGCCTTGCAGAGGAAGTCGCTCAAAACTCCAGCCAAGCCAAGAGTGAATTTCTTGCCAATATGAGTCATGAACTACGCACACCTCTCAACGGGATTCTCGGCTATACACAAATTCTCCAACGTACAGAATCTTTGAGTGAAAAAGGACGTAAAGGAGTCAGCATCATTTATCAATGTGGTTCTCATCTTTTAACCCTAATTAATGATGTGCTGGATCTCTCCAAAATAGAAGCCCGGAAGTTGGAATTGTATCCTGTTGATTTTTACTTGCCTGCTTTTATAGATAGCGTGGCTGAAATTTGCCGCATCCGGGCAGAACAAAAGGTGATCGCATTTCACATTGAACTCGATCCTGATTTGCCAACGGGTATTCATGCTGATGAAAAACGCTTGCGGCAAGTATTGATTAACTTGCTTAGTAATGCGATTAAATTTACTCATCAAGGCAGTGTCACTTTCAAAGTTCAGGTGATTGGTCAAGAATCAAATACCAATGGACAAACTAATTACAAAATTCGTTTTCAAGTAGTAAATACCGGCACGGGTATAAGCCCTGAACAAGCCGAGAAAATCTTCCAGCCCTTTGAGCAAGTGGGAAATCAAAAACGACAATCTGAAGGTACAGGCTTGGGATTAGCAATCAGCCAAAAAATTGTTTTGTTAATGGGTGGTCAAATTCAGGTGCAAAGTACCTTACGCAAAGGTAGTACTTTCTGGTTTGAGGCAGAATTCCCAGAATCTAAAGACTGGGCAAAGGTTTCTAGAGTGGTTGAGCAAGGAACTATTATTGGTTATCAAGGACAAAGGCGCACGATTTTGATTGCGGATGACAAATGGGAAAACCGATCGGTAATTGTAAATTTACTAGAGCCTGTTGGGTTTACTGTGGTAGAAGCTAGCCAGGGTCAAGAAGCATGGGAACAGGCTCTAGCCCACAAACCAGACTTGATTATCACTGACCTCGTGATGCCTATATTAAATGGATTTGAGTTGATCGAGCGTTTGCGTCAGCCTGGGCCATTTAAAGAAATTGCTGTCATCGCTTCGTCAGCTAGCGTGTTTGCAATCGACCAGCACAAGAGTATTGATGTCGGTGCAGATGCATTTTTACCAAAGCCTGTAGAAGCTGAAACGCTGCTGGAAATGTTACGACAATTTTTGCATCTAGAATGGATTTTTGATGTTAAGGTAGACGCAATCAAAAAAACCTATACAGGTGGTTTGGATCAACAAAATGAGATGATTTATCCTGCCAAAGAGGTTTTACAAGAGTTACTCGAACTGACAGAAAACGGCGATATTCAAAAAATCTTGGAACTGGCTGAAGAACTTTCTGCATCCGATCAGCAGTTAAGCGTTTTTGCCCAGCAAATCGTCCAGCTTGCTAGTAATTTCCAACTCAAACGTTTGGAAACTTTTATTCAACAATGCATTGATTAATTTGAGTTCAAATTCAGTTTGAAATTCATCATGAGCAAAATTCAAAATAACGGATTTATTTTGATTGTGGATGATAATCCGACAAATTTATCTGTCGTGTGTGAAGCGCTCAATAGTGAGGGTTTTCGTTTCCGGGTTGCAGTCGATGGAGAAAGTGCGATCGCTCAAGCCGAACGCAATCAACCAGAGTTGATTTTGCTGGATGTACAAATGCCCGGTATTGATGGATTTGAAACTTGTCGCCGCCTCAAAGCTAATCCTGTTACCCAAAACATTCCGATTATTTTCACTACTGCTTTAGCGGATACGGAGAGCAAAACGAAGGGATTTTCCCTTGGTGCAGTAGACTATATCCCTAAACCGTTTGCCCAAGAGGAAGTTATTGCCAGAGTACGCGTACATTTACAACTCAAACAATTGACTGAATCTTTGGAACAACAAGTCAGCGATCGCACCAAGGCTTTGCAAAAAGCCCAAGTCCAACTAGTGCAGCAAGAGAAACTATCAACACTTGGAGAGTTAATCGCTGGTGTTGGCCATGAAATCAATAACCCGATCAACTTTATTTCTAGTAATATTCCACCCTTGCAAGAACACATTGCAGGAGTAACCAAGTTGTTCCTACTATATGAACAAGAGTATCCAAACCCAACAGCCAAAATTACCAATGCCATTGAGGACTTGGATCTGAACTTTGTTCTCGAAGATATAGTAAAAATCTTAAACTCACTCCAGCTAGGAAGTGAACGAATTAGGAACCTTTCTAATTCACTCCGCAACTTCTGTCGCTCAGACAGGGATGCCAAAATATCTGCTGATTTGCACCAAGGACTAGATAGTACACTAATGATTTTGCAACACCGCCTCAATGCTAATGGCGATCGCCCTCGCATTGAAGTTATTAAAAGTTATGGAGAATTACCACAGGTTCGCTGCTATCTAGGGGAAATGAATCAAGTATTTATGAACATTCTGGCAAATGCAGTTGATGCTCTTGATGAAGCTATAATAGAAGGCAAAATGAGCAATTTAATTCCTCAGATTAAAATTGCCACAGAAATAAATTCTGAACAATTAGTTATAATTCGGATTGCTGACAATGGGGTTGGTATTCCTGAACGGCTTAAAAAACGCTTGTTTGAGCCGTTGTTTACCACGAAAACTGTTGGAAAAGGTACTGGACTTGGCTTGTCGATTGCATATCAAATAATTGTAGAGAAACACAAAGGCATTTTAGAAGTGAATTCTCAACCCGGCATGGGAACCGAGTTCATCATCAAAATTCCTACATGAGAACAATATTTAATTGATTACAAAACTGCTCTAGCATTTATCATATTGGAGACTGGGGAAGAGTTTTCCCAATACCCAATCCGTAATTTATATATAGAGTGAACCCAACTTTAGATCCTCAATTAATGGCAGAACGCATAGAATCTCTCAAGGCTGGAATAGTTGGGGGATTATCTGTATGTTTCGCTTTTGCGATCGCCAGTCTGTTAAATACTCTAGTACTAGCAACATATTTTCAGACACTTGTATGTCTGCAAAGTGATCTTAACTGGCGCTTATGGGTAAGTGGTGCAGTTGCCACTTTTACTGGTTTCCTATTTGGTGTCACCTACCGCTATATCATCCGCTCCGATCGAAATCCCCAACTCAAAGCTGGTGGCGTGTTAGCTTTTGGCTTGGTGCGCGGATTAACTCAGATAGAATTTGGGTGGAATTCTCACAGCACAATTTGGCCATTTTTGGTGTTGGCGGCAGAAAGTTTGTTATGGTTTGCGCTAGCTGCAATTGCTCTTGATATCGCTATTCAATTGAGTTGGGTTAAACCTTTTTCATCAATCTAAATTCTTGTGGTCTTACAGCTACCTGTAAGCCTATACAGGAGGTTGTGGTTTAAATAAATGAAAAAAGCAAAGCTACTGTAAACATTAAGTTTTTGTAGTATAATCCAAACAAAATTCCTACAAAAAATCTCTAAATTTTAACTAAACGTATAACTAATTACCAGTATTAATCATCAATCTAATATGAATACTAAAATATCCCACTATTATTTGATAGTCGATTTGGAAGCCACGTGCTGTAACAGTAAAACTATTCCCCGTCATGAAATGGAAATTATTGAAATCGGTGCAGTGATGCTCAATCGAACAACGTGGGAAATTGATTCAGAGTTTCAGCAATTCATCCAACCTGTGAGACATCCGCAACTGACAGGTTTTTGCACCGAATTGACTAGCATTCGCCAGCTAGATGTTGACGAAGCACCCAAATTTTTAGAAGCAATTTCTCGCTTTAAAGAATGGATTAATTTATTTCCCAACTATATTTTTTGTTCTTGGGGTAATTACGACAAAAAGCAATTTATTCAAGATTGTGCGTTTCATGATTTTCCCTATCCTTTTACTTCAGAACATATAAATATCAAAGAAGAATTTTCAGAATATCTTGGCGTATCTAAAAAATTTGGCATGGCGCAGGCTCTCAATGAGTTGGAGATAGAATTAAAAGGCACACACCATCGTGGCATTGATGATGCTCGCAACATTGCAGCTATTTACAGACAGATGAAAAACAAAAACTAAGCTAAATAATAGAAAAGTTGTAGTAGCATAGCCCAGCTAAAATAGTAAATAAAATCTAGCTATTATGGTGTAAACAAGATATTCACACGGGCGGAATAAACGCCCATAGCACAATAAAAATTAAGAATTTGATTGTTGAAGAAGAATACAGAATTCAGAATTCAGAATTCAGAATTCAGAATTCAGCAATCTTTTAGTGGGGGATTCAGACCCGCCACTGAATTGTTGACCACCAAATTTTCTTGTTTTGTGGGGGTCTTAAACCCAGTTATATCATGTCCGCTTGATTACTTATCAAACCCGAAGAACCCCACCCCGCAAGCGGGGAGGGGATTAAGGGGTGGGGTCAATGACTGTGGGAATCATAACTAATTATGCGGACATGATATTATTCATCCGCTTTTTCGGTCAGAATACCCTTCTTGTATTCTAACGACTGACGCCTCTATTCTGTTCGATAATTATTATTCTTAGCCAAAGAGATTTTTTGGTTACATGGTTTGAATTGTAGGTTTAGAAAATAAAATTTCAGCTATATCTATCTTTGTTTGAATTAACTGAAAACTAAGGTAATATATATAATATTTGGCTTAATGTAACTGCAAACTAACAGTCTACGATCGCGTTATAAGCCAATAATATTGATTTTGAGGCTACAATTTATGATCGGATTTTGGCGAAAAAAAATAGTTTTTTTCTTCACAACAATTGTGTTGACAATTCTGCTAATTTATCACGAACCAGTAGGGGCGCAATTTTTTTCACCAACACCTACTAGACCGTTTACCACTGTAGCTTATCCTAATAGGTCATTAAGTGCTTCTCCCGCACAGCTACCACCATTGCCTTATGCTTATGGGGCACTAGGAAAAGCTATTGATGCTGAAACGATGAAATTGCATCATGACGCACATCATGCTAGCTACGTCAAGAACTTAAATGATGCATTGAAGCAGTATCCAGATTTGCAAAAAAGAAGTGTTGAAGGTTTGCTAGTGAATTTGAACAGCGTACCTGAAGATATTCGGACAAAGGTACGTAATAACGCTGGTGGTCATCTCAACCACACGATTTTTTGGCAACTGATGAGTCCCCAAGGTGGAGGACAACCATCAGGAGCGATCGCTCAAGAAATTAACCAAACTTTTGGCAGCTTTGATGCCTTTAAAAAACAGTTTAATGCAGCGGGTGCAGGTCGTTTCGGTAGTGGTTGGGTTTGGTTAGTACGCAATCCTCAAAAGCAACTCCAGATTGTCACCACAGCAAATCAGGATAACCCAATTATGGAGGGTTCATATCCGATTATGGGTAACGATCTATGGGAACATGCCTATTACCTGAAATATCGCAACCGTCGAGCTGAGTATTTGGATAATTGGTGGAATGTGGTGAATTGGCCGCAGATTAACAGGCGATACCTTTCCTTCTCTACGGGACGCTCCCCGAACTGAACGCTATTACAAAATTGTAATAATAGCGATTCTTATTTGAATAAGTTACACGGGTAGGGTAGCAGAGCTAGCTGTGCTACCCTACTGGCGTGGCAAGGCTAAATTGTTGCAAAAAAATTTGTAGGTTGGGTTGAGGAACGAAACCCAACACTCCGATTGATGTTGGGTAACGCGAAAGCTCAACCCAACCTACCAGTTTAAGGTTTTTAACGCTAACTCAAGCTTATTGGAAACTAGCGCTCCAACTTTTTGCTAAATCCCCTTATGTAATCAATACCTTCGCCAATTTACAAGGCTGAGTTGATTGTATTAACGTCCTGTTCTCAAAGGTTTGGCAAAAACAATAAGTCCTAAAAATTCCTTCAAGGTTTCCTGCAAGGATTTTTTCATGTATTGTCCGCAGTATCAAGGGTTTGAGCTTCCAAACCACCTTGTAAGCTAAACGCTTATGTATGAGTCATTTTGCCGTTTTTGCCAAAATTTTTCTAGGCTCTTATTTTGGCAAAGGTATTGATAATATAATTACGAACTAAGGATTTTTAAAGTTCGGTGTTTATTACGGACTATCCATAGTAGAACAATTAGCAATACAAGCGCTTTGATCGTTGATGGCTCCATTACCTTTTTCACTTCCGTAGGGCTTTGAGGAGTCACACTACATGGAATTTCAATTATCTGTGTGTGATTGGAACCATTACCACTGGGAGTCAGATCGCATTCGCCTTTGTTGTTGAGAGACAAAGGTGTATTTCCTGGAGAAACAGGTGCAGGTGGTTGAGGAGATGAAGAAACAGGTGGTTGAGCTGAAGAACTATCACCACCCAGTAGTAGAAGCAGAATTAAACCAAGACCCCCAACGCCGATTATTGGCCAAAGTGGAAAGGAATTAGAACTGTCTGGTACCAAGACATCTCCCGCAGAACTAGGGAAAGCATCAAAAGCTATTGTTTCTCCATCCAAGGCTAGTGGATTGTCACTCAGCAAAGTATCTCCTGCGATATCTTCTCCTAATATCTGATTAAATTCCGCTGGAATCGCATTATTGGGGCGTCCGAGTTGTCCACCTTCTTCGGAGTATGGAAAGGATAGTACTTCAAAAATCTTCTGTTGGAGTTGGTTCTGATCTCCAGAACTCAACGCATCTAAGCCTGTAGAGATTTTATCTAAATAAAAATTTGTCATCTCTGGCGACAGACCTAGAGACTGAATCTGCTCTTGAATGTTGGAAATTTGTGAAACCTCTTCAAACAGCAGTCGTCCGTATGACAATTTCAGGTCTAGTAATCCATTACGGAGGCTAACAGAGTCATTGACTCCTGAATATGGTGCCCAGTAGAACTGCTTGGTTACAAGTCCGAGTCCTTCTACTGGATTGCGACCAAAACTTTGTCCAAGAAGGTATTGAGATCCATCCATGATTGCGGGAGATGCGTTTCTCCAAAATGAGGCGTAAGGCACCGCAGAGAGATTGGGATTATTGCTGTAGAAGCTAGCAAAATTCTGGAAGTTTTTCTCCCCACCGGCTGCTCGGATCAGAAGGTTTTGATAACTAGTCCCATTGTTTAACTCCACTAATTGTTGGATTACCGATCCAGTCTTATTGCAGGTCAGACCAAATCCCACATCACATCCAGGAATGACTCGCATCTGGCTCAAATTCTGGTTATTAATTTGATACTGGAGATACTCAGACTCCAGTCCTTGTTGGATACCATAGCGCCCAATATTTAGCTGTGCAAAAGCAGACTGACACGTAGTGAGTACTACTGCAACAGATGAAAATGCGATCGCTGCAAAGCGAACTACTTTCGGCATCGCAATTCTTTGAACAATTGATTTAGACAAGATGCACCTCTACTAGACGACAACAATTTAATTGGGCATAGGGCATGGGGCATAGGGCATGGAGAAGAGACAAAGTAGACGAAGAAGAGGGGAAAGACAAGGGAGAGACTTGTTTAATAATTCCCCCTTGTCCCTTTGTCTCCTCTGCTGCTCTGCTCCTCATTCCCCAGTTCAACTCTTAGCTAAATAAATGTTGATCGTGATTCCTGTACCTTTGAGATTTCCTGATGAGAGTGTGTGATATAAGACTATCGCCCGGTTTGGTTGGTCAAAAAGATACCCACGACGTGTAGGTTTGATTTTCCCTTCCTTGACTAAGGAAACGAAGGCTTGTAGATATCTACGTATACCCTGACGGTTCTCTTTAGTAGTATTCGTATGACGCTCAATCAGCATCATAAAGAAGTCCAAACTCCGATTTTCCTGCCCTTGAATCAGACTGCCTTCATCTAGGAAAGAACTTGCTATGAGCCTGCTATTAACTTGTTTGACCTTAAATAAAGTAAAATAACGTCCCTCTTTTTTAGGATCGTTGGCATAACAGACCCAGGAACCCTCTTTATTTTGTGTAAAACCCTGTTCAGCAAGGTAAGAAAGCAAAGAATTATTTGCCTTAGTTTGTGGTGGAGGTAATAAATCTTCAATAGGATCTAAAGAGCAAATCCTCTGTGTTGTTTTCTGTGGATAAACAGCAGGAGTCTGTTGGGTATTGACGCGAAAGGGCTTATCATCAGACATTTGTGGTGTTTTCTGTGGATAAACAGCCGGAGTCTGTTGGGTATTGATGTGAAAAGGTTTGTCATCAGACATTGCCATGCTAGACATTGCAGCCAACGCAGATACTTGGAGAACGATCGCTCCAAACAAACGAACTATGATATTCATGTTTTTCCTGTTACTCTTACTGACTTTGTGAATAATCGAATTTTTACTAGATCGAGATTGATCTAGCAGTCCTAAATTATTTGTTAAATTTAAGTGTTTGCCTAATTTGAGCGAGCGTAGCTTAAGTTTTCACTAATCAAATAGGACTTCTATATAGGTAACTAAGCACAAAGAGAATCAATATCTAAATAAAACACACAATGTTAATGTATTCTTGACAATACAAATTCGGCTTTTTGATATTACATATACAAAAAACTATTGACATTGTGTCAAAACTTTTCTATTTACTCTTGTCTAATTTTTTGCCATCTTAAGAGGGTTTTATGCCTTTTTCGCTGGCTATGATGATTCCGAAAAAAGAGCTTTAGTTAGCTCTTTAGTACCTTATATAAACAGATTCTCAAAAGCTCTGTGCTTTGCACATTAGGGCTTTTGGTGATTTCCTGGGTAGGTTGAATAATTTTTTGTTTTTTGGAGGTAGCACACCTAACTAGCTGTTTCAGCATGGTTACAAATTGATGTATAAATAATATCTCCCTGACAGTAAGATAATATTACCATGAGCTTGAGACGCGCAACAGTATTGTGGACAGTTGTCAAAGTTGTACACTGGGAATCGTAACTACCTCTTCATTAAATTTTATAGCAAATAGCTCAGAGGCAAGCTTAATCTATTTATACACCATTAGTATTAAGTTCTTAAATATTAGTAGTGTGTAAACTACTATTAGCATGTCTTAAATATAACTTTAATTGAGATAAAACACGTATAACTAATAGATTGCGATCGCTAACCCAAGTTTTTAATTATCCTACCAGGCGATGTCTATGATGGGCTACGCCTATGCACCAAAGAAAATTAAGTTAGATTACAAGTATAAAATTTGCGATTTATCACGCTGTTGCTGTTGTTGCCACAGACTTTATAAGCCTGTAATGCAGAGATTTACGACTTCTCTAATACCAATTCAAAAAATGTTCGCGACACATAGGGCATCCAAAATAAAATCATAGCCTCAACATTATTCAAGTTGATAATGTTGAGGCTATCAGCATGACAAGCAGCAAATTTTGTCAAGAATTGTTGATAAATAGAACTTACACATTGACAGGTAAGATAAAAATTGCGTAAGTTCTAAATTAGTTAATTCAATTTAATTTATTACAAAGCACTGCGGCTAGTTAACGCGTTCCACAAGAAGACTGCAACAATTGCACCAAGAACTGCCACTGCAATACCGGGAATACTCAAAGAGGGAGCCGCTAGAGCAAAGCTTCCTGTACTGAAGAATACACCCAAACTACCACCAATAAAAGCACCAACAATTCCTAATAAAATTGTTGCTAAAATTCCGCCGCCTTGATGACCAGGGTAGATAGCCTTTGCGATCGCACCAGCAATTAGACCTAAAACAATCCAAGCAAGAATATTCATTGTTTTTATTTGATAAACGTTTTCTAGTGACAAATACACAATAGCAATCCAAATATTGACATTCAATCTCCCAACAGAAGCAATGATCGATAGCCTTGAGGATGAACCCTATTACTTCTTGTGATGAACTACCTTAATTAGAGATGGATAATAAAAAAAAGCTCCTAGTAGGTCTAAAACTAGGAGCTAATAAATTCATTGCTTGATAATTGCAGTATATGCGTTTTTAATGAGTGTTCTCATCTACTTGAAGAATTAAGCTCAGGTTTGAAAGCAGATACTTTTATAGGTTCGCACTTAAGTTTACTCAACTTGTAGAACTCTAATGCTGTAAGAGGTTTGCACTTGAGGATTGGCGTAGCATTTGTAGTAAAGGGCAATTACCTGTATTTGCATTAATGTTAAACAATAAAACCAATTGCTTTACCAATTTATCGTTCTTGCATTTCTTGCTGACGCATCGGCATAGCGTCAATTTGCTTAAAAATTGCTGTCGCTGGCACTGGTGTAGTTTCTTGGCGCTTAACACCACCATCTTTGCCGATCAAAATGACACGAAAATTTTCTTGCTCAACCCCAAAACGATTTCGCAAATTGGCAACAGAAGACTCATCTATTAACTGTCCGTTGGCATAGCTTTTATCTGTTGCCAAAACTTGAACGAGAACTAAATCTCGGTCTTTAAAACCATTTTGGTGTTGGTTAAATACCTGCATCTGTTGCTGATAGTTATGGTTATCAACAGACGGTGCAAAGATTAGCAGCACCCGGTTTTGCCATTTTTGGGAACTGAGGTTAAATGAAGACATTTTGATAGTATGGGTTGCTTGGACAGTACCAGCAATGCTGACGGGCGATAGCGCTATAGACACGGCGATCGTCAGGGCGATTAATACTGAGTTATTCACTTCAGGGCTTGTTAGGCTCATAATACAGACAATGACATAAACGAGGTTTGATGAAATGTCAGAAGCTTGGACAGACTCTTCTCAACTACAACAGTGGCATCAAGGTATTGAAATGGCTAACCGCAATAACATTTTCTGTCATTGTCGTAATTGTAACTATGAATGGGTGGACTCTGTGATTGATGCAGTCTGTAGTAAATGCGGCAGCAAAGATATTGAACATATCTCGTGCTGGCAGTTTCCAGATGATTGAATGAGTATCCAGATATGTAGTTGATAAAATAGCGATCGCCACTTTTGACATTTTCTCTGAGAATTCTGGGTGATTACTTTGTTAAGTTGCGGTAATGTCTGCTTGTGCATCTAAAGGGGAATTTTCAAAAATACTCCAGCACTCAGATAGATCAACGGTTAACAGTACTCATATCAGGATAGCGTTCGCCAGCTGCCACATTTTTTGGTGCAACTGTTTCAAGTCGATTCAAATCTTGTTCAGTTAGGATAATTTCGGTAGCTGCAATATTCTCTTCCAAGTAAGTACGGCGTTTTGTACCAGGTATTGGGACAATATCTTCTCCTTGAGCGAATAGCCATGCTAAAGCAAGCTGACTAGAAGTTACTCCTTTTTCGCTGGCGATCGCTTTGACTTGCTCTACTAATTGCAGGTTTTTATAAAAATTCTCACCTTGAAAGCGAGGAGAATTTCTTCGATAGTCATCAGCTGCAAGATCGTCAGGGCTAGCGATCGCACCTGATAAAAATCCTCTTCCTAATGGGCTATAAGGAACAAACCCAATTCCTAATTCCCGCACAGTAGGTAAAATTTCATCCTCTGGCTCTCGACTCCAAAGAGAGTATTCTGTTTGCAGTGCAGTAATCGGGTGAACTGCTACAGCCCGTCGAATCGTCGCCGGAGCAGCTTCCGAAAGCCCCAGATAACGCACTTTTCCCAGTTTGACTAACTCTGCCATTGCCCCGACTGTATCTTCAATGGGGACAGTTGAATCTACTCGATGTTGATAATAGAGGTCAATTACTTCCACCCCCAGACGTTTTAGCGAGGCATCGCAAGCTTGATGGACATATTCTGGTCTACCATCAACCCCTTTAAAACCACCATTTTCAGTACGGACATTGCCAAATTTAGTTGCTAAAACTACTCGATCTCGGCGGTCTTTAATTGCTTTGCCTACTAGTTGCTCGTTGGTAAACGGCCCATACATATCAGCAGTATCGAGAAAATTCACTCCCAGTTCTAATGCTCGATGAATTGTAGCGATTGCCTCAGTTTCATCACGACCGCTATAGAACTCAGACATTCCCATGCAACCAAGTCCGATAGTTGAAACTTCTAACCCTTGTTTGCCTAGCTTTCTGGTTCTCATAAAATAATTTCCTACTCAGTAATTGGTCTTAGAATATTACGCCTTTCAGCATTATCCCTTTCCCTTTTACCAAGTCATCTATTATTAGAAGTATTTACACTGATACAAGTATGTTGATTTGCGGGTACTTCACATTTATTTTACCAGCCGCGTTAAGACAGCTTTCTAGCTTACGCACTTTTACTATGGGTTTTCTAGTAAATTACTAGCCAGTTGTAGCGTTCGCGCAGCGTCTCGTAGAGAAGCGATGACCAAACGCTATGAATTGGCTGCTGAGTTATTTTACAGCGTTGGGTCAACAACTGGCGATTTGTGGTTGTTCTGTTGATATCTTATTTAAACTGCAAAATACAGAGTTGTAATGCCAAATTGCCAGAACCTTTGAATATGGTATCGTCACTTCAACTTTTTCTTAGAGGAGAAGTGGAAAGAGTTGATGGCAGTTTGGTTAAATACCTCCACCAATTCAAGAGACAACTTTTAGCAAAAGTTCGTTAAGCACCCACAATAATGGTCGGTTGTTACATACACCAGTCTAATTGTTATTTGTCAGAATGTAGTGGTGCAATCTATTGCACTCTTACAAAAGCTAAATACAGAGGTAAAATATGTTTCCTTTTTGGGGTAATCCATGTTACGGAAGCGAACCCATTTCGCACAAAACTAGCTTAGAGCGGAAATTAAAATTCTTGATTTGGATGCGAGATGATTTAGAGTCAAAACTAGCTGGTATTAATGCTTCTATTAATACCATTCGTCAGCAAATAGAACGTTCAGACTCACCTACTTAGAACTTAACTGATACAGCAATTCATCTCATCACTTACCCAATAAGCAAGTGATGAGATGAATTGCAAGTGAGTTGACGACTATTAAGGTGATTTCTGATGAAAAAAATACCTATATTGACGAGTTTCGACTACTTCGATGCTCAGTACAAGTTCGCTTAACTCTCGACCACTCAGTTGGTTGAGCGAACGCGAGTGCGTCTCGCAGAGAAGTCGAAACCAACGGCTATGATAAATTTATTACTAGAATTCATTTAACCAGTCAACTTAATGACACCTTGGCTCACCAGAGATTCAAGCTGAGAATGATGCTGTGTTTGCTCTCGTAGCAACTTGAGTTGCGCGTAACTGAGAATGTGTAATCCTGGTCGGACAACATAACCTTCAATGGTAATGCTTTGTGGCTGCTGGCTGTCGGTGCGATTGTAGCTAATTGAAGGCATATTTACAAAGGGCAAGTTAGAACTGATTAGTAGAAGAGAGTTTGATTCTTCACTCTCTTATAGCTTCACACAAGTTTCTCTTAAAGGGTGACTAAGGGTTGCGTTTGGCTTCCAGTATTGAAAGAAACTATGGAAGTTATCGCCAAAGATATGTAAAAAACTTTAGTTAATTAATCTAGTCGTTATAACTAATAATTGATTGCTGACTTGATTAGAAGGGGTTTCCTTTTTCTTTTCTTTGTCGTTGCAATGCTTCTTCGTACCACTCTAATTTATCCAAAAATTGACCGACTATTTTGGTCAAAGCAGCATGGTTGCTAAAATTGTTCCCTCTAGAAAGCTTGGGATTTTTTATGGTACTCTAGCAGCAACTGGTAATCTGATGAGTATTTGTGGTGCTGCGATCGCTGGCTTACTGCTTAAGGAAATTGCTCAACCATTTAACTTTGCTTTGTGTTTTTTGTGTGCCAGTTTGGCAATGGCTCTATCTTGGTTTTTTATGTCTAGGACGCGAGAGCCAGTAACTACCACATTATCAGCCTTTGAAACTAGACATGAGTTTTGGGACAGTCTAAGTGTTATTCTTCGGTGCGATGAGAATTTCCGTTGCTTTGTGATCGCACGTATGATCTCCCAGTTAGCACTGATGCCACTTCCCTTCTATACACTCTATGCCGTACATCAATATGGGATGGGAGAAGCATCTGTTGGGTTAATTACTACTCTATTGATGGTTACACAAACTATTGCTGGATTGGTTTTGGGTTGGTTAGGCGATCGCACTGGTTGCAAGTTGGTTTTACAAATTGGTTGTGTCGCCTGTGCATTCAGTTCGCTTTTAGCTTGTTTGGCACCAAATGCCAACTGGTTTTACTTGGTATTTATAGGAGAGGGAATAGGTATGATAGCTCTACAAAATATTGCTGCGGTAATGACCTTAGAGTTTGGAAACCAACACCAACGACCAGCCTATATTGGTCTTGGTAATACTCTTATTGCCCCTGCCAGCATCCTTGCTCCTCTACTAGGTTGATGGATAGTGGAGAATATTGACTATAGAACTACCTTCTTGGTAGCAGCTATCGGTGCATTAGTTACAGCACTGCTTTTGCACGTAGGAGTAAGCAATCCACGCTATCTTGAACAAAATTTTAGTAACGACTCAGTTAATGTTTTGCCTGAGTAGTAAGCATTTGATATTAATTCGTAATTTCTAATGCGAATGCGCTAACATGCTGTAGGATCATGCACCTGTCACTAACACACCCCTACTGATATGAAAAGTTGTTAATTAATAAAAATTAGGAGGCAGAGGGAATATTTTTTATTAATAGTTATTTTTGCCAATCTACACTGTTTATCAACTAAACATTTTTATCACCCCCAAAACACTGTATAAATCATTCTTGGGAGTGAAAGTTGATGATTTTAACTATGGTATGAAACTAAAAGCAGTTAACAAAGCATTCCAAGGTTTAGGCTCATGATATTCATGCCTCATAATTTTCTGATTGTATGGCTGTTTCAACTGCTGTCCGTTGGGGTACTTGGTGGGGGGATCTACATTCTCTATGAGTGGTATGAACGAGAACTTGTAGGAACGCCCTACTTAGTAGCTGGACTAGTAATGTTTCTGTGGTCTTTTGGCGGTCGTTTTATCAGTTTGCCACTGCTGCGCCGTCCTGGAAGTGAGGAACCCAAGTTTATGCGTAGTAAAACCGTGCAGCGCTTGCTACGTCCAGATGGGAGCGTGTTGCAAGTAGAGTTTTTTGGCCCTGAAGATGGTCAACCAATTATCTTGTCACACGGTTGGGGGCCAAACAGTACTGTATGGTATTATGCCAAACGACAATTAAGCGATCGCTTCCGAGTAATTGTTTGGGATCTACCAGGGTTAGGAAAATCCGCTAAACCGAAAAACAACGATCACTCTATAGAAAAATATGCCCGTGACTTGGAAGCTGTTGTCGCCATAGCAGGGGATAAACCTGTTATCTTGTTGGGACACAGCATGGGCGGAATGATTAACCTGACATTCTGTCGTCTGTTTCCAGAGCAATTGGGGAGTCGAGTTGCTGGCTTAATTCTTGTAGATACTACTTACACCAATCCGGTAAAAACTTGTATCTTTAGCAACGTGGTACGTAAATTGCAAAAACCCCTACTCGAACCCGTGTTGTACTTGACTATCGTGCTGTGGCCAATTTTTTGGTTAATGACTTGGCTCTCGTATTTAAATGGTTCGCTGTACATCACCGTGGAACTATCTGGATTTACAGGTACTGAAACACGCGGTCAACTCAGTTTTGCAGGTCTATTATCAGCATTGGGTTCGCCTGGTGTTCTGGCTCGTGGCACACTGGCAATGTTCAACTTTGACGAAACAGACACACTTGCAACTATTAATGTTCCTGTGTTGGTTGTTTGCGGCGCTTCAGATATAGCGACAAAACCTGTGGCGAGCGATCGCATGAAAGCAGAATTACCTTACTCTGAAAGAGTCACCCTACAACCAGGTGGACACATGGCATTGATGGAACAAAACCAGCAGTTTGCCGAAGCAGTTAGCACATTTTCTGCTGGCTGCTCATAACTAGGAGGTAGCAGTAGACAGGAGGGAAATATACAAGGCTAAAATTCAGGTAAATTAAATATTGTTCCTAAAAATGAAAATTAAATATGGTATATCTTAAAAATTGCTCGTTGCTGTCTCCTAATTTTTCTCCTCAGCCGATACAAATAGTCTTGAGTCATGTCAAAGATAGAGCATGAATTTTGTGTTGTAGAAAAAGCAATCTTAAAAAGCTTTAATCATCAATCTCTACTCTCCAAGGACGATTCGGGTTGGAGCGGCATCCACTTCCAGTTCACTCGGAGCATAAACGCAAGTGCATTGCCAGTGCTACAATTTTGCCAAAAAATTGAGGATAAAGTCTTTCTGCCTGTTGGAAGGAAGTGAACGTTTATAAGAAGAGAATAAACAAATAGAGCTTTTAGGCGAGATGTTTGAAGCTTTGTTAGGAGCAATATATTTACACTATGATAAGACATTTTCCCTAGCTAGCGATTGGCTAATAAAGCATTTCATAAAGGATACTGTTGACGAGTTCCTCAAATCCAATCAAATTTTAGAATAATTGCCAGTAGACTCTTCACAAGCTATTAGTTCAATGAATGTCGATGAATCATATAAAATTCTATGGCAGATGAAAAAAGAGGCTGATGCTTTAGTAGCGTAAGATGATAAATTACAGACTCTCTTATCTTGGATACATCAGAAATCATCTTTAGTTGATACTAGCTACAAACATACAGAAGTTAGAGCTTTTTATCTAGCTCTCATCCGTATATTTGGTCTTGGCTTTGTTCGTAATTGTGACCCAACTGTAAATAGTAATAGCAAAGTTCGGAATTTTTTTGACAGCTTCAATCGTGTAAATACTCTTGGACTTAAACTTTCTTTTAAATTTAACCCTAAGTTTGATCCGGCTAATGTCCTTGCATCAATTTTGATAGTGGATATTGAGCCTGAACTCAAGCAAGCCCTGCAACAATTAAAAATCGAATTACCTAATCCAAAAACAGAACAAGTAAGATTTGAGGAATGGCGACAAAAATATGGTCAAAACTGGCTTGATAGAATAAGACAGTTGATTGGTTATGATTTAGTATTGAACGAACATCAAAAGGAATTATTAAAGAAATATTATGAAAAAAATTTAGTAATCTTAGATTTGATGAATGATAGTAAATTAGCTGATGAAGTAAAACAGGATATAAAAGAAACTTTATTCTTACCTACTCAGAGTAACAACATTTAAAAATAATATTTAATAATCTAATACAAAACCGTCATTAGTGAAGTATTTGATTGGGATTATTTGCAATTGTCAAGATAAATCTGACTTGCTAGGATGGCATTAGAAATTTATAGCATTTAAGTATGACCAAGCAAGACACTCCACTTACGGGAGACGCACTGATTAAAGAAGTTTGTCGGCGGATTCGAGTAGCCCGCAGCTATTGGGATGCTCACAACAATGCTGCTTGTCGGGGCGAACGCGATCGCGCCTTAGTCCTTTACAATACCCTGACTAAGGAAGAAAAAGACCAGATTCCGCAAGTGTTGCGGGTGTGGTTGCGTTACCGCAGTGAGAAATATTTTGGCGCACACCGAACGCCGCCAAAGTCAGCACGAAAATCAAAATAGTCCAATGACTACCAAGACAACTTTTCTCCCAGTACTTTTGTGTAAGTAAGTCGGCGGCAAGGCGATGGCGCATTTCCATTTTGAGCAATATTAACTGACCAAATCTATAGTTACCCACCTGAAGACCAGCGTACGGGCAACAGTGTGCCCACGCTAAAAACCACAGCTAACCCACCCATACCAAACATTCCCCAAGGTACTAAGCCTTCCAGCGGATTCACCACACGCGCAGTGCTTGTCGGTTGTTTAGGATTGTAACGTATGACCACCATCTGACCGTTGCTGGAGCGGTAGGACTCATAACTGCCTGTAAAGCGAGTGCGTTTACCGTTGGCTAGAAACTCGATAACTGGCGCATAGGTTTCTTTTTGCTCATTATCATTATTGTTCGTACTGCTGCGATCGCGACGACTGATGCTGTCTACCACCGTGCCGCCTGTTTCGTTTAGCGTTGCACTTTCGTGGGCGATGATGTTACGTACCCAAAAACCGCCTCCAATGAACAGCAATCCAATGGCCAGCCCAATACTTGCGCTTAGTTTGTCGTCAAAAGTGTTTTGGTGAGGTTTGAAATTCATGGGTTTGACGATGGCACAACAATAAATTTCATCACAGCATCTCGACTAGAGCTTACATTTGAAACATTTTTATTTGGCACTACTAACGTTATAACTGCGTCAAATATCTTGCAGCTAAATTACTGCATCAGTTTTCCTGGTGTAGCAATTTAACGTTTATATGGTATGAAATATAACCAATTAACCTCATTTAGTAAGCAAAAGTAATGATAATTAAGTTTTGGGAAAAAAGTAGAAAAATTAATGCAACTCTAACTAACTTACTATTTAAGCCTGTACACAGACAAGTACTACTAGGTCTAAGCAAGCTACACGTAGCGAGCCAAGAAACATCGCCGTGGCTTTTGAAAAAGCGTCTGCTGCCATTATTATGTCTGATATCATTCTTTCTGGTATTGTTACTCAACAGCTTTGCCCCTGCCGTTGCCCAACTACCTCCTCAACCTCGTCAGGAAATTCGGGGAGTGTGGCTAAGTGGTAACGATTTTAGCGTTTTTAGAAATCGTTCACAGGTGCAAGCAGCCATGAGCCAACTGCGGCAGTTAAACTTTAATACTGTTTATCCCGTAGTCTGGAATGATGGTTATACACAATACCCCAGCGCCATCATGCAGAAAATGGGTATTCCCTTTTTCTTCAAAGGAGTAGATGGACAAGATGTAATTGCAGACATTATCACTCAAGCCCGCAGACAAGGGTTACTAGCAATACCCTGGTTTGAATTTGGTTTCATGGTTCCTTTAACTTCGGAACTCGCATCACAGCATCCAGATTGGCTAACCCAAAAAGGGGATGGGACTCAAACTTCAATTAGTGCTGCGGGTGAAGTAGCGTGGTTGAATCCCTTTCACCCGGAAGTGCAAAACTTTATCCGCGGACTCGTCATGGAAGTTATGACTCAATACGATGCTGATGGCGTTCAATTTGACGACCATACGAGTTTACCTAGGGATTTTGGTTACGATAAGTACACGATTAGTCTATATACTCAAGAAACTGGCAATCCTCCTCCACCCAATCCTTTAGCCCAAGCATGGATAAAATGGCGGGCAGATAAAATTACTGCCTTCATGGTAGACCTTTACCAAACCGTGAAAGCTAGAAAACCGAATGCTATTTTTTCAGTTGCTCCTAATTACTATAATTTCGCCTATAAAATGCAACTGCAAGATTGGCTCAACTGGGTGCGGTTGGGTATTGTCGATGAGTTGGTTATGCAGGTGTACCGTAATGATGTAGAAAGTTTTATCGCTCAAATTACCCGCCCAGAAATTTTAGAATCCCAACAAATCATCCCAACTGGTATTGGTATTATGGCGGGGTTACGAAATCGCCCAGTTTCCATACCACAAATCCAATCCCAGGTAGAAGCAGTGCAACAACGCGGTTTAGGTATCGGCTTTTTCTACTACGAAAGCCTTTGGGATATTGCCCCTGAACCAGCAGCACAACGCCAGTCTGCATTTGCGGCTCTTTTCCCAAATTCAGCGTTGCGCGATATCTCGCAAAATACACCCCGCAAGTCAACTTTTAACACCATATCCTTACCTTTATATCCAAAACCTTCCCTTGGGCAACGTGTTCGCGGTTATTTTTTGGAAGTTGCGATCGCAAATGGTCAACCAAAACGTATTTTATTAGATACAGGGTCAGCAGGGCTAAGAGTTCCCAAAGAGTTTTTAGGTAATTCTCCGATCCGAAAAACAGGTCAAAATATCAAGGAGGTATTAAGTGATGGTACTATCCTGGAAGGAGAATTAGTTTATACTAATGTCCGCTTTGGTTTGATTCCCACCGCCGAACCTGTTCCCGTACAGGTTGTTACTAGTCGCCAGTGTACTGCCCAAAAACCTAAATGTTCGGCAAATAGTGGTGGGCCATTTTCTGGAATTGTCGGTGTTAACTATTTTGAAAAATCACTTCCCTATAACCCGTTGCGAAAATTACCAGGCAATCTGAGTAACGGATTTATCGTCGTTGGCAATAGTGGTAGTAACAACAATGGCAGCCTAATTCTCGGTTTAACTGCTGAGAATCAAGCAGGTTTCAAAATGGCTTCTTGGAGTGAACAACCCGAAATTAATGGTGTACCAGGTAAAAGATGGGACTCTCGACTGAGTAAAGTTTGTTTAACTCTTGCTGGAAGTTCTGCGAAAAATTTGTGTAATAGTAGAGCGATCGCTGATACTGGAACTATTAATGGTTTGACTGAATTCAAGTCAGCTTCTACAGCAGGTAAACTCAAACCAGGAGTATTAGGATCAGCAAATGCTGTAAAAGTAGGAATTAATGGCATTTTTGATTACAGTTTAACACCAGGAACCCGTGACGGATTTAATCGCTGGAATTTGAGTATCTCGCCACAAGCAGAACTGCCTATATTTGTAAATCCTGGAATCGCCTTGTTTGATAAATACGATGTACTCTTTGACCAAGTTAATGGTAAACAGGGTTTTCGCAGTCGGCGTTAAAATCTTGAAACTTTCAGTTACCCTGAAGTTAGTTGCCTAATTAATATTGATTGTTGCATAGCATAGAATAGATGACTGAACAAACTTCTAGAATTTGTATCCTTGGCGGAGGCTTTGGTGGACTCTACACAGCCCTGCGGTTAAGCCAATTACCTTGGGAATCTACGCAAAAACCCGAAATTGTTCTGGTAGATCAAAGCGATCGCTTCTTATTCTCTCCTTTTCTTTACGAATTACTCACTGGCGAATTGCAAACCTGGGAAATTGCCCCACCCTTTGAAGAAGTTTTGCAAGGGACAGGAGTGCGTTTTTATCAAGGTGTTGTGTCTGGAATTGACATCGACCAGCAACGGGTAAATATACAAGAAGGCCCAGAAATTCCTTACGACCGATTAGTGCTGGCGCTAGGAGGTGAGACACCACTAGATTTAGTACCTGGTGCCACAGCCTACGCCTACACATTCCGCACAATCTCTGATGCCTATCGTTTAGAAGAACGCCTGCGATTTTTAGAAGAATCAGATGCTGATAAAATTCGGGTAGCGATCGTTGGGGCTGGCTACTGTGGTGTAGAGTTAGCTTGTAAATTAGCCGACAGACTAGGCGAAAGAGGACGCTTTCGGATCGTTGAAATCGCCGACCAAATTTTGCGAACTTCCCCAGAGTTTAATCGGGAAGCAGCAAAGAAAGCAATAGATGCCCGTGGTGTATTTCTTGACTTAGAAACCAAAGTCGAATCAATAGAGCAAAATAGCATTTCCCTAGATTACAAAAACCAGTTAGATACAATTCCCGTGGATTTGGTAATTTGGACTGTAGGAACTAGAGTTGCGCCCGTAGTCAAATCTCTTCCTCTCAAGCAAAATCAGCGTGGTCAAATCACCACTACATCCAATCTGCAAGTTCTTGATCGTCCAGAAATCTTTGCCTTGGGAGATTTAGCAGACTGTCATGATGCTGAAGGACAACAAGTCCCCGCTACCGCACAAGCAGCTTTTCAACAAGCTGATTATACTGCTTGGAATATCTGGGCAACTCTGACTAATCGCCCCCTCCTTCCCTTCCATTACCAACAGTTAGGAGAAATGATGGCACTAGGAATAGACAACGCCACTCTTACTGGTTTGGGAATTAAACTAGATGGGCCTTTGGCATACGTCGCCCGTCGTGCTGCTTATTTATATAGGCTGCCAACTTTAGAGCATCAGCTTAAAGTTGGTTTTAATTGGCTAGCCCGTCCAATAATAGAAACACTTTCTCGATAACTTTCAAGCTTGGGCATTGGGTATTGGTAAAAACCAAGATGTTTGCGATGATTTGTTTTATTTGTGCCAATCTACTTAGCAGATGCTAGACTCTACCCACAGAAGCTCTTAACAAGCCAAAATCTAAAATTCAACATTCAAAATTTTCAAACTTTAATGGAACAACCGAAAGTTATTTTTTTAGATGCTGTGGGTACACTCTTTGATGTCAAAGGTAGTGTGGGCGAAGTTTATAGTCAGATAGCCCAGGAATTTGGCGTTACAGTTTCAGCCGAAACATTAAATACAGCCTTCATCCAAAGTTTTAAAGCAGCGCCGCCGCCGATATTTCCAGATGCAGAACTGCAAGATATTCCCCAGCGCGAGTTTGATTGGTGGCGGATAATTGCTCTGAACACTTTTGAAAGGACAGGTGTTCTCAAGGAATTTTCTGACTTTTCGGCTTTTTTTAGCGAACTTTACATTCACTTTGGTACTGGCGAACCGTGGTTTGTTTATCCCGATGTTTTACCAGCTTTAATCAACTGGCGGCGGTTGGGAGTTAGCTTGGGAGTGCTGTCCAATTTTGATTCTCGGATTTACTCAGTATTGCAAAGTTTGGGATTGAGAGAGTTTTTTACCTCTGTCACCATTTCTACCCAGGTACGTGCAGCTAAACCCGATCCGCAAATTTTTGCCATTGCCTTAGATAAACATAAATGTTCCCCAGAGGCGGCATGGCATATTGGCGATAGCATTGTAGAAGACTATCATGCAGCTAAAGCAGCTGGACTCAGAGGCGTTTGGATTAACCGTGGTAAATGAGGGGATACTTTCAATTCAGCAATGCCAAATTTTTAAAGTGGAATCCAATCCAATCTATCAATCCACTCTTCTGCCTCAGTCGCTTCCCAAATCAAATAAATTGTTTCTGCCCAAATACTGAGGTTCCCCACTGGAACGCAACCAAACTAGTCCCCAAATATGTCCTCCATCTCCCCAGTGTTCTTCCAGATGTTCAGGCATACTTTTGCGGTTGTCTGTAACCAACATTCGTTGGGATAATTCCAGGTAGCGGAGGATATCTGGGTCAAGCGTACCTAATAGCGGTGCTTCGGCATCGCCTACGCGCAGAATATCTATTGCTGGATTGAGGCGCAAAACAGATGTCTTCAGCTTGGGCGACAAATTTTCATCAAGGAGAAAACGTACCTTCACCAAGAGTTTAGCAACTTCTGCTCGCATTGGGCCTTTAATGCTCTTAAACGTTGCATTAAAGGTGAAGGATTAGCTGATGATTCTTGATAGCGCTGTTCTCGCCACTTTGCTAGCCGCAACATATAAGCATCTATTTCAACACGATTATGCAGATAGTAGGTAAGCGTCGCGTAAATTTTCTCCAAATTCAGGGAAGGTAATTCTTCTAGAATTTGCTCTGGTGAATATCCTTGCAAGTAATATTGAATTAGATTATCAATACCAATGCGATGCCCTTTGATACGGATGTCATCTGGGTCTAAAAACTCAAAATAATCTTCTAGTTGCATTCATCTACCTCTCCAGGATCTTTTGTAATTCGTAATTCGTAATGACGCTCTCTACGAGACGCTAAAAGCGTAGCTTGCAACTCTTACAGAGTACGCGGACTCGCTCTAAGCGAAGCCATGCCGAAGGCTTTACGCTACGCTAACGTAATTCGTAATTGAATCTCTATAATGACGAATTACGTTAGCGAGTGCGTGAGTGTCATTATCAATATAGAGGTGAAATTGGAACCAACACTCCTAGCAGTTAAAATCGCTCTACCAAAGATCCTCAGTCTTCGTTGTTGCCTCGCTTGCCTCAAACGCCTTTTCCCAAACCTCCCAATTATCTTTAGATTGTTGGACTTTTGAGATTAGCGACTTGTGCCAAGCGAACGCGAGTGCGTCTCATAGAGAAGCCGAGGTAAGTCGAGATGCTCGGCACGAGTCGCTCAGTACAAATGCCCAATGCCCCATTCTCAATGCCCAATGCGCCCCAACACTCGTATGATCAACATATCAGGAAAACATAACAGCCAGATTTTTACCGCAAAACATGGGCAGTATTTGGGAAATCGATTTTTACTCCCGTCCGATTTTGGACGCTAATCAAAAAAAAGTTTGGGAAGTCTTAGTCTGCGAAAGCCCTTTGGATATCGGCACAAAAGCAGACTCTTTGTTTCGCTATGCTCAATATTGTCCCAGTACCCAGGTAAATTCGGGCTGGTTGCGGACGGCATTGCAGGAAGCTATTAACCAAGCTGGAAAAGCACCAATTAAAATCCGCTTTTTCCGTCGTCAAATGAACAATATGATTACTAAAGCCTGTCAAGATATAGGCATTCCCGCCCAGCCTAGCCGCCGCACTTTAGTTCTCAACCAATGGTTAGAACAACGGATGGAAGAAGTGTATCCTCAAGAGGCAGGGTATCAAGGGGGGACAAATCCCTCAGTCCGCTTGGAGAAACCTTTGCCGCAACGTTTACCAGATGCTTTGGAAGGACAGCAGTGGGTATTTGTTACCTTAGATGCTGCGGATTTTGCTGATATGCCAGAGTGGGAAATTGGCTTTGGTGAAGCTTTCCCTTTAGAGTTGGCGAAAGTTTCACCCGAAGCCCGTATCCCTGGTATTTTGATTTTCTCATCAAGAGCGTTGCCCTTGGCTGGCTGGATGTCTGGTTTGGAGTTGGCTTTCTTAAGATTTGACACCAGCGAGGAGGCGAGATTGCTTTTAGAAACTGGTGTAACTGAAAGCTGGATTGTGGCAAATATCAAAAAACCTCAAATTTTAGCAGAAGCTAAAGGTTTTGAAGAAGCCAAGCAAAAAGCTAATGGAGTACATTTTATCGGCATACAGTCCGATCCCAAAGCACAATCTTTTGCTGGCTTTTGGCTGTTGCAAGAGGTTAATCTTTGAAAATGGGGAATGGGGAATTGGGAATTGGGCATTGGGGAGACAAGAGAGAATAATCATATCCAATGACAAATGACAAATGACTAGATCCGTTGAGACATGACAATGATTTGGGATAATTAACTGCGTCCATCAGTGTCGATCTGCGGTTCCAAATCGTAACTGTAAGGAAACACTGATGATTTTTGGATAGTTATCTGCGTTCATCATTGGAAAGTGCGTAGGCGTAGCCCGTCGTAGACATCGCACTTCTCAAGAGACAGCGTTGATATGCGGTTCAAAATCCACAATTCACTAAGGGTCATGGGTTCTGAAAATTTGTCACAAGATACACTAGCCGAACAGTTGCTGGAACTAGCTATAAAATCTGGAGCAGAAGCTGCTGAGGTGTATCAGTCGCGATCGCTTTCTCGCCCAGTGTTTTTTGAGGCAAACCGACTCAAACAGCTAGAAACCAACCAATCTGAAGGTACAGCACTACGGCTTTGGCGAAACGGGTGTCCGGGACTGACGGTGGCTTACGGGTCTGTCTTAGCCGAAGTAATGGTGGAAAAAGCTCTGGCTCTGAGTCAACTAAATCAACCGGAAACTGTCGAATTAGGCTCTAACTCTCAGCCCTCCTACCCCGATTTAGGAGAAAGTTTACCGATAGAGGTTTTGGTGGACTGGGGCAAAGAAGCGATCGCACTCATCCGTGATGCCTATCCCGATGTTGTATGCAATGGTGACTGGGAATGTGATATTGAAACCACCAGACTAGTCAACACTAAAGGTTTAGATTGTCACTATACTGATACTACCCTCAGTTGCTATGTATCAGCAGAATGGGTGCGTGGTGATGATTTTTTAAGTGTTGGTGATGGTCAAACCAACCGGGGGGAACTCGACCCAGAGAGATTAGCTAACCAAATTTTACAACGGTTAATTTGGGCCAGAGAAAATATCTCACCTCCTACTGGTCGTGTCCCAATTTTGTTCACTTCTAAAGCCGCCGATATGCTTTGGGGTACTGTGCAAGCCGCTTTAAATGGCAAGCGAGTTTTAGAAGCAGCTTCACCTTGGGCAGAACGTTTGGGTAAGGAAGTAGTTGCACCCAGTCTCACGATTTCCCAAGATCCAGAAGCTGGCCCTTACAGTTGCCCTTTTGATGATGAAGGCACTCCGACTCAATCTTTGGTATTTATCCAAAACGGGATTTTACAGCATTTTTATGGCGATCGCACTATCGGCTTTCAACTGGGTACTGACACCACTGGAAATGGTTTTCGCCCTGGTTTAGGTAGCTATCCCACCCCTGGTTTATTTAATTTTCTCATCCAGCCAGGTTCGGCATCGCTACCAGATTTGATTCAACAACTAGATGATGGTTTGATTGTCGATCAAATGTTGGGTGGTGGCGGCAGTATTTCTGGAGATTTTTCGATCAACGTCGATTTAGGCTACCGCGTCCAAAATGGTCAAGTAATTGGGCGTGTTAAGGATACGATGGTTGCAGGTAATGTTTACACAGCCCTGAAGCAATTGGTTACACTAGGCAACGATGTTGATTGGAATGGTTCTTGTTATACCCCGTCTCTGATAGTAGAAGGGCTATCTACCACGGGAAGAAGCAATTAAATAATTCGTAATGACGCTCGATGACTCGCTAACGTAATTCGTAATTCGTAATTGGAGACAGAAATTGTATAGTAACGAATTATACAGCAAATTTCAAGTTAGTGAAGTACACAACGATTCGTCTCAAAGCCAGGTATAAAGCCTGTTTTACTTCTGACTCCTGAATTCTGACTCCTGACTCCAGAATTCTGCTGTATTTTGCCAACGACTTTTAAAACATTCTCTGAAGATTCCACCGAACAGCTTTTTAGTAAAAATTTGTAATCAAAAATCCAAAATCAAAAATCCAAAATTTGTATGAATCAGCGTTTTCGCACCTGGTGGCAGCCTAGAAGAGGTTTAGCGATCGCCGAAGCCTGTATTATCGGTTTGGTTGCTGCCCTATCTGCGGTATTCCTGAAAGTAGGATCGGGATGGCTGGGGACATGGCGAGTGCATACTACCCACTTTTTGCCGGCATGGCTGGTACTACCTGCAATTGGTCTTGTTCTGGGATTTCTGGCTGGATGGTTGGTGGATAGATTAGCACCAGAGGCTTCTGGTAGCGGTATTCCGCAAGTCAAAGCTTCTCTTGCCAATGTGCCTGTGAATTTATCTTGGCGGGTAGCAGGTGTGAAGTTATTCAGTGCCATCATCGCCATCGGTTCCGGCATGACTCTAGGACGGCAAGGCCCTACTGTCCAAGTGGGGGCTGGTTTGGCAGCAGGGATGAGTCGTTGGGTTCCCACTTCCCCAGATCATCGACGGCAAATGATTGCAGCCGGTGCGGGTGCGGGTTTGGCTGCTGCTTTCAATGCCCCGATCGCAGGTGTATTATTTATTGTTGAAGAATTACTCCAAGATTTATCAGGATTGACTCTAGGAACTGCCATTATCGCCTCCTTTATTGGTGGCGTGATATCCCGACTTTTAGGTGGTGGCTCTTTTGACCTTAACTTGCAATTAGTAAAATCTTCCAGCCAATTCTCCATCCCAGAAATTCCCTTTTTCATACTGTTAGGTATTTTGGCAGGCTTGTTTGGTGCATTGTTTAATCGCGGCATCATATTTAGTATTAAATTTTATAGAAGATTACACATCAGCTTACCGTTGCAGGTAGCTTTAGCTGGATTTATCTCTGGTGTTGTCGTGGCTATGCTCCCCCCATCCTTCCGTGATAATACGGGACTACGGGAGTCATTAATTACCGGAGGTTCTCATCCTAGCGTCGCCGCGATCGCCTTTGTAGCCCAGTTCATCCTCACACTGATTGCATTTGGTTCGGGAGCACCAGGGGGATTATTCGCTCCCAGTCTGATTTTGGGTTGTTGTTTAGGACACATCATCGGTGTATCTGAGTTATATATCACCAAAGTTGGTTCTCCTACGACTTACGCCCTAGCGGGTATGGGTGGATTTTTTAGCGCCGTTTCCAAAGTGCCAATCACAGCAATTGTGATTGTCTTTGAGATGACTACAGATTTCAACCTGGTGCTACCTTTGATGATTGTTTCTGTCGCAGCTTACCTGGTTGCGGACAAGGTAATGCCTGGTTCGCTTTATGAGAAACTTTTGGAGTTAAAAGGTATTACTCTCACCAAAGAAGTGGCGATGGAAGGAGCATTAACCAAGTTAACTGCAAAAGATGTGATGCAAGAACGAGTAGAAACTCTAGATGCACAGATGAGCTTGGAAGAAGCAATGCAAGCTTTTGCTCGTTCTCATCATCGCGGTTTCCCTGTGGTAGAAGATAACAAATTAGTGGGGATTGTAACGCAATCAGATTTGCTGAAAATACGTGAGAGTACAAACCACACACTTCGCGATCGCCATCTAGCCGATATTTTCTTAAAAGAAATTATGACATCTGTCCCGATGACAGTAACACCAATTCACACTTTAAGTAATGTACTATATTTACTCGATCGCCATCAAATCAGTCGCTTACCTGTGGTAGATAGACGCAAACTAATTGGGATTATTACCCGTGCAGATATTATTCGGGCGGAAGCAGATCATCTCAATTGTGATAACCAGACTCCGAAACTGCGGTCAGAACCTTCATACATAGTTTACCAAACGCGATCGCCCAGCACTGGTAGAGGTAGATTATTAGTACCCGTAGCTAATCCTGAAACAGCAGGTGTTTTATTACAAATGGCAGCAGCTATTGCCCGCGATCGCCATTATGAAATAGATTGCGTGCAAGTAATGCTGATACCCCGCCACAGTTCCCCATCAGAAACACAGGTAAGAACAGCAAAAAGCCGCCGCTTGCTACGACAGGCAGAAGTCTTAGCAAAAAAGTGGAAAATTCCTTTGCACACGCAGATTCGAGTTACCCACGATGTAGCCCAAGCGATTTTGGAAACAATCAACGAACAATACATCGACCTAATTCTAATGGGATGGAAAGGTAACACATCTACCCCTGGTCGGATTTTTGGTAACGTTGTTGACACCATAATTCGCCAAGCCACCTGCGAAGTCGTATTAGTAAAATTAGGCACTACTCAATCCCCGATTCTCAGTCCCCAGTTCAACCGTTGGCTAGTTCCAGTCGCTGGTGGCCCCAATTCCCCACTGGCAATTAAATTGTTACCAGCTTTAATTACATTGGGAAACGATCCGAAAATTCACCTGACACAGGTGTTTAAGCCATCTGAACTCAAGCCAGATATGTCAATTTCAGAACAAGCCATTCGCCATTTGATGCGTCGCCGCAAATTGTCCAGTACTGTAGTTGCTCTGCCAGTGCAAGCTAATTCAGTCGCCGAAGGTGTGATTAACCTAGTGCAAACCGAAGGTTACGATGTTGTAGTTTTGGGAGCTTCCCGCGAGGGATTGCTACAGCAAGCGATTCAAGGTAATATTCCCGAAGCGATCGCCTCTGGTGTCGAAAGTACAGTTATTTTGGTTAGGGGTGCGATTCAAAAATAAACTAGATCGATTAGTACCTTCTTGCGATCGCTGTTACAAAAGTAGTAGTTTCACGATATTGGTGCTAAAAATTAACATCATACTCTTAAGCTATTAATTTCTGTTAGCTTGTTCAACAGCTTGGATAAAAGACTTTTAAAAATATGTGGAAAAAGGGCAGGCCCTGGTAGAAAGACAATACCCAACTGTTGCATTAATCCAAGTGCATCACCTTGCCCCCAATGCTCTACGATTTTGCCGTTTTCAACGCGATCAATATGCATGATTGATAACTTAATTTCTTTACCTGTTGAAGGAAGACCTTGAAATTCAGCAAGATGCCTAGCTGTAAATGTTCCACAAGTAACAACTTTATCTCCTTCAACAAGCACTTGGTCAAATGTATGTTGACCGTTGGTAAAGGCTAAGTAAAAAGCCATACCAAACTCTTTAAAACCTTCACCATCAAGAGGAGCAGGTGTACCAGCGATATGAGCAACAAAATTGGGCGCTATAAGTGCCAAGGCTTCGCTAATATTCCGGCTGTCGAAAGCTCCATAGAACTGAAGAACTATATCTTTATTTTGTCGTTCAGTTGGACTTATTTCTCTACACATACAACCTGACAAAAAGCTTATCTAAGTAATTTATTGTCCCATTGCTTATCCATCTATCACGCTGTTTTGTCCAGCGATCGCCCATTTTATTAATGATAAAATACACCAATAATCAGAGTAACAATTATTGGTATTAAAATTGGAATAGCAACTATAAGTCCCCACTTACCAAACTTAATTTCCTCACCCTCAGATTTTAGAAACGCAATCCAACCTACAACTTCCATCAAAACCCAAATAAACCCAAAGGCAAGAAATATAACAAATATTGAATCTTCCATTTTTTTAACAAATTTTATTAAATTGTAACTAATTACCACTAACTAACTTTGCTAAACTTGCACGAAACTGGCTAAAATCAAAAGCTTCAATAGTTTTTTGTTGTAAGTATTTTGGTTGGTAAATTAATCGATTAGAGCAATCGCCTTGCAGGATTTGAATTAGATTATCGGCAATTTCTTCAACGTTATCAGGATCGACCAAACATCCCAACTTCCCGTCAGCCAAGGGATCTATAGAACCATCTTGATTACCCGCCAATACAGGTTTACCACAAGCTAAAGCTTCTAGAAAAACAATCCCAAATCCTTCTCCTTTACTAGGCAGAGCAAAAACATCGCAGAGATTGTAATGATCGCACAATTCTTTATCTGGAACAAATCCGGCAATAGTAACACAATCTTGTAGATTTAAGTTGGTAACTAAAGCTTTAATTCGAGGTATATCATCTCCTTTCCCTGCAAGAATGAAGTGAACATTAGGGAGATACAACCGCACTTTAACTAAAGCATGGAGGATTTGGTCATAACCCTTGTATTTTGCCATGCTTCCCAGCCGCGTTACTGTTAAAATTACAGGCTGTTCATCTGTTAAATTATATCGCTTGAGTAAGTAGGTAGGTTTAGAATTTATTGGAAACTTACTAGCATCAAATGTATTAGGTAAAATAACTATTTTTTCGGAATTAATATTTGTATTTTGAAGCAAGCGCTGGCGAGTATAATTACTAACACTAATGATTTTATCTGCTTTTTCTAAAGCGAATTTTGTTGCCTTGTTTTCGATATCCCAAACTTCTAAGCCATGAGCAACGACCCAGTAAGGAATTCCAGTGAGAAATTTTAGAATATAACAAACAATCGCATAGTTAACATGAGTGGAAATTACGATAACGGGATGTTGAAGAATAGCTAAAATAATTATTTTCGTGGCAAATAAAATTGGTTGCACTAATTTTGGTAAATCTCCAAAATAATGAAATCTTGTTGAACTTAAAAACTGCAATTTGTCTGGCTGTTTTAAACTATATTTATCATATTTTAGAAACACATCATAATCAGCTTCAGGATATATATCTTGTAAAGCTTTCAGCAAAAATTTTGAGTAAACTTGAATACCTCCCTTGAAATCAAATATATTCGGAAATATTAAGTAAAGATGAGGTTTAGCAATCATACGTTTTTTGGCATTTTAAATAATTTCAGGTTTTAATTGCATGACAATATCTTTTCGATAATTGATAGCTGCTGCTATAAAATAAAACTCAATAGTTGTAAAAGTATAGTCTTCAGCAAAAAAATCTATAATTTGAGACACTAAAAATAGAATAATTGGAACAGTAATTAAAGGATTAGCATATTTAACTTTAAGTGCTATTTTCGCTAAAAAATTAGTAAATAGTAATAATCCAGGAATTCCTTGTTCTGCTGACACATTTAAAAATATATTGTGTGCATGATAACCTTTTTTTCCCCAAACTTTCACTCCTATCTGGTCTGGAAAAACCCCTATACCTATACCAGTAAGTGGTCTTTTAATAGTTTCATTAATAGCTGCCTGCCACATTTGAAACCTTGAAAAACCTGTTACTACAAGAGTATGAGGCTTTTTTTCGTTTGGATTTACTAAATTTGAATTTTCTAAAAATACATTAATTAATGGAAATATTTTACTATCTGCCAAACCAAGTCTCCATGTAGAAACTGGTACAGTTACAATGCATAAAAACAACAAGCTTATTAGATAAATCATTTTTCTAAAACTAATAATTTTATATGTCAGCAAAAAAAACATCCCAATTATAAAAATTACCCAACCATTTCCGCTAGCAGACAAAGCTAAGAAAATTGGAAAAATTAATTCACTTATATTTAATTCAATTTTAGAAATTTTATTCTGTTTTTCTAAAATCAAGCTTAAACATAATCCAATGGCGACTATTACCCCAAATTGATTAGGGTTTTGCATAATTGAACCAATCTCAGGATAAAAACTGGGGAACTTTAATAATTTAAAAATCCAGTTTTTGGGAAGGAAAACCTCTAAAAAACCCAAACCTGCAATTATCTGTAGTAAGTACAATATGCAACGATAATAAAATGTTAAAGATGGTGTTGCTATCTTCTTAAAAGTTAATATTAAAAAAGCAAAAAATAATATATAATAAGTTGAGTATTTGAGACTATAAGTAATAGCAATATTTGGAAAGTCGCTCATTAATGAGGACAGCCACATCCATAAATACATTAGACTTATAGATATCAAAATTATTTTATGCTTCTTAACAACTTCTGGTATCTCTTTTAAAGAGAAACTAATGATTCCCAAGCTAAATGCAGGAAGTAATAGATAATGAATACTAATATTTATTCCTGGAAATTTAATTCGCCCTAAAAGTGAAGAAAATAGTATGAGCAGGAAAAATATATTATTAATCATAAACTTTTATTTAGAGATATTTTTTGACAATAAAAAACCTATATTAAACCCATTTTCGTAGGTTTAGGGATAGATTTTGATATTTTTTCAAGCTATAATCCTGAGCACGTAAAGAATATTATCATAATACAGTCTTCGCCAATATCATCTTTTGAAGCTAGGATTAAATTGAGATTTTTGCACAGCTAAATATTCTGAGATAGAACCCGAAAAAGTCGCAATCTATCCCGAATATATGCTATTAGATATTTTTAATTAATCATCTGCCAAATTTTGAGAATGTTCTCACCACTTCCACCACCGGCAATGGTTTGTCCATCTGGGCTAATGGCAACAGCATAAATATATCCAGAACCTGTTTCCAAAGTGCGAATTTCCTTTCCTGTGACTGGGTTCCAAAGTTTGATTGTCTTGTCACTACTACCACTTACAAGAGTAATACCATTTGAACTTACGTTTGGCAAAAAGACGACAGAATTAACCTTATCATTATGTCCTTTTAAGGTATGGATTAACTTTCCTGTTTTTAGATTCCACAATTTAATTGTCTTGTCTTTACTGCCACTGGCAAGGATGACACCATCGGGAGCAAAAGCGACTGAAAGAATCGACTCTGCATTTCCGTCTAAGGTGCGGATTAACTTTCCTGTGCCCAGATTCCACAATTTAATTGTTTTATCCCAGCTACCGCTGGCAAGGGTTTTACCATCAGGACTGAAAACGACAGATGCAACACCACTGGTATGTCCCTCTAAGGTGCGGATTAACTTTCCTGTCTCCAGATTCCACAGTTTGATTTTCATATCCTTACTAGCACTGCCACTCGCAAGGGTTTTGCCATCAGGACTGAAAGCTACAGAAGTAACTCCGTCGCTATTTCCCTCTAAGGTGCGGATTAACTTTCCTGTCTCCAGATTCCACAGTTTGATTGTCTTGTCCGCACTGCCACTAGCGAGGATTTTGCTATCAGGACTGAAAGCTATAGTCCAAATCCAATTGGAATGTCCTTTTAAAGTGCGGATTTCCTGTCCACCTGTCAGATTCCATAGCTTGATTGTCTTATCATCACTGGCACTGCCAAGGGTTGTACCATCAGGACTGAAAGCTACGGAATTCACATCACTAAAATGTCCCTTGAAGGGTTTGGGTAGATAAGAATTTTCTGAGACGTTTTTTTGGGGTTGAATAGGCTGAGAAATAGGTTCAGGAACTTCGCTGACTGTATGGGGACGAGAGTGAAAATACCAAACTCCCCCTAATCCCAACATCAAAATGCTAGAACCTAACAACAGTTGACTTTTCAGATTGTTATTTGATTTTGGTGAAACTGGCCCCTTGTTTGCTGGAGTAGTTGCAAATGTTGGTGTAAGTATAGTTGGGGGCACTGATGACAATGGTGGTAGTTGAGGTGTCAAGTCAATGATGACTTCATCAGCCGATTGATAACGCTTTTGGATGTCTAGTTGCAACAGCTTATCCAAAACTTCACCCAACTCTACAGATATAGAAATCCCTTCTTTACTTGGACTGGTTAAATGTTGTCGCCAAGATGTAACCCAACCATAACCCTGGTATATCCATAGTTGAGATGGGCGAACTCCAGTCAGGAGATGAAAACAAGTAGCCCCCAAACTGAATAAATCACTGGCTGGGTAAGCTTTTCCATCTTGCATCTGTTCAAGTGCAGTGTAACCGTGTGAGCCAATAACAGTGCCCATTCTAGTCTGCACTGTTACTGTCAACAGCTTAGAAGCTCCAAAATCAATTAGGATTAATCGCCCGTCACTTTGACGGCGAATAATATTCTGTGGCTTGATATCCCGGTGAATCACTCCCCGCACATGGATAAACTTCAGTATCGGCAGTAAATCTAGCAAAAGTTGGCGAATCTCCGTTTCGTTATAGTTTCCCCGCGTTTCCGATTCTTTGAGCAAGTTTTCCCCATTGATAAACTGCTGCACCAAAAATAGATAGCTATTTTGCTCAAAATAAGCTAATAAAGTTGGAATTTGCGGATGTTCTGCCAGTTCTTGCAGTCGGCTCGCTTCTTGTTTAAATAGTTCAACGGCCTTGGTTAGCGGCCCAGTTCCCTGAAGTTTTGGCGCGAATTGCTTAACAACACAGCATTCATTCAGTTTGTGTACATCTTTTGCTAGATAGGTTCTACCAAATCCGCCTTCGTCTGATAAAACCTGAGTGGGACGATAGCGACCTCCTAGCAGGGGTATCAATTCCGCTCTACAACTGTGGCAATAGTTGTTTTTATCAGGATTTAAGGGTTTTTGGCAATCGGGATTCACACAACAGAGCATACTGGGAATCCATTTCAATTGGGGTATATATTCATCTTAAGTCATACAGTATAATCTCTCTTGT
Source organism: Nostoc sp. LPT (assembly GCF_017115165.1). Taxonomy (GTDB): domain Bacteria; phylum Cyanobacteriota; class Cyanobacteriia; order Cyanobacteriales; family Nostocaceae; genus Nostoc. The sequence goes on along the minus strand of NZ_JABXKF010000128.1, from coordinate 9,204 downwards.
TAGTAAATATCACTGAGACCCCATACAAATCCCCAATTTCCTTACCTGATCAGGTATTGAACAATTTAGATAATTTGCAAAAAATTGTGTTTGAGCGATGCCTTTTGAAGAATTGATGGACGTCAGGTCTGCTTGTATATTACATCTGTGTGAGCAATTTAGTCAGGTTTACAAAAATACCTGGGCAAAAATCCGAAAAGCAGCAATTTAAGTTTGTAGCTCAGTATATACCTACGAAATTGAGATTTCCTCTAGTAGTCTAAATTGAAAATATAATTTTTCTGATTTGATTGTAGCAAACATTCGGATATGTAGTATATATAAATTCATCTGATTACAAACGATGCCTTTAGCAAGCCGCTAAGGTATATACGCTAAATTCCCCTTTACGTTTACATAACTGCTGTGGTTAAAACAGCAACTAGTATTAATTTTGTATTTCAGGAATAGACAAAATTATCAGCAAAATTAGGAGCGTAATTATGCTATTAGAAAACAAAAACTATCGTCGCAAATTAAGTCATGTTTTAATTGGTTGCGTGACTAGTAGTTTGTTAATCACAAGTAATGTGCTGCCTATAAGTGCTTTGGTGAAATCTCAAAGTTCTCAAGACTTTATAATTGCTAAATCACCAGATGAGAGACAACCAGAAGCAGTAAAAAAAGGAATTGAGCAAATTCCTGCTTCTCAAGCATCAATATCTCCGAGACGGAAGACTTCTATTGAGTCACCAATACAGCAGACTCCTCGTGCATCGTCTCATAGAGAAAGTTCTCAGCGAACTTCCAGCGTTTCAGATAATAGCTCTACTCCTAGATCGTCTAGACGTAGGACTTATAACTCAAACTCTAATCGTTCCAATGGTGGTGGTGCATCTAGATCGTCTAGAGCTAGAATTGCTAACTCAAATGCCAATCGTTCTAATGGTGGCTCCGGGAGAGTTCGCAAGCCAAGTTCTAATGTCGCTACAACTAGGAACCAAACTCTCGATAATTCAGCGCTTTCTTCGTCTGCAACACCAACTTATAAAGAGATTAACTTTGTAGATGTTGCATTAGGTATTTTGAGTAAGAGTGACTTTCAATCTGAAGGTAGATATTTTCAATTCTATGAGTTTGAGGGTAGAGAAAATCAATTAGTTCAAATTAGGCTGATTGGTAGTAATGATACACGTAGATCCAATAACTTGAGTTTAAAACCCTTGTTGTTTCTGCACGATCCTGATAATAATATCATCGTTAAAAAAGGCGCTTTGGATAAAAGCAGTGGTGGCGATGATGCATTTATTTTTGCGCGACTGCCTAAGAATGGAACTTACAAAATTGCAGTTACTAGTCAAGATCCTGGAGATACAGGTCGCTATAGCTTGGCTCTCAGGAATGACAGAGCTAGCTATACTTTAGATGAATCAGGCCAACTAACTGCCAAAAGCTCAACCCTGAAACAAAATGGAGGCGCTTACAATGTTTCTAATTTTCAAGGTAAAAAAAATCAGCTTATAAGTATTCGTGTAGATAGCGTTGATGAAGAGTTTTCTCCTTACGTAGCTTTACTAAATTCTCAAGGACAGACGATCGCTATCGATAAAGACAAAGACAAAGCTGGTGTCTACAGTGCTTTAATTGACCGAGCTAGGTTGCCTGAAGATGATACATACTATATAGTTGTTACTTCCAAAAATCCACAGGAACGCGGTAAATACAGATTGACTATTTTCTAAGCTAATTGCTGATTGGGAATTTGTTATTTGTCATTGGTCATTGGTCATTAGTCATTAGTCATTGGTCATTGGTCATTTGTCATTAGTCATTAGTTGATGCTTAGTAACTTTAAACAAATGACAAAGGACAAAGGACAAAGGATAAATGACAAATCCCTAATCCCTAATCACTCAGACAACCGCCAAATCTTAATAGTGTTATCTTCACTACCGCTAACAAGGGTTTTGCGATCAGGAGTGAAGGTAACAGATGTGACGGTGTTGGTGTGCCCCGCTAATGTGAGAATTTCTTCTCCTGTAGCTGTATTCCACAGTTTGATAGTGCGATCGCGGCTACCACTAGCAACAATTTTACCATCGGCACTGAAGGCTACGGATGTGACAGTATTGCCATGTCCCGCTAGTGTGCGAAGTTCTCTTCCCGTAGCTAAATTCCAAAGTTTGATGGTGCGATCGCGGCCAGCACTAGCTAAAGTTTTACCATTTGGGCTAATAGCCACAGTTGTCACTGTTTGAGAATTTCCTTCTAGTGTGCGGATTGGGTATCCCTTTGCTAAATTCCAGATTTTGATCGTCTTGTCAAAACTGCCACTGGCCAGTATCACACCATCGGGACTGATAGCCACTGACCGCACCCAGAATGTATGCCCTGCTAGTGTGCGAATTTGCTCTCCTGTTGCCAAATCCCAGATTTTAATCGTGTTGTCATCACTACCAGTAACTAGAGTCTCGCTATCAGCACTGATGGCTAGGGCATGAACTGAGTCAGAATGCCCCATAAGAGTGCGAATTTGTTTTCGCGTTGCCAGATTCCAAATTTTAATGGTGTTGTCATCACTAGCACTAACCAGAAGTTTGCCATCTGGACTAATTACTACAACATTCACCTGCTGAAAATGTCCGTTGAGTGAAGAGATTAGTTTTCCGGTTGCGAGATTCCAAAGTTTGATTGTGCGATCGCTGCCACTACTGGCTATGGTTTTGCCATCGGGGCTGATGGCGACAGATAAAACTGAGTTTTCGTGTCCTTGGAGGGTGTTAGTTAAGGAAACCTTACCCAAGCTAATCTGACTCAAAATTGCGTCATTTTTACCAGGACTATTGTGCTGAATCAACCTAGAGACCAAACTGGTTTGAATCCGGCGAAAATTTTTATACCAAGATTCGCTGAATCCAAACAACAGAATGAAAGCACTGACTAAGATTAAAATTCTCAGTAAGGGATAACTTTTTGGTAAAGCTGGTGCTTTAGTTGGTGGTAATTTCCCAGATGATTTACCCGCAGGTGGCAGGGCGAGGAGTTGTTTTGGAGTCAAGTCTCTAAGGACTTCTTCGGCTGACTGGTAACGTTCATGGATATCTTTTTTCAAAAGCTTGTCGATGACAAAATCCAACTCAGGATTTAGCGGACTTTGCAAATATTCCCGCCAATTACTTACCCAGGCGTACCCAGATTCCATCCACAACTGAAACGGGGAATTTCCTGTTAGCAGATGAAAACAGGTAGCCCCCACACCAAACAAGTCACTGGCAGGGAAAGCTTTCCCATCTCTAATTTGTTCTAGGGGAGAATAACCATGTGAACCAATAGATGTGCCAGATTTCTGTTGAACTTTGGCGGTAAATTGCTTTGAAGAGCCAAAATCAATCAGGCTTAATCGTCCATCATTTTTATTGCGAATAATATTTTCTGGCTTGATGTCCCGATGAATAATTTTGCGATCGTGGATAAATTTTAGGATGGGCAGTAAATCTAGCAAAATAGATTGAATGTCTCTAGCGTTATAAGCTTTGCGCTGTTGCAACTCCTTTAATAAATTTTCCCCATTGATAAACTGCTGTACCAAATATAGGCAACCGTCTTGCTCAAAGTAAGCTATCAAAGTTGGAATTTGGGGATGTTCCCCAAGGTCTTGTAGTCGCTGCGCTTCCTCTGCAAACAACTCCATCGCCTTTTTTTGCGACCAAGTTCCTTGGAATTTTGGAGCTAATTGCTTGATAACACAGCGTTCATTGAGTTTATCTACGTCTTCTGACAGATAGGTTCTGCCAAATCCCCCCTCATCTGAAAGGACTCGGATGACACGGAAGCGATTTCTTAAAAGTGACACCAGCGGGGTGCTACAACTTTGGCAAAACTTCTTTCCATTGGGATTCAGGGGATTTGAGCAATCGGGATTTAAGCAGCAGATCATGATCTGACAGGCGCGACTGCATGACAACTTAGGCTAAGTTTGCCCCGAACTTTCCCTTAAGATAATTGACTCTCGCTTACTTGTGGTAGATAAACCCTGTTCTGGGGATTGGGGAATTACTTATATAGTTAGCTTTTGTAAATAGTAGTCAGTCTTCCTCATCTGTGGAAAACTACGAGAGCCATAAGATTAATTATTCTATCGATTATATAATAATCTGAATAAAAATATTTTTTTGAACTTTTAAACATAGTAATTTTGCTTGTATCTTAGCAAGCGATAACTGACTAAGTATTGAAGATAAACCCTGATTAATTAATCATTACTGACTATCAAATATAGTTAAAATGCTTACTAAATTTGTTTTGGCTATTTTAAATTGCCCATAATTAATTATTCATTTGATACTTTAGCTAAAAAAGGCTGCAACTTACAGCAGATTTCAAGTTAGTGAGGTACACAACGATTCGTCTGTTACTCAGGGATAAAGCGTGTTTTACTCCTGAATTCTGAATTCTGCTATATGGGCTATCTTGTTTCCTTGAATCTTGCTCTCCATTTCCGAATAGCACTAGCAGTTCTGGCTACAGGTGGCATGTATACATCATAATTTTCCTGTTGTGTAATTTCATATTGTGTAATTTTGTGTTGTATAATTTCGTGTTGTGTAATACTTTTATTATTTAATTTTTGGGTAGTTAGACAGTTAGCCAAAGTAGGTGAATAACTTTCATTACTTAAAGCTTTCATCACTTCATCGGCAGTCTTAAACCGATCCTCTAAGGTGATTTTCACCATTTTTCCTAAAATTTGAGCGAAACTGTTACTGATATTTACCTGTTTTTGCCAAGATATTTCACCAGTTTTTGGGTTGTAGTCCAATTCTAAAGGACTTTTAGCAGTCAACATATAAATACAAGTTACACCCAGTGCATAAATATCACTAGCATAAACTGGACGTAGAGAAAACTGTTCTGGTGGTGCAAATCCCCTAGTCCCGATAAAGTTGGTCTTTGCAGCTTGATTGATTGAGTTTTCACAAGCATCAACTAATTTCTCTTTCACCGCACCAAAATCAATCAGCACTATGCGCCCATCATATTCACACCGTAATAAATTCTGGGGCTTAATATCCCGATGAATCACATGATGTTTATGAAGATACTGTAATACAGGTAATAATTCCTGTAAAAACTGCTTAACTGAGGCTTCACTTTTGGGCCCAGTTTGCCGCACTTCTCGCGCCAAAGTCAAACCCGGCACATATTCTTGAATTAAAAAGAACTCCCCATTCGCCTGAAAGTAGTCTAATAGCATGGGAATTTGCGAATGACTACCGAGTTGTCCCAAAGTTCTTGCTTCTTTTTCAAAGCGCATACATGCCTTTTGCCAACTTTGGGGAGTAGTCACTTTTGGACAAAGCTGTTTAATGACACATAGTGGATTCCCAGGTAATACGGCATTTTTGGCTAAAAATGTCACACCAAAACCACCTCTACCCAAAATTTGCAGTATTTCATAGCGATCGCGAAATAGCCGTTTGGAACCACACATCTGAATCAACTGAGTTTGTTGTAAAATGCTCTCTTGAGAATTCGTTGTTTTTTGAGAAAAACGATTCAGATTCATTATTATAAAATATCTACTCTTAAATGAATGTCTCTAATTCTATGATAATTCTTTATTGACAACAGTAAGATTACTGAATCTTTGCCAAATCCTCATTACTCTTCAAAAAGTAAAAATAAATTTTTGTATAACTAGCCCTTTCACGGATATATGACGAGCTAATTTGTAGTTTAGTAGAGGTAAAAGTCTGTTGCGTGGGTACTTGTACCCATTTTGTATGAAGATGCACATAATAAAACCCCTCTGGTTTAGCAAAAGGGGAACAGCGTACCCGGGGGGTAAAAATATGTAGTTTCACGCTTAGTACATTTATAGGGATGCAAGGACTTGCATCCTAACGATGGGATGTTTTTTAACTATAAGTACCTAAGCTGGTGGAGTTTGTGAAGAGAAAATATCTGTGAAATTCTCCTCAACAAGCAAATCTGGTGTTTGCATAATAAATGGGAGTTCGGCTCCCACAAGACCTCTTTGGATGCGTTCTAAAGTCTCACTAAAAACGATAAACAGAGGATATATAGTATTCGCTCCCTCACTCAAAATATGACTGTGACGCAGAGGCATCAACCACTCATAATCATTGTCCAGATAAACTTGAGTTTGTCGCCAACGTCCTAACAAATCAGAAAAGTCTTCGTGAGCGCGATGAATAAAGACTAAAATTTCTGCTCCAGTTTTGATTTTCCACTCTGGATCGCACATCAAAATTGCGACATCACAGGGTAAGCAAATCGTTTGTGCGGCTGTTATAGCAGTATTGCGAAGCCGGACAATTGGCAAGGGTATAGTGATGACACTTTCATCTGGACGGCGCAGACTGGGAATCATCTCCAAGTATGGCCGATGTTGCTTTAGTAAGGCGATCGCAGCTAGATGATTGCTGTACTCTGCCAAACTCGCTTCGTACTGAGATTTTTGCACAGTCATAGTTTATTAAATAGTTAGGAGTTAAAAATAAAATTAATCAGTTAGGAGTTAAAAGTTAAGAATTAAAATTTTTAACTCCTAACTCATAACTTCTAACTCTTAACTATTAATTCCTTATCCCAGCTTTTCAAAGACCTTAAACATAGGCAAATACATTGCTAGCAAAATGGTTCCAACCATCCCCCCTAAAACCACAATCATCACTGGTTCCAAAATACTGGTCATTGCTTTTACTGCTTGCTCGACTTCATCTTCATAGAAATCGGCAACTTTCATCAACATTGCATCTAATTCTCCAGTTTCTTCTCCGATACTAATCATCTGAATTGCCATAGCTGGAAAAACGGCATCTTTTTGTAAAGCAATGCTAATCATACCTCCTTGTTGAATCTCCATACGGGCTGCATCTATGGCATTAGCAATCACTTGGTTTCCTGATGTATCTCGGACAATTTCTAAGCAAGTTAAAATTGGTACACCTGAACGAGTCAAAGAACCAAAAGTCCGGCTAAAGCGGGCAACTGAAGATTTTTGAATTAAGTCACCAAACAATGGCATCTTCAGGGAAAAACGATCGATTGTGATGCGACCAACAGGAGTTTTACCGTATTGTGTAAAAGCAAATTTCAGCCCGATAATAATACCAAGAAGAAGTAAAGCACCCGGACTTCTCAAAAACTTACTAGCATCCATCAAGAATTGCGTTAGAGGTGGTAATGAAATTCCAATTTGTGTAAAAATCGTGGCAAAAATGGGAATAAGAAAAATGGTCATTCCCAGAAAAATAGCAACTGCGATAAAACCCACAACTGTTGGATAAGACAATGCTGATTTAATTTGGTTTTGTAAACGGGCAACATCTTCTAACAACTTGGCTAAACGATTTAATACTTCGTCTAGAACACCACCAACTTCGCCAGCTTGAATCATACTCACATATAATCCATCAAAACAGTCAGGATGCTTCCGCATTGCCTCTGAAAGATTCATTCCGCTTTGAACATCGGTGCTAATTTCCACAAGAGCCTGTTTCAGTTTAGTATTACTGCATTGGTCGGAAAGCACCCCCAGACTTCTAACGATCGCAACTCCCGCATTCATCAAAACGGCAAATTGACGCGAAAAAACGGCTTTGTCTTTCACAGAAACCTTAACTAAGGATTTCTGAAAGTTTTTGAAGGCAACATCTGGCTGAAATCCTTGAGATTGCTTGAGTTCTTGAATTACAAAACCTTGATCTCTGAGATTAGTACGAGCTTGTACCAAGGATTCAGCAACAATTTTTTCTGTTCGGGATTTTCCTTGGGAATCGCGAACACGGGCAACGAAGTTTGGCATAAATAAATTCAAAATAGTTGTTATTAATTGGTCATAGGGTACACAAAGCAAAGGTGCAAAGGGGTAGAGGGGAAAAACTTACTGCAACTTCTTCCCTGCTCCCTCATCTCCCTCATCTCCCCACTTCCTTTAATGCGCTTTGGCAGCCACACCGGGTTTAGCACCTGCGGCAGCTTGCGGTGTAGAATTACCAATGAGACGTTGAATTTCATCTGGCTTAGAAGTCTTAGACATTGCCGCTTCAAAGGAAATCGTTCCGGCTTTGTAAAAATCGGCTAAAACCTTCTCCAGAGTTTGCATTCCCAATTTGCCGCCAGTTTGAATTGCTGAGTAAATTTGAGATGTTTTACCTTCTCGAATCAAGTTGGAAATAGCAGGAGTGACAATCAGAATTTCTTGAGCCATCACCCGACCATATTCACCGGGTTTAGGGTTTTTCTTGGACACCAAGGTTTGGCTAAATACCCCCACCAATGAGTTAGACAATTGCACCCGCACTTGGGTTTGTCTTTCATGCGGGAAAACGTCGATAATCCGGTCAACAGTTTGGGCGGCGGAACTAGTGTGTAGCGTACCAAATACCAAGTGTCCTGTTTCCGCAGCAGAAATAGCCAAAGAAATCGTTTCCAAATCGCGCATTTCCCCCACTAGAATAATATCTGGATCTTCCCGCAGGGCTGCTTTCAAAGCATTAGCAAAACTTTTAGTATCTTCTCCTAGTTGCCGCTGGTGAACCAAGCTTTTAATTGGTTCATAGACAAATTCAATTGGGTCTTCCACCGTTAAAATATGCTCTGCTTTAGTGCGGTTAATCAAGTCAATCATTGCCGCTAGGGTAGTTGTCTTGCTGGAACCTGTAGGGCCTGTCACAAGAATAAGTCCTCTAGGCTTATCGCACATTTCTCGTACGATATCTGGCAGACCTAATTTTTCAAAGTTAGGAATCTTAGAACTTAATGCCCGTAAGCAAGCAGCATAAGCACCACGCTCTTTATAGACATTGACCCGAAAACGAGCCAAACCTTTGACACCATAAGAACAATCCAACTCCCAGGTTTGCTCTAAGGTTTTACGCTGGGTATTGTTGAGCATACTAAAAATCAGCCTTTGACATTGATCGGCTGTCAATACATGTTCACCTATAGGGGTAAGTTTGCCACTGATGCGGAAGTAGGGAGGCAAACCTGCGGATAAATGCATATCCGAGCCACCCATTTCAATCAACTGCTCCATCAAGTCTTCAATCATCATTTCCATAGTTCTGCTTCCTTTTAATGTTTTTTATTTGTCATTTGTCCGTTGTCATTTGTTTAAAGTTACTAAGCATCGACCAAAGACTAATGCCCAATGCCCAATGCCCAATGCCCAATGCCCAATGCCCAATGCCCAATGCC
>NZ_JABXKF010000048.1 GCF_017115165.1 Nostoc sp. LPT | reverse complement strand
AAGAACTACAAGTGCGGTTGCCAGTGGGTGGTTTACTGGTAACAGATATGGGCTTCTATGGGTTTGAGTGGTTTGACCAATGGTTATTAAAGCCTGTGGACATAGATGAGTTGGTTAGGGCGATCGCTCACCTAACAGGACGGTCAATATTGCTCGGTGAATTAACTTCCTCATATTGATAAAGCTTTTTACCCCAAGTTTGTGTATTTAGGGTGAATACTTATTCCGCTTCATGCGTTGCAATAGAAATAGCAGACTATAGCAAGCAATAAAAGGACGGCATGGCAACGGATCAAAAAATCAATCAAGAAACTGAGTTAAATTCGCTCCAGCACCTTATTGGAACCACTATCTTACTGGTAGAGGATGAGCCAGATATTGCAGATTTGCTCACTTTCATTTTGGAAACAGCAGGTGCAGAGGTAATGGCTTTAAGCGATGCAGAAACAGCCCTTGACTTGATCGAATCGCTTCATCCCGATATTCTAGTGTGCAATGTGAAGTTGCCCGATCATGATGGAAATTGGTTAATTGAGCAAATTCGAGTGAATTCTTGCCCATCTATAAGAGAGTTGCCTGCGATCGCTATCACTTCTTATACACGGGAAGTCTCAAGCCATAAGGCTTTGAATGCTGGTTTTGATCGATTTCTAGTCAAGCTTGAAAGTCCAGAGGAAATTGTAGATGAGATTGTTCACCTGTTATTTCCCGATCCTTAAATATAACTAGCCGACCTTCATCTGGTTTTTGAGACTGATTTCACACAACACGCTGTGGGAGCGCACAGCTAATTATACACTCCTACAAAGGACTTTAAGAAAAGAAACCATATAAACCCTAACTGGGTAGGATAAAATGTTGGATATATTTATTAACCTCGTTGAAAACCCTTTGCTGGCTTTTGTTGCCCCTTACCCTTTGGCTTCGATTTGTTAACTTCTCCTAAAGCTTCCTGAAATAAATTATGTAAATGTATGGGTACACTGGCAATGTCTGGCAACTCTGGCTCAATAGGTTTGTGAAATTCTTGCAAAAGCGTATCCAAGTCATTTTCAAGCCTAAACTCTGGACGTTGCAAAAATGTTTGCAACAAATTTTCTAATTGAGTTGGATACTGTTGCGCTAATCGATGCCAAATAAAAGCATTAATACTTTTATCTTCGAGGTAGTAGCGAATTAGTTTTTCTCCCCCTTGCACACTTTGCCAGTCCTCTGCCGATAAGATTGCTTGTACCTTACTATATGTTGGTAAAAACATTTGTCCCCAACGGGGATGAGAAAGAGCTGTTACCTGTTCTGCTTTCTTGAGTTCAGCAGGCAAATCAACCTTTGGCATAACCATTTTGCTCTTGCTGCTTTTGCTGTTAAACATCTCAGAGACTACGTTGGAATCAGCACCAAATTCTTGTGCGGCTGCTTTTATTTCTTCGTCGCCAATGCCAGCTGCTTCTGCCACTTCAGCAAGAGATTTAGAAGTATCAATTCCTGCGGCTGCAAAGGTTTTTTCAGTAATTACTTCTTGAAATTCCGCTATTTTTTTATTAAGTTGGTATCCAGGTAGTGTAATTTCATCAGTGCCAAAAAAGTCCACAAACTGCTGATGATATTTTTCTACTGACTGCCAAGCTTCTTCTAGCAAGTCTGGAGCATCGCTGTAAAGATTACTTTTATAGTTTTCTTTGAAATTACCAATTGCTACAGCAAGTTTTGGCTTACCTAATTTACCCATTATTGTGTAAGGGCCAGAAAACATCCAGTAGCTATCGGTAACGGGAGAAATGCGAGTTAGCAAGATTTCTCCGACTTTCAACCGAGATATTGCCTGTAATGTTTGAGTATTGTTTGGCTTGACAATGTAGTGTTTATCTGTCAACCAGTTCGTCAATTCAAATCCATCAGGGAAAATATTAGTGATGGCAAATAAGCCAATAAAACTATGATGCCAACTATTGATTAGGCTGCGATCGCTTTCTGCTAAATCTGGATGGCTTTCGATAAACAACTCTAATGGAGACTTATCACTGACTTTCCCGGCTGTCAAAAAGCTATCGATGGTTAAGTCTTGCTGTGTACTATCACCACTTCCACGACGCAACTGTTCTGCGGCATAAGCTTCCAGTGCTTGTGCCAGTTCGCCTTCAGCATCAAGGACAAAATCAACTAAGGCTTGTTTTAATTCGTGCGATCGTTCTAATATGACATCCACAAGTTAATCTCTCGGTGCAACAGATGTAAATTATAGCTTTTGAGAGAATTTCAGCATCTAGCTATTGCTAGATTTATGGAAATGCACACTTAGCAGAATAGGTTTTATCATTTTGTAGTTTATTGTATTATAAATATAATACAAATTATCTGAAGGGGTTCATCGGTGATGACAGCCGTAGAACTGGAAAATTTATCCAAGACGTTTACTCTGAGTAGGGGTTGGGGACGCAACCGCACGAAAAAAGAGATTGTTGCTGTAGATGGAATTAGTCTGAGCGTTCCAGATGGTCAAGCGATCGCCTTCATTGGTCCCAATGGGGAGGCGGGTTCGGTGGCTGATATTGCGATTGAAGACCCACCGCTAGAAGAGGTAATTGCACACATCTATGCTCAGGCAGCCTAATAATTCAGTGAACAATCTTAATAAATATACCTGGATTGGCTTGACGGCAGCTCGCTCCAACCTGGCTTATTGGGGAGAAGTTGCTTCCAGAGGAATTTTTTTGTTTGTCATTCTCTACATCTTCCTACAATTGTGGCGTGTCACCTATGCCGAGACGGATGCTGAACAGTTGGGAGGTTTAACGCTGGCTCAGATGCTTTGGTATCTGGGTATCACTGAGTCTATTGTCCTGTCCAGTCCCCAAGTTGCTTTAGAGGTAGACGAGGATGTACGGACAGGGGCGCTGGCAGTGCAACTAATACGCCCTTTATCCTACCCTTTGTATCGCCTGTGGACTACTTTGGGAGAGCGGACAGTGCGCTTCGGGTTGAATGTCGCGATCGCATCCTTAGTTGCACTACTGTTTGTCGGCACAATTCCTCTAAGTTTAGGAGGAATTTTATTATTCGTAGTGGCGCTACCACTGGCATTTGTATTAGATTTTTTGGCAACCTTCTTAGTGGGCTTAGGAGCTTTCTGGCTGGAAAATACCACCGGGCTAATGCTTATTTACTCTCGCTTAACGATGATTTTGGGTGGGATGCTGATTCCCTTGGAACTGCTACCAGAAGAGTGGCAGCCAGTACTACAAGCTCTACCCTTTGCCAGTATTTTGTATGGCCCGGCGCGTTTATTTGTGCATCCCGACCTAGCTTTTGCCAGTCAATTGTTAGTGCGGCAGGGAGTTGCTATCGGTGTGCTGGCTCTCTTGGTAGCCCTTGTCTATCGCACGGCAGTTAAACGTATCTACGCGCATGGAGGTTGATATGTTTTGGCGTTTACTTTCCTACTTACAATTAGCTGGCGCTTATATTCGCTTCAATTTGAACGCTCACTTAGAATATCGCGGCGCGTTCCTCACGCAAGTGGTGGCAATGGTACTGAATAACCTAGTGTGGGTGACATTTTGGGGGCTGTTTTTCACACGCTTTCCAGTGCTACGCGGCTGGACGGTGCAGGATGTAGTTACTCTCTGGGCGATCGCCGCAACAGGGTTTGGTCTGGCTCATACTATCTGCGGTAACGCTATGCAACTGACAAGTTTAATTGTCCAAGGACAGTTGGATGTGTGGATGTTGTACCCTCGTGCCCTTTTACCGCACTTACTACTAGGGCGGATGAATGCCACATCTTGGGGAGATATGCTGTTTGGATATGGGGTTTATTTGTTTTTTGTCAAGCCTGATGCAGTGCATTTGGCGTTGTTCACTGGTTTGACAGTTTCAGTGGCGACATTGTTTGTCGGCTTTAATATTTTGACAGGTAGCCTCAGCTTTTATTTAGGCAATTCCGAAGGACTGACACAACAGTGGCGAAATGCCATGCTTACCTTCAGTACCTATCCAGCGACTTTGTTTGAGGGATCGGTGAAGCTACTGTTGTACACGTTGATTCCAGCTGGATTTGTGACTTATTTGCCAATTGAGGCATTGCGATCGCTATCTTTGATTCATGCTGTGCTAGCTGTGGCTGGGTCAACTACCGTGCTGTTGGTTGGTGCAGCTGTGTTTTACCACGGTTTGCGTCGCTACTCCTCAGGCAATTTGATCCAGATGCGAGGTTGAGTTCAATGTTGGTGAGTTTTCTACTTTTTACCTTCGTCTCTTGCTGAGGACACAGTTGAAAAGTTATCTGTCAGGTAAGGTATCTACTGTGAGAAAGTAAATTTCTGTGGATAGCGTGAGCGATAAGCTCAATTGGGGAACTCTACGATAAGAGGTTACTACTTTCCTGGAGACAGCCATGACTAATACACAACAATCTATTATTCATGGTTTATATGAGTTTGATACAGTACTTTCTGCACTCTGGATAAGAGCCGGAGAATTAACTTATGAATTGGATGAAATTTTGAACAAGCCAGTTTATTTAGAAACACTAAAGCTTAAAAAATTAGAAGTAGTTACTCAATCATCTACATCCTCTCCGACACTAGAATTATTAACCCCAACGCCAAGAACAACAAACTCAGCTAGAGTTGTAACTTCTCATGTTGCAAGCGACGATAAAAAGATACTTGCCGGAATTTTTGCAATTCTGTTGGGAACATTGGGTATTCATAAGTTTATTCTGGGCTATACCAAAGAAGGCGTTATCATGCTTCTTATAACCCTGTTTACTGCTGGTTATAATGCATTTGTCATGGGTATCATTAGCATTATCGAGGGAATTATTTACTTAACAAAGTCGGATCGAGAGTTCGTACAAACCTATGTCAGCAGTAAAAAGGGCTGGTTCTGACATTCAAATTAAAAAGGTTGCCTAATAGACAACCTTCTGATGTAATTTATCAAACAGAATACATGCGTCAGTCGTCAGAAAAAAGCCATGAATTCTGACCGAAAAAGCGGATGAATAAACGGCGTTTTTGCACCCCCACGCTTATCTCTGATTTAGTGGTCAATAAGACAGTGGGGGATTCAGACCCCCACTGAAATATTGCTGACTCCTGAATTCTGACTTCTGAATTCTTCTTCAACAATGAATTACTTAGCAGCCTTAGCAGTCTTTTTCAAACCTTGCCATCTTTGTCGCAATCGCTGCAAGTTAGGCGTATGACCACCATATCGCCAACCAACATAGGCTTGACAAATTTCATCTATTACCTCAGCAGTTGCTAAAGCATGATGCTGGTATGAGACTCTGGCATACTCTAAAGGTGTTTGTGCTGGATGTTTGCCTAAACCTTTTTGGGTTGTCCATTGCAGCATTTGTTGATAAAGGCTCTCCATCGCTGGCAATTTCTTCAACCATCGGCGGTTGCGCCACTCTCGCCACTGACCCCAACCCAGCCAAGCGAAGAAAGCCGTTGTAGTCCCCACAATTAAGCCAGTCAATACACCAAACCAACCTTGAGAGAATAAAGCTAAAAACCAAGCGATCGCTCTAATCACCCACTTAAATATTGTCTCAAATACATTATTTAACAAACCTGTCACCGGAGAAGGTAGCCAGCCAGCAACCCAATGCCACAATTGGCGCAACACACTAAAAGTCTGAGTATCTTCAATGGATGGTGGAATCAGAGGATGATTGGGAATAGGGTCAAAGGCAAACCAACCATATTTCGGAAAATACACTTCCGTCATCGCATAAGCATCAGTATTACGGACAACATACAGCCCTGTAAATGGATTAAACTCTCCTGGACTAAACCCTGCTACCAACCGCGCGGGGATGCCAATGGAACGCAACATTACTGTGAGAACTGTTGAAAAGTGGTCTGGATAACCTCCTTTTTGCTTAAACAAAAAAGTTTCTACCAAGTCTTCTTTTTCACTCAAATAAGGTAGTTCTAAAGGATTTTGGGGAACAGAGTAGCGTTGCTTTAAATATTGAGCTAAGTAGAGAGCCTTCTCATAAGGTGAATCCAGGCTTTTAGTAGACTTTGCGACTTTTTCTTGATTGTAATTAGCGAGAATTTCTTCGGTACGTTGCCGGACTTTTTCGGCAATTTCGGGAGGAATTTGGAGATAATGCTTTGTAATTTGTTGTGGATATTTCGTAGAAGCTTCACCTAACAAAGTGCGATCGCGGTATGGTACTTCGGAAATTACTGTGTAGGTAAAACCTTCTGATAATTCTACAGGCGATCGCAATCCGTCTTCTTTATCAACAGCGATCACTGGTGCTGGAAAGTAAATTTCTTTGGGATAAGTCATCGCTGGAATCAGATTAGGCAAATCCGACACCACTGTATAAGTTTGTACTACCTCTTGGGTTTTACTAGTAATCACAGATGGGGAAAGAAAAATTTGGTAAGACCAAGGCGATCGCCTAACAGTCGTCACATCTTCATTGCGAGAAACTTCCCATCCCTTACCTGTATAGCGATCGAATGCTAATACTCGCCAAAAACCCTCAGCTTGCGATCGCACCCGCATTACAACCTTGGGTTTCATCTCGCCCCGCAAGTTTTGGTTTATTTGGCTATTAAAACCGTAATAAAAATTATTATCTATTTTACCTGGTTGACCAGTTTTATTTTGTCCCGTACCACCGCTACCACTGCCTTGATTCTCACCTTTACCTTGGCGGATATAACCGGGATTAATGATACTACGACCTGTGAAATTACTTTTTACTTGAATAGCAGAACTTACAGGAAAATTCCGTAATTGATAGCCAGGAAATCTGGGCAAAATAGCAAAAATTGCCAGCCCTAGACCGACAATTAGTAAAAAAGTTAGAATTAAAAATTTAAAATTAAGACTTGAGGAATTCTTCTGATCGAATTTTTCATTTTTTATTTTTAATGGCTGCAAACCCAAGCGTGAGCGGTAATCTAGTACTAAAGTTGGCAGAGCGATCGCTAAAAATAACAGCAGTACAGGTGCAAATGCTAAAGTCTGACTTAGGGTTGCTGCCACACCCAATAAAATCAGTCCGATAACAATCGAATAGCCCAAATTTTTCCGGCGCGGTGTATCAAAGCTATGCAACACCTGGAGTTGAATTAATAACTCTGCCAAACCCAAGCGCGTATCATTCAACTCTCCCACTAATCGCCCAAAGAAAGCACCCAGTGCTACTAACATTCCGATGGCGATGCAGAATTTAATTGCAACATTGCGATCGCGGCGACGATAATAACTCCAAATTGTACCCACTACACTTAGGGGTAACGCCCAAAAACTGAATGAAGTTTCAGCGGCAATATCCGTCGCCACAATTCCCAAAATAACCAACGCTAGCACCAGCACCCGCAAAAAAATAGAATCTTCCACTTCAATCAAAGCCGAACCCTGCGGATTTTGTCGCCATAAATTACCTACAGGGCCACGCCAAAACCGATTCATCCTGGATAAGTTAAACATTTGAGTCTAAGTGTAGATGCTACGGTAACTAATGCTGAGGACGAAACTAGTTCGCCCTACTTTAAAGTATTCCCCTTAGCAGAAGCTTTCTTATCCTGCCTTTAAACATCTATGAAGGTTTACCGCGTATTTTACAAATTAAAATCCTCGCGGAAGTTTCAAAATCCTGTTGTCAACCTTTGCTTCCCTTATTCTGACGGAGACTATGTGCCAAAGGAACAGCCAGGTTAGCTTACCTTCCCTTAGAAGTACATAAAGCTCATTGCACCGTATCCCGCCAAAGCTACGGTTTATCTCCCGTCCCGAAGAGCCTACGGTGTACACACAAGTTATCCGATTACCCAAAAGTCCTCCAAAACCTCACCCTGTCCTATTGGACATCCCTTTCCTTAATAAGGAGCTACGGTGTACACACAAGTCCTAAAATCCTTGCCTGGTAAGATACAAGCGTTAGTAGGCAAGGTTTTGAGTTTATCAAGTTGATTATCAATAATGTCAGCTAATTGATATAGACTTAACGCATTAATTTTAATAGTCATTAGACCTCTTGCAAAAATAAATTATGGTACAATGATGAATTATAAAAATTTGCTTTCTATCTCTATCACATATCCCAATGTAGGTAACAAAAGTTCTCTGTATAGATTCGGATATGGATTTTTTATAAAATCTTTAGCTATACCACAAATTTTTTTAAAGAGGTCTATTGATTTAGAAAAATAGTCACGTATTACGCGGTTAACGTCAGCTTCATTTTCAGCAACTTAACTAAATTTCATTTATTTAGAAGCCGTCTTAGGTAATCATTGACCTTTGCAAGTTCATTACTAACGTTATTTATGGTTTTTTGTGTTTGGTTTGCAATATATCTTACTGGTTTTGTAGTGATAGAAACCAAAACTCCAACAGGCTGACTTCCAATAATTGGTTTTATTATGTTTGGATAGAGTTTAACTAAATCATCAGCACCAAGTTGATATTCAAATTTTAAACCATTTACACTTCCATTTAACTCAAAAAAATCAGGGTTTTGCTTAAATGGACTTCATTGCAAGTTTAAGTTAAGATTAATCTTTGGAATGACTGCATTGAGATTTAGACCGTCTCCAACTTTATAATTAATTTCTTTAATACCAGAAGTAGAAGATACACACACTCCATAGATTCCCCCCACAAAATAATATCCATAAGGATTGCAATAATTGAATATTGTTCTTGATACACCTTTTGGGTAAACGCAACTAGCACTCCAAACTCTGTAGTTATATTCTTTACTAAGGCGATTTAAATCAACTTTTACTAAGGTCGTACCACCAGCAGCGGCTGACCGCTCACACGCTTGTTGTGCATCAGGATAAATTTCTGAGCGAATAGTAGCAGCGTGCCATTCTGCGGGTTTAATTAAAGGTAATAATTCTACATTTTTTGCTTGAGATGGTACGGCAACGAAAATTTGCTGACCAATTAAAGTTATAGCTGTCACAGCAAGAAGAACAAGCCATCAAACACGGCGACGCAAAAGCACAAGGCATCACTAGAACGCAACATCTATTAAGAATACCGCTGATCAAAACGAAAAAATTACGTTTTTTAATTTCTTGTAACTTAACTCATTTTATTTATGACTACAGCATATAGCACTTTAATAGGTCAGTTGCTGGATAGCGGCAATTGACTATCCGAAGAAATTCCTTGTGAAAAATTGGTGTCTTGGTAAAATAGAGGCGAGGTAAAATCAGCACGACACAAGAAACTGACTTGTTCCCCAGGCTGTGCTAGTAACCGAGTGGACTGACGAGTAGCCACTAAAAATCAGTTAGTGGGATGCAGGTGAGTCTACACCCACTGGTTAGTTGTAACCACGCCTTGAGTTTTGCAAACGATATAAGTAAGCACCCTGTTGCTAGTAGTGTCGAGAGGGTAAAAAAGCCCCAAGGCAAGAGTAAGGCAATGGTTACCTTAAGATATTTAGCATTGATCAACGTAACCTACTAGCTGTGGCAATTAAGGTTACACAGTGGGATTAATGACAAACAAAAGCGGTTGTTCGTCTATTTCTGGAAATTCAACTTCTAGGGTATAAGTTGGGTTAAGTTGCTCGCAGCCTAACTCTACATTTAAGTATCCCGAAGTTGAAGATGTTGTCATTGCTAAAGTGCCGCTTCCCCGCAGCGTCAAAGTTCCTTTAACAGGTAACTCAGCTTGAACAAGTAACTTCGTAAGTTTACCTAGAGACTGGTATTCTACTCTGATATTCAAAGTACCAACACTGGTTAGCCATTGTCTTTCTACCACCGGACTGGTTGCTGAAAGTGGTAGAGTCAGATTTTCCAGCAATTGTTTAGCTGCTAGCAATGACAAAGCCATCTGTTGACGCGGTTGTAAATCTGAGTAATCGCTCTGAATAGCGGGCATTGCCTCCAGAGTACTTACAGACCGATAGGTGCTTCTTAGCACCAATCCAGCTATGTCATTTAGTGCTTGAGACTCATTGGGAAAAAAGTTCTCCACCACTTGAACTAATTTTGCCCCCAATGGCACTGAAGATGTCACTAAAGCCTGACACTGTTCTAGCAATTGCTGGAAAACTCTTTCTGGTAAGCGAGTCGGCAAGGTCAACTTTGACTGTTGTACCATCCATCCCCAGCTAGGAACGAGTGTCATTGACGGCTCATCAACAAAATCAGGATATTCGATTAATTGTGTTTCCCAGGGAAAC
The DNA here is from genome assembly GCF_017115165.1 of Nostoc sp. LPT. Classification (GTDB taxonomy): domain Bacteria; phylum Cyanobacteriota; class Cyanobacteriia; order Cyanobacteriales; family Nostocaceae; genus Nostoc. The sequence continues at coordinate 118,986 of NZ_JABXKF010000048.1, read as the reverse complement.
AACGGTGGGTGGTCTTGGGCTTGAATTTGTAACCGATGCTTAAGGACAGCTTGAAAACGATCTTGCACAGTAGGAATTTCTCCCAGTTGAAAGGTCTGGGGCGTCCCTCCCAATTTTGGCTTACTGCTTTTTGAAACAGTGGCTTCCTTGAGGAGATTTTTTACCCCGTCATTTTCCTCACATTCTACCGATTGCTCGTTAGTTTTGACATCATCTGTCAATAACAAATCGAGACACTGGTGTTGTAAGGATTCTGAGTCACTATTCATGAGTAGATGCACCTGATCCGGAAACTAATGAGTTACGAATTTCCCAAGCTTGCTCAAGAATCTTAAACCATCGTTTTTGCAGTTGTGCCATTGACAGCCCTAAAGTTTTTGCTATTTTTTCATCAGCTTGTCCTTGTTGCTTCAACTCTAATAAAGACCGTTGCTTATTGTCCAGCTGTGCTGTGTATACTTGCCATTGCTGGGGAGTTAAGCCCAAATTGGTGTGCAGAGAAGCTTCCAGCCACTCGTGAACTAATTCCCAACGGTGCAACAGGGCAAACCGAATCAAATGATACTTAAAGCGCTGCTGTAAATAATCTCTCTGACGAGGGGTTAAACCTAAAATCGACTCAATTTCCTGTGCTGATAAATCCTGGAGGCGGAGGGAAAAATAATCAGCGCAGTCAGATTGTTGTCGTTGTTCGAGATAATTCATTAATTCTGTAACCACAACGGAACGCAAGGTGTCTTCTTCGGGTTCGGGTTCGGCTTGCGTTGCCATTGTGGAGCGCAATTGGTGAATTGCTGGCTCTTCCCAAGAACCATCACCTTCATTATTGCTACCTTCTGCGGCTTGTTCTATATCTACGCTGGTTTCTGGGGGCTGCTGTTGGGAAAAAGTTTGTGCCCGCAGGATAATTAGCTGTTGCTGACGACCTGGTAAGGGAATGCGTCGCTTGCCGTAGCGCTCGGTAAATGCCATATACTCGGACAATTCCAAGAGCGTCTGAGGGCGATAAGTGGCACCGAGTTGATTTTCTCGCCGGAAAGCGTTCAACGCCTCTAGATAAAAACTCTGGAGGAAATCTTCAATTATCGTCAGCCGCCCTTGATAGCTCAATTGTCTCTGAGGAGGATTAATATATCGATAAATAATTGCACTCAGAGTACTGTGTAATTCGACTCTGCCCCGATTTGAACCCAACTGATAGTACCTGAGACACTGTTGCAGTCGATGCCGAGCCAAGGTCATCGCCGAGCTTTCTACAGATCCAGAAGCTTGGATACGTTTACTCTCATGACAAATCCGGTAGACTTCGGTGGTAATACGTGTTGCGACGTCATGGCAATTCTGTTCCGAAGCTTTGGTTGACTGCTGAAACTCCTTGGACAGGAGTTGAAAGATCGCCTCCACGCCTGTAGAATTTTCTCCCAGAATAGTTGCAGATGGAATAGTTGCGGTTGCGGCTGAATTCATAGTCTCGGTTTTCAAAAGACCCTAACTTACTTAAATACAACCTGTAGGACTGTGGGTATTGGCTGGTTTGGTTTTACGTATAAGCTAAACGCAGGCCAATCCTATATTGAGGATATGGCTGATTTTATTATTCCCAATTCTGATGGAATTGTTCACATTTGATAGATGTTATTGCCATTACCCAAGAGCCCTATACAAGTCATTATGGATTTAGAAGCACAAATTCAATTGCTGATTGACAATGCACCTCGCGATGGGATGACACCACATCTTGTTGCAGCAATTGCTCCTGCCCTGAGAGCGATCGCTCAAAAATTACGCTACTCCCAGTACTATATTCTCCAAAATTCGGAGTCAAGCTGGGTTTTAACTACATTGAGCAATCGTGCTAACCCAGGATTGGAAAAATGTGTGATTTACGCTTTCCCTACCATACAGGATGTCTCTCTAATTTCCCCTGATGGGCTTGACCCTCAAATGCTAGCTAAAATTACTCCTGTCACCCATATTTTGTTCCAAATGGTGGCATTAGAACCCGTAGATAGTATCGTTTTTTTGGAGACGCCGGGTAAGACCACTCATACCGTCGAAGTTCGGCGCACTGAACTAGAAAAACTCATACAGAAACAGTTACGACAAAAGCGATCGCCTAAACAGATCCCCCCTGATATTGCATAGAAAAAATTTGGATGTGGAGTTTTTTAGATACAACCCCACATCCAAATTTTTAAATCTCAAATTCTTTTAAAAAAGTTTTCTAAATCAGTGAAAAAAGAAATTTTTCCTTTCCGTTACACCATACGACTAACTCAACTCTCGGTTAAACCTAAAATTGATTAAAAAACAGTTATCAATGAACATTTTTTCATTTTAAAGTTTTAGTTTCCTAGTGAAGCAGAGTTTTATACTTAAGAACTTTCACATCAAAAAATATCTCTTTCTTTATTGTGAGGTGTTTCGTAACCAAAAGCAGGCAAGTCTTTAGAGTGAGCGCTGAGTTGAACACTATCCACTGCACAAGTAGTAGTAATTTATTTTTTAGAAATCCCTAAGAACTTTCAAATCAAAACCCCACTTTCTACTTGCTAAATAAGTGGATTAAATTAAACATAAAGCTGCCTTAGTGTGTTAAAGCGTTGCATGACACAACATTTCAGGTTTTCGGTGGGTTACGGAAGCCACAACACACCTACATCTAAATCCCCACTTTCTACCTGAGAACTGATAACTGATTTAATAGAGGCGACTCAGTGTGTACTCAGCGATGTTAATCAATGCTTGGTGGGATTCTGAGAATGGGAGAACCGCAAGATGTTCAATTGCCAACTTAGCATGGTGAGCAGCTAACTCTCGCGCCTGCTGTATACCTTGACTATCTTGAATCAGTGCTAGTGCTTGCTCTAAATCTCCTTCTTGAGCAAACTCTCGTTCAATCAGCACTTCCAAGGATGGTTTTTGGGCTAAAGCAAATAAAACAGGTGCAGTCAGATTACCGCTTTTGAGATCAGACCCCACTGGTTTACCCAAGGTATCTGTTGTACTGGTGAAATCTAAAATGTCATCAACAATTTGAAATGCTATACCAAAATGACGACCGTAGCTATACAGATGCTCAACAGTTTCTCGCGAGACTTCACTGAGTAACCCAGCAGCTTTAGAACTGTTGGCGATTAACGAAGCTGTTTTGTAGTAACTCTTCTCAATGTACGTTTCAATAGAGATACCAGCATCAAAACGATTTAGTCCCTGCTGAATCTCCCCAGTAGCCAAATCCATAATGACTTCTGAGAGCAGTTTCACTACCTCCAAATTATCCAAGTTTGCTAAATACCAGGACGATTGGGCAAAGAGAAAATCTCCTGCTAAGATGGCAATGCGGTTCCCGAACAAACTATGAACGGTGGGAACGCCTCGCCGCACATCTGATTCATCTACCACATCGTCATGTACTAAGCTTGCTGTGTGAATCATTTCTGTAATCTCAGCAAGGCGACGATGACGCTGCGTAATGTCTTGTTCTAACATTGTTGCCCGCGATATTAGCAGGACAATTGCTGGTCTGATACGCTTTCCCCCAGCTCCGAATAAATGTTCGGCTGCTGCAAACAGAATGGGGTGGCGATTTCCAACTAGCTGTTTTAGATTATCTGCTAGTAGTCGCAGGTCTGTTTCCACAGGGGTAAACAGGGAGGTGGCTGGGGTCATGGATGGGCGGACTCTGACTTAGGTTACGAAAGTTTACATATCCTATACTCATTTTAAGATAACCCTGTGCCAGCGCAAAGTTTTCATCAGGTAATCCCATTTTTATGAGTCTATGGGTGATGATTAAGGTTACTGAAATTTTTGTCAATAAGCAATTATGCTTAATTTGTGGCTACTCAAACTTTAAACTAACTTAAAAGATGAATTCTTAGTACACAGGATGAATGTCAGATTAAATTATGTTAAATAGTTTCTCATTTCACCTTTCTTGCCATAGTTCTTAAGATAATTTAAGCAATATTACTTATTGACAAAAATTAAGCGATTTAAATCTGTCGCCAAGAGTAAGGCGAAATTTCTCTCGATTGAGGTGTAGCTCTTGAAAAAATTTGAAATTTAGCAGCCGAACAAGCTCAAAATTCAGGATCGTTGTGTTACGCTAAAATATAGGAATTTTAAATTTTGTAAGATATTCACATTCTAAAAGTTAAGTCAGCTACTAGTTGATTTTACTGACTTGGTGTTGTGAGTATAAAATAAATATTCGTCGGTGAGGTTAAGGGAATAAATTCTTTAATTTTTCCTACGATACGCGAAACTCCTGGTTTGGAGCTGTGTGATATCCCTATGGGAAGCCGCTACACGTCAGTGCACGTTGAGCGCAAGCATTGCTCTTTTCACAGCAGTTTGAGCAAAAATAAAGTAGATCGAGTAGACCGCTGAAAATCGTAGTTTAGATTGTTAAATGGCAAGCTAACTGCTGTGGGATCTATGGTCTGCTAGAAGTCGCGTTAAATTATAAATTCTTTGTCCGTAGAGGATTTTATCTCTATAGGTAGTTTTACCATAGGAAACTACAGCCATTAAGAATGCACTTGTTTGGCTGAGGTTCTACTAATTTTATGGAATTTTATATTCGTTTAGAACGGTGCTAGTAGAACAATGATTTACGGAAGTATACCTATGATGATTTTTATTTTAGCCTCTGGATATTTGTTCACAGTCTACCTATTATTAGCACTGGCGAAGCGAACGGGTACAAAAACTGTTCCTACAAGTTTTTCTTCATCATCTGAAGGAAAACACAAGCGGGAGATATCAGTTAATAGTCAATAGTCATTTGTCATTTGTCATTTGTCCTTGATCCTTGGTCATTTGTTTTGAGAAATGACTAAGGACTAAGGACTAATTAGTTTTATTGGAGTTGGGAAATAGCGATATCAGTGAAGGAAACCTCTTCAACCATCGGGGTATAGCCTAGCCACTGCACTCCTGACTGGGAAAACTGTTGCGGAGAACCGCTGACGGCGAAGCGAGTTGGTAATGGTAGATGAGTATTTCTTAAACCTAGTAAGTCTAGTTCTTGGGCACAAGCTGCCACAACATGAACAGCTGGATCGACCAACTGAACTTGAGAGGGGAGGAGCGATCGCAGTACTGGTGTAAGGTGGGGATAATGAGTACAGCCGTGAACTAGGGTGTCAATTTCCTGCTTTAATAAAGGCTCTAGGTAGGCTCGTGCGACTTGTGCAGTGTAAGGATCGTGAATGCGGTTTTGCTCGATGAGTGGCACAAACTCTGGACATCCTACTTGCCAGACTTGGACATCAGGAGCAATTTCGAGAATAGCGTGCTTATAAGCATTACTCTTAGCTGTCGCTGGAGTGGCAATTACACCAATCCGCTTTCCTTGCTGCACCGCAGCTTTTGCCCCCGGTAGGATTACTCCCAAAATGGGTATGCTAAATTCTTGACGCACAGTTTCTAAGGCTAAGGCGGAACTGGTGTTGCAAGCCATAATTACCATTTTTACCTGCTGCTGTTGTAGCCAGGTAATGATTTCACGTGTAAATCGTAAAATTTCTGCTTGTGAACGAATTCCGTAAGGAAGTCTAGCTGTATCCCCAAAGTAAACAATTGATTCATTGGGGAGTTGTCGATATATTTGTCGCAGTACTGTCAGCCCACCCACACCACTATCAAAGATGCCAATTGGGGCACGTTGGGGTTCTTGAGCGGAAAAATCGTCAAGATTCCCTTCAAAAATGGAAGATGAATACACAGGCAGATATATATTTAGGTTTTGGGATTTAAAATACAGAATTTAGCAGAGAATCTCTAATTTGACTACTAAATTCTGCGCGTCAAAGAAGTTTAAATACCACCTCTTTAATTAGTAATTTGTACTATATTACCTCTGCTGTAAGTATTTTAGAATGCCACGAGCGATCGCTTCTGCCATGCGATTTTGATATTCTGGTGTTCCTAATCTAGGATTATCCTCATAACCAGTCATATAGCCTGTTTCTACCAAAATCGAAGGCATGGAGCTTTTCCTGAGAACGTAGAATCTGGCTTTGCGGGTTCCCCGGTCTTTGATAGTACCGATGTCCTGGAGAATGGTTTTACGAACTACTTCAGCCAGGTTGTAACCACTATCGAAATAATATACCTCTAATCCATTGACATCAGGACGATTATCAACAGAATTAGCGTGAATGCTAACAAACAAAGTCGCATTAACCCGCTTGGCAATATCTACCCGTCCCTGAAGTTCCACGAAAAAGTCGGCATCCCGCGTTAGCACTGCTTGTACGCCATTTTGCTCTAAAATTGCTCCTACCCTTTTGCCAATAGGTAGAATTACATTCTTTTCCAAAAGTCCTCCCAAACCAGGGGCACCTGAGTCTTTTCCCCCATGTCCTGGGTCAATAACTACCAGCAATTTTCCTCTGGGAATTGAGGGGCGTGGCTGTGGCTGGGAGATGGGACGGGGATTATCTATGGGATTTGGTAATTGACCTTGGTCTGGCGATGGCAGTGGAGGTAAAGCAATGGGCGGTGTGATGCTGCTAACAGAGCGTCGTAATTCTAAAGCTAAAAGCTGGTCGCCAACCTGGTTAAGTTCTCCAATTTGTACTCCGGCTGCTGGTTGAACTAAGACGACAACAGTATTGGATTCTTGTGGTTGCAGGCGTACTCGCAGAATCGGGCTATTAGGATTGAAAGTCGGCCCTGTAACTTTAGGAGCTAACTTAGCATTGTTGATAGTAATGCGGAACAGACCAGAGGTTCTATCCCAGCCTCCTGTAGCAGATAAAGTTTGGTCGGCTCGAATCAGCAGTTGTGTGCCATTATTAGCTAGTTGCACAGACTGAATACTAGCAGTTGTGTTACTTGGTGCTATGGGACGTGGACTGTTATTTCCAGGCAGCTGGGCAACCCCACGACTGGGTAGAACTACAAAACCACCAGCACTACTAGTGGTTGCTCGCCAATTTGGACTATTTTCATCTACTTGTAAAGTCAGGCGAACAACAGATGGGCTGGTTTGCAGCTGGGTGAATTGAATACGGCTGACACCATAGCGATTAATCGATAAATCTCGCTGCTCTAAACTTGGTGATAGAGTTGCACCAGCAATGTCGATGTTAATTGCCTTTTGATCGTTACTACGATTTACCTGAATCTGAGGATTGCCACCATTGGTGCGGACAAAAAACCCATCACCAGTAACTTGTAAGTTCTCAATTTGAGTAACTTTGGCGACAACCATTCTGTTGTTAAGTGGATTTACAGAGCCGCTTGTCACCACATTGTAAATATTCCTTGGGGGAAATGTTGGTGTAGATGTTCTGGGTGAAGTATCAGTGGCTATAGCTTGTTCTGGTTGCCCCTCAGTGTTTCTTGCGGGTACATTGTCGGCTTCTGGCGTAGGTAATTGCACTGTCCAGCGATCGCCAGTTGTACCCACAAATTGCACTCGTTTGGGGTCTAAACTATAACCAGGAGTCAGTTCAACCACTATGCGCGTTGTTTGTTCGTCAAACTGCCCAACACGGATAGAACGAATTGCACCGCCCACTTGTTGGGTTAGCTGCGGGCGACCAAATGAGGTTCCTGGTAAATCAATTACTAGACGAGTCGGGTTAAAAATTAATTGTGCTTGGGGTTGAACATCCCCTTGAGTATTAATTTCCAGCTTGTTTTGATTGGCATCAAAACGCCAAGATTCAAGTCTCGCGGCCATTGCCGGCGACGATAGCATGAAGATGGTTCCAATAGTACTGGATAGTAACCAGCGTAATTTCACAGTCTTTTCTCCTGATTCACATTTATGGGAGCCGTCAACATCTCAACATATTGGCTAATCCTCACACCGTCACCGCGCACACTTGAGTTTTGCGCTGTTATTTCAGACACAGCTAATGGCGTAAAATATAGCACGCTCCTCTGATTTTGCCATGTCATTAGCCTATATAGATTTGACTGCAAATTTTAAATTTTAGATTCCCGATTTTAGTTTTTTGCCAGACTAGTACCGCAAGGCGGAATTCAAAATTCAAAATTCAAAATTCAAAATTAATGCACCGTAAGCGTTTCATTAATTTGGAAGGGGTGGTTTATTTACGCCGTGCTGTACTAGCGTCCTGCTACACTAACACCTGTTGTAGGTGATACAAATCCAAAATCTCAAATCCAAAATTTGTTGACTTGCAAAGTATCAAATGACAATAACAAAGAAGCTACTCTTATCCCGCCGCAAGAATACTTAAATTGTTTTACTACTAAATTGGATAAAAATGGTAAAGATTAGATGTACTTACTCAACAATTTAAAAATTTAGGCTAAATTACTTATCTTCTCTTGAGATACTGAAGAACGCCACGAGCGATCGCTTCTGCCATTTGATTTTGGTAAGCTGAAGTTCTGAGCCTAGCCATATCCACTCGACCAGTCATATAACCCGTTTCCACGAGAATGGAGGGCATAGAACTTTTTCTGAGCACATAAAATCTGGCTCGCCGCACTCCCCTGTCTCTGATATTCAGGCTTTGGAGAATACTGTTATGGACAATGCGAGCTAGACCCAAACCACTGTCGTAATAATACGTTTCCAAGCCATTAACATCTGGACGACTCGCACCTGCTGAATTAGCGTGAATGCTAACAAACACATCAGCATTGGCTCGCTCTGCTAATTGCACCCGTCCCGGAAGGGTAACAAAATAGTCAGAATCCCGCGTCATAACTACTTGTACGCCATTTTGCTGCAAAATCTCAGCAAGTCTCTTACCGATAGGCAAAATAACATCTTTTTCGCGTGCCCTCCCAATGCCAAGCGCTCCTGAGTCTTTACCACCATGTCCGGGGTCAATAACAACTACCACTCGCCCATTGGTAACTCGACGCTGTGGTTGTGTTAGGGGCTGAGGATTTGGATTGTTTGGGTCAGGGAATGGCCCGCGGTTTGGCGGTGGTAGCCCAGGTAAAGCAAAGGGTGGTCTTCCGGGGAGGGCGACAATTCGCCGAGAACCTTGTATTGGTACCAAAAGCCGGTCGCCGATTTGCTGGGGTTGCCCAAGTTGCACTCCTCCTGCTGGTTGAATTAAAACAACCACTGTATTGGATGCTTGAGGTTGCAGACGTACCCGAAGAATGGGGCTATTGGGAGCAAAAGTAGGCCCTGTAACTCTGGTAGCTAACTTGGCATTGGTAATTGTGACGCGGAAGATACCTGAGGATCTATCCCAGGTTCCCGTAGCAAATAAAGGTTGGTTGCCTCTAATTAGCAGTTGTTTGCCATTATCAGCAAGTTGCACAGACTCAATTGTTGCTGGCGAGTTATTGGTAGATGGTCTATTGGGAAAGGAAACGGCTTCTGACTGATTGTCCGAATTATTACTTCCAGGCAATCTGACAATGCGACTAGGTAGAACTATTAAACCACCATCGTTACTATTAGTTGCTTGCCAATCTGGGCTATTTTTATCTACCCGCAAAGTTAGGCGGACACCAGGAGGTTGGGTTTGCAATGAGGTGAATTCGACGCGGCTAATACCATGTTTGTTAACGGGTATATTCCTTTGCTGCGTCAGACGTGGTGATAAAGATGCACCAGAGATATCTACGAAGATGGTAGCGCGATCGCGGCTGCGAATTACCTGAATTGGAGGATTACCACCACTGGTACGAATGAACAACCCATCGCCTGTTACTTGTAAGTTTTCGATTTGAGTTACCCCTCGTGTAGTAGTGGCAACCCTTGAAATATTAGGTTGAGGTTGAGAGTTTGGGGTAACTACACTGTAAGCACTTCTAGGAGATGAAGCTACTTTTTCGACTGCTGGCTTCGGTAATTGCACCGTCCAGCGATCGCCAGTTCTACCAACAAATTGCACTCGTTTGGGGTCTAAAGTGTAACCAGGAGTAAGTTCGACAACTATGCGTGTTGTATCTACATCAAACTGTCCAACACGGATTGAGCGAATTCCACCACCCACCTGTTGGGTTAACTGCGGACGACCAAATGTAGTTCCCGGCAAATCAATTACCAGCCGAGTCGGGTTGAAAATTAATTGTGCTTGGGGTTGAACTGCTCCCACAGTATTAATTTCCAGCCTGTTTTGATTGGCATCAAAGCGCCAAGATTCAAGTCTCGCGGCCATTGCTGGCGACGATAGCATGAAGATAGTTCCAATAGTGCTGGGTAGTAACCAGTGTAATTTCACAGTCCTTTCTCCTAATTCACATTCATGGGAGCCGTCAATATCTCAACTCATTGGTAAATCATCACACCATTACCACCTCAACTTGACCTTTGAATCCCTTTTTTGATTTTTAAGCTGGAATTTAGACACACTTAAATCAGTTATCAGGTTTCAAATTCAGTTTAAATACCCATGCGAAACCTTCTACCTGTAGAGGTAGAGAACTCTGACTCCCAATAAAGCTAGAAAACTGATAATTGATAGCTGTTTACTGGTAAGTGTTTGTTCTTTGTTGCCATCGATGCACTGAGTAAATAATTCCCATTACTGTCAAACGATCTAGCAAGATTTATGGGTGTTACTCCCCAATTATCTGAAAAATATTTAGATAAAGGCTCACAAGCCAAGGGAGACTAGAAATTATAAACAAATGATTATTCTACAATCACACGGGACGGAGATTTGAGGATAGAAGTTTCCACTGCACAATTGGAGCAGAGGAGGAGAGAGCAGGGGAGCAGGGGGATAAGGGAAATGAGGGGGAATTATTGAATAAATCTCTCCCTTATCTCCCCCCTCTTCCTTGTCTACCTTGTCTCTTCTCAATGCCCTGTTTGGCCCATTCCCCATGCCCAATAATTAACGATCGCCAGAATCTGGAGTTACTCCCAAATTACTGCTCTCATTTGATGCTGGCACCCTCGACTGAGGTGGTTCAATTACCAACGAAGTCCCAGAGGAACCGTCTAAGATTAGTTGCTCTGAGCTTCCGTCCACGGTTTTTGGATCTGGAAATACAAATCGTAACAAGGGAGGAGCTAAAAAGGTTGTCAAGATAACCATCATGATAATTGCTGCTCCTAATGGTTTGGAGAGAGCGCCACTGGCAGCGCCGACACCAGCAAACACTAACCCAACCTCGCCTCTAGGAATCATCCCCACACCGATCGCTAAACGGTTGATTCCCGGTTGACCAAACACGCTTAAGCCTGTGATTACTTTACCGAGAATGGCTACTATAATCAGGAAAGTTGCCATAACTAGACCTTCACGATTATCGGGAATTGCTGGGTTTAAAACTCCCAAATCGGTTTTTGCCCCAACAGTCACAAAGAAAATTGGCACTAACATATCGGCAATGGGGCAGACTTGCCTTTGCAGTTCTTTACGCTTATCTGTTTCTTCTAGAACTAAACCAGCTGCAAAAGCTCCTAGAATTGCTTCTAAGTGGATGACGGCGGCCAGGTATGCCATAGCAAAGGCGAAAATGAATGCTGGGATTACTAGTCCACCACGTGTTTTGAGTTGATCAGCGATCGCTACAAAGGACTTATTAAAAACATTCCCTAGTAGGATTGCTCCCAAAATAAAACCAGTGGCGCTAATAATCAAGTAAATGACTTTGCTGACATCTACCACGCCGTCTTTAGCTAAACTGGCAACTACCGCTAAAACGATGATTCCTAATACATCGTCAATTACAGCAGCACCTAAAATAATCTGCCCTTCTTTAGAATTGAGTCGCCCCAGTTCTGACAGCACTTTGGATGTCATCCCAATACTAGTAGCAGTCAAAGCCGCCCCTGCAAAAATTGCAGGTATAGCGCTAATACCAAACAAAGTCATCAGTCCCACAGTCCCAGCGGCAAAGGGTACTGCTACCCCGACGACTGCGACGACGGTGGCTTGGATACCAACTGCCATTAAATCTTTTAAATTTGACTCCAAGCCGATTTCAAACAGCAGAATGATCACACCCAATTCTGCCAAAACGGAAATGACCTCGGACTGGGCTGCAAACACTGCTGGAGCGGCTTCAGGCGTCAAACCAGCAGTGGTTTGAAGGAAGGACACAATCAAAGAATTAGAACTGTCTGTGCCGCCTTCTGGAAACACTAAAAGGTGAAAAACAGAGATGCCAACTACCACACCACCAACAAGTTCGCCTAAGACAGGTGGCAAACCCACTTGGTTTGATAACTCTCCACCAACTTTACTGGCGAGATAAATGACTACTAAGCTTAGTAGCACTGCTTCGACTACCATTGAACTGTCTGCGGCTTGTGTTGCGCTGGCCAGCAGAGGAAAAGAGAAGTTGATTGGTTCTAACAAATGCATTAGGTTCTCTGAAAATCCTTCTCTTTGATTTTGACGCGTTTCTGAAAAACATCCTATGAAGACATAATCCGAATTCAAAATTCAAAATTCAAAATGAATACAGTGTAAACGTTTCATTTATGCTGTGCAGTAGTTAGTGTATTTTTTTAGTATCAAAAAATGTAACCGTTTCAGCTTTTGACGATCGCAGTGTCAAAGTAAGAACATACAAATCGTATCTGGCGATCGCACTTGAATTGTGAAAAACTTGTGGTGGCTGTTGACTCTCAACAACCACTAGAAGATTGCTACATACGTCTATTCAAAACATCTGTGGATACTTTGAGGAGTGCAAATATTATGACTAGAGCCGCTTTACCTGGTTCTCAGTTTCCATCGGGAAACTTGTGGAAAATACTGCCTTTAGCAATGCTTTTATGTACAACTTTTGTACTACCTGCATTCGCACAAGAAAAAGATAAATTGTCGCGAACCCTTAGTGTCAGTGGTCGCGGAGTCGAAACAATTCCCACAACTCTGGCACAAGTCAGTTTAGGAGTGGAGATTCAGGGGAAAACAGCCCAAGAGGTACAACAAGAAGCCGCTCAAAGGTCATCGGCTGTGGTTGCGTTTCTCAAGAGCAAAAATGTTGAAAAATTACAAACCACTGGTATCCGGCTCAATCCGGTTTACAGCTATACCAATAATGTGCAGCGGATTACAGGCTATGCTGCCAATAACACTGTAAGTTTTAGAATTGCTGTTGAGCAAGCTGGGACATTATTGGATGATGCAGTCAAAGCCGGTGCGACACAAATTAACGGCATTAGTTTTGTTGCCAACGATCAAGCGATCGCTGCTGCTCAAAAGCAAGCATTAAAAGAAGCTACTCAAGACGCGCGGCAGCAAGCTGATGCCGTTTTCAGTGCTTTGGGTTTTAAATCCAAAGAAATAGTCAGCATTCAAGTTAATAATGCTAGTGCGCCTCCACCACCACCAATGTTTTTACGGGCTGAGGCTGCGAAATCACCTGATGCTTCTACCCCGATTGTTGGTGGTGAACAAGAAGTAGAAGCATCGGTGACGTTGCAAATTAGTTATTAGTCATTCGTCATTTGTCCTTTGTGATTAGTCCTTTGCCTTTACAAAGGACTAATAATCAATGCCCAATGCCCAATGCCCAATTAAAAATGTTCTGAAGACATATCTCCTGTACCGCCTTCTGCATCTCGCTTAGAGCCTAATAAATCCAGTTGATCTACTTGGATCACGGGTGACGAGCGGTTTGCTCCTGTTTGGCGATCGCTCCATGTGTCAAACTTCAAAGAACCTTTGACAGCAATTTGCCTGCCTTTACGTACATAATTACCTGCCACCTCCGCCGTTTTTCCCCATAGTTCCAAATTAAACCAGTCGGTATGTTCACCTTCTTTTGTGCGACGATTAACAGCTAGTGTTAATCTACACTTCACACTACCAGACTCAAAATACTTAATCTCTGGGTCGCCGCCTACACGACCAATGAGTGTGACAACATTGATACTCATCGCGTTACCTTTCAGTACAAACGTACTTAGCAATTTCGACTTTCATCATAGCGAATTGTGAAAGACTTGAAAATAATGTGTTAAACAGTTAACAATATAATTGACTTGAAAATTTAATACACACTATTTGGAGTAAACACATAAAAGTGTACGGATATACGAAGTCAACCAGAGAATATCAAAAGTACGGCGCTTGAGACATACTAAATATTTCTGGGAATCATATAAAAATATTGTCTAGTTTACTCAACTCAGGGTACAAACATAATCGAATCAAGCACGATTAACTCTTACCGTTGTAGTCAAAAAGTATCGCACATAGGGGGCTTACAGACGCGTGGGTATTTTTAGGAACTTTCGCACTTCATGGGATATGGGTATCGACCTCGGTACCGCAAACACCCTAGTTTATGTATCTGGTAAAGGTATTGTACTACAAGAACCTTCTGTAGTTGCTATCGATGTCAACGAAAAGGTAGCACTAGCAGTAGGAGAAGAAGCCAAAAAAATGCTCGGTCGCACGCCAGGAAATGTGATTGCTCTACGTCCTTTGCGGGATGGTGTAATCGCTGACTTTGATATAGCCGAGCTGATGCTCAAAAGCTTTATTCAGCGTGTAAATGAAGGTAAGTCTCTAATTCTACCCCGGATTGTCATTGGTATTCCTAGTGGCGTCACAGGAGTAGAAAGGCGAGCGGTGATGGATGCAGCTCACCAAGCAGGAGCAAGAAAAGTTTATTTAATCGATGAACCTGTCGCTGCGGCTATTGGTGCAGGACTACCTGTTGCCGAAGCAACTGGCAACATGATCATCGATATTGGTGGTGGAACAACAGAAGTTGCAGTGCTGAGTCTTCAAGGTACGGTAATCAGCGAATCAGTACGCATCGCTGGAGATGAACTGACTGATGCGATCGTTCAGTATATTAAGAAAGTTCATAATTTAGTCATTGGTGAACGTACTGCCGAGGAAATCAAGATTCGGATGGGTTCTGCCTATCCGACTAATGATGATAATGACGCCATGATGGAAGTCCGAGGCTTACACTTGCTTTCTGGTCTACCGCGAACTGTAACAATCAAAGGCCCGGAAATCCGTGAAAGTATGTTGGAACCGCTATCAGTAATTATAGAAGCTGTGAAGCGGACACTAGAACGCACACCACCAGAACTGGCAGCAGACATTATTGACAGAGGTATTATGTTAGCTGGAGGCGGTGCTTTGCTCAAAGGCATAGATACCCTCATTAGCCATGAAACAGGGATTATTACCCACATTGCTGCCGATCCTTTGAGCTGTGTTGTGCTGGGAACAGGTCGTGTGTTAGAAAACTTTAAACAGTTGGAACGAGTTGTCATCGAAAGCTCTCGCAATATGTAGCAAAAAAAATATCAGAATTGAGTTCTATTTGAGTTCTATTTGGGTTTTATATACATAGAATCCAAGTAGAACTTAATTTATATAAGTACAGACAGGTATATATGGTGACAATACGGCATTGGTGGGATCGTAAAGGGTTGCAAATTGGCTTGTTAGCTTTAGTAGTTGGTAGTGCTTGGATATTGCGACAGACTCAAGGTGAACTAGTGCTTGAGACATACCAGGCAATTACCCGTCCATTAGAGATGTTGCAGTCAGGGCCAACTCCAGAAGAACGTCTTAGAGATGCCCGGATAATGGAATTGCAAACCCGTATAGTAGATTTGGAAAGTCAAAAGACAAAGTTACAAGATTTATTAGGCTATGTGGAAAAAGAGCCGTTGGCATCACGACCAATTCCAGCACGGGTGGTAGGACGTAGTGCTGACCAGTGGTGGCAACAAGTTACGCTGAATCGCGGTGTAAATGCAGGGATTCAGGAAGGCTTCATAGTCAAGGCAGAAGGCGGATTAGTGGGTTTGGTGGAGAGTGTAACTCCCAATACTAGCCGCGTGTTGTTAATCAGTGACCTCAAGAGTCAAGTGGGTGTATCAGTTAGCCGCACAGCAGCTAAAGGCGTTTTGCGAGGAGATTCTTCTGCTGAAGCTGTATTGGAGTTTTATGAAAAAGTTCCAAATGTCAAAGTAGGAGATTTAGTTTCCACATCTACTTATAGTCAGAAATTTCCCTCCGGTTTGGCAGTAGGACGAATTAAGTCGCTGGATTTAAAGAAACTTCCGGCATCAGTGGCGAAAATTGAGCTTTTTCCGTCAATCCGTTCTCTCGATTGGGTAGCTGTTTATCCCAAACCAGAAAACCAAGAGTCGGCAAATCAAGCGCCGCAAAAGTCTAAGTAAATTCTTTGAAAAAATCCATAGAAAAATGAAGATTCCTGCATTTGGTGGTAGCAGGCAGAAAAAGCCAAAATCGTCAGAGCGAAAATCGAAATTCCGCATCCAGCCGCTTGCTCGTTGGCATCCCGGTATACGTCAGTTGTTTGGTTGGATAGTGACGGCTAGTTCTGTACTGTTATGTTTACTATTATTACCAACCCGATTCCCAGGTATGGAATTGTTAGGAATTGGCCCTAACTGGCTATTAATTTGGGTGGTAGCTTGGAGTGTGAAGCGCACGGTGTTTGCCGGAGCATTGGCAGGTATAGTTCTGGGGTTACTTCAAGATTCAATGACATCACCTAATCCAACTCATGCCATCAGTTTAGGTATAGTGGGGGCTTTAACTGCTCTGCTCCAGAAACAGCGTTTTATCGAAGAAGATTTTATTTCGATTGCTGTAATTGTCTTTGTTTTGGCAGTTTTGGCAGAAACTATCTTTGGGTTGCAATTAACTTTGCTGGGCAATGAGCGCAAGGTGACAGATATTTGGATATATTACCAGCGGGTCGCTCTTGCCTCTGCCATTCTGAGTAGTCTGTGGGCACCGGTAGTCTATTATCCGTTGAATCTTTGGTGGCAGCGGATAAAATTGTTGGAGCAACAGTAAAGGGAGTTAGAAGTTAAGAAAGGGAAAAGTTACAGGTTACAGGTGACAGTCAAGAAAATTATCTTCTGTACCCTGTAACCTAAATCATTATGGAATTTGGGCAACCGTGTTGTCCGGGGATTGAAACCCCGGACAACACCTTACACCCTTAAACCCTTAAACCCTTAAACCCTTACACCCCTAATGAAGCTCTGCACAATCAATAAAAACAAAAGAATCTATGCGTGAGATCAGACCTTGGACTACTACCTTAGTAGTCACAGTATCTATTATTGCAACTTCAATAGGCGTCTACAATCTTGAATTGTTTTTAAACACTGTCTGTTTGATAAATACTATGCCTGCTATCAGTAAACATTGTAAGCCGTTGCCCTAACTGGGTGTTTGATAACAGGTGTGCCTTTAAGCCGCGCCAAGTTGGTAAACAGTAGAACTTTGTAAATAATCTGACTAATATTTTTTAGTAATAGGTAATTAGAGAAAAGCTATTACCCATTACCCATGACTCATTACCGAGGTTCAGTTTGAGTTGAAACTGTTAATACTTGCGGTGGTGTGGCATCTGGTGGATAGAGAAAGTCTACTTCTACTAAAGAGCGATCGCCTGGTTTCATCTTTAATAAAACTAACGGTTCTCCTGGTTGACCTCTCTTTTGCACTAAATGCACAAACTGAGTTTGTGGCTGATTTTGGTCATTTTTGTAACGTACCCGCACTGTGCCTCGGAAGAATACTTGAGGAGCAGGTGTACTTAGAAAGCGTAACCCTGGTTTGACTAATTGATCCTCCTTGAGTGGTGTTTGTATCGACACACTAACAGTTTGAGGACTTTGAGTATTGTTATATAGCGGCAACTTGAGATTATATTGAATTCCATAGTTGCCATGAGCGCGATATGCGGTGTCAGGATAGCGCACCAGCATAGGCGCACTTTGAATTTGACCAGTTCCTAATGTACCGCCATGCAGGGTATTCAAAGCGTAGGAAAACACTTGACCAGGCTGGGGAATAGTTAGATATCTAGCTTTAGGATTATTTACTAATAAGGCTCTCCATTGTGAACCACCAACCACTCCTGCAACACGCCCATAAATTCTTGGCTTGCCAGTTTCTTCTAAGGGAGTGGGAGTTTTATCTCGTGGCCCAACCAAATCACCATTATCTAGTAAATTCTGCCATTCTTCTAAAGTAGGCGATCGCTCACTGCCATCAGGATTGACCTGTGCAAACATCGCTAGGCTAGCTGCATAGACAGTGCGATTACTTTGCAATCGGATGAATGTAGACCGACCATTCAGGGGTGGTGTCAATCCCTGCACAGGAATTGGTAAATTGAGTAACATCCGACTTTGCTTTGGTGGAATCTCAATTTGGGCAGGAAAAATCTCTTGTCGCACTCCCCGAAGCACATCAGACATGACGCGATCGCCTGGCCCGGCAAAAATTTTACCTAAAAGATTTTGGCTAAAGGATGGTAACTGAATAAATGGTGCATCCGGTTGACTTAAATAACTCGCCGCCTGCCAAATATTTACCTTTACTGGTTCCGAACCAGGGTTATGCAAAATTATCCCTAAATAGAGCGATGTCTCCGACGGGCTACGCCTACGCAAATTCTCTGCTGGTTCAGCTTTGGCAACATGATGGGCAAAAATATCAAATCGTCCCTGAAAGGGAAAATTTAGATGCGCTGTTGGCACTTTTTTCCCATCTGGTGGAAAGGTGGAAAGTAAAATTCCTTCTTTCAACACCAATTCTGGACTATTGCTATTAAAGGTTGGCACTGTATCCAACTTACCTGGTAAAGGACGTACTTCTTGTGGTTGGACGACTTCTTCAGGTGGTGTAGCAGGAGTTAATTGGGCTATTGGGAAAATTAGTAACAATGGCAACATATACTTAGATATTTATTTCACCATACAGACATTAACAACTTGATGAAAGTGCCAGTTTGTTAATAATTAATACAAAATCGGCAAGAATACCCATCAAATTTTCTTGATTGAGAATCGGAACGTGGACAAAAATACAACGTGCCGTAAGTTGATTTTGGCTTAAGTAGTCCAACACTGAATAGTAAAGACCCTCTCTTCGAGACGCTACGCGAACGCAGACAAATTTCCCACAGTCGTGGCTAATTTGAATTGCTCCTGCTCCCGCCACTAATTTTTCTAAATCAACTTCTGTCTGTAAAACACTTTCTCCACAGCTAGCTACTGCTTCCACACTTAATTGTGTACGGCTTGCAGCCATGCCACAACAGATGATGTAATCAGGTTGGATTGCCTTGATTTTTTCCATTACCAGAGTACTGGCAAGTTGCACATCTACGGGTAACTGGCGTAAAAAAGTTAAGTCATGTGGTATTAACTCAAGTTTGGTAACTTCAAGTAATAAATCATCAGAAGAATTTGACTGTTGATCTTTTAGCCAAGTGTCAAAAGAAGTTAATAGAATTCTTTTTTTCATAACAAATATTATTTAGAATAGAAAAACCCTCCATAATAAATTTACAAGGAGCAGGTAAATGCCAGTAATTGCGGTCGTAGATTACGAGATGGGAAATTTGCACTCAGTTTGCAAAGGCTTGGAAAAAGCTGGTGCAACTCCTAATGTTACTTATTCTCCAAAGGAATTAGAGCAGGCAGATGCTATAGTCCTACCGGGAGTGGGAGCATTTGATCCAGCAGTGCAACACCTGCGAACCCGTGGTTTAGAACAACCTATTAAAGAAGCGATCGCATCCGGTAAACCTTTTTTAGGAATTTGTTTAGGATTACAAATTCTCTTTGAATCAAGTGCAGAAGGTACCCAACCAGGACTAGGAATTATCCAAGGAAAAGTGCGGCGGTTTCGTCCCGAACCTGAGATCACTATTCCTCACATGGGTTGGAATCAACTAGAAGTGACTCAACCAAAAAGTATTTTGTGGGAGCATTTACCGTCCGATCCTTGGGTGTATTTTGTCCATTCCTACTATGTTGACCCAATAGACCCGCTAATCCGTGCAGCAACTATCACTCACGGTACTCAAACCGTGACAGCTGCGATCGCTCATGAAAACCTCATGGCAGTCCAATTTCACCCTGAAAAATCCTCTAATATTGGATTGCAAATCCTATCTAATTTCGTTGCTCAAGTCCGCGAAAAAATTCCTGCCTGATACTAATTTTGTCATTTGTTCTTTGTCTTTTGTCTAAAACTAACGATCAATAACCAATGACTAATGACCAATGACTAATAACTAATGAGCCTGAGAATTTACGGCAATCGCCAGCTAAAAACTTTACCAGGAAAAGAAACTAGACCGACTAGTGCGCGAGTAAGAGAGGCAGTCTTTAATATTTGGCAGGGAGAAATTGCAGGTTGTCGCTGGCTAGATTTATGCGCTGGTACTGGTTCAATAGGCGCAGAGGCTTTGTGTAGAGGAGCCAGCCTAGTAGTGGGAATTGAACAATCGAGCCGAGCCTGTGCCACCATCCAACAAAATTGGCAGCAAGTAGCTAATGCCGACCAAGAATTTTGGGTATTGCGGGGAGATATTACGCAGCAGTTAAAGACTTTATCAGGTAAGCAATTCGATAGAATCTACTTCGATCCACCTTATGTCAGTGGATTGTACCAGCCAGTATTAGAAGCGATCGCTCATTATCAACTTTTAGATCCTAGCGGCGAAATCGCAGTTGAACACGCTTTACAAGGTTGGATACCGCCAAAGATTCCCGCTTGGGAAATTTGCCGCCAGAAAGTTTACGGCAACACATCACTTACTTTCTACAGAATTATGGAATGAAAAGAGTGGGGAGTGGGGAAGAAAAATTGCTTCCTTGTCCTCCTTGTCCCCCTTCCCTCATCCCACTCAGCACTCAGTTCAACACTCAGCACTGGGCATTCCCTCATCCCCCCAACTCATTGAGGCGCTTGTATTGCTTATATGCAGCGTAAAAAAGTCCGGCGAGAGTGACGAAAACTAGACCAAGGACAATACCTGATAGCAGGGGTTCAACCACTATAAATCTCCTCTTTGTAATTATTAAATATTCGTTGCCTGTTTTTGATTTTACCAAATTTCGTATGAATCCTGCGCTCTACAGCCTTTTTGAGGGCGACTGCCCGCAAAAAAAATAGTCTTCTGTGCTTGCAGACACAATCAAGAACTTTTAAGCTATGTGTAGGAAATGAAAACTTTTTAGCACACCTAGACTTTCACAGCAAACCTTTTGGATAACCAGATTACCAAACCTGAAATTTTGATTCAGCGGATCGTTTTATTGACGCTGGCTATACTGCTAGCAGTCCCTTTGGGCTTTTTTGGTGTTCAGTTGGTTCAAGCCTCCGATCCATACGTCAAGAGTGTTCTATCCCTAACAGGAAATCCAGTTCAAGGACACGCGATATTTCAAATTAACTGTGCTGGTTGTCATGGCTTGGAAGCAGACGGGCGAGTGGGGCCCAGTTTGCAAGCTGTTTCAAAGCACAAGTCTCGGTATGGGCTGATTCACCAAGTAATCAGTGGCGAAACACCGCCAATGCCAAAATTCCAACCTAGTGCTCAAGAAATGGCGGATCTTTTGAACTATTTAGAGTCGTTGTAGACCTAAGAATTTTTGGTTATAGGATACATAAATACCCTTATGTGAAAAGGCAGTAGATAAAATGTGTCTTTTTACACTTGCAACATTTATAAACAGACCACCTTGATGCTCGATAGCGTACCCCTACGCGGACTCACTAAAGTCCTTGGCGTTTACCCTTATCTACCAAACGCTCTTTCGAGGTTGGGAGAAGAACCGCGACACTAATACCACTGTGCCTCTACGCATAATAATAGAAACCTCAAAACACCCAAGCTCAGTCTAATAAACTTCGTCTTCTAAAGTTGTAGTGGCGAGAACTGTCTTTTGTCTTTATCTTCACATCTGCTAGTATTTGCGTAGAATCTTTGATAAAAACTCATATAAACTGTATATTTTTAAGTATGTTAGTAAGTAACTATTTAATTATTGCGAAAGTGAGGTTAGTATACCTAACTCTGTAGAATTAAGGTAAAAGTTCCTAGACAATCGGCTAAGGTGTAGCTTCTTTAACAGACTAAATATTCTTGAGATGACCGAAAGCTAATGACTGAAGCGATCCAAATCGGTAATCGTACAATTACAGCTAGTGAACTGATTTCTTTACTGGCAAGTTACCAAATGCTGCCACAGTTGCAGCGGGAATTAATCATTGATGAGGCGATAGAGCAAAACTCACGCTCCGCCAAGGTAGAAATAGAGTGTACCCCTGAAGAAGTAGCCCAAGCTAAACAGCAGTTTTATGCTGAAAAACAGTTTAAAAATGAAGAAGACATCCAGGCTTGGATGGCACATCAAGGGTTGACTCCCGATCAACTAGAAGTTATTACCACTCGTAAACTGAAAATTGAAAAATTCAAGCAAGCCACTTGGGGCAATAAACTGGAATCTTACTTTTTTCAGTCCAAAGCAAAACTGGACAAAGTAATTTATTCCCTACTGCGAACCCAGGATGTAGGAATTGCCCAAGAACTCTACTTTAGGATTCAGGCAAAAGAAAACTCTTTTGCTGATTTGGCGCGGGAATACTCACTCGGGCCGGAAGCCCAAACTGGTGGCTTGATAGGCCCGATTGAACTGAATGCACTACATCCGATAATGGTGCAAATGCTCTCTAGCAGTCAACCAGGTCAGATATTGCCCCCTAGCCGTATCGCTGAATGGTTTGTGATTTTGCGGTTAGAAAAATTTATTCCAGCACAACTGGATGAATTTATGAAAATGCGCCTGTTGAATGAACTCTTTGAAAACTGGCTACAAGAACAGCAAAAGCAAATCATGTCTGCACCACAAGGGGAGGAGGATACGTGATAGGCAGGCGATAAACCTTTAACCTAAGTATGGGACTCACCTACCATGCTTGGCTTCAAAACTGAAGTTAGCGATCGCCATCACTACGTTCGTGGAGCGTTTGGAAGACAAGATAGGCTCTACAGTGAGTCTAGCGCTGTAGAGGGACTTTATAATGAGTTTTTGAGAAAAAGCTAAAAACTAGACTAGGCAAGAAATACAGATGATCCGACCGCGTAAGGTCTTTGCTCAACATTGGCTCAAAAGTGAAAAGGCACTCGACGCAATTATTAAAGCAGCAGAGTGTACAGAAAGCGATCGCTCCCTCAAAGGCGATCGCGTCCTGGAAATTGGGCCTGGAACTGGCATTCTGACTCGTCGTTTATTACCCTTAGTGCAATCTCTGGTTGCAGTTGAAATAGACCGCGACTTATGCCAACTGTTGTCAAAGCAGCTTGGTAAGACTGAAAATTTTTTACTGCTGCAAGGCGATTTTCTCACTCTAGATTTACCATCTTATCTGGCAGCCTTTCCCAATTTCCAACAGCCAAATAAGGTAGTAGCCAATATTCCCTACAACATTACAGGGCCAATCATTGAGAAACTACTGGGTACGATCGCTAACCCTAACCCCGAACCATTTGACTCAATAGTGTTGCTGGTACAAAAAGAAGTGGCAGAAAGGTTATATGCTAAACCAGGATCGAAAGCCTTTGGGGCGTTGAGTGTGCGGGTACAGTATTTGGCTGAGTGTGAGTTAATCTGCACAGTCCCAGCGGCCGCATTCCATCCACCGCCAAAAGTCGATTCCGCAGTAGTGCGATTGCGCCACCGAAAAATAGAGATACCAGCACTTAATCCCCGACAGTTAGAAAATTTCTTAAAGTTGGGGTTTGGTGCCAAACGCAAAATGTTACGAAATAATTTGCAATCAGTTATAGAACGCGATCGCTTGAGCCACTTACTGGAACAATTAAAAATAAATCCCCAAGCTAGAGCCGAAGACCTCAGCGTTCAGCAATGGGTAATTTTAGCAAATGAATTGGGAGTGGGGAGTAGGAATTAGGGGACAAGGCAGATTTTTCTCCATTCCCCATTCCTCATTCCCAATTCCTCATTCCCAATTCCCAATTCATAGAAAATGCGTTCTTACAGCCTAATTGCCCCTGCCAAAATCAACTTGTATCTGGAAATCATTGGTGATGGCCTTGATGGCTATCACGAGTTAGCCATGATACTTCAAAGTATCGGACTTGCAGACCAAATTGATGTGCGTTCCATTAGTACTGATACCATTAGGGTTCACTGCAACCACCCACAAGTACCGACAGATAAAAGTAATCTGGCATACCGCGCGGCAGAATTAATGATGAGGCAATTTCCCAAAGCCTTTGCTAAATATGGAGGCGTGGAAGTTACCATCAACAAGCAGATTCCTGTAGCTGCTGGGTTGGCTGGGGGTTCGACGAATGCAGCAGCTGTTTTGGTGGGGATAGATTTACTGTGGAAGTTGGGATTAACTCAGTCAGAATTAGAGGAATTGGGAGGTACACTTGGTTCAGATGTACCATTTTGTGTGGCGGGTGGAACTGCGATCGCAACAGGTAGAGGCGAGCAACTTTCTCCGTTGCCAAGTTTGGATAATATCTATATAGTGTTAGCAAAATACCGCAGTTTGGAAGTTTCCACCGCTTGGGCGTACAAAACCTATCGACAGCAGTTTGGTCATTCTTATATTAGAGATAGCGACAACTTAACAGCGCGTGCTAATGCAGTTCATTCAGGGACAATAGTAAAAGCTGTCCTAGATAAAGATGCGGGAGAAATTGCCCGAAAACTGCGCAATGATTTAGAACGAGTTGTATTGCCAGACTATCCCCAAGTCTTGCAACTGCGAGAAGTGTTTGCAAATCAAGAAGGTGTTTTAGGAACAATGATGTCTGGTTCTGGCCCAACAGTATTTGCTCTTTTTGAGTCTCAACAGCAGGCAGAACAAGTGAAGTTACAAGTTAAAGAAGCAATTCTTGATGAAGACTTAGAATTGTTTGTGACTCGGACAATTACACATGGTATTCAAGTGGCATCTTCAATTTAAATAAATCTTTATTGTTAAATCGAGTATAAGAAATAAGCTGATAATTTTTTTAGTTGCATAGTTCAAATCGCTAGTAAAGAGGCAGAGATGCAATTTGAATGATGATTAGTTGAAGACAATAATTATTCCTAATGCTCCAATCCAAAATCTAACATCTAAAATCTAAATATTATGAATGACCAAAATCTAACGCCGCAAACAGATGCTAAAGAACAGGTGACAGCTAGTCCATTACGCTGTTTTACTGGGGCGGTGATTTCTGGAGGGATGGGATTTGCAGCGTATTCACTGATGATTGCGATCGCGACAAATTTTGCTAGTAAACCGATCCATTCAATCAATCCATTGGTGGTGAAGATTTCTTCTGCTGTCCGCACTCTGGTTGTTGGTGTAGTTGCTTTAGGTAGCGGGATTTTTGCTATAGTAGCAATTGGTTTGTTGGCTTTGGGAGTGCAATTATTAGTGCAGCAACTGACGAAGCAAAAAAGTAGTGAAAACTAGTAATTTGCTTTTAATCTGTGACCTACAAGCACAAGTTTTTCTAAAACAGTATGATTTAGCCCTACTGTGCAAGGAGTTTATTTTACTCTCGCTAAATTTATTTAACACGAACAGCAAGTGCAGATGCAGTGCTACTGGTTGCTGCAATTCTCTGGTTTACTGCATTGCTACTTGTTTTAGTCAAGCTTTTTGGGATTGACGTAGATGCTGCATCGGCTTGTCGTCAGACATCGCTCCTTAAATAGTAGACGTTGTAATTATAGTATTTAGTATAAAATTTGACTTTAACAAAGTTTGGTTTGACACTTTATAAACTGGCTCAATATTCACGAATTTATGCGGAATTGATACCAGCGATACTGAAATTGATAACAGCAACATCATTTATAAGCAAAATTTATGAACCCAATCAAGAGATATTTTTTACCCCTTATTTTTGTGACAATGGTTGCGAGCATCAGTAGTTGTAGTTCTAATCCCACCGCGAGTAATATTGACAGCGCAACGTCATACCCTACCACAGCACCAACGAATAGCGTATCTTCTCAAACTCCCAGCCAAATTCCTAGCATAGCTCAGTTAAGAGAAAAATCTCCTAATCAAGAATCTCCTAAGGAAAATACGCCTTCTCCATCAACTTCTAAAGTCGCTATTAGCAAAACTACTAGCGTAACGCTATACACAAGTGATACCCAATGTCAAAAACTAATTCCAGAAAAGGTTTCAGTACCAGCAGATGAACCAGTGACAAATGTCGTGAGTAAAATCTTAGAAAAACGAGATACAAGCGACTTTAGCTTGTCTGGGTATTGTGTCAACATCAAAAATGGCATTGCTACAGTTGATTTACGCATATCTCCTGAGTCAAAGCGGCAAATAACTTCTCTTTCTAGTTGTGAACAGTTTGCTCTGTTTGGCAGTCTCCGCAAAACCTTAACGAGTAATGCTCAATGGAATATTAAAGAGGTTCGCTTCACCGAGCGAGGCGAGGACATTGTTCTTTAGTTAAATGTAGTAAGTGCCGTCATCAGCTAGCTAAAAAAATTTCCTAATCTGAACAGCACAGGACTCATGCATCAGCAGTTGTCAAAATGGTGTATATTCTAGCCAATTGAAAACGGCTGGAAATAGTGGTATGCTTAATTTTAGCCAGAGGTTTATGGTAGCAATTTGCGGGTGTAATTCAGTGGTAGAATGTCATCTTCCCATGGTGAACGTCGTGGGTTCGAGTCCCATCGCCCGCTTTAAAATCTGTAATTTTTCACTATCAACGGGAATATCATCCAATTGTTGGGCAACTGCTTGGGTTTATTGTGAAGTCATTTTCTAAAATCTGTTATCTTCACCCACTGGTGCGATCGCTATTTTCCTGAAATAGTAAAAACCCTGACATAATCCTTACTATGTCAGGGTTTTAGGTATTTGAAATGCTGTGGCAATATTTTGTTAAATTGACAAATAATTAGTTAATGTACAATTCATCCTTTATACTTCAATGGGTATTCTACTTACCCGCCTAAAGTCCGCGTATAAATTACCTGACCTTGGGAATCATAAAGAAAAAGGGACAGATTGGCATTATCACCAATTACGGCTAGGGCTTCCCGCAAGATTTGCAAGTGATTGGTAACGTCAACAACAGTATCCGAATTCTTAGAATAAGGATTAGCCAAGTTATTTTGCCTTATTTGGTCATACTCAGGGGTTAGCCGGACAATAATTCCTGCATTGTCCATGCTAAAGGTGCAAATCTGAAATCCATTAACACAGGTCTTATTTAAGTCAGTACGGGTTTGTTGCAAACTACTAACAGCTTGTAGTTTTTCTTGTGCTTGTTTGAGCGCAGCTGAATAAGGTTCGATGAGAGACTGAGCTTGAGTGTAGTACAAGCTATTTTGGGGAACTTTTTTAGCAGTTTGCAAAGCCTGATCCCAATATATCGCCGCTGCTTGCCATTGGTTTTGTTGTTGATAAACTTTGGCTTGCTTGGCGGTGCTAAGGGCCTGTTGGTAGGTTTTAACAGCTAATTGTTCTTTAGTAGCGCGATCGCGTACTAATACTAACTTAGGTTTATAATCTACCAACAGCTTTTGGGCTTCTTGGTATCCAACGCTATTTCGGGGAATAGTATTCAAGGCATTAATTACTACTAGCCAAGTAGACTGCGCCTTTTGCCAGTCATTCAAGGATTTAGCAATAGCTTCCTGCTTCTCGGCTGTAACAGCTATAACTTTTGCTGCGGTTAGTTTTTTCAGCCATTTTTCCTCAATAAATATCTGTTGATTTACAGCGTGCAAACGGACACGATAATTCAGTAATTTACCCTGTACCAACCCATAGAGTTCACTACTGGAACTTATACTTTCTAGTGGCGCTATAGCCTGTCGCCATAAGTGTTGCCTAGTTTGTAATTCCTCTAAGCTAGATGCAGGAGTTTGAACTTTTTGTGTCGCCAAAGATGCTGTTTGCAAAGCTTTGACCACTTGATTGATTCTCTGCGATCGCCCAGACAAACTTGCTTGTAGTTCTTTTGACACCTGGTAACGAGGCGACCAACTAGGAATTACATTCAGGTCTGTACTGGCTGCTGTAAGTTGCTGTTGTACAGCTACTAATTCTTTTTCAGACTTGGCGCGGCGCATCAGCTGCGGGGATTTTGTTTTTAATTGCTCGGCGTTTTGTATTTCTTGACACTCAGACATCACACAAGGACGAGTCAATAAGTAAGCACCACCGCCTAAAACTATAATTCCCACCAATGCTGCACCCAGTAGGATAGGTTTGACCTGGAATCCTGGTTTTGAAGCCGACAAATTCGGCACATCTGCAAACGGGTCAAACAGTTCTTCTTCACTCTCATTGATTGATGGAGAATATGTCAGAGATGATGAGGGGGATGAGGGAGATGAGGAGGATGAGGAAGATGAGTAGGATATTGCTTCCTCATCTCCCCCTGCTCCCCATCTCTCCGTCGGCTTTAACACCAAGAAACATTTAGTATAAGGGAGTTGTTCGCCAAAAACTCTGAGGAAACATTGCACCCGCTGCTCTTTGTGGGGTGCTAGAGACTGAAGTACTTCCTCAATGACTGCAAAAATTAGTTGAGCGTCAACTATTACATCTGAGGCGTGTTGCGTTAAAATCATTAGCTCGCCTTTATTGACGACGCACTTAACCTCGAAGACTTCAGCGGTTGAGACTTCTACAAGTAATTGTTCTTGCAAAGTTTTGGCTAAAAGCTGTAAATCTTCCTGCTGGACTGCTACTCTCATAAAGCTTTGCCGCTGAACTTCTATATTGTTTTGATTATCTTTAAGGGGATGAAATGAACTTTTTAGGTTTTTTGAATGCAAATGCACAGTTTAACCAACCACAGCCTGAGAATCTGAACGACCAACTTTCTAACATAAATTCTGACTTTTCACCAAAAATTAAAAAAGTAGTTATTGTTCGCGGCGCTACATTTTTACAGCCCTAGATGCAAAATTAAATAATCTGTCTTCAGATATAAATTACAAATAAAAAATGGGAATAATAGAGAATTTGAGTATTTTCACTGCATTATTCCGCGACAATTAAATTCACAGGAGCTACTGCTGTGCAAAATTCCAGTTGCAGAGCAGTTGTTACCAAATTATCTGGAGGTTAAGAAAAGAATGCTAAGTAAATCGGCACAATAAAAGCAAACTGTGTGAATAAAAGTAAACAAAGCTCAAATCCTTTTTTGCGCTGCTCCCTGCTCTCTGCCCCCTGGGTTATGGCAACAATAATTATTTACGCCAACTTACTTATGTCAGAGGGTTTTGACAGAAATACTAGTTATCTTCTATGCTGGGAAACTTGCTGAGGAGATTAATTACGTGTTGTGGCTCTGGCACAAACAGATTGGCTATCGAAATTAATATGCTGAATTTGCTGAATTCGATAAAATTGATCCGTAAAAAATAAGTTTTTATAGCTGCAAAAAGGTTAATTCTGCAATAAAGGTGCTGCAAAATATTAAGGCAGGACTAACCAAAAGCTTGGAAAGTGTCAATACAAGGTGTATCAATGGATTTATTAGAGTACCAAGTTAAAGAATGGTTTGCGAAGATAGGCATTCCGGTATTGCCTTCCCAACGAATTGACCATCCTACAGATTTGAAACGGTTAAAAATTCGCTTTCCAATTGTACTGAAATCTCAAGTGCACGGAGCGGAACGGGCAAAAGCGGGTGGAGTCAGGTTTGCCCAAACGACTATCGATGCGATCGCAGCAGCTCAAAATATTTTTAGTTTACCAATATGGGGGGAATTGCCGGAAGTTGTGCTGGCAGAATCCCAATACGACGCCAACCAGGAATTTTATCTAGCGGTGGTTTTAGATACTGCTGCCTGCCGACCGGTACTTTTAGGTTGCAAAGAAGCAGACATCGATTGGGAATCCGCTGGGGAAAGAATGCACTACGTTGTCGTAGAACAAGAATTCTCGCCATTTTATGCCCGACGATTGGCTTTGAAAATGGGTTTGCAAGGGACGCTGATGCAGTCGGTAAGCAGCGTTGTAGAGAAGATGTACCAGTTATTTGTCCAAAAAGACCTGGATTTAGTCGAAATTAATCCCTTAGCAGTCAGTACTACTAGTCAAGTTATGGCTCTTAATGGTAAAGTCAGGGTCAACGAACGGTCGATCAAGCGTCATCCCGATCTCGCCGAGATGGCAGCAAAAATTATCAGTCGTCATACCACTACTGAAATCAATGGTATTTTGGGCGACTGGGATGGTGTACAAATGCATGGAAAAATCGGTATTTTAGGTAATGGTACTGGTTCAGTGATGGCAACTTTAGATTTAGTTGCGAATGCTGGTGGCAACCCAGGTGTTTGTTTAAATCTACGTCATGCTTTCCTTACAGATACTACACCAACTACCTTCTGCGATCGCCTAGAAACAGGTTTGAAAATGCTGGAGGCTGATAAAAGTATTCAAGTAATACTAATTAACTTTCTGGGTAGCATTCCGCAAACTGAGGAAGTGGCTGAAGTTATAGCTAGAGTTGTGCAGCAAGACAACAGCGAACTTCAATCACAGGTTGTACGTTCTAATGGTAGTAAAGTTCGGCGACAACTTAATTTTCCATCCTTAGTTGTCCGTCTTGCTGGTTCTGAATTTAACACTGCGAGAAAATATTTGACAACACTAAAAACCCACACCGATGCGCTTGTCGTAGTAGAAAATTTAGATGAGGCAGTGGCAGCAGCAGTTCTCCTTGCTAAACCAACGGCTAATAAAAGATAGTGAATGTCATTTTGTTCCAATTCAAAAATCAGAAATTATTAATTTTTACCGTCGGGTATAAATTTTTCAATTTGATGTTCAAATCAAGTACAGCTTTGCTTTCTGGGACTAACTTATCTAGTGCATTCAAACTGAATATTCCTAGCTAGAGGCTGGTTTTCTGAGTTTTGGAACACTCAGCTTCCAGACTAATTTTTGGAATTTAAGTAAAAATTGAATCAATACGACACTGTAAATGTGTCGTTTTTATGCCCAGTGGTTGAAGGCGCTGGGTTGCCAAACTTAGGGTAATTTTTTATGAACCTAACGCCAGAAAGTAAAGTCTTAATTCAAGGCTTTTGTGAATTTATATCAAGCACTCATGTCGATCAAATGAAAGCTTATGGCACAAATTTAGTAGCTGGTGTCAATCCTGGATGCGGCGGACAGGAACTGCATGGACTGCCAGTATTGGATTTAGTAGAGGAGGTAACAGAACAATTTGGGGCAATTGACACAACAATTATTTGTGTAGATCCTTATGACGTTTTAGATGCAGCATTAGAAGCGATCGCATCTAATATTCGCCAGATCATTATTATTACTGCTGGTGTGCCGCCTTTGGATATGGTGCAATTACTCCGCAAAGCCGAAGCCTGTGAAACTTTGGTAATCGGGCCAAATAGTCCAGGGATCATTGTACCGGGAAAAATTCTCTTAGGAACTCAACCCAGCGAATTTTATACCCCTGGAACAGTGGGGATCGTTAGTCGTAGCAGTACCCTTACCTACGAAATTGCCTACGAATTAACAAAAGCAGGTTTAGGGCAGTCAATTAGTGTCAGTATTGGTAGCGATCCGATCGTCGGTTCCTCATTTTTGCAATGGCTGCAAATTCTCGATGAGGATGAAACCACACAAGCGATCGTTTTAGTCGGTCAACCTGGTGGTGGTAGTGAAGAAGCAGCAGCGCGGTACATTGCTGAGGCAATTGATAAACCAGTAATTGCCTACATTGCAGGTAGACAAGCACCACCAGGAAAAAGTTGGCGTCAAACTGGGACTTTAGCAACAGTTATCGGACGCGATCCTAATTTTGGTACAGCCCAAAGTAAATTAGCTGCTTTAAAAGAAGCGGAAGTGACAGTAGCTGAACGCCCTTCTCAAATTCCAGAATTATTGAGAAAGGAAATTAACTAATTACTAATTCGTAATTCAATTCTTAACTACGAATTACGAATTACGTTAGCGCAGCGGTAGCGAGTCCGCGAGCGTCATTACGAATTATTTTAATTGGTCAGTCTTGGGAACGATTTTGAGGAAACAGGTAGGCGATCGCAGCATAACCCGAAGCACTGAGTAAACTAACTAAAAAAGCAGCCAAAATAAAAGTAGACATAATGTTACACTCTATGCATTTCTAAAATCCTGGCATTCATTAACAAACCAAGATTTTCGATACTTTCAAATTAGCAATTGGGTATGACACAGCCGTGACTACCTTGTGTCAATCCCTGGGATTTCAAGGTTTTATGGCTCAACTCAGGCCAAAGGCAGAAAAAAGCGAAACGTACTACCAACTCCCAATTCGCTTTCTACCTGAATTTGACCGCCTTGTAATTCAATCAAACGGTGGGAAATAGTTAAACCAATACCAGTACCTCCCGAATGGCGATCGCGCGATTGGTCAGCTCGCCAGAAACGCTCAAACACATGAGGCAAATTTTCTGGAGCAATACCAATGCCTGTATCACTAACCGCAATCGAGAGTTGAGATGCTTCAATCCCAACAGCAATGGTAATTGAACCTTTGTTAGTGTAACGTACTGCATTACCTAGCAGATTAACCAATACCTGTTCCGTGCGATCAATATCTGCCAATACAGGAGGTAGCACAGATGGACATTGCAACAGCAAAACTGGCCCATCTTCTAATAGTTGGTCGGAAAATTTCTCCACTAATGACTCTAACAACGGATGCAAATTTACCCGTTGGATATTAATTGGTAGATAACCTGCTTCTGCCTTAGATAGTTCTTGTAAATCGTTCACTAAGCGCTCTAAGCGTCGAGTTTCTTTAGCTAAACGCCGATAGATTTCAGGAGACGCTTCAATTTCCCCATCAGCCAGTTCTTCCAAATAACCACGCACCACAGTTAATGGTGTTCGTAATTCATGGGTCATGTCTCCAATCACTTCTCGCCGCCGCGCTTCTACGCCCTCTAAGCTGGCTGCCATTCGGTTGAAACTGGTACTCAGTCCACTAAGTTCTGGAATATCAGACACAGGTAGTCGTGCATCCATCTGACCAGCAGCAAATTTTTGGGTGATTTGTTCCATCTCGGTCAATCGCTGCATAATCCGTCTGGATACCCAGTAACTCAATCCTCCGGCGGCGGTAGTGCCGACTAAGACTGACCAAAGAGTGCTTCGCTGCCAAGCAAGTTCAAATCCTGTCACCAATTCAGCACGGACATTGATTAAGTCGAACCCCTGATTTTCTAATCCTTCCAAATGTAAGACAAATAAACGGGGGGAAGAGATTTTGCTGATGCTCACCAGACTAGCTACCCCCACGATCATTACTACTAAGTGGGAGAAAAATAGGCGCCCTCTCAGCCCCATCTTCATAATATTTACGCTACCAGAGGATCTTCAAATTTATAGCCCACCCCAACAACAGTTTTAATAAAAGTAGGATTTGCCGGATCGGGTTCAATCTTTTTTCGTAACCGAGCTACATGAGTATCTACCACTCGTTCATCGCCAAAAAAATTATCTCCCCAAAGTTTATCAATTAGTTGAGTGCGGTTCCAAACTCGACTAGGATTACTGACAAAGGTGGTTAGCAAGTTAAATTCTAGGGTAGTTAAGTCCAAAATTTCAACTTCTTGAGAATTCATCTGGCGACTGGCAGTGCGCTGGTCTACATCGACAATAAAGTGTTGGGTACGATTGACTTGATGTTGTCCCCCTTGGCGGAGGCTACGCCGTAATAGTGCCCGCACCCTAGCTACCAACTCTCTGGGGCTAAAGGGTTTGACCATATAATCATCAGCACCAGTAGATAGACCGATGACGCGATCGATTTCCTCACCCTTAGCCGTGAGCATCAAAATGTATGGATCTTTTGCACCTGGTTTCTGGCGAATTCGGGCACAAACTTCCAACCCATCCAAACCAGGAATCATTAAATCTAGAATGATTAAATCAGGTGGTTGCTCTTGAAACATCCGCAAAGCATTCATGCCATCGCGGCTAGTGCGACAAAAAAATCCTTCTTTTTCTAAAGAGAGTTCGATTAAATGAGCTATTTCTGGTTCATCTTCAACTATTAAAATATCCATCTGAAATATAGGGTCGAGCAAAATGGGCAGAGTGGAGACAGGGAGACACCGAGATATCTTTTATGCGTCCCTGTGTCTCCTACTCTCCTCCTCTTTTTAATTAGAGGTTTGAATTTGACGGCGTGCGATAGCTATAACCAAGATTAGAATCTTTTTGAATGTGTGTTTTAATACTATCGAGGTCAATGAAGCAGTCAGCAACATCAATCAAACTTTCACTAGTCGTTGTTTGCAGACTGACTACTTCCACTCGAACCCCCATTCTGCTGACAGCGTTCACAGCATAAGCTAAATCTCCATCGCCACTGACTAAAACCGCCGTATCATAGTAAGGAGCTAAAGTTATCATGTCTACAGCAATTTCTACGTTCAGATTTGATTTTTTGAAATTCTCTGTTGGTACAATAAGCTCTTTTGCCACTACGCGATAGCCATTACGACGCATCCACAAGAGAAAACCCTGTTGCTTTTCATTACTGATATCAACCCCAGTATAAAAGAAAGCACGCAACAGTCTTGAACCGCTGGTTAAATGACAAAGCAATTTAACGTAGTCAATTTCTATGCCGAGTTGTAAGGCTGTATGGAACAGGCTTAAGCCATCAATAAAAATAGCAACTCGACCACGATTTAAGTTATTCAAAATCGAACTATCAGGTGCAGGATCTCGCATCTTGGTATCTTTACCTTTGACAGCAGTATCGCTCAAATTTTGCCCTTGCCAATGTGGTTTAGTTTTGAGTACTTTAGATTCCTTAAATTCATTTCTTTGTTTGCTAAAATTAGTTATAATCATTGATACCTCTGATTTTAAAGCTGGAAAGAGTTTTGAGGAAATTGTCTATAGTATAGTCTGTACTGATTTATAACCTAGCAGGTAATGGTCTTAAGTCACTATATGCAGATAAGCTTAACTGGTACTAAACAAGTTTTAAAATAGACAGCCCAAGGTTTTCACTGTTGTTAGGGTTGATTTAAGAAGATATTGCTTCTGCCCACAGATATGTTAATCTTTACCCACCGAGACAGCAAGAGTTTGGAGAAAATAAATCTTTTTATAAGGTTAGGGGCTGTTCTTATTAGGTCTGTATTGCACTCAACCCAGAAGCGCTATATCTATAGTTCGGACAAGCATGAACTATAAAAACTGTAATCGGGGCAACCCAATATAGGCAAGTTATGCACAATAATACTACGGCTTTGAGGGTGAATGAGCGTAGCAATATTTACGCAGCCGTGGGAATGTCAAGGAGTTAGAAGCACTAGTACCGCAAGCCGGAATTCAAAATTCAAAATTTAAAATTCAAAACGAATGCAGTATAACCGTTTGGTTGATTTGGAATGGTGAGGCAGTCCGGTCTTGGGGGTTCCCCCCATGAGGAACTGCCGTTAGCGCAGCGTTAGCGAGCCTGCGAGCGTCACCCGAAGGGGTGGTTTATTTACGCCGTGCTGTACTAGTAATGTAATATGAGATGCGATCGCACCTCAAAAGGTAAGTTGTATTAATTTATGTAAGAGCCAAATGAGAAGGACAGGGAGGTTTATTACTCTCTTGTCCCCCTGTCTTTTTAACGCACCGCAGCAGTTTCTAAAGATAAATCTTGAAACATGGGTGTGCTGAGGTAACGTTCGCCAAAGGAAGGCTGAATCATCACAATTAAACGTCCGGCATTTTCTGGACGTTTACCTACTTGAATTGCAGCACACAAAGCTGCACCAGAGGATATGCCAGACAATAAGCCTTCTTCTTTTGCCAAACGTCGCCCATAAGTGATCGCTTGTTCATCGCTGACTCTAATTACTTCATTAACCAATTCTAGGCGGAGAACATCTGGGATAAATCCGGCCCCAATACCTTGAATTTTATGTGGCCCGGCTTCACCACCAGAGAGGACTGGGCTATTGCTGGGTTCAACTGCGATCGCCTTAAAAGTCGGCTTGCGCTGTTTAAGTACTTCTGCAATCCCAGTAATCGTTCCACCAGTACCTACCCCAGCAATAACAATATCTACTTCCCCATCTGTATCTGCCCAAATTTCTTCGGCGGTGGTTTCTTGGTGAACTTTGGGATTAGCAGGGTTGCGGAACTGTTGCAGCATAAAAGCATTAGGAGTATTAGCCACAATTTCTTCGGCTTTGCGAATTGCTCCCCGCATACCCTCAGTTCCTGGTGTCAACTCCAAAGCTGCACCATAAGCTCTAAGCATAGCCCGTCGTTCTTGGCTCATAGTCTCTGGCATCGTCAAAATCAAACGGTAGCCACGCGCTGCTGCTACCATTGCTAGAGCAATTCCTGTATTACCGGAAGTAGGTTCAACTAAAATGGTTTTTCCTGGGAAAATTGAGCCAGCAGCTTCCGCCGATAGTACCATACTTAACCCAATGCGGTCTTTTACCGAAGCCGCTGGGTTCATCCCTTCTAATTTAACAACTATCCTTGCTACTACTCCCTCAGCTTGAGGAATCTTGTTCAGTTGAACTAAAGGAGTTCGTCCAATCAGTTGTGTTACGTCTTGAGCAATCCGCATTATTTAACTCCTAAAATCCTAAATCTTAGTACAGAGTATTTACTTATAACAATAAGCTTTGATGTCTTTATTTTGCCGTTTCATGCCAATGAGTGCATATAGTATGTATTCTAACTAAACCACACAATATGAAAGCTTAGGAAGAACTTTTATTAGATATTCCCATTGATTCTCACTTGAGAAGAGGCTAGCTTATCATTCTTCTATTTTACCATTTGGAATTGCTGACTATTGTCTCTTGGGCTGAGATTTAACTTTTTTAATTTTGTATATATAAATATTTTTTTATTTATTTTCTATTTGTTAGGAAAATATAATTGATTTTCAAAATATTTAATTGCTTTTCCTGATTTATTATTCTATCTTTATCAAGAGACATTAATATTTTCTTTTGAGTACAGATTTTCTCAGTCCAAAATTACATCGAAAATAGTCTTTAACCATTGCCTACATTGCTTTAAAGTTGAGTGCAAAAACACCAGAACCCCACCTCGGAAATACTAGAACCCCGTCCGAAAAACACTAGCACCCATACCCCAATGAATTTTTAAAATACTTATTAGGTGAGGCTTATAGGCTTTGAGTACTATTTTAATGAATTTAATAATCTTAACAGGGCTGGGGTAAACTGTTTTGTGGAGAGCGGCTGATATAAATCGTATAGGATTTACGCAGAGATTCCCCTCTACCCCCCAACATTCCTGAGCGCAAGCTTAGTGAACTAGGGGGGACTTCTTAATCTCTCTTTTGAGAGTAGGATAAAACCAGATTACCGAATCTAAGTGCGTTACTTCTGACTGAATAATCCTACGTTTTGTGAAAAGGTTGGTAACTTTTTATTAGTCAGGGATCAGTGGTAATGAGAAAAATAACTGAAAACTAACGATTATGAAAATTACCAATTACACATATTTTAATATCAAAACTGTTTGATAAGTAGAAATATACAACTACTTTAGATAAACAGCAAAAGATATTTTCTTACTAGGTGCATACTACCTAGCGAGGGAGAGCCAAGATGAAAGCCAAACTTTTAAATTTTCTCACAGTTTGCGTCGTTACCTTAGCAGTGCTTTCACCAGAACTAGTAGTATTTGGCATCGTTTGGGAGCGACATCTGGAGTTAGTAAAATCTCAGAATTTAGCTTGTGAAGTTAACAACACAACTACAGATGCTCCCGCCTTGGCTCCCCAGACAGAGGGTACACATTCCCCTCAGACTAGCATTCAATCTTCCGATCGTAATGTGGTTCATCAAATGCTGACTGTTGCTGAACAATATAAATTTGCCACTATCCTACAATGGTTCTTCCTGTTAACCCCCATTTGTGTTGGGTTAGGAATTCTTTTTTACGACAGATATCTTGTTCATCGTGCTGCTGTCTTAAAAGAACAAGTTGAAATGTTGGAAAGACTGTGGCACCAAAGTATCGAACAGTAACTTATTCACAATTTACTCACTCAAATCAACAAAATTACCATGACAGAACAACGTGAACAGCTGTATTTTAATCTGATTGATGAGTTACTTAAATGCCCTAATGGTCAAGAACCAGAAATTTTAGAATCTAAGCCCGAATTGATTGATTCCGGTTTAGTACAAACAATGTTACAAGTAGCAACTATGTTTGCCCATGAAGGCAATCAAGATGGTGCCCAATTTTTATTTTTTGTGGCGCGTGAGCTAGCTAAAGAATTAGGTTTATACCCGGAAGTTCCCAATACTGAAGTTGTAAATCCTGAAGTTGCAAATAAGGAGTAAAAATGTTGTTGACTTCAACGGATGCGGGACAAATAGCTTTAGAACTGCTCATGGCAGACTGGAATATTTCAGAAGAGAACAGAGACTGGTTTACAATCTTTAACTCTCGTCTGATTGGGG
Source organism: Nostoc sp. LPT (assembly GCF_017115165.1). Classification (GTDB taxonomy): domain Bacteria; phylum Cyanobacteriota; class Cyanobacteriia; order Cyanobacteriales; family Nostocaceae; genus Nostoc. Next base: position 80,783 of record NZ_JABXKF010000048.1, on the reverse strand, counting down.
AGAGTTGGTACACTGTGGAACTAGGTATAGAAGGATTTCCCGATAGGTGGTTTATTCAAGTATATGACAATGGAGTGTGCGATCCAAACTATACATTTATTTCACCAATCCTTGGTTCTGAAGGATTTACAGACTTTGTAAATGTGCCGGATATCATCGCAGAGGTCTTAGTTTGCGAACGCAATGCTCGGTAATAATAATTGAAAATTCAAAAGTTAGAATTCAACAATAATTCGTAATTCGTAATTCGTAATTCGTAATTAAATCAAGACTTAGAGTCAGTGACTTCTAAAAGTTGTAGCATTTATTATGGTTAGGGTTTAAATCCTAATCTATATATAATATAATTACGTTGGCGATTCTGCAAATATTATTACGAATTACGAATTAGGAATTACGAATTTTTAATATAAAGATGCTTTACGCAAATCTGAGGCGATCTCGAATGAGGTACACCTCTTTTTTTATGTAATATTTAATATTTTATTCCAGCTTGTTACACTATTTTGTCATATTTAACTGATAAAATTATGTTATATTAAATAGCGTGATGGACGCTACAGAAATATCAGTTCTAATGATTGCTGAAGATATCTTAGCCAAAGAATTCACAAGAGTCGTCAACCATTACTACCCGCAAGTTGGAGAATTGCTGGATGGGTGTTATGTGAAAGTCATCACCTGTTTTTGGGGACGACCTGCCAGACGTTTGCAATATATAGGAATTTATTGCTCTGACGAAATGATTTCCTGCGTGCAAGCTCAAAAAGAAATACTCAGAGAAGTAGCAGACAATATGGGTCTAATCCAGGTTGTTTGCATGAATGCCAAGCGATTATTGCGCGATCCAATGTCGAAGGTCAAAGAGAACAACCCACGCCTATGGTTGGAGTTGCAGTGGGTTGCGACTTAGTGATTCATCGCATTAATTGAGAGGGGTAAATGCTTTTGTTAAGAGGACTTGATTCCTCAAATATTTAAGCACTTTAGTGCTTACTACAAACCTGTCGACCACTAGAATGATCAGCAGCTACGGTGAATACAAAGTATCAACACTAATGAAAACTGGAATTTTCTGCAATTACGATAATTTTCACCAAGATGCTCATCGTGCCATCTTTGAGCAAGTTGCACTGGTAAAACAGGCAGAAAGCTTAGGTTTTGAGGAAGCGTGGGTGAGTGAACACCATTTTAGTGAATCTAATCTTAGCCCGTCCATGTTGGTGTTAATGGCACACTTGGCAGGATTGACTTCAACTATCCAATTAGGCACTGCGGCGGTGTTGCTGCCATTCCATAACCCCATTAGGGTAGCGGAAGATATTGCCACTTTGGATAACCTGTGCAATGGACGATTATTATTTGGAGTTGCCAAAGGCGGCCCCTTTCCTCAACAAAACAAGCATTTTGCGACACTCCCAAGTGAATCCCGTCCCAAGATGCTAGAGGCGATCGCATTGATTCAAAAGCTCTTATATGAAACTGATGTATCATTTAATGGGCAATATTATCAATGCGATCGCTTGACAATTTACCCGAAACCATTGCAAAGTCAAATCCCAGTCTATGTTGCGACTGGTGGTGATGACGGTATCGAGTTGGCTGCTAAACATTCCTTCAGCTTGATGGGTGGGCCGCCATTTTCCCTAGAAAGATTAAAGGATACTGTTAGCAAATATCGAGCCTTAAATTCTAGTGGTGCGGAAAACTTTGTGCTGGCACGCTTCTTTTTTGTTGGCAAAACATTTGACGAGGCGGTGAGTGAAGCGTTACCTTTCATTCACAAATTTAGCCAGAAAATGAAAGCTAATTCGGCTCAACTATTGCAGAATAATGCGAATCCCAACCAAAAAGCATTTGATCGCACAAATATTTGTTTCGATGAAGACTATTTGATTGAGAACTCAATTATCGGTGATGTGGAGACTTGTCGAGACAAAATCAAGAAATTTCAGGACGAATTAGATTTAGGTACGCTAGCACTCAAACCCTCGTCTTCAAATATGCAAAAAAATCTTGAGAGTTTGACACGCTACAACCAAGAGGTGCGAAATTATGTCTTCTAAACTATACCTGCTTCCTCCCGATGATTTACCTCCCGCTGAGGTAACAAAACAGGATGGAATGCTGCAAATGGAGCTAGAACAGTCTACTGGCAGATGCTTTTATCAAGCTTGTGATCGCATTACGCGAGTACTGTTGTCTAATTGTCAGTGGTATCTCACAACAAATACTAGCATCCTCACACTAATTATTGATTGCCCTGACTTAGTATCTTACTGGCATATCGTCAGCAATATTCCCCAGTTGGGTAATAGGTTAGAGCGGTTTGCTAGCAATGGCAAAATTCGCGTTTATCCGCCATTTGGCAAAGGGACGCCGTTTGAAATCAGCGTAAATGAAATATCTGCTTATCGAGATTGGCTTTGAGGTAAATAAAAACTGGGAATCACGCAAAATATAGTTTATTCACTCTTATCGCTGTCTTCCACCCTGTACTCCTAAAGTGCAGGGTGTTGCAATTTTATAAGAGTTACAATATTGTCTGTGTTTTCTTGTTATTTCAAATAACTCAGGTGTATGCGCTGGCAACCTATAGATAATTTACCGCAAGATTGGCAAAAATTGGCTAGTTCAGAGCTACCACCATTAGTTACTGTCTGGAATGAACAAGCTGACCGCCTTCGTAACTCTGGTGCATTCAAAATTTTTATGGAAAAGATGCGCCGGGAGATAGCAATTGAAACCGGAATTATAGAGCGGCTGTACACAATTCCCCAAGGTATTACCCAATTACTGATTGAGCAGGGTATAAATGAGGCACTAATCCCACATGGAGTTACAGACCGACCTATTAAGCAAGTTGTAGCCTTGATTCAGGATCAAGAAATGGCTATTGAGGGATTATTTGATTTTGTGGGTGGTCAACGTTCTCTGACGCCGTTTTATGTCAAGGAACTGCATCAGTTGCTTACCAGAAATCAGACTAATACAGAAGCTTTAGTTCCATCCACAGGACAAATTATTAGTGTTCCTTTAATCAGAGGTGATTGGAAGAAGCAGCCTAATAATCCATTGAGAGCAGATGGTTCCATTTATGAGTACTGTCCACCAGAACAGGTAGCATCTGAGATGGATAATCTCATTCAATGGCATCATCAACATCAAGAAAACCAAGTTGCACCAGAAGTTGAAGCTGCATGGCTACACCATCGATTTACTCAAATTCATCCGTTCCAAGATGGGAATGGGCGAGTTGCTCGCTGTCTTGCTAGCCTAGTTTTTATTCAGGCTAGATGGTTTCCTCTTGTACTTACCCGTGATGATCGTTCAGCTTATATTACATCTTTAGAACAAGCGGATCAAGGTGAATTTTCTGGCTTGATTCGTTTGTTTGCTAAAAGTCAGAAACAGTCATTTATCCGCAGTCTTGGCTTGTCAGAACAAATCCTGTCAGAAACAAGGCAGACTCGTACTATCCTGGCATCTATTACTGATAAACTTAAACAGCGTCAGTTAGCATCCATTCAAGAACGATGTCAAAAAGCTGAGAGATTTGCCGAAAGTTTGTTTGAGATAGCATCCAATCGTCTGCAAAATCTTTCTGAAGAAATCAAGCTATCTGTACAAAATTTAGTAGCAGATGCTCAAGTTTTTCCACTATCAGCTTCAGCAGGGGACGAGCGTTCATATTATCATCGTTATCAAATTGTGGAGACAGCAAAACAGCAAGGTTACTTTGCTAATCTTCAAAGCTATCACAGTTGGGTGCAATTGATTATTAAAGTAGAAACACCTACAGTAATTTTGCTTTCATTTCATGTTCTGGGGCGCGAATATTTAGGCTTACTTGTATGTTCTGTATGTGCCTATCACAGAGATGATACAGAAGAAGGCGATCGAAATATTAGTGATATTCAACCCTTAACAGAATCACCATTCCAATTTTCTTATGCAGATGAAGAAGATAACTTGGTGAAGCGCTTCAATGAGTGGCTAGAAGAAGCTATTATTACAGGATTAGAATATTGGAATAGAAGTCTTTAATGCTCAATAACAACAGCGAGAACCAGCATTTTGTAAACAATGCGTTGACTTCAGGAAATTTTTTCAGTTCCAACGGCTAGCTGTGCCACTTCTGTTTAAACGAAGTGAAGCAATCTCCAAAACATTGCGCTTGCTTCACTTCGTTACACTCGCAAAGACGAATTATAAGTTTTAATTTAAACGCTCCAGGTAGCACAGGAAAGTGCAGAGGGACGCAGAGTTTTTGCTATAACGATACAGTTAGCCATGCATACCAACTCTCTAACCCAGCACCAGTAGTTGCAGAAACCTGAAAAATCTGAATTTTAGGATTTACTTGTTTAGCATATTCTATACACTTTTGAACATCAAAATCTATATAAGGCAGCAAATCAATTTTTGTAAGAATCATGATGTCACTAGCACGAAACATGTGGGGATATTTTATCGGCTTATCTTCTCCCTCTGTGACGGAGAGAATCACGACTTTTGTATTTTCTCCTAAATCAAATAAGGCTGGACAAACTAAATTCCCCACATTTTCAATCATTACAACTGAGTTTAGTGGCGGATTCAGTTGTTGTAAACCCCTGTCTATCATTGATGCGTCTAAATGACAGCCTGTTCCAGTGTTAATTTGGATGACTTTAGAACCTGTTTCTTGAATTTTTTTGGCATCGTTAGCAGTTTCTTGGTCGCCTTCAATGACACTAATAAATAATTGATGCTTTAAATCATTGATGGTTCGTGTCAAAAGAGTTGTTTTCCCTGCACCGGGAGAACTCATTAAATTTAAGGCGAGAATATTTCGACCTTTAAACCATCCCCGATTTTGGGCTGCTATCAAATTATTTTTTGCCAAAATATCTTGTTCTAAGGATATTGTTGTATTGTGTATTTTGGCATGAATTTGAGACGCTTCTATATGAGTGTCGTGACTGTGGGAATGAGTGATGACAGTACCATCTGCTAAAGTGTGAGTATGATGATGATGGTTATGTTCAGCTTCACCTGTTTCCAGATTGGTAATTTTAGTTTCACCATCATCAGAACAACCGCAGGTTACACACATAATTCCTCTATTTCTATTTCTTTAATTTTCAGTTCTTCACCAGTAATCAAATCTAATTGCACGCTACCGCAGTTACAGATACCAAATGGTTTATCTAAATAAATTTCTGCACCGCATTGGCGACATCGCCCTAAACCTGGAATTTCCAAAATTTCTAATGTCGCCTCTGCTAAAACTGTGCCTTGAGTGCAAATATCAAAACAAAATCGGATAGCGTCGGGCATAATGGCTGAAAGTTTACCAATTTCTAATAGAACTCGCTGCACTTTCGCACCCTTGGCGTGTTCATTCACAATTGCCACAATATTTTGGGTAATTCCAAGTTCATGCATACTATGAAATTTATTAAATACTAACAAATTCGTGGCAATTGGTCGCCTACTAACATATCAACAATCCTTTCAGCACCAAAAACTGTTTTTAACAAGACTATACCTGGTGGTGAGGTAATAACTTCGCCAATAATACAAGCATCTTTGCCTGCTGAGTGGGATTTCATCGCAGATAAAACAGTTTCTGCGTATTTAGCTGCCACTACTATAACTAACTTACCTTCATTAGCTAAATATAATGGATCTAAACCGAGAATTTCACAAACTCCGTTGACTTCTTCACGCACTGGGATAGATTCTTCAAAGAGACGAATTCCTACATCGGAACTGAGGGCAAATTCATTTAGTACTGTAGCTAAACCACCGCGTGTGGCATCTCGCATAGCATGAATTTGAGGACATACATGGAGAATAGTTTCTACTAAACTATATAATGGTTGACAGTCACTTTCAATATTAGTTTCTAAGGCTAATTCGCCACGGGCAATTAAAATTGCTGCTCCATGATTGCCTATTTCACCATTAATTATTATGGTATCTCCAGGTTGAATATTGCGGACGGAAATACTAACTTTTTGCGGGATGATACCAATACCAGCAGTATTAATAAAGAGTTTATCGACAGCACCGCGATGTACAACTTTCGTGTCACCAGTAACAATTTGAACATCAGCTTTTTTCGCAGCTGTTTTCATACTGGCTGCGACACGCCGTAATATTTCTACTGGTAATCCTTCTTCTAAAATGACGCTACAAGTTAAATATAAAGGTTTAGCACCGCTAACCGCTAAATCATTAACTGTGCCGTTAACTGCTAATTCTCCTATATCACTACCGGTAAAAAATAACGGGTCTACAACATAGGAATCTGTTGTAAATGCGAGTCTGTCTCCTTGTTGGAGGAGAGGGGCTAAGTTGAAGCTGGCTTGGTCTTCTAGTTGTGAGAGAATTGGGTTATCAAAATTGCTGACAAAGATATCATCTATTAAATCACGCATGGCTTTACCACCACTGCCATGTGCGAGAGTTATATGAGTGTCTTGCACTTTACTTTGGCGACGGCGGGCTTGTTCTATTTTTTGGAATAGGGGATTTTGGATTGGGTTTGTGGGGGAAATATTCATATTAAAATTTTTTTTAAACGCAAAGGGGCGCAGAGGGAAGCGCAGAGGTACGCGGAGTATTATTAGTCTGAGGAGAAGCCGCAGGCGGGGAGGGGTTCTTGAGTTATAGCTAGTTTTGGTTTTTGGGCGATTGTTCTTTTGGCAATTGTAGAGAGGCGCCCGTATTTGTAATAGGCTGCACAAGCACCTTCGGAAGATACCATGCAAGTACCGATAGGTGTTTCTGGTGTGCAAGCTGTACCGAATACTTTGCACTCCCAAGGCTTTAAGACTCCTTTGAGAATTTCTCCACATTTACAAGCTTTATGGTCGGCTACTTTCAGATTAGGAATGGTAAATTTCAGTTCGGCATCAAATTGGGCATATTCAGGTTTAATTTGTAATCCTGAATAGGGAATGTCACCTAAGCCGCGCCAATCGAAATTATCTCGCACGGCAAAAACTTTGTTTATGGCTTGTAGGGCTACTGTATTCCCACTTTTTTCTACAATTCGGTTATATTGGTTTTCAACTTCACAACGATTTTCTACTAGCTGTTGCAATAGCATCCAAATCGATTGGAGAATATCTAAGGGTTCAAATCCTGAAACGACAATTGGCTTATTATATTGTTGAGAAATAAATTGATATGGGTCTGTGCCAATTACCATACTGACATGACCGGGGCCAACAAATCCATCTAGTTGCAAGTCGGGATTATCTAGCAGTGCTTTGAGGGCGGGAATCACGAGAACGTGATTGCAAAACATACTAAAGTTATGAATTTCTTCGGCTGCTGCTTGCAGAATAGTGAAGGCGGTGCTGGGGGCTGTGGTTTCAAAGCCTAATGCGAAGAAGACTACTTGTTTGTCGGGGTTATCTCTGGCAATTTGTAGGCTATCTAAGGGAGAGTACACCATACGGATGTCTGCACCTTGTGCCCTAGCTTGCAGTAAAGTGGTTTTGGAACCGGGAACTCGCATTGCGTCGCCAAAGGTGGCAAAAATGACGTTATGATTTTGAGAGATTGCGATCGCATCATCTAATCTCCCTTTTGGCATCACACATACTGGACAACCAGGCCCATGAATTAGCTCAATGGTTTGGGGTAAAATTTCTTCGATGCCATATTTAAATATGGAATGGGTATGTCCGCCACATACTTCCATTATTTTGATAGGTTTTTCTAGTCGATGGCATAATTTGGCGATTTCGCAGTATAACGCTTCAGCTTTTTCCGGTTCGCGGAATTCGTCAACATATTTCATAGAAAGTAAGGAGTAGTGAGTTTTATGTATCTGTTAATTTCGCTTTTGTGGTAGAGAGTTCTTTTAACAAATCGCGTTGGCACAGCGTCTCCAAGAGTTGCCTTATCTAGATTTCACCCTCCTGCCTTATTCACGTACTAATCCCTGCTTCTGCTGCTGTTAATTCTTGGAATAGTTGTAATGTTTCTGCCGCTTCTTGTTCGTTAATTCGATTCATCGCAAAGCCAACATGCACTAGCACCCAATCCCCAATACAAGCTTCGGGGGGATGTTGTTCATCTACGATACAAGCAATATTTACTTCGCGCTTAACACCACCAATGTTAACTATGGCTAATTTATGGTTAACGTTGGTAATTTCTATAATTTGTCCGGGAATTCCTAAGCACATTTTTTGATTTGTAAAGATGAACTAACTGTAGAGGAAATTCTTTGTGAAGCAAAGTTTGTCAATTATCAAGACTCATGTATTAATTGTGCGGCTGAAATCACTGCTTGTCCTAAAGATAACCCGCCGTCATTAGCTGGAACTAAGCTGTGAGTGAGTACTTTTATTCCCAATGTTTGTAATTTTTTGGTAACTTGCTCTAACAATATACAATTTTGAAATACTCCTCCTGTTAGGGCTACCTGATAAATCAGATTTTCTTGACTAAGATGCTTAACCATTTGCACAATCGCATTAGCTAAACCTTGGTGAAATTTGGCAGCCATAACTGCTTGTGGAATTTGCTGCTGTAAGTCATCAAGCAAGGCTTGCCACATTGGGCGTGGGTCTATACAATAAATACTATCTAAAAAGCTAAAACTAAAAGGATATATTAGCGTTTCTTTATTATTATTTAAGCTGCTAACATCTACTATAGCTTCCATTGCGATCGCAGCCTGTCCTTCATAGCTACATTCGTCTCTATAAATACCGATAGCCGCCGCCACTGCATCGAACAATCGCCCCACTGAGGAAGCTGGAGGACAGTTAATTCCTTTATCTATAAGTTGATTGAGTAGCTTAAGTGGCTTGTTTTTCAAAAACTTAAATATTTCTAAATCAGTATACTTTTGTTCGCAATCATCCCAAAGGTTAGCAGCTAATAATTGCGCATAAGTATTACGCCAAGGCTGATAAATTGCTTGTTCACCACCAACCATTGCTACTGATTTAAATGTTGCTAGTCGTTTAAAATTTCGGTAATCTGCTAAAAGAAATTCTCCACCCCAGAGTGTACCATCGTCGCCGTAACCTAAACCATCTAAAGCAATACCTAATATTGGAGATGAATTTAGAGGAATCCCATTTTCTGCCATACAAGCGGCAATATGGGCGTGATGATGTTGAATGGGATAAATTTTGATTTGATTTGTGTCTGCAAGTTCTTTACCAAGTTTGCTTGAGAGATATTCAGGATGTTTATCAATGGCGATTACTTCTGGTTGATGCTCAAATAAATTTAAGTATAAATTTAAAGTTTTTTGGTATGCGTTGAAAACGGCAGCATTTTCTAAATCTCCTAGATGTTGAGAGAGAATTGCTTCTCCTTCACGCAATAGGCAAAAGGTATTTTTTAACTCACTGCCCATTGCTAAAATTTGCGGTACTTTGTGAAATCCCAGTGGTAAACTAATTGATGCTGGTGCATATCCTCTGGCACGGCGAATTGTTTGAGCTTTATCACCCATAACACGCACAACTGAATCATCTACCCGATTAATAATCTCTCGATTATGCAAGAGAAAATAATCAGCGATTGTCCCTAATTTTTCCCTTACTTCGTCATTATCAATACATTGTGGTTCATCAGCAAAATTGCCACTTGTTAAAACAATTGGGCGATTCATCCGCCGCAGAATTAAATGATGCAAGGGCGTATAAGGTAGCATGAAACCAAGAGTTTTTTGCCCTGATGCTACTGACGATGCTAATTGTTTTTCACGTGAAGCTTGTAATAAAACAATTGGTGCAGCAGAACTTGTTAATAATTCTTTTTCTTTGGCGTTGACAATACAATATTGTTCAATTATCTCAATATCCCGTGCCATTAAAGCAAAGGGTTTATGATAGCGCCTTTTTCGCTGACGTAGTTTTTGTACAACGGTTTCCTGTGTTGCATCGCAAGCTAGATGAATACCACCTAACCCCTTAATTGCCACAATCTCACCTTTTTGCAACAAGGTACAAACAGCATCGACATCATCCAACATCGAAAACATGGAAGCAGTAACCGATTTCCCATCGGCGCGTTCTAACCAAGCTGCGGGGCCACAAACATGACAAGCTATAGGTTGGGCGTGAAAACGGCGGTTTTCGACATCGTGGTATTCCTTTCCACATTCTGAACACATCGCAAACGCAGACATACTGGTATTGCATCTGTCATAAGGAATGGCACGAATAATACTCAGGCGGGGGCCGCAATGAGTACAGTTAGTAAAGGGGTAGCGATAAAAGCGGCTAAAGGGGTCGAATATTTCTTGTTGACACTGTGGACAAGTGGCTGCATCAGGAGTAATTTCTGTTGTAATGGCATTACTGACACTACTAGAAATCACGAAATTATCAAATTTCAATTCACCTTGATAAGGAGTTCTAGTTAGTTGATTAATTCTTGCCAACGGTGGACGTTCTGTTTGCAATCTGGCAACAAATTCTGTGATTGCTTCCTCACTACCAGATATCCTAATTAATACACCTTGACCATCATTACAAACATCTCCAGTCAAACCACAGGCTTTAGCAATACGATATACAGTAGGGCGAAATCCTACTCCTTGAACAGTACCGCCAACTCTAATTTCTTCAGTCGCCATATAAATCTGACTTTCCAAAATTACGAATTACGTAGCTTGGTTCCCGCTTTGCGGGTATTACGAATTATTAAACTGCCACAGCAATATTCGGTTATTTCCAGAATCAGCTATTACCGCCGTATTACCACAAATTTTTATCCCGTAACACCAATTTAAGCTATCTCGTTTAGGTAGTCCGAAATTACGATTTTCACCTTTACTTTGAAAATTTATTTGTCCTCCTAACCCATCTGCTACTACACCTTGCAGTGATAAAATTGATTCTGGCTTTCTCCATCCTAACAACCGGGAATTAGCAGTATCTGCAACCACTAACCAATCTCCAGCCACCCCGACACCATAGGGCATACTCAAACTACTAGCACTAGGATAATAAACTCCTTGATTCATTTCCACAAAATCAAAGCTTTTTTGTCCTAAAATTACTGCACAAGGGGCATTATTTTCTGTTGGTATTCCCTGCCAAATCATCACCCGGTGATTACCTGCATCGCTGATAACCAAATCTTCTCCCCAAAAGGTAATATCGTGACACCAACGCATACTCGCTGCGGTTGGAGAAGCACCGCCGTTTTCATTGCGAGATATCATATCTGGTTGTCCCAAAACTAAATCAGCAGGTTGACCATTTTCTGTTGGTAAGTGATGCCAAATTAATACCCTACGATTTCCTGTATCAGTAATAAATAGCCGTCCTTGATGATAGAAAACACCATAAGGCCAATGCATTGTATTAGCAGATGCTTGTTGACTTCCTCGATTTGGTTTATTATCAATAAAATTAGCTTGTCCTAACACCAAATCTGCTGGAACATTGTTATCTTCTGGTAAATTTTTCCAAATTAAAACTCGATGATTCCAAGCATCTGCAACAGCTAACCCTTCACCACAAGCACAAATTCCAGTTGGTACACTTAAGGTTGTGCTTCCCGGTGTACTTTTAGCATTTTGTCCTTCATGATAAAAGTCAGGTTGTCCAATTACCCAATCAGCAGGTTGACTATCTCTTGTGGGTAATTTTTTCCATCCTAATAATCGATGATGTCCTGTATCTGATACCCATAAAGGGCCGGTTTTTGATAACAAACAAGCACCACGAGGCCCAAACATTGTTATGGGACTAGGTGCTACAGGTATCACTAATTGTTGTGGTTCAATAATATTACCTAAAATTACCTCTGCACCTTGAGGTGATAGAGGTAAATGTTGAGAAATTTCTGTTGCTTCTAGGGGTGATTGTGATCTGGGATTAATTATGATTGGGATATCCATAATAATTATTTAAAAACATTAATATTAATCGGCGTGTAACAACAGTAACGATTTTTCATTATATTTTTTTAAATTAAGTGAAAAACTTTAAGAGACTTCCCTATTAATCAGTCTTGAAAATTTATATCTCTCCTTCAGTAGCTTTTACTACACAGGAATATTTTGCACGAGTACGCGATGTACTGAAAAAAGAAAGTCAAAGCTTATTTCGAGTAAGTCAAAGTTAGTTTTGCTTGCGGAAAACACCAAAATGAGTAAGTCAAAGCTTGTTTTGCTTGCGGAAAACACCAAAATGAGTAAGTCAAAGTTAGTTTTGAGTAAGTCAAAGTTAGTTTTGCTTGCGGAAAACACCAAAATGAGTAAGTCAAAGCTTATTTTGAGTAAGTCAAATTTCATTTTGCTTTCTCAAAACCCTAAAATGAACAACTAAATTACACAAATCAGAAAAGATTCTAGGATATTGACAAAGCATTTAGATATTTTGCTTACATACAAGGCGAAAGTGAATGTGCAAACTACTGATATGAAAAAGCAAAATAGCTGTGATTTCCTAATTACCAAGTATATTTGCTGATCTGTTACTTTCGCATCATAATTGTTGCAGTTTTACAAAAACCTTATCATCTTTAATTTTTACTGGATACGATTGAAGTGAAACATCAGGTGCTGTTAAGCATTCACCTGTCTCTAACTTGTACTGAAATCCGTGAGAAGGACAGGTAAGAATACCATTTTCAATTTTACCCTTTTCTAAAGGAGATCCTAGATGAGTGCAAGCATTACGATAACATTTTACCGTAATACCTTGACGATTTAAAATTAGTGAACTACCAGCAATTTGTACTGCCAATACACTAAATTCAGGAACTTCATCAATAGTTGCTACTTTGATCCAAGTACTAGTTATTTGGGCAGAAAATGGACTGATTAAACCAGAATTAGCGGTGTTAACAGTATGGTTGTTATTGACTGCAACCACTCTGGTAATTTCGGGACAATGGTTTTTGATTGCCTGTTCTACTCCCTGAGATAAAGTCAAAGTAGAAGCTAGACAATTGCTGCAAGTTCCTATTAATCTGACTTCTACCGTATCTGGAGGCTTAATTGCCACTAGTTCTACATCCCCATTATGGCTTTTTAAACCTGGACGAACTTCTTCAAGGGCTGTTTGAATTCGCTGTGCTAATGGTGGTTTTGGTGGTTTTACTAGTTCATGATAAAGCAGCACTGCATATACTACTTCATCATTAACAGCATGACGCAAAGCTGACATTGATTCTTGCTTGAGGCTTTTAATTAAATTAGTCAATGCTGCTTTGTGCAAAGCTTCAATTGCTCTTTTTAGACCAACTGCTACACACCGTTGGCTTTCATCCCACTCGGATATAATTGCCTCAAAGCGGTTAATTTCCCGAACTAATTCTTCAAGATTTGTCATTTGTCATTAGTCATTGGGCATGGGGCATTGGGCATTGGGCATTGGGCATTGGTTGTTCATAAATAACTAATGAAAAATTACTTCATTTTGAAATCTTTGAGGAGAAATGGCATAATCAAACCTGTCACTAAACTAGATAATATTATTGGTAAGTAGAAGGGAATGTCGATTTGTGCAAATAACACTAGTAGTAACGAACCTACAACAGTAGCAATAGTAGTTCGCTGAACAAAATACATTGGATCGCGCAGTAATTTTCCTTTGAAAAATAACTTGGCAGAAAACCACCCAATTTCTAACATATCTACTCCTAATAGTTTGTCAATAAATTTAGGATTACAAGCCCTAACACAATAGCAGGAATTACACCAGCAGGGGCAAATAATGCACCAAGCATTGCTGAAAACTGATAGCCAATATCTTTTCCAGCTAACAGCATTCCACCAATAGCACCGCCGACCATAGACAAGACTGTTGCTATGACTATCCACACTAATCCTGTTACTATGTTTAAGTCACCATCTGCTAAACTTGTGAGAAAATCTATCACAGAAGGGTTTGTTAAAATATCTCTCATGCTGTTTTTTTCGGGATAATTGGGTAAGTGGGGAGATAAAGGAGATGAGGGGGATGAATGAGACAAGGGGACAAGGAGAATAGCCAATTTCCAATGCCCAATGCCCAATGCCCTATTCCCTATTAACTATTTCTGCTTCAATATCTTGTAGGGCTTGAGCTACTATTTCGGCTTGTCCTATTTGTTGGTTTTGGGTAAAGATTTCAAAAGCTTGTTGATAGTAAATACGTGCTTGTGAGAGATTTTTAGGATTTCCAAATTCTGGTTTTTCTAAGTCGTCGGGTAAGTTGAATAAGGCGTTAGCTTTGTTTGAAATTGTGTTAGCGTACTCTAGAGGTGTATCTTTGAGATTACGAACTTTTAGCGCTTCGTCATAAGCTGCGATCGCTCTTAAGTTATTTTCCACAGGATGGGAACTCACTAAATATTGCAAAGCGTTACCTAAGTTGTTTTGCAACATCGCATATTCTCTAGGATGGTCAATCAAATTAATATGCTTTAGTGCTACCTCAAATGATTGCACAGCTAACCCTTGACGCAAGTATTCCCGTTCTGATGCTAGGGGCATAGAAAGGTAAGCGATCGCAATATTGTTATATAAAATCGCGTATTCCTGGGGATAATCTTCCCAAGTAAACACCCGCAAAGCCTCATGATAAGCCTGAATGCTGTCAGTTATCCGCGCCAAATTGAATGGCACTAGTGACTGCAACACCAGCCCAAAATTCATCTGCGTCTCTGCTACTTCCTCTGACGTTGCCAATTGCTGTAAAATCGGTAACGCCTCTTCATAAGCGACTTTCGCTTGCATCAACAGTTGGTAATCAGCATCCGGTATTGCCTGTAACGTCCCTGCCATCCCCACTTGCGCCCTGGCTTTTAGCAGGGGATATTCCTCACCACACATTTCATAGGCCCGGTAATATAAGCCAACTGCATTCCGCAAGTCTTGGGCTGTTTTGGGCTTTTTTTGAAAACCCTGTGCGATCTCAATCAGCATTTGGATTTTTTCCTCTGCTGAGGCTGACTCCGATGCAACAGCTGCTAACGCAGCCTTCACCGCCGAATCTGTAATGCTGGGGGTCATAACTCTGCCGTACTCTAGCCAATTGGGAATTGAGTCTGTTAACACCCATGAACGATCAAAACACGCGATCGCATTTCATCACGGGCCATACTGATTTACGCAGGCTTCGAGTCCTTTAGGCGGAATTCCCCTTTTTTGTCTGAGACTAGGGATTAGTAACTGAGGACTAGGGACTAGGAAAAGTTTTCCAAATGCCTAGTACCCAATCCCCAATCCCTAAAATATAAAACACCCTATTTCTAAAATTCTAGGGGGTAATTGCCAATATTAATGTCAGCTTTAAACACCTAATATTTTTAAAATACTTTTTGTATCATCACTTGACATAATTCAAATATTATTTATTGAATTGTTGACATACCATATATGCACTATCTTATCAGCTAATTTTTGTATACTCCAAAGATTTGCCACGGGATCGTTGAAGTGTAAAATATGTTCATCAACTGTAAAACAAGCTCCCTTGAAAACAGACAGTATCTTCTATCGGATTTTTCAGAGTATCCCCACTACTTTCTTTGAGTTGATTAACCAACCGCCCCAACTAGCTAGTGTTTACCAATTTTCCTCAGTCGAAGTCAAACAACTAGCGTTTAGAATCGATGGCGTCTTTCTCCCAAATGCAGCAGAACTGCCCATTTATTTTGCAGAAGTGCAATTTCAACCAGACAAAGAGTTCTACTCACGTTTATTTACTGAAATCTTTAATTATCTCGACAAAACCGAATTAACCAACAATTGGCGTGGTGTTGTCATTTTCCCCAACCGCAGTATTGATACTGGAGATACCGAGAGATATACAGAATTACTCAACTCACAACGAGTAACTCGCGTCTATCTTGACGAATTAAGCTCAATTGAAGCATCATCAATCGGCATAGAAACAGTTAAACTCATCATCGAACCCGAATTAACTGTGACAACAAGAGCTATCGAAATAGTCAACAGTGCCCGACAGCAAATTCTAGATGTTGCTACTATTAGGGAAATTATACAATTGATAGAGACGATATTAATCTACAAGTTGCCGCGATTGAGCCAGGAGGAGATTAGGAAAATGTTTGGATTGAATGAATTAAAGCAAACTAGATTTTACCAAGATGTTTTTGCAGAAGGTAGGCAAGAAGGTAGGCAAGAAGGTAGACAAGAAGGTAGACAAGAAGGTAGGCAAGAAGGTAGGCAAGAAGGTAGACAAGAAGGTAGGCAAGAAGGTAGGCAAGAAGGTAAGTTAGAAGCCATACCCCAGTTATTAGGGTTGGGTTTAAGTATTCAGCAGATAGCTCAAGCGTTAGGTTTGGACGAACAACTTGTTAGGCAAGCTGCACAACCGAAATCCTAAAACAGGAGGAGATCGGAAAAATCTTTGGATCGAATGAATTAAAGCAAACTAGATTTTACCAAGATGTTTTTGCAGAAGGTAGACAAGAAGGTAAGTTAGAAACGATACCCCAGTTATTAGTACTGGGGTTGAGTATTGAGCAAATAGCTCAAGCGTTAGGTTTGGACGAACAACTTGTTAGGCAAGCTGTACAACCAAAATCCTAAAACAATAGGGTGCGCGAAGGCTTAACAGTGCGTTTAATAGAGACGATATTAATCTACAAGTTGCTGCAATTGAGCCAGGAGGAGATCGGAAAAATGTTTGAATTAAATGACTTGAGGCAAACTAGATTTTTCCAAGATGTTTTTGAAGAAGGTAAAAAACAAGGTAAGCAAGAAGTTTTTGAAGAAGCTAAACAAGAAGCTAAGTTAGAAGTGATACCGCACTTATTAGCGTTTGGTTTCAGTATTGAGCAGATAGCTCAAGCGTTAGGTTTGGACGAACAACTTGTCAGGCAAGCTGCACAACCAAAATCTTAAAACAACTGATATATAGCTGACGGGGCATAAAACCTTGCGCCCCTATATTTTGCTATTTTTGGTTAATTATTGCATGAAAATCTGATGGCTGAAAATACTGATCACCTCAAGCAGATTAACAATTGATAGTAATTGTTATTAATGGTTAGATAATTTTAACGTGATAAATTCAGCATCTTGAGGTTATTAACGTCAATACTTAAAAATCCAAGCCAGTTTTATTTATACTATTTTGCATTTATGAAATGTGTCATATATATAACAGGTATAGTCCTTGAAAATAATCTTGAGATAATTTAATTTATTATTAATGATTAATTCTTTTTTAATGAAAGTAAATTAGATAAAAAATATCTTACCATTGAAAAATAAATATTGATAAACAGGTGAGACTTTACAAGCATTATCACCTACATCATGCATGGCAAACAATAGAAAAATGCATAGCCGATGACTAACGTACTATGGCTACAAGGTGGTGCTTGTTCGGGCAACACCATGTCATTTCTCAACGCTGAAGAACCGACAGTCTGCGATTTAATTGCCGACTTTGGCATCAAGGTACTTTGGCATCCATCTTTGGGAATGGAACTAGGCGAGAACTTGAAAACACTGCTGCAAGATTGCATTTCTGGCGCAATTCCCCTAGATATCTTGGTATTTGAAGGCAGTGTTGTTAACGCCCCCAATGGCACTGGCGAATGGAATCGGTTTGCCGATCGCGCCATGAAAGACTGGTTAGCAGACCTCGCCAAAGTTGCTCAATTTATCGTTGCCGTGGGAGACTGTGCTACATGGGGAGGAATTCCTGCCATGTCACCCAACCCCAGCGAGTCGGAAGGTTTGCAATTTCTCAAGCGTCAAGAAGGCGGCTTTTTAGGTAAAGACTTTCTATCACAAGCCGGATTACCTGTAATTAATATACCTGGATGTCCCGCCCATCCCGACTGGATTACGCAGATATTAGTTGCGATCGCTACTGGACGCATAGCAGACATTGCTTTTGATGAACTAAATCGTCCCCAAACCTTCTTCAACACTTATACCCAAACAGGTTGTACCCGCAACGTCCACTTTGCCTACAAAGCCTCAACTGCTGAATTTGGTCAGCGTAAAGGCTGCCTATTCTATGACTTGGGTTGTCGCGGCCCCATGACTCATTCCTCCTGCAACCGCATCTTATGGAACCGCGTCTCTTCCAAAACCCGCGCCGGAATGCCTTGTTTAGGTTGCACAGAACCAGAATTTCCCTTCTTTGACCTGAAACCAGGAACCGTATTCAAAACCCAAACAGTGATGGGAGTTCCCAAAGAATTACCGCCAGGAGTGAACAAAAAAGAATACGCTTTACTCACAATGGTCGCCAAAGATGCAGCACCACCTTGGGCAGAAGAAGACTTTTTTACAGTTTAGTCATTAGTCATTTGTGATTTGACCAATGACTATAACCTTTCACACTCCTCTCTACCTCTCAACGATAAATCAAGGGTTTCGACCCTTTTACAGGGAGGCGAGTGAATAATTACCAATGACAAATGACAAATGACAAATGACCAATGACCAATGACAAAGGACAAATAACAAATGGGAATTCAATCATTAGACATTTCGCCCGTCGGTAGAGTTGAAGGCGATTTAGATGTCCGAGTCGATATTGAACATGGACGTGTAGTCAACGCTTGGACACACGCCGAACTATTTCGCGGATTTGAAGTTATCTTACGCGGTAAAGATCCCCAAGCTGGATTAATTGTCACACCTCGCATTTGCGGCATTTGCGGCGGTTCTCACTTAACCTGTGCATCTTGGGCATTAGATACAGCTTGGGAAACAGAAGTTCCCCGCAATGCAATTTTAGCCAGAAATCTCGGACAAATTGTCGAGACAATTCAAAGCATCCCCCGCTATTTTTATGGACTGTTTGCCATTGATTTAACCAATAAAAAATACCGCAATAGTCGCTATTATGAGGAAGCTGTTAGACGCTTTGCTGCTTTCACAGGCAAATCTTATGAACTAGGCATAACAATTTCTGCTAAACCTGTAGAAATTTATGCACTATTGGGCGGACAATGGCCCCATTCCAGCTACATGGTTCCTGGTGGTGTGATGTGCGCCCCTACTTTAACAGACATCACCCGTGCTTGGGCGATTCTGGAATATTTCCGCACCAATTGGTTAGAACCAGTATGGTTAGGTTGTTCTTTAGAACGTTACGAACAAATCCAAACTTATGACGACTTCAGGGACTGGTTGGATGAAGACCGAAATCATCGAGATTCCGACTTAGGTTTCTATTGGCGCATGGGTTTAGATATCGGTTTAGATAGATATGGCGCTGGTGTTGGTAAATATGTCACTTGGGGATATTTAGCCCATGAGGATAAATACCAAAAGCCGACTATCGAAGGACGAAATGCGGCGATGATCATGAAAAGTGGAGTGTATGACAGCTTCGCAGACACTCACACCTTAATGGATCAGTCATTTACCCGCGAGAATACAACCCACTCCTGGTATGATGAAGGCACAGCAGACCTTCACCCTAGCGATCGCACCACTAAACCTACAGCAAATAATACCAAAGACTTCGATAACGCCTACTCTTGGGCGAGTGCAGTCCTGCACAAAGACTTCGGACGTTTGGAAGCTGGCCCCTTAGCAAGACAGTTAGTAGCAGGTGGTAAACATGGCGAACCTTGGCAACACTACGATGGATTTATCCTAGATGTATTCAAAGAGATGCGTGGTGCTAACATTCATGTGCGTCAATTAGCACGAGTTCACGAACTTGTCAAGTTATATCGCCAAGCCGAACACTGCTTACGCGAATTCAAGTTAAACGACCCTTGGTATATTAAACCTACAGAAAAAGATGGCAAGGGTTGGGGTGCAACAGAAGCAGCGCGGGGTTCCCTGTCTCACTGGGTAGAAGTGGAGGGCGGTAAGATTAAGAATTACCAAGTGATTGCCCCAGGTACATGGAATATTGGCCCTCGTGACGGTGAAGGCATTCGCGGCCCCATTGAAGAAGCTTTAATTGGCACACCCATTTACGATTCTAGCGATCCTGTGGAAGTTGGTCATGTGGCGCGATCGTTTGATTCATGTTTGGTGTGTACAGTCCATGCCCATGATGCTAAAACAGGTGAAGAGTTGGCGCGTTTTCGTACCGCTTAAAATATGCTAATTTCTAATAGCTAATGGCTAATTCTTTTTCAGTTAGTCATTAGCTGTGTTTTTTAGTATGTTAGATATTATGCCATGATTAGAAATAGCTATGGCATGAGGAAAAAGTTTATGACTATAACTATAGAAGCTGTTTATGAACAAGGGGTACTCAGGTTATCACAGCCGATTCCATTAGCCGAAGGAACTCGTGTTGAAGTTACTGTGATTTCAACTGAGGCTAAACCTCAAAACAAAACTCCTAGAGAGATTTTGGCACAAATTGCAGCCATGCCCTTAGAAGTAAGCAATGATAAATTTTCTGGTCGAGATCATGACACTATTCTTTATCCTCCCCATAGTGCAGCTGTCTAACGGTATACAGCAGTATATTGCACAATTTCAAAGACTATTGTCTCAAGAGACCATGTAACGTATTATGAATTTCAAAGATGAAGAAACTAATATACTAAATATTATCCAAGTAATTCTGCCAATAATTTGTCTAGTCAATTTTTTATTATTATTTTCAAACTCCTCTATAGATTTTTCATCTCCTCGTGTAATAGAAAATCTTGGATATTCCTCGAATTGATCTATTTTCTTGTCTATAAACTTTTCAATTTTAAATCCAGAAAATAACCCAATTATAAAAATTGCTGTCAGAAATATGAAAAGTTTTTGTAGTGTTTCAACTGAGATTTTATCTGAAATTCTTAAAATAGGAAACAAGTAATTTGAGTATTGGCATACAATCATTAAAAGCACGATAGGCGATGCGTAACGAATAATCTCGCTCAAGAAGTTCCCTTGCTTTTTGAGAAAACCATGAACAAAGCTAGATTCAGGAGAATCTCTCAAACCCTCATACCAATTACTCACGACATTCAATAATTCAATTGCAATAATATTATTGATAAAATCAACTTTACAGACACTGGAAGACCGTGCCTCTATTAACTCCTGAATGTTATCACTTGTAAGAATTAGCTGAAATATATCTTTAGGTGGAATATCAGTACCAATCCTTAACTTTATCGAATGTCTTTGAGGAAGATTATAGTGCGGTAATTTAATTACAATATCCCAGTGTATCGTAACCGTTTGAATTCTTTCATTAATAGTGTTCCAATTCTCTCTTTCAAATTCAGCCCAAGTAGAGTAGTCCTTAATTTTCTTATTTGAGAGAATGAAATTAATTGATCCAATACTTGCGGTTACATCATGATTCCTGAGTTTGGCTTGTATTTGTTCATTGATATTTATGAGATCCGCTAGTTCCAAAGTCTTTTTACCTGGAAGTAAACGGATCTCTGTATCAGGCTTTGCATTAAGTTGATAAAAGAGAGACTTGAAATCATCAAGGGATATATTTGCTCCAGTCTGTTGTGGAACAATACTTGAATTCTCAGAGCTTTGAGAGCCATTCATGACAGTAATTTATCAGTATAAAGAGTCTAAATTATAACCTTTATAATTTTTAAATGTCTACATTACAGTATAATGGCACAGCTTACCAATGGCAGATATCTGTAAAATAAACGAACAGAAAGGTTGCCGGGTTATCCACTCCACGGTGTTGTTTGCCTGTTGTTAGAACTAAAAATTATGTGTTTGAAATTAATCAAGTGTAAATACTTAGTTTTGCCGATTGACGATGAACGAACCACAAAAAGCACGTTTACTTGATCTAAGTAAGCATACCAACCTTGCGATCGCTCTACTCTAGAATGATAGTTACTGTCTATACCACCAAAGAAGCGATCGCCCAAAAGACTAATTCACAATAGGCATTTTAACTGACGATTTACGGAATAAAGGTCGTGTTTAGTGGTAGCGAAAGGGCTTCTCAGTCCGTCCAGTACAACACGGTTGTTAAACCTCATCGCCACTCCAGCATTTCTTCAATGGTCAAACCAATATCACTCGCAATTTGCCGTCAACCTTGGTGAGATGTCACGTCCTTTGTGGAATGGGACTGTTGTTCCTCGTCCATCTTCGTGTCGAAACTGTTTGTGTGAGCCTTTCTGACGTATCTCCACAAATCCAAGGCTCTCCAATATTCTTACAACTTCTTGGGGTTTCAAAACAGGAACATTACTCATGTTCTACTGAACCACAATCTATTGTGTACCCACAAACTCCGTCTCAAACACCAAATTCTCATCCTCTAGAAGCATCTCAATTACTTCACGTAAATTTTCCTGCAACTCATCTAGGGTTTCGCCTTGAGAATGCGCTCCAGGAAAGCCAGGAACATAGCCGACATAGAAATTAGTATCAGTATCTCTTTCAACGATCGCAGTAAAAGTTTTCATATCACAATCATCGACAACGCTTACTTACAGCTTACTGGATTAGTCATTTACTTGAGCGTAGGCGTAGCTCGTCGTAGACATCGCCTTTGTACCACTATGACAATCAAAGTAAACTTACTTATCCCCTAAAAGCAATAGCAAAAAATAGATTTATCAAGGCCTTACCAAAAAATAACCAATCTAACCAAAATACAATGTGAATAATTGCTATTACCCAAAATACAACTTGATAAGAAACTTTGCTGCTTTTGTGACGTAGCCTCTGTTGAGCAACAAATGCACCTAACCAACCACCCATAAATTCGCACAGATGCAAAGTATTTTCTTGCCTTCTCCATTGTCCTTGTTGTGCGCGAGACTTATCATCGGCATATAGCCTAAAGGTAATGAAACTCATGACAGGATAAAGAATTAGCGGAATTGGGTTGCCAGTTGTTAGTAGAAGATGGATTGAACCTAACCCAGGTAGTAAAGATAGAAGTAATGTATTTAATGCTAATGATAAAGATTTGTCTACAGTTCTGGATATAGACTTCTTTGGTGCGGCAGAAGATAAGGATTTTGATTTAACTTCTTCGATAGAAGCATTACAAGCCCGCACTTTGCCATCTTTACTAGCTGTTAATTGATAACAAATGAAATCACCAACTTGGGGACGACGGTTAACGTCTTTAAATGCTGTAATGTGTAAAAATACTTCTTGACTACCATCATCGGGTTGTATGAAACCAAACCCGCGATCGTCCTTCCATTTGATTAGTTGCCCTTTGTGTAAAGCAGGTTTCATAAACAACTTATATATTTATACCTGTCTTCTAGTGTGCCTTTGTCTACACAAATAGACAACACCAAAAATGCGTAGGCGTAGCCCGTCGGAGACATCGCGCCACCAACTATTTTAACCGGGGAGTGGAGAGTGGGTGAAATAAGGGAGAAATAACCTATGCCCAATACTATATTCCCAATGCCTTATATTCAAAACTCGTAGCGTAAAACACTAAAACTTATAGAAACAGTGCGTTAGGCTTGCCTTAATCACTTCAACAAAACAGAAATTTACAAGGTAAGCTTGTGTCTGATTTAGCGCTACATAATTATCTGCCTCGCGTTCCCGATGCAGCATTGCAAGAATACATAGAATGGTGTGTTTTAGAGCAGGCAAAAGCCGCAGAATGTAACTTTACTCCCGATAGAAGTAAGTTAGATAATTTGCCACCAGCAGACTATGTTCCAAAACTTGTTGATCAGTTCATGAAAGTTAAACCAGACCCAATTAAAGCCGGTTTGGTAGCAGCGATCGCTGGCAAGGAAGCTGACAAACACGCTTTATCTGGTTTAGCGATCGCGGCTGATTTTGTATCTCTTTATGTCAAGTATTTAATTCCTAAAGAAGGAAGTACTAAAGAACAGGCTGAAGAGATATTAACTCAAGCATCACAACATCAGTATGAGAAACTGACTGAAGTTGCCAAGAAACATGGTGTAGAGTTCTAGTTTCCTGCTGATAAATTATTTTCAGAGGCTTTGTCTTTCTCATAAGTCAGAGCCTCCTATTTTGCAGATTATGGCAATAACTCCAAATAATCACAATCACTAGAAGCTTGATGATGAGTTGTTCTTAATCTTATACCTTTACTATCACCTTCAGACTTAAAGTATGCTTCACTGCATTTATAGATACAGTGCAACTTATTATTTTATAATTTAGGAAACATATTATTGGTTTATAGTTATATGGACAGAATCGTAGTTAACTCTCAGATTCATTTCGGTAAACCTTGCATCGCAGGAACACGCATCACTGTACAAAGCATTCTTGAACTGCTCAATGACGGACTTTCATTTGAAGAAATTATCCGAGACTACTATCCAGACCTACAAATTGAAGATATTCGTGCCTGTTTAGGATACGCGATCGCTCTAGTGGCAGCTGAAGACATTCGCCTAGTATCTATTTGAGCATGAGATTCTTACTGGATCAAGATGTGTATACCAATATCTATGGTTTCAGATTGGCTGGCAAAAAAATCGCCGAATTAAAGGTATTACTGTACATATTCGGATTAAAAATAACAAAATTTGGATCGAAGAAGACTGGACTGAAGAAGGTATTGCCACCGAATTATTAAACGTAGGGGTTCCCCAAAGTGATATTGTGTTAGCTTTCCATCCTCCAAGCGATCGCGCTTTAACTGAATTTGCAACTGCTTAAACAATTAAATCTTATTCCATGCTCACTATTATCGGTTGCGGCAATCTCAATCGCAGTGATGACGCAGTAGGTGTAATCATTGCCCAACGCTTACAAAAATATCTAGCTGAAAACCCTCATCCTCATGTACAAATTTATGACTGTGGCACCGCAGGGATGGAAGTAATGTTTCAAGCTAGAGGTAGTAAAGAATTAGTAATTATTGATGCAAGTTCAACAGGTTCTGAACCGGGTGCTGTGTTTAAAGTTCCAGGAAAAGAACTGGAAGCTTTGCCGGAACCTAGTTATAACTTGCACGATTTTCGTTGGGATAATGCTTTAGCCGCTGGACGGAAAATCTTTCAAAATGACTTTCCCGAAGATGTGACAGTTTATTTAATTGAGGCGGCAAATCTTGGTTTGGGACTAGAGTTAAGTCCTGTTGTCAAACATTCTGCTGATTTGGTTTTTGAAGAGGTAGCTGCCCTTATCAGCCAGAATATCAACTTTTAATTAACAATCCAAAATCTAAAATCGAATTACGCCCAATCTCGATAAACAGAAAGTTCATCTACCCTCATTTCAAAAGGTATGCCTTGACTTTCTGGCGGACAAACACGGATTTTAGCACTGTTAACAATTCCATATAGCAATGTCCCCATTGGCACAATTTGTTGTAAAACACGCCAATTAGTAACTGTATCGGGACATTCAATTACCAATGTGAGAGCATTGGCATGGGTTGTGACATACCACCGACAATTAGATAGCAGATTTTGAATTGTGCGATCGCACGCATCATAAAAGTATTTGCTAATAGAATCCTCTAGTTGTTGCCGCAGTATAATATCCGCAGATGTCGGTTGTATCGGATGTGAATCATCACCATTAAAGTAATACATCTTTCTAGCCATCTCTCTTTAGTTTCCTGCTTATATTCCAATCACCATTCCATAAAGTACATCTTTATTTGTTTCTAATAATTCTTGGGTTTCGTCATCATAATACGCACCAATTCCACTACAATGGATTCCCAAATAATTACTAGTTAAATAAAGTCTCTGTCCAATAAAACCAGCTATTTGCATAGCAGTTTGATAATTTAAATAATCTGACACAAAAAATAAAGTTACAGCACCATCTCTAGCAATAGCCTGATTAATACATAAGTAACCTGTCTTTTCACTAAAATTACCCGTTTTAACCAGATGTGTACCTCTATATAACCCAGGTGTCATTCCTTCTACTCGATGTACCACTGAGTAAAATTCTATTTCCTCATAATTTTCTGTCGGTATTGACTGTTGAAGTTGTTGCACTACATATAAATAATCTTCTTGAGAAATAGCCTCTTTCCGGAAACGTCTAATAGAACGTCTATCCCAAACAGTTTGGTAAAATTTATCCTGGTCAAAATCAAATTGAGGATACTCTAACTTCTGCTGGCGACTCTTTTGTAGAGTAGTTGCCTGATAAGCATCTTCAATAAATTGATTGGATTCAAAATAATCAGTACCACAGACAAAAGGAACTTTCAGTCTTAAGCGTCTGATTTTTTTGTCTTGTACTTCTCCTGACACCGCACAACCAGTAATAAACTCCTTATTCTCAAAACCCAAATCAGAATTGAGCGCAAGTTTATCAAAGTCAAAAACTAGTTGTATATCTTTTTTATGGAGATAAGCTGAAGCTGCGATCGCACCTAAATGGTGTCCGCTATCTAAGAAGCAATATCTTATGCTTCTGTTTTGATATTTCCAGCTAGACCTATAATAAACACAACTAATTAAAAAGATGAATCCGTTGATACTTTTACCCGGTATAATATAACTCTCTAACCCATCATCAATTAATTCATAAATGAGAGTTAGACAATTATTCTCAACTTCTAGATGGTATATACCATCGATTATTCCCTCAATACCGCGAACCTGTACGTAAACTTCCGTAGGATACAGAGCGCCTGCTGATGGATTTACTCGCAGTTTATAAGGGTCATCTTTATATACTTTTTCTAGCGTTATCGCACTAGTTAATGAGATAAAAGCATGAACAGGATTATTGAGATTTAATTTCACTCTCCGATAAAACTTGGGATAAACTTTAAATGAAGATGGCTGTGTTGAAGCATCTACATAATTTGGGTCAAGTTGTACCGATAAGTAAGAATGCTTGGTAGCGTCATGATAGGCTTTCCCCGATATCTGACTTGATGGCATTTTTAATTATCCTTAAGACTTCTACGTTGCTAGCAAAATCTATCACTTTATAATCGTCTAAGTTTTTTAAATATAAATTAGGATGATATTGTAAAAGTAACTTTACGACTTCTGTCTTTCCAGCTGATGCTGCATACATTAAAACAGTTGCACCATTATCGTTTTGGTTGTCAATGTTAATATTGTGAGCCAACAGTAAATTAATTAAATCGTAGTGATTACCAAAACAAGCAAACCACAAAGCATTGTTGTGATCGCTATTTCGAGCATTGATATCCGCACCAGTATCAATTAGTTCTTTTACGACTGTATAAACTCCCTCTCTTGTCGCTTTCATCAAAGCTGTATCGCCATTTTCACCTGACTGATTTAAATCACCAGGATTATAGCTTTTTGCTATTAGCCATTGGGTTGTTGCTTCACTCAAATTTTGACTATTGGTTCGATTCATCAGTATTCCTTAATTAACTTTATTTATGCCAATTTACTAATATAAATTTGCTTGGCAAACAGAATGGTGAGCAATACCCACCATTAGTTAAAAAATATTATCTAAATTATTTAAACTTACATATATGCTATCAGCTTTATAAGTTTAAATTATTAATCATTTATAAATATCGCCTGATATTTTTCTTAAAAAAGCTTGAAAAAGAATAGAAAAGCAGTCATTTTTACAGTTTTGTTTGATAAAATAGATTAATGGCAGATGTGTCATAAACGTGAATTTAAATCCCTGATTTCTTCAAAAAGTCGGAAATTTAAGCAGTAAGTGTGTAGATTTTTAAATTTACTGGCAATGATAAGAATATAAAATATTGTCTACATCTTCGATAGTAAGACTTTGTTTATCAGCTAAAGTTTTCAATATATGGGTAATATCTTTAAGCTGGGATAAATTAAATGAAAGTCCTAATTCATTAGCTCGGTGATTAACTGCCTGTTTTCCAGCCAATTTATGATTGATTAAAATTGAGCGCGTTACACCAAAACTCCGGGGATTAATAGCTTCATAAGTCTCCGAATTATTGAGCATAGCTTTAGTATGAATGCCAGCTTTATGATTAAAAGCACTTTCCCCAAAAACACAGTGATTAAAAGGAATAGAAATCCCTAATTTTCTTGCAACTAATTCATGTAAGTAACCAAGTCGATCTAAGCGATATTTAGACTTAATCTGCTCTGGATTTGTAGCATATAACCTAGCGATGAACCTAGCTAGTGAGGTAATGCCATTACGTTCACCAATTCCCAGAACACAAGTGTCAATATGAGTTGCTCCCGCTTCCAGTGCTGTATAACTGTTAGCATTTGCACATTCTGTATCATTATGACCGTGAAACTCAATATCTAAATTGGTGAACTGGCGCAAAGTCTTCACTAATTCAAATACTTGCATCGGCGTAATAATCCCTACTGTATCAGCAATTCCAATGCGTTTGACAACTCCTAACTTTTCAATCTCCGAGTAAATTGTAATTAAATCTTCTGTGGAAGTGCGTGACGAATCCTCAGCCGAAAACCGTAACTCAATATCAGGAGCTTGCTGATGAATAAAAGTTAAAACTTCAGATGCTAAATCAATAATTTGATTAATATTTTTACCATGACTGAACTGACGCATTAAAGAAGAACTACCGATAGTTAAATTAATCCCAGCTACGCCTGTCGCTAAGGCAACTTTAGCATCTTCTAAGTGACAGCGAATGTGAGTTAATATTTTGGATGGCAAGCCTAAGCGAGCCAATCGTTCGCAGTCTTGTCTAGATTGAGGTGAAGCAATTGGTGATGTTAACTCTATATATTCCACTCCAAATGCAGCAAGAGCTTCAGCAATTTCGACTTTATCATCTGAAGAAAAATTGGCTTTGACAAATTGTTCACCTTCACGGAGAGTGCTTTCTACAATTGCAAATTTAGATAGCGACATTGACCGTTCTTCTTGTGCTAATTGTTACCAATTATGCTTACTTGTTAGTTTTAATATCACCATATTTGCATAATTGACAAATAATTGCTTTGGCTGATTCTTGGGGACTGGCTATAGTATCAATTATAAAAGAGCGATCGCTCGTATCCATTGTTTTATCCTGAGTTTTACAGGAAGTTCCGATTCCTCACTCTGCCGTTACCAATAATTATAATGAACAGCCAGTAACACTAAAGCGGGTAAACATTTGAATTATAAATTAGGAATTGTGAAAGGAAGAAGGAAGTATATTTTCATCCTTCATCCTTCATCTTTTATTTGGTTGCTAAAGGCAACAACCAAAGCAATAAATTAGACTAGATATGCTTCTTGATGTGTTTTAATTGTGCAATTAGAACGAGGATAAGTTACACAAAGTAGAGCGTATCCTTTAGAAACTTGATCGTCATCTAAAAAGTTTTGATCGTCTTGATTAACTTCACCTTCAACAACTTTACCAACACAGCTAGAGCAAGAGCCTGCATGACATGAAAAAGGCAACTCAATACCATTTTCTTCTGCTGCTTCTAAGATGGTGGTCTCTTCGTCAATTTCAATTGTGGTGTCGATGTCTTCTTTTTTGTTGATTAATCTAACTTGGTAGGAAGCCATTTTCTGATTCTCCTCAAACGTTATACAGTTGGTGTAATTTCTGAAGTTTTTGAGCAACCTATCCTACTTTTTGCTTCCCTTCTACTTACGGAGATGCTACGCTTAGTCGGCTTCTCTATAGGAGTAAGGGATGCAACGCGAACTAGAAGCCACCTCAAGCATCTATGAAAAACTGCGCGGAGTGCGTCTATAGGAAGCCTCTACAATTGACTTGGTGCTAACGGAATGATGTTAGCTGCAAGGTACACCAGTAGGCTTACCGTCGCCTGCTTTGAGGGACTTTCCACAACCACCGCATTTATCAGTTGCATTGGGGTTGGTGAACTTAAAACCGCTTTCCATCACTCCCTCAACGAAGTCAACCACAATTCCTTCTAATAACGACGCACTTTTGGCATCAACGTAAACCAGCACTTTGCCTTGCTGGCTTACTAAATCATCTGGTTGGGGCTTGCTGGTGATATCCATTGCATATTCATGGCCACTGCAACCACCATCTTTTACTGAGATGCGAACACCTTTAGTTGCGCCATTAGCGTTGGGTGCGGAACCTCCAAGCAATGCCTGCAGATGAAATTCTGCTTTTTCTGATAAAGTAACGGTCATCAGGTCTCCTGATTTGTAGCGATTAGTTGTTCTGATTTCAGATGTGGATTGTCATTTGTCCTTTGTCCTTTGTCTTTTGCTAATGACCAATGACTAATGACTATTTTGTGCAATCCCTGTGGCTTCTATTGAATTGGATTGAGCGTGTCTCCAAGGCGCACTATTACCGCATACTGGACAAGAGCGATCGCGGTAAGAACGGCGTTTAGCAAATTCCATCCGATTTAAGTCGATTGTCAGCAATTGCGACAATAGAGGCTGACTAAACCCGGTGATCAGCTTGATAGCTTCCAAAGCTGTTAGACAAGCTAGTGTCCCAGAAACAGCGCCTAAAACTGAAAAGCCGCGCTGATCCCAATCAGGCTTTTCTGGAAACAGACAAGACAAGCAAGGAGTCACACCAGGAATAATCGTTGTCAAGTAAGCCTCCATCCCATTCATTGCGGCTTCTACCATTGGCTTACGCGATCGCACACAGGCTTCATTTAACAAATTCCGCTCTGTAAAATTGTGGGCGCAATCAAGAGCCATATCAGCAGATTGCACTAACGAATCTACATTTTCCGGGGTGATGTAATCATGAACAGCTTCCACTTGGACATCAGGATTAATCGCATCCAGAGTTTCTTTAGCTTTGAATACCCTTGGCTTACCTACCCAATCATCAGTCATGAGAACCTGACGATTCATATCATCTTGTCGCAAGTCACCACCCCGGACTAAGATTAGCCGCCCAACGCCTGCTACTGCTAGGTAAAGCGCCGCCGTACCACCTAATCCCCCCACACCCGTAACCAGAACTGTCGCTGACTTCAGGCGCTTCTGTGCTGTTTCGCCAAAATTTGGAAGCATCATTTGGCGACGATAGCGTTCTAATTCGGTAGGCGTCAGGTTAACCAATTTATACCTCCTAATCAGAAGTGATTTCTGTCAGTGTGACTACATTTTTCGGCTTGTCGTTAAACACTTTGAACAGCTTTTGTTCGTGGGGTGTTGATTCGATAAATACCTGATAAGCTTTTTGCAAAGCCAAAGAATATTGATTTAATTTCTCTTCTTGACTCAAGTCAGGAGAATTATTATCAATTTCCTGGATGTATTGAGAAAATTTTTTCAGAATATGTAGACGATTTACATTCACAACTTCTAAATCGTAGGACATATTAAAGAATTGAAAAAATTCTTCTGCATCTACGAGCTTCTTGAATTCATCAATAGTTCCAGTCACGTCGCTTCGCTCCGAATTCAAAATTCAAAATTCAAAATTCAAAATTAACAATCCCCATCAATTTATGG
Source organism: Nostoc sp. LPT (assembly GCF_017115165.1). Taxonomy (GTDB): domain Bacteria; phylum Cyanobacteriota; class Cyanobacteriia; order Cyanobacteriales; family Nostocaceae; genus Nostoc. Next base: position 49,564 of record NZ_JABXKF010000048.1, on the reverse strand, counting down.
GTTTGTATCCTTTTTCTCTTAGGTCATTTAGCATTCTCCAATTGTTTAAGATGCTGCTTTAATTCATCTAACTGGCGATAGATTTCATAAGTTGCAGCTGCAACATCCATAAGTTGTTTGTAATCTGTTGGCAGACCTTCAGCTAAATCATGCAGATCCATTTTCATTTGACCTGCTTTGCTGTTAAGCCGTCTGATTTGTCCTTGTAGTTCCTCAATACTTATTTCTTCTGCTTGCACAATCAACCACTCCTTTTTCAGTGCTGAGTGCTGAGTTGCGAGTTATTAATTCTGAGTTAGAAGTTATGAGTTATGAGTTAGAAGTTATTAGTTATATAATTTTTAATTTCTAACTCTTCACTATTTACTCAGCACTCAGCACGGGCTAAACGCCCCGCTTCCGCTAACAGCACTCAGTACTCTTAAAGTTTGCCAACTTCAGGAAAGCGCTTCGCCAAATCAAGCCCTTTTTTGACGTAGTTTTCTCCCTCTTCGGCTAATTTATCCAGTGAGTCAAAGCCAAAGCGATGAGCATCTCGCAAGGTTTTCACAGCTAGCAAAAGACGACCAGAAAAAACTAGCGCCCAGCCAAATCCTTCATGGCTCAAATCAACTACAACCTGGGATATCAAACCTGTTTCTTGTTCAATCCCAGCAGCTACAGCTCGAAAAAATGCCATAATCCGTGCTTGAGTTATCGGATCGACTTCGCCCTCAAGGGAAATTTCCCGTTTTTTTTGTTTGGTGACAAGAAAGGGTTTAAGAATCAATTCATCCGACCAACTACGATAAACTCCATAACTGTCTTGACCACGGATTTGTTTAATTAATACCTTAAGGAAAGGTGAGTTCAAGACTTCAGTTGTAGCAGTTCCGTTAACACTATTATTTGTGGTCATACTGTCGCTTCATTTTCAACTTCATCGGCAAAGTTTGTGGGTTTTTGCTGTAAAGCCTTACGCAACCAAGGTGGAGGATTACCTTTGAGGGTTTTTACTAGCTTGTTTAGTACTTTGCTAATTTCGTCCTCTTCCGATCGCGCCTTCACTGGGGTGACACCTTTCTTGATTAACCGAGCAGCTGCGCTCCCGCCAATTGCGAAAACATAAATAATTGTGCAGTCAGTTAATGCTTCAATTTTTGGTGCGAGTTTACCCTCATTATTCTCTTCTTGGATTTCATAATTAAATTTGAGACTTTCTACAAATTGATATCCTTCATCTGAAATTTCATAAACATCAATTTGTTCTGAGCCTCCAAAGTGAGTATTAATATGAACTCCGTCACTCGTCGTAAAGGCAATCTTCATCGTAATTTGTCCTTTGTCCTTTGTCCTTTGTCCTTTGTCATTTGTCCTTTGTCATTTGTTACTTACTAATGACGAATGACTAATGACTAATGACTCTTCTTGCTCTAAAAACAGGTTGCCGATGCCAAACACAAGTTCCATTGTGCCTCGATAGCCAACTTTGGTAAATTGACCATTACCTAAGCGGTCATAAATGGGCAATCCTAGACGATAAAGAGGAATCGAGAGCCGTTTAGCGATCGCACTGACATTCGAGTTACCAATTAGCAAATCAGAGCCATCTGCTAAACTCTCAAAGTCTTCCAAATCACCGATGGTGACGCTTTTAACCGGGAGTTTTTCTAGTAGTGGCGATCGCGTGGTTGTCACCGCCGCATGAATTTGCGCTCCCATCGATTGCAGGAAATGCACTGTTGACCACAGCAAATCTGGTTCCAGCGCCAGGGAAACTCGTTTTGCACCAAAGTAAAAGTGGGTGTCCAGCATCGCATCTTGCAACTGACGACGTTGGCGGCGGTATTTTTCGGGTACGCTATTACCGCTCAGAATCGCCAATGCTTGGATAAATTCATCTACTGGTTCTAATCCTGTCAGTTCGCTAAACACCTCATAAGGCGTGTCAAAGCGTTCTTCGAGAATCTTGGCAGCCCCCCGCATACTTTCACCCAATGCCAGGGTGAAAGCAGAGCTACCTACTTCTCGTAGCTGTTTTAAGGTAGTGCCACTGACTGTAACCGCACTATAACCATCCTCTAAATGACCATCTAGGGAAGCGCCAAGGTCAGGTACAAAGATCGGCACTAATCCAAAGGATGTAATTATCTCTTTGATTTCCTGTACATCCCCAGGTGTGAAGGCAGAACCCGCCAAAATCGTGACTTGTTCAGTTCTGATTTCACCTGCGCGAGGAATTTCCTGAACGATGCTTTCGACAGCAGCAGTAAAGCCATCTTGCAACGCCCCTTTAAAATCTGGGGTAGGTGCAAAAACGATCGCCAAATCATTCAATTCGGGATGGCGATCGCGGATTTCCTTAAGAAAGCCCTCGATGTCATCGCCTCTAGTTTCCGTTAACCCAGTACTACATAAACCAATAATTTCTGGGTTAGCTTTTTCCACTAGAGTCAGAATTGCTTCCTCCACATTCTCTTCACCACCCAAAATGGTAGTGACTTCCGTCATCGCTGTCGTAGCTAAAGGAATCGCTTCCCGGAAATGCCGCACTAGGACAACTTTAGCGAAAGCAGTACAACCTTGAGCACCGTGGAATAAGGGCATCGTCCCTTTCAATCCCAAAAAGGCTAAGGTTGCACCCAAAGCTTGACTTTGCTTGAGGGGATTAACTGTCAGTGCTTTGTTAGAAACAGTAACAATCGCCATTAAACTACCTCCTTTTTGCTTTCAGAAATAGCATCTACTAGAAGAGATGAGGGAGCAGGGGGAGATGAGCGAATAAAGGAAGGAAACAAGCAAACTAATTATTATTCTTCCTCATCCCCCTCATCCCTCAGTTACTATATCTGAATGCAATTCAGCCTCTTCCCAAGGAGCGGGTTTGCGTATTTGTTCCCAAATCGGGCTATACAGAGCTTCGTACAGTTCCCGCGCCATTTCAATCATTCCCACATAACCTGCATAAGGATGGTGGCGTTCTTGGTTGATATCAAGGAAAGGAATTCGAGCTTTCAGAGCGGTGTATTGGTTACGACCGCCAGCAATCAGCATATCTGCTTTGGTGTCTTTAACCACTTGTAGCAATTCCTTAGCGTTGCCCTTCTCCAACATGATGCCATCGTTGCCGAGCAACTTCTTGATTTTGGCTTTATCTTCTTCAGTACTTTTTCTAGTACTGGTAGCAACAACTTCAATGCCCAAGTCCCTAGCCGCCGAAATAATCGACCAACTCTTGACACCACCTGTATACAACACAACCCGCTTACCTTTGAGTCGAGCGCGATAAGGAGCCAGTGCCAAATCAAGAGCAGCCGTTTCTTCTGCAATTAGCTTTTCTGTCCGCTCCTGTAAATCAGCGTCGCCTAATTTAGCAGCGATGTTTCGCAGACAGCGATTCATATCATCGATGCCGTAGAAAGACTCTTCAATGTAGGGAATGTTGTAACGCTCCTCCATCTTTCTCGCCATATTGAGCAGCGCCCGCGAGCAGATCATGACGTTGAGCTTGGCGCGGTGGGCGTAGCGAATTTCATCGTAGCGAGCATCGCCCGTAATTTTAGACAAAATACGGATGCCTAATTTCTCTAGCAGTGGTGTTACTCCCCACATTTCCCCGGCGATATTGTATTCACCGATTAAGTTAATATCATAAGGTGTTGTATGTTCCGGTTCTGCTGTGCCGACAACATATTCTAATAAAGATTCACCGCCAAAACGGTTGCCGAGATTTTTACTGCCAATGAATCCTGGGGCAATGACGGGAATAACAGGAGTACCAATTTTTTCAGCCGCAGCTTTGCAGACAGCATCGATATCATCACCAATTAAGGCTGTAACACATGTGGCGTAGACGAATACTGCTGCTGGTTGGTAACGCTCGTGAAGTTCCAGAATCGCTTTGTAGAGTTTCTTTTCGCCACCGAAGATGACATCATTTTCACCCAAGTCAGTGGTAAAACCCATTTTGTAGAGTTGAGGGCCAGAGGAAAGACTACCACGACTGCCCCAGGAATTACCAGCACAGGCTATAGGACCGTGGACTAAATGAGCAGCATCTGCGATCGGCACTAGGGAAATCATTGCACCATCAAAAGCGCAGCCCCCTTGAGCCGCGCCAGGTTGTGCCTGTTGAGCGCAAGACTTATTTTTCTTTTCTGTTTGTTTGTGCTGATTATGTTCGCATCCTGTCTCAGTCAGCAGTTCGTTGATTTTGCTTTGGGTGACTTTCATCTCTCTTCTCGTACTTAATTGTTAATTGTCCTTTGTCATTTGTCATTTGTCCTTTGAATAACTAACAACTAATGACTAATGACCAATGACCAATGACTAATGACTAACAAATGTATTTTGTGACATCCTCTCCACATACATCAGTGAGGTAAGATAGAGCGCGAAAACGCAATCCTACAAATTCGTCATATAAAGGATTGAGTTTACATAGTGGTGGGATATCAATAGACTTCCCAAATAATTTAATTTGTCGCTCAAAGGGACAACAACAAGGAATTGTTTGGCAAATTAGATGAGCGATGCGATTATTTTTAACCTGAATTCCATCCACTACACGGCGCAACGGATTAAGAAGATTGTGGAACCACCCTGGTTTTTTCTGGTTAGGTGGATGGTAATTAGGATGAGGATGAGTGTGAGTGTGTTCGTGAGTGTGATTGATGGTTTCCATTTATAAATTCCTTGGGTAAATGCTATCAAGAAAAAGGGGAGTTGGGGATTGGGAATTGGGGATTGGGAATTGGGATTTAATATTTCCCTATTCCCGTTCGGCTACGCTCACGGCAAGCCTATTCCCTATTCCCTACTCCCCTTCTTTACCCTTAATTAACACGTTGTGTTTCTACGCAATTTCTAACGAATCAAGTCGTAGGAAATATCTGTCTTAGAAGGAATGTTGGTGTTGCGATCGATTTCTTCAAACAGAGTATTTACAACCCAGTTAAGCAAGTTGATTACACCTTGATAACCAATGGTGGCGTAGCGGTGTAGGTGGTGGCGATCCATGATGGGGTAGCCGATTCTCACGAGGGGAGTCTTGGTATCGCGCCACAGGTACTTACCATAGGTGTTACCAACCAGGAAGTCTACTGGTTCGGTGAACATTAGAGAACGCATGTGCCACAGGTCTTTACCAGGCCAAACAGTTGCATTCCTACCGAAGGGGCTAGAAGCAAGCAGTTCTTTCATTTCTGCTTCAAATACTTCGTTGCTGTTGTGAACCAAGATATGTACTGGTTCAGCACCCATTTCCAGCATAAAGCCAACTACGCAGTATACTAAATCTGGTTCGCCGTAAATAGCGAAGCGCTTGCCGTGAATCCATGAGTGAGAGTCAGTCATGGCATCAACTGCCTGACCACGTTCAATTTCCAATTGTTCGGGAATGGGGATACCACTCAGTTCGCTGAGTTTCATCAAGAACTCATCAGTACCCTTAATACCCCAAGGACGGGAAACTGCGGTTGGTTGCTTCCACTCTTTTTCAATGTACTCGCGGGTTTTGAGGGTAGAGTGTGCTTGCAGAGCAATTGTAGCTTTCGCATTAATTGAATCTACTGCATCTTCTAGCTTTGTACCACCTGGATACATATTGAACTCACCTGTGTTTGGTGAATCCAGGTAGTCGCTATTGTCGGCTAAAATGGTGTAGTCAAAGCCGAACAAAGAAGCAATCCGCTTGATTTCGCGGTTGTTGCCTACGTAGGTGTCAAAACCTGGGATGAAGTTGATCTTACCATTGCTGGTTTCTTTCTTCTGACCTGCGGTCAGGTTAGAAAGAATTCCCTTCATCATGTTGTCGTAACCAGTGATGTGGGAGCCAACAAAGCTAGGGGTGTGAGCGTAGGGTACTGGGAAATCTTGAGGAACTGAACCAGCTTCCTTGGCGTTGTTGATGAAAGACTGTAAGTCATCACCAATTACTTCTGCCATACAAGTGGTGCAGACAGCGATCATCTTGGGCTTGTAGAGTTGGTAAGAGTTCGCCAACCCGTCAATCATGTTTTGCAGACCACCAAATACGGCTGCATCTTCAGTCATTGAAGAAGATACACCAGAGAATGGCTCTTTGTAGTGACGGGTTAAGTGGGTGCGGAAGTAAGCAACGCAACCTTGAGAACCTTGAACAAAAGGTAGAGTACCTTCAAAACCAACAGCAGCAAAGATTGCTCCCAATGGTTGACAGCCTTTAGCAGGGTTGACGGTTAAAGCTTCACGAGCGAAGTTCTTTTCACGATAATCCCAACCCTTCGTCCACTCTGCAACCCGTTGTACTTCTTCGGTTTCGTGAGCATTTTCAAACTGCTTTTTGTTTTCAAAAAGTTGTTTGTACTCCGGTTGGTGGAATAACTCTACGTGGTCTTGAATTTTTTCGGGATTCTGAGGCATTTTTGGATCTCCAAGCTTACTGAATTCTTTTACTGATTGAGGAATAAGGATTTGAGGCGGTAGAGAAGCGATTAATCGCGTCTCTACTAGGAGATGGGAATATGATTCAAAATTCAAAATGCAAAAATCAAAAGAAATTTTAATTTTTCAGTTTTGAATTTTGGATTCCCAACTTCCCCCTAGGGTTTTAGCCCCAGGTTATCCTTACTTATCTAGCTCCCATTTCCCTAGACAGCAGCTTTAGCTTCAACTTTAGCTTCAGCTTCAGCTTTAGCTACAGCCTTCTTAGCGTTAGCTTTTTCATTCCAAGGAGCGCCAATTAATCCCCAGGTTGGGCTGTTGAGTGCCAAGTCCATGTCACGTGCGAAGATGGCGAAGCCGTCATAACCGTGATAAGGGCCGGAGTAATCCTTTTTATGGTTTAATTCTTTTCGGTAGCCTAATGTTTGCAGTAAACAGTGTCAGTGATAAACATTGTTCGCCGATAACACATTTATTTTTAGGCTAAATATAGGCTAAAAACACAGCGATGCATAATTAGGTTCAGGACTCAGGCATTATCTAAATGTTGTCCTGAGGCAAGGCGATTAAAAAATCGCCCGTTTTTTTGCTCATCTCTGCAAGCACAGCAGCAAAAAGAACACATGAGAACTAAAGTACTACTAGAATTAGAGAAAGTTAATCTGCGTTTGAAGTCTGCAAAGGCAAAGGTGACAATTAGAGAATCGAATGGAAGTCTGCAATTACGGGCGACGTTACCAGTTAAGCCGGGAGATAAAGATAGCAATGGTACTGGGAGAAAACAATATAATCTCAGTTTGAATATTCCCTCTAACTTGGATGGACTCAAGACGGCTGAGGAAGAAGCCTATGAATTAGGTAAGTTAATTGCTCGTAAAACGTTTGAATGGAATGATAAATATTTAGGAAATGAGGCAATTAGAAAAGATTTTCAATCTATAGGGGAATTGCTTGAAAAATTTGAAGAGGAGTATTTTAAAACTCACAAACGCACAACTAAAAGCGAACATACTTTTTTTTATTACTTTTCCCGCACCAAGAGATTTACAAATCCTAAATATTTGGCAACGTCTGAAAATCTGATAAATTCAATTGAAAAAATCGATAAGGAATGGGCTAAGTATAATGCAGCTAGAGCGATCGCTGCATTTTGTGTGACATTTAACATCGACATCGATTTATCTAAATATTCTAAAATGCCTGAGAATAATTCCCGAAATATACCGACCGATGTAGAAATATCTGAGGGAATTATCAAGTTTGAAGATTACCAACATAATAGAGGTAATCAAGTTAATCAAAATGTTCAAGATAGTTGGCAACTTTGGCGCTGGACGTATGGAATGTTAGCAGTTTTTGGTTTACGTCCACGAGAACTTTTTATTAATCCCGATATTGATTGGTGGTTGAGTGCAGAAAATACAGATTTGACATGGAAAGTCGATAAAGATTGTAAGACTGGGGAGAGAGAAGCATTGCCATTATATAGGCAATGGATTGATGAGTTTGATTTGAGAAATTCTAAATATTTGGAGATGTTAAGGAGTGCGATCGCTAAAAAAGACAACACTAATCATGCGGATATAACGGCGTTAACACAGCGAGTTAGTTGGTGGTTTCGCAAAATAGGATTGGATTTTAAACCTTATGATTTACGTCACGCTTGGGCAATTCGAGCGCATATTTTGGGGATACCAATTAAAGCGGCGGCGGATAATTTGGGGCATAGTGTGCAAGTGCATACCCAAACTTATCAGCGTTGGTTCTCGCTTGATATGCGGAAGTTGGCGATTAATCAGGCGTTGAGTAAGAGGAATGAAGTTGACTTGATTAGGGAGGAGAATACTAAGTTGAGGATAGAAAATGATAAGTTGAGATTCGAGATTGAAAACTTGAAAATGGAGTTTGTTTATAAGCGTAGTTAGATTTGCTAAGACAATTAATGTTACGCGTTGCACTGCGTGATAACGCACCCTATCATCTGTACTGGCTTAAACTTTGCGCCATGCGGCATTAATCCTCGATTTACCTGGTACGATTTCTATAAGTCCTTTACGCCGAAGCCTATCAAAAATATTATTAATTGCTGCACGTGATTCTACTCCAATCACTTCTCGAGCAATACGATTACTTATTTCTTCATGATCTGTAAGATAGTTCATGACTAGTTGCTCATACTCTGGATACCTCTCATATACTGAAATTACATTTTCTTGACTATAGTCAATAGTTCCAATTTTGCACCATGCTGCATTTCTTTTTGCTCTTCCCAAAACAGCCTCAATAAGTCCTCTATCTCTTAGTCTACAAAATGCCTCCTTAATAGTTGCTTCTGAACCAATTCCAGTTTCCTGTCGAGCAATTTTGTTAGTAATCTCTTTGTGATCGTCTAAATATGCCATTATTGTTGCTTCTATTGAAGCTAGAGGTTCGTGTTTAATGTGTACAACTACAGAAGTTTCAGTTTCATATATATCGGGGGGTTGTAGTCTTAACCGAGCCATTGCCTGGAAAGCAGTATTCAGACCCTCTCCAACATCTTTATTAGGTGGGTTGGGAAATTTGTTGATTATACGAACAATAGCTCCGTTACGTGCATACTGCTCTTTAAGAATATTTTTTACTGTAATGTGACCAGGCAATTTTCCTGGATTTTCAATTTCGATTCTGTTGTCAAAAATGCGAATATGAGTATCAGAGGCTATACTGTAGTCTCTATGTAGCAAAGCATTGGTTACAATTTCATGAATAGCTTCTTCTGGATAGGTGATTGATTCTAATCCTTTATCTCCTACTTTTGGAATTCCTTCAACAATTTCTTTTGTTCTTGCTACTGATTGCATAATTTGGTCATATAAACAACCTTCAATAGTTATTGCATTGAAGGCAAGAGTGTCTCTTGTTCCTTCTAAGTCTTTTGTTTTATATCGATAGATTTTAACACCACAATGCTTTGGAAAAATGGCTTGCGGCTCATCAGTAAAGAGTAAAATACCTGCAATTATCGGCTTATTTCTTTGAATTAATTGCTGTTTTCTGAGCCACAATTCAGCTTCAGTAGTTGGAATTACAAAGTTAATAAATTGGAATATTACCTGTGAGGTTGTAATTACCTCAAGTTCCACGTCAATAGTTCTTCTCTCAAATGACTCAATACCCTTGTCGAGCCTTAATCTTTCTAGAGCTTGTTGAGTTTTAATAGGCAGAGTTTGTGCTCCACGTCTTAAATATGGAACACCATCTGAAGCCTCCATTACTCCTCGTGATTTAAGGATTGCCACTTGCAGAACTAAACCAGGAGAATCTTGGGAAATAAGAAATGTATATGAAAAACCATCTCCAAGAGGAAAAAGTTGTTCAAAAATTTGTAAATGCCCATTTGCAGATTCCTGATCAGCAAAACCTCGCCAATATCTTGTTTTTTTGCCTTCTAGAGTATCCTCATCAATGCCAATAAAAAGTTCTCCACCATCAGCATTAGCAAATCCAGAAATAAATTTACATAATTTCCCTGGTTGTACATCGATCCCCTTCAGGTCGAGAAAATGGCTTTCTTCAGATAGAAGTATTTGATCTAACTGATCAGAGGTAATTTTAACTGCTTCAATTGATATATAATTATGGGCGATCTAATGAGTCTTAGATTTTTGGCATGTATCTTCAGCACACAATGTAACCTAATGAGGGGCTAACCCAGTTCTAGTATCCTCAATTATCTTGTTTTTGTGAATTAATTTTGCTACTGATGCGGCTGTGTTTGAGCGTTCCTCCAGGCATGGGTACAATTTCTCCATCTCGATATTCGCTGCGCCCTTCGGCTTTTTCTTCGATTGCACGATATTCATCCAAGCTGTAGCGGCGCGAGATGGTAGAAATCATAGGTCTTAGGCGATCGCATTGGCTATAAGACAACAATATTATTTTGTCACAGATTTGCTTGTGAGGTAATATCATACTGCAATGCGATGCCTCCAGCGAGCTACGCCAACGGCAACGCATCTATCAACTGTTTTTAACCATCCAAACAAAAAATCCGAGAATTTGTTCCACTGGTGGGAGAGGATAATCCATCAAATCGATAGTGACAAGATTATCCTCCAACTTCAGGAATCGCCATTGCGTACCACTGCTAATAGAACCATAGATTACGACAACTGGACGATTTTTTGCAGCGTTGAATTTCTGTGCTGCAACCATTTCTGCAATACATTGTCCAAACCCAGTTCTTAAATCTGCTTTTTTTGCTTCCACAATGACAATTGCAGGCGCTTCAATTTCTAGCACTTCCGGCGAACGACTTAAAAGGAAATCACATATTCCATTCAGTCCAATTGACTCATCGACTGTAAAATCTTCTCCAGAAAATAAGCTAATTTGGCGATTTAATATCCGTCTAACTTCTAATAATACAGGGTAAATTATTCCTTCGGAACGAGCTTTTTCACTTGACGAAGAAGCTAGTGGTAGACTTTCTTCAAGATATGCCGTCAGTGTAGCAGATGCTTCAATGGGTTCGGTGGCAGGAATGAATCGCCCACCCTCCTGTGTTTTTAACCCAAAAGCGTCTTTAACTTTACTGATAGTTGTAAACTGACTATAAGGCATAAGTGATCAGTACGGGATGGCTGGTAGAACACGCAAGTCAGATTATCGCCGCAAACCACGCCCAGTGGTGAACCAAACAGTGAAGCTTGTGGAGTGATTGGCTGTGAATCAGTAAACGTATTATATAGAAAACCTGTTTGCGAGCGTTACTTACAAACAGGCTTGACTTCTTTTAGCTTTCTAATTAAGCCTGTTCCCAAAGCTGACGTACATAGTCAGGTAGCCAGCTAGCAATTTCCTGAATCCGCTCTTCGGAAAGCTCGTCTTTGGTGGCAGAAAATACTGCTTTAACCGCTTGCTCTCGATCGACTGATCGCGGCATTCCACTTTCATTAGCAACTCGGAACAGGAAGCGATCGGAATCTATATTAAAGATACCTGGGCCTTTGAAGGGTGGACGAACCCGGCTTAAAAATCCCACAATTGGATTGGTGTCTTTCCAGAGATCGGACACTTCAAACTGGAGTGCTTTTTCATCCGTAGGTATAGCCTCTGTATGCAGTTCTGCCTCAACGCGATCGCTGGCTTCTGTGGTCATTACGTCGCGCATCACGCGAAATACAACTTCGGTAAAGTCTCTTGCATCATAGGGATCTGCAAATCCGGCTTTCACCTGGACTTTTTCTAGGAACGAGCGATGTTCGTCGGGGATTACAGTTCGAGAATCTTCAATCTCCGTTGGGTCAATTTCTGGAACATTTGTTCTAAATGATTCATCAGGCATTGTTTTTTCTTGTGCTTTTTAATATTGAGTCTTTATGCTTACCTTATGTAAGGTCGCACAAATCAAAAACCCTTAGCATCATCCAGAAGTTTGAAATACCACCTATTCAAAAGTTAGAAATTTAGCTGATTAACTGAGATATTTGGCATTAACACGCGCAAGTTTGTTGTGTAGCGATTGCGATCGCTGGTGTTTGTGCCCATAGTAGACATTGCCCATCTGTGTCGAAAAACAGTCAAAATAGATAAGTTGGTATAAAATTAGCCGAAACAAAGATGCTAGAAACAACAAACATCGAGATTAACACTAGCTATGTCAAAGTACCTAACTACGACTTAGAAATCGATGCTTATTTAGCTCAACCAGCACAGCACGGAACCTTTGGCGCGGTTATAGTTTTTCCAGAAATTTTTGGAATCAATAGTAATATTCGAGATATCACCAAACTAATCGCCAAACAAGGATACGTAGCGATCGCTCCGGCGATGTATCAACGTATTGCTCCTGGTTTCGAGGCTGACTTTAGCTCTGAAGATATTGGCTATAGTCCAGAAGCCTATCGGCTGGGCTTGGAATATTATCAACAAGTAAAATATCAAGAAATATTCAGCGATATTCAAGCTACCATTACTTACCTCAAAACTTTACCCAATGTCAAAGATGATGCGCTCGGTGTCATTGGTTTCTGTTTTGGCGGTCATGTTGCTTATATAGGTGCAACTTTACCCGATATCAAAGCCACAGCTTCGTTTTATGGTGGTGGGATTACTACTGCTAGTTATGGTGAAGACACTCCAACCATTAATCGTACCTCAGAAATTAAAGGTACTATTTATGCATTTTTTGGTACAAGAGATGCATTAGTTTCCCAGGAAGAAAACGAGCAAATTGAAGCAGAACTCCAAAAACATCAAATAAATCATCGTGTATTTCGATACGATGCCGGACACGGATTCTTCGCTGGATTTTTCAAAGACCAATACCCATTTTTAGCCCAGCACCCAAGTTATAACCCAGAAGCCGCTCCTGATGCTTGGCAACATGTTTTAGAACTGTTTCAAAATCACTTGTGATCCGGGTTGTCGTAAATATCGCACTCATCGGACAAGAGTGCGATACTGTCGCCTTTAAGCTTTTGAATTTTTAAGTAGTAATTGACAACCACATAAAAACGGATTTGGACTGTCTGTGCGATCGTCTGCAAGCACTTCAATGGTCAGCTTGCTGTTATAAATCAATTCGTCATAATCCATCAATGCATCCCACTTGATCTTGCCAGTCGGGAAGCCTAGCTGTGAAGCTGCATCAGATATCAACTCTTGCCATTTCTGAATCTCTGGATCTTGCGATTTGCAGTAATCGAGAATGGCAATCAAGGCACCAGGTTTGGTAACTCGCAGAATCTCTGCAAGTGCACCGACTGGATCGTTAACGACACAGAGTGTATATCCCGATGCTGCTGCATCAAAGGTATTATCAGGAAAATCAAGATTGCAAAGATCCGATACCTTAAAGGTAATGTCTGCGGATACGCGCTTTTTACGTGCTTCATCCATCATCTTATGAGAAAGATCGACACCGACGACACGTACACCTTCAGGATAGGCTGGAAGATTAAGACCTGTTCCTACTGCAGCATCTAGGGCAGTTTGTCCTGGCTTTAGCTGCAAGGAAGCAATTAGGGGTTCGCGATCAATGTGCCAGTAACGCTTTAGAATTGCGTCATAATCCACAGATCCCTGATCGTAGGTTTCAATCACCTGATGTATCTGCATAGATTTTTTAACAAACAGGACTACTGATTTTAAATTTCTGTTCAACTGTATAATCTATAGCGCTCAAAATTCGTATATTATATTACCAGCAAAATAACTTCACAATAGACGAGATTCTGATTACACCCTTAACCACTTGTCCTGATGAGCGATCGCCCTAAACAGCAAATCATTGTTCAAGCTTCGGAAATTAGCAAAGGTATTGTTATTTACAGTATTTTACAAGTTAATCAAGTACACCCCTCCTCAACTTGAAATCTGCTGTATAATCCAAAATCTAAGTAGGTCGGCAGCATAAAACCAAACTATGTTAACAAAAAGGAACGAGGTTAAAACCCTCTTTCCTCCTGCCTCCTGCCTTATCCCAACGACAAATATTTACACCCGCCTACTTATATCTTCCTGTTCCCCAAGCCTCAGCTATAATTCATAGTTCAACCATTCCTTAGCTGCAGAGGAATCTGAATGATAAACTCAGTTCCTTTTCCAGGATTTGAAAAGCACTCCAGTTTACCGTTATGTTTTTCTGTGACGATTTGGTAGCTGATAGACATACCCATTCCTGTTCCTTTGCCAATGGGTTTAGTGGTGAAAAAGGGATCGAATATTCGTTGTTGAAATTCTTTAGATATACCAACTCCGTTATCAGCGATCGCCACTTCCAGCCAGGTTGAATTAACTACGGATGTGCGAATCTTAATTTGACTGGGATTGTTCTCAATCTCCTGATAGGTACGCTTAATATTATTTTCTTCTAAAGCATCAATCGCATTTACTAAAATATTCATAAACACCTGATTAAGTTGTCCGGCATAGCATTCTACTGGGGGTACATTGTCGTAGTCTTTAATCACCTCAATTTCAGCTTGTTCTGGTTTACCTTTGAGGCGGTGCTGCAAAATCATCAAAGTACTGTCGATGCCTTCATGAATATCGACGCGCTTAAATTCTGCTTCATCAATGCGAGAGAAATTCCGCAACGACAGTACAATTTGGCGGATGCGATCGGTGCCTACTTTCATAGAAGACAATAATTTTGGTAAGTCTGACTGCAAAAACTCCAGATCGATGTCTTCAGCAACAGTTTGAATTTCAGCAACAGGGTAGGGATGATATTGCTGATATAACTGCATAAGTGCTAATAAATCCTGCGTATATTCCTGCACATGAGTGAGGTTGCCATGAATAAAGTTGACTGGATTATTAATTTCGTGTGCAACTCCAGCAACTAGTTGTCCCAAACTAGACATTTTTTCACTTTGAATAACTTGAGATTGACTGCGCCGCAATTCCTCTAATGTATTTTTAAGTTCAGTGGTACGTTCTTCTACCCGGTCTTCTAGTTCTTCCTTGCTTTTCTCTAAAGCCGTAAACGATTCATGCAGTTGTCCTGCCATGTGGTTGAAAGAGTTAGACAGAGTATTAAGTTCTCGAATACCGCTAGTTTCTACTGTCTGATTTAGATTGCCAGATGCCATTGCCTCACTTGCCCAATTCAAGCGCAGAATTGGGCGTACAATCCAATGAGAGGTAAACACGCCCATCGCTGAGGCCACAACTAATGCGCCCAAACAAAGGGCGATCGTGGTGTGCGTGTTAGCGTTAATTTGGGTCATGAATGTGTTCTCTGGCACACTCACCACCATCAGCCAATCCAAACCATATTTGTCACGCCAAGGTAGAACATTGACAAAATTCCGTTTTCCTTCCACCTCAAGTTGAAAATCTGTATCTTGGGTGATAGAGCCAAACCCGGAGATTTGGAGGTGTCTGGCAATGTTCTGTATTATTGGGTCAGAACTGTCGATCGCCCGCAATCTCTTAACTTTTTGATTAATCAGGGTAAAGGGCTTCTCTGTACCAGAACTGGCGATTAATGTGCCATCCCGCTCCAGAAGAAACACCCGCCCAGACTGACTGATATCTAAACTGCGTAAAAAATTGCTCAGTTTCAACAGGTGAATGTCTGTAGCAATCATTCCTAACAAACGATTTTGCGAATCATAGATCGGACGGCTAGCAGAGGCAGCGATGTAGGGGCCAGTGGGATAATAATTTCCAGTCACAATCTTTGCCCAAATGGGTTTACCAGCAGCGATGGGTTGGGTGTACCAAGATTCACTCAAATTGTCCCAATTCCACCGAGCATTAACCTGAGTTCGATTGCCTTGCTCATCAGTACCGTAGGTGTAGACATTGTTTGGAGGCTTGGCAGTCCAATCATCAATGGTGATCGTTTTGCCATCATAATTAGCGGCTCCAATTCCTTCACCCGTCGTTAATCCGATACCAATATAAGTCAAGTCATAGGCCTGCATCTGATCCCAGAAATACTTGCCAAGAGTTTTGCGATGCCTAAGGCGGGCTGCATCTACGCGTACATCTAATATTCCCCTGCGGATGGCATCTGCGTTAATCTGATTAAGCGTTTGCGGAATGGAAAGATAAGACTTCAGGTGTTCATCCACGACATCGCTGCTGCGATCTATCAACTGTCCTGCCAGGTGATTAACTGCTCTTTGTCCATTTTTAAAGGACAAATAACCCACTAAGCTGACTGCTGCAAAAATTTGAATCACGAAGGGAACAATAAGAACAATCTGTAATGGGAACGCCTTAGCTTTGCTGAGATAGGGAGTCTTCATTGCTGGAAACTGAAAGTTGTGCTGATTTGATTTGCTTTATAGTTCCCAAGATGTTCGCATACTCACCTTTGTTTAAATTTTTTTGTCAAGTCAAAAGCGGCTTGAGGGTGGAATGGTACTTTCTTAAGCAAAAATTGCTGCCCAGATCCCCAACTTCTACCCTCCGGGTGTCTGCCAGAAGTCGGGGATGTAAATCCAGCATATTTAGTAAATGACATTTAGATTTAGGGTGCGTTGCGGGGGTTCCTTCTCCTGTATTCGTCTTGCTTCCTTCCAGGGAAATCAGGTATTGCCCGCCCAACTCACTGACTCTCCGTTGTAGCAGCTGGCGCGACACAAAAAAATCAGAGTTTGAGATGTTCTAGATATTAGCAATAGCATCAGCACAAAATTTGGTTTTTTTAATGTATTTTCATGAGTTCAACTTTTAAATTCGGAGTAATTTATGCAGCAATTTCAAGTAATCTCAGATAGTTTGAATATGCGTTCAGCACCGATCGTTGACGAAGCTAATCAAATAGCAGCTCTTCCCAAAGGATATATTGTATCTAAAATTAAAAACTCAGATAATGACAAGTGGTGGAAGGTTGCAACCATTCTTGAAGGAAAAACTTTAGAAGGTTTTGTCGCTCAAAAATTCCTGAGTCCAGTCACAAAATTTTCTATCAAGACTGTTCTTAAAATTGGTGAAATTCCTATTCTCCAGGGAAATGGAGAATCTGCATTTTTCTATGAAGCAGGTATGAGCATTAATGCTGATGGTGCGCCTAATGCTTATCACCCCGCAGATAAAGGGATTGATTTTTTGGCAAATGCTGGGTATTCAGATAACTGGTGGGCACTCGTTGTAGATAAAAACGGCAATCCATTTATTCAAGGCAGTACCGATCCATATCCTGGATACTATATTTCTACGACTGCATTATTTGACTCTGGATTTGTTAAACAAGATCCACGTCGCTATGTTGATTCAACAAATATTCCGTATATTGTTCTTCCAGGAAATGGTGATTTTAGAAAGGCTACAGGTGTTAAATTAGGAGATTTTGCAGTTGTTTACAACACTAATAATGAAAAACTCGCTTTTGCAATTTATGCTGATGTTGGGCCTAAAAACCAGATTGGAGAGGGTTCAATAGCTTTGTCTCAGGCTGTTGGAAACGATCCATTAGTACAATCAAGAGTCAGGCGAGGAATTCCCAAGGATATCGTTTATATTGTTTTTCCAGGTTCTGGAAATGGACAGCCAAGAACAATTTCAGAGATAGAAGTTGAAACTAAACGGTTCTTTGAAATATGGGGTGGCGTAGAACGGATAAAGTCTCTATAAAAGTGTACCTGATGCAAATTTAGTTGCAGTAGAGACGTAGCAGTGCTACGTCTCTTTTTCGGAGAGCGATGTCTACGATACACTTTGCGAATGCGTCTATGCAATCATTTTTGCTTGAAAAAATTTTGCGTAGAATAGCACATATTAAGTTGTCGCTGCTGGTTTCTTTCCATTCTTGCTCTCCACACTGGCAACGAATGACGGTTGCTCATCATTGATTGGCGATTCCCCTCGCAGTCCCTTACGACGCTGATTTTTAGGAACTCCTCCCGCCATACCGTACTCGACACTGCTTTTGCCATATCGAGTTCCCACTGCCATTAGCATGTGTTCTGTCATATCTCCCAACTCGCCTTCTGTTTCCAGCATTTCACGATATAATTTATCCAAGCTGGAAAGGGCACTGTTATATGCATTTTCTCTAGTTCGCATCGTTTCGATTAGGGTAGAAAAGGCAGGTAAAGTAAGTCCATTACCTAAATCTAAACTTGGATCGATTGAGTTGATGCTAGCTGCACGACGCACTGCTTTTTCTAGCACTAAAGAAGTTCTTTTTCTCCGAGCCACGATCTACACCTTCTAATAGAGTACGGTTAATATTCTTTACCTTAAAAGGCTTACGTATAGATCAGCCTGAGAGAATTCTGGCAAATCTGCAATGATTTTTGCTACAAGGGCAATATTTGTCATGAATGCGCGAAATACTGAAATGAGAAAGCAAACTGGGGTTTGAGAAAGTAAAAGCTGCTTTTGCTTGCGGAAAACACCAAAATGAGTAAGTAAAAGCTGCTTTTGCTTGCGGAAAACACCAAAATGAGAAAGCAAAAGCTGCTTTTGAGTAAGTAAAAGCTTATTTTACTTGCGGAAAACACCAAAATGAGTGAGTAAAAGCTGCTTTTGAGTAAGTCAAATGCCATTTTGCTTACTAAATTTGACTTTATCCATATTTTTGTGCTGCAATGACTAGTTTTGATCGTTGTGATGGTAGTGGGCGATTTGGGAAGATGTTTTGTCTGTACGGTTATATGCGTCACAGATTGCAAGCTTCGCTGACAAGTGATGAAGTTGACGTAAAAGACAAATAAAAAGGGAATAAGAACTGCGATCGCATTAACCCAATTGCTCGTATAAGTGCGATCGCGACACCAAAAACACTGACTTTAACAAATTGCAGATGTATTGTAGACTTCTCTAACATTTTTAAGTAGTGGTAATTTTATGTCTAATTTGTTACAATGATTATTTCAGTTAACAGTCTCCAGAAAGATGACAGAAGTTACGCCACATCCAGAGTGCCCCTTTACACCAAAAACATTTGAGCTTCTTGAAAAATTTAAAAATAATTCAAGTAAAGATTTTTATCTAACACATGAAAAGGAATTTAAAGAGTATCTCGAACAGCCTCTTCAGAAAATTTATAAGTATGTCGCGGCTCAATTAGAAGGTGAGAGGGTAATTGTAATCTTGTTGGAAGTCGCCGAACAAACAGGATACAACCTAGAAGAACAATGTTTGGTTGGTAAAGATAAAACTGGAATTTTCGTTAGAGTTTTTCCCAATGGAAAACCAGTCATTATGTTAACTCATCCACAGCATAAAACTATAATTAAACTAATTCCTGAGCGAACATATAGTACAAGTGGCAAACTCTATAGTTCTAGCTTTATACAGCGTCCTGATATAGCTTTAGAAGTACAGCTTCCAGATGGTTCACATTTAGTCTATATATTTGACCCCAAATACAAATTTGAAAGTGATGAGGCAGAAAATATAGGCAGAGAAAGCAAGCCCAAAAAACAGGATATCGACAAAATGCACACTTATTGCAACGCAATCCGAGACAATGAAGGTCAGCAAGTAGTAAATTATGCTGCGATTCTTTACCCTGGTTCTTATATATCTTACCAAGATGGACAAATTGAGGCTTTGCCAGCTTATCCAGGAGTTGAAGCTGAACTTAGAACGCATTTACATCGCATTTTAAGTAAAGCTTTGAATTAAAATTGAGATGCTCCCCTTTCTGAATCCTTCTGCAATTTCAGATTTATACGCGGTTTGAAGTCAATTGTTCAGTTATCGCTTAGTGCTGAAAGCAACTGAGCCAGAACGAGTATTAGATTTGGTAGTTCCAGTAGGTACCTACCGAAAATACTCTACTTGGCTTCGGGAAAATTTCAGACAACAAATGTACTAGAAAATTTCACTGTTTCTACTCCAGCCTTTGAATTGGGGAAGGTGATTAACATTGATTTGAGTAAACAGCAAATTTACACTAGCTTACCTACATTTGACTGAAGCTCGGTTCTAGGTGAACCGAGCATTGATTGAGATTTGATTTAACGATCATCATGGCGCTTAGACGATGTTTTAAAAGTCCCTAAAGTGATAATTTTGCAGTTATGCACTGGGTTAAGTACAACGCCAAATTAAGGTTTTAGCTATGTACTAATATGCAATGATTTGCTAACTATGAGAGCAAAAAATCTTTTAAAACATCATCTTAAACAAGCGCAATTGCTTTTGTATTAAGACAAAGGAATTTTACTTGCGAGTTAAATTAAGCAGTTCTTTGGGAGAAGCAAGTAAGTCAATACCTACAAAGTAAATTTGACCTTGAGGATCGAGTAAAAATCGCCAAGCAATGTTCATCCCAACATTACCTCCAAACCAAGGAGTTTCGACCGTACCAGTAATTTTATGCTGTGTATAACCATCTTCTATAGTTTCCGAAACGCCTTTGGTTGGCTTCATTACTAACCCTTGTCCCTCATCTCGTAGGTAGGAAGTGATAGCTTCTCGACCAACAATTGGTTTTTGGAAGGGTGGTTGCAGCGCACCATTATTAGCAAATAAAGCAACAGCAGCTTCAAAGTTATCTGCATTCATGGCTTCAATGTATTTCACCACTGTCGGTTCTGTAACTCCTTCAATAGTAAATTGGGGAGTTAGGGATGTACGTGGGAACTTAAAGTTTATGACTTCTGCCTGTTTGTTATTAGCCAGAGACGGATCAAACCCCATATTTACTACAGTATTGCGTAGTACAGTAATTTGCTGACTCTGATCGATTCTCTGAACAGCTTGTAGCACTGCTTTAACTTGAGTTGACATTTCATAGCCAACTGGCATAGGAGCGACAATACCCTCTTTCATCCACTCTCCTAACTGCCACCAGAATCCCAGCTTGGCGTTGACACCAAAGTATGCATAGGAACGGCTAATAGGAGTATCAGCATTACTCGCTAAATCTCCCATTAATTGCGTTTGTTCTTCATGAGACATTTGCTTAATTTGGTTGAATATACCTTCCATTAATTGGAGATTTGCTTTTCCGGGAGCAGCTGGAGTAATTGTACGACCTATTTCAGCGTAGGCATACCAAAGAAATGCCAGTTGATCCTCAATGTTCAGTTCAGCAAACATTGCTGTAGTAGCTGGAACAGCATCTGCCACTTGAGTGCTAGAGAAAATATTGCGTGCGGAATCGATAGTATAACTCATGCTTATTACCTTAAAGATTTAGCTATTCAGTAGTTGGTTTTGGCTACAATTTTGCAGCTTAGGGGATAAATCTAGGGCATTTTTCTGGATGACACAATTATCCCTAGATATCTAAATCCGAATTATTATCATTCACTACTCTGGCATCATAACTGGTAAAGGTTAACAAAAGACTAAGATTTATAATATTTATCTGATGAATATCATTGAATGAAATGTATATCCACTATTTGTTTTTCAAGTTTATAGTTTAATAAAAGTGTTTTTTGAAAAACATATCTTCCTGAAGAAAGATATGTAGCTATATAGTATCTATCTATATAGATATATCTGCATTTTAGACTTTTTTAGCAATAAAAATACAATTGGTTAATTGCTCAACTTTGTTTAAAACTGGCCGATAGTATTTCGGATAGTGAGGCACGTCGAGGGATGCAGGATTTCTGGCAGATTTCTATTCCACCGGAGGCTATTGCTTGAGCGATCGCATTTGAAAAATTATTGCAGACATCAGGTAATACTGCTTACGCAGAAGCGGGGCAAGATTTTTGGTGACATTTCGTAAATTTGCCAATGATGGACTAATGGATTCCATAATGCTATTTATGATTAAGCAAGCTGCATCACGACGGTAGCCCCATAATCATCTCAATGTACCCGACCCCAGTTGTGCTTTAGGATATTTTCTCTATAATGCTAAAAAGGTAATTGCAAGACTACGCTGAGAAACCATGCAACTCGAAGCAATAAAGATTGACGTAGCGATCGCAGCCAAGTTTGTTCAATTAGTGCTGAGCTGCATCAACCAAGAGTATCCGCACAACAATATTTTTTGGTTTGAAAGCGATGAGGACATTAAGCCGCCACGCGAATTAATGCCAGCATTTTATGGTTGTTTGGATTGGCATTCTGCCGTACATGGGCATTGGTTACTTGCAAGGCTAGCTCGTTATTTTCCTGATGCTGAATTTCAGCCGACAGCAAGACAAGCACTAACCCAAACCCTGACTCCAGAGAAAATTCAAGGAGAAATTAACCATTTTAATCGATGTCCCTTCTTTGAGTGTCCTTATGGATTTTCATGGCTGTTGCAACTTGCGACAGAATTGCGTGAATGGAATGATTCTCAAGCTAAAGAATGGCTAGCTGCGTTAGAACCGTTAGAAACCTTAGTTGCCAACAACTTTTATCGCTGGCTTGAAAAACTCGAACTTCCCGATCGCACTGGAGCACACTTTCAAACCGCGTTTCCACTTGGTTTAGCACTCGATTGGGCACAAAGTAGGAAGAATAAAGACTTTGCCGATCTGATCGAAGACAAAGCCCAAAAATTTTATCGGAGCGATCGTAACTATCCATTACATTTTGAACCATTAGGTTATGATTTTGTCTCTCCCTGTCTTGGGGAAGCGGATTTAATGCGACGCATTTTTTCACCAACAGATTTTGCAAATTGGCTTACCGATTTTCTTCCACATTTACTCACAAAAGATGCAGTAAACTGGTTGCAACCCCTACAAATAACTAAACCCAACGACTATTTACAATCTCATTTTCGGGGTCTAAATCTCAGTCGAGCTTGGATGCTTGAGGGAATAATCTCTCGATTACCCGATAACGATTCTCGACTCGATACCCTGCGTTCTGTTACTGTTTTACATCGCCAGTGCGGGTTGGTAGATGTTGCAAGTGACCATTATTCTAGTAGTCATTGGTTGGGAACGTTTGTAGTTTATCTTGTAACCGCACGTGGATTAGATAGATATAGAAATCCTACCTGGACTGGATTAAATAATTGATTATACCTAAAATTATTAAATGAGCCGGGTAAAATACATAGAACCATTTAGCTCGTGAACCTTGTTTACCATTAAATTGAAAAACAATCAATCCTGCAAGAATTGCCCAACCTTGAAATATATTAAGCATGGATAGGATTACTAAAATAAAAAAGTGAAAAATGCACCAGTAGAGCAACCATACTTGGGGTTTGAGCTTGTCTATTAGGGACATCAAGAAAATTACTCCAATCCCATAAGTTCCATATTCAACACCCAAGCCCTCGGCAACTACTGCACACAAGCCGATAATTATTAATTGCTGCCATAATTGTGGGTAACGCTTTACTAAGCGCAACATCACAAGTCCAAGAAGAAGCGTGAACAGAATATTAAGTGATAAGCTCTGGAAAACAATACTATAGATTGGTTGAGATATAATTGCTGTAATTAATAGTCTCCTCCCATAGCGGTGTACATTATGGGTATGTTTTTCGCCTTCAGCCAGAAGCCATGCAAAGAGGGGAAAGCTCAATCGCCCCAAGAAGTGCAAGATTACCAACTCTGGCATTAGCAAATAGCACACATGATCCATAACCATAAATACTGCTGCTAAAATTTTAATGCTAAAAGCTGAAACTTTAATCACAACGTTACAGTTACCTTGGATTCCTTGATATAGAATCCCGAAAATTTTATTTATTTAATATAAGAGTTATTCAAAATACTAGCAATTTGATAACATTAACAAAAAGGGCAATGTTTACGATGGGCTGTTACCCTCCTGCGTCGCTCTAAGCATACTCCTACGGAGAAGCAAGCTACGCGTCGCGTCTCATAGAGAAGCTATGCCAAAGGCTTTACGCTACGCTATCGGTAACACCCTCTTCAGCAGAAAATGCAGAAACACTATGGCAAAGCGTAAAAAAAGCAATCTTCAGTGGATTAAAGAAACACTTGAACTAAAACCCGATCATCGTTGGGAATCTCCATCAGGTTACAAAATTTTTGTCGCAGATCGAGGCGCTGTTCGTTTCAATGTTCCCCAAAATTGGGTTTTTGAGCCACAAGAGAAATCCTTCAAGTTCATGGATAAAAAACCGCCCAACGATGATTGCTGTCTGGAAGTATCTTTTAATCGCCTGCCACCCAACGACTGGAGCCAGTTTCCGCTAAAATCTACCTTGAAGAAAGTCCTGGAAGACGACAGCCGCAACATCATTGAGAGGGGAGAAATTGTTACCGTCAAGCGTCAAACCGCCAGAATTGTCTGGACAGAGATGAAGTTCATTGACACTCAAGAAGAACCACGGGAAGCTTTTTCGCGAACTTGCATTGGTTTAGGGTCGAATGTTCAATGCTTAATTACATTCGATTATTGGGCAGATCAAGCAGAACAATTAATACCCGTTTGGGATGAAGCGATGCGTAGTCTTACATTAGGATTGTATATTCGTGACCCCATGACTGGTTTAGCTTTTCCAGACTGAAGCCCAAGAATAATTGCTCAAACTTCTTGGCAAATATCAATGAAAACACTATTTATCTTAATTGGCCCAAAAGGAGCAGGTAAAACTCATATTGGAACCTTGGTTAATGCTCAAATGGCAATCAAATTTCTTCCTGTAGAGCCAATATGGATTGATTATTTGAAGAATGGCGCCAAGGATCGAGATGGATGGGATATTGTTGAGGAAGAAATTGATCGAGTATTTGAAAGCAATGATCGGGTAATGATAGAGTCACTTGGGGCAGGAGAGGGTTTTACTAGTACAGCACGGCGTAAATAAACCACCCCTGACGCTCCTGCGTTGCTAACGCTGCGCTAACGGGTGACGCTCTCTACGAGACGCTGCGCGTAGCTTGCAACTCTTACAGAGTACGCAGGTTCGCTAACGCTGCGCTAACGGCAGTTCCTCATGGGGAGCCACTGCGGTCTTCTCCCAAGGGGAGACGCCAAGGGCGATGGGGTCTCCCCAAGTGGAGCAAGTGGCGTGGGAACCCCCTCTGAGCGACTGCCTCACGATTCCAAATCAATGAAACGCTAGTGAAATTGCTCAGTCGCAACTGTTTGCATATTTGCCAAGTTCCTGCACAACACGTTGGACTAGTATACATTAATCAAGAGTTTCAAGGACAGCGATCGCCAGGGGTACACGCTTGGTGGTTATTTGGCCGCTCTTTTCAAACCGAAACCATCGACCTGCGACTACAAAATATGGAAGTATCCGGTCAAGACATCCTCTCTAAAGATAAAGTACCTCTGCGGTTGAACTTGACTGCTGGCTTCCGCATTCAAGATCCATTGAGGGCAAAAAACGGGCTGTCAGATATTTCTGGGTTCTTATACAAAGAATTACAGTTTGCTTTGCGTGGTGCAGTCGGCGAACGGAATTTAGATGGTTTATTAGAAGATAAAGGTGCAATTGATAGAAGTATATCTGAATACATTCGCCAGAAAGCCGCAGACTATGGAATTGAAGTAGATTCTGTAGGTGTGAAAGATATTATTTTACCTGGTGAAATTAAGACTATCTTGAGCAAGGTAGTCGAGGCAGAAAAAGCCGCTCAAGCAAACGTAGTCAGGCGTAGAGAAGAAACGGCTGCTACCTGCAGTATGCTAAACACTGCCAAAGTGATGGAGGATAACCCCGTTGCATTGCGTCTAAAAGAACTGGAAGTATTAGAGAGGATTGCAGAGAAGATTGATCGGATTCAAGTTAACGGCAGTTTGGATAGTATTTTAACAGACTTGATTCGGATGAATCCGTAGTGATTTGGTTATTAAAGCTTGAGTGTTGGGTTAGGTTGTGCATTGGTAAATTGAATTGTAAGCAAATGTTTGCGATCGCGCCTAACCCAACGTGTAAAAGTTGCTTGTCTGCCGTTAGCTGAAATAATTAAGTGCGATCGCTTTAGCGGGTTATTGGTTAACAAGTCAGGCAAAGCCCATTAACCAACATCGGTAATAAATAGTCTGGCAATACATTAATGGCTGAACTCGCTCAAATATATTTTCATTTTTTGGTGTAGTAATACTTGCAAAGGTGTATCTTTACCAAGCCCCGTTGGGGCGGGTGTGGGGGTTGCATGGTGGTAGGGGGGGGAAGAACTAGCCCCAACCACCCGCATCGTCAAAAGCCCTGCCCCTTGAGGCAACCGTGTTGTCCGGGGTTTCAATCCCGGACAACACCTTACACCCTTACACCCTTACACCCCTAATGAAACTCAGTCCGCATTAAAATATATACTTGATAGATAAACTTTAATTATGCCGATTCAATGGCATGGAGTCACTGCGATGTCAATTGATGAAGTTAAAAACCAGCAAAATAATGATCTAGCTCAACCTGCTACAGGCTTAATAGAAAGCCAAGTAAAAGCAAAAGATAAGAAAAAATCTAAAAAATCCCAACAGATTTTTGAAGTTAGTACTGAAGCTTTTGTCAAGAAAATTCCTAAAAATACTTTTGAAACTGAACTAGAGCAACTCCAGATTGAGTTAGTCAAAATGCAATACTGGATTAAGCACGTTGGCTATCGGGTTGTTGTAATATTTGAAGGGCGCGATGCTGCCGGCAAAGGAGGAGTAATTAAACGCATTGCCGAGCCACTCAATCCTCGTGGCTGTCGTGTAGTTGCCCTGGGAACCCCCTCTGATCGTGAGAAAACTCAGTGGTATTTTCAACGATATGTGCAACATCTTCCTACAGCAGGCGAAATTGTCCTCTTTGATCGCAGTTGGTACAACCGAGCCGGAGTTGAACGGGTGATGGGTTTTTGTACTGAAGCAGAATATCAAGAATTCATGCAATCTTGCCCTGAATTTGAGCGAATGCTAGTACGTTCAGGCATTGTTTTAATCAAGTACTGGTTCTCCGTCAGCGATGAAGAGCAAGAGGAACGCTTTCTCTCTCGCAGTCACGATCCAGCAAGGCGTTGGAAACTCAGCCCAATGGATTTGGAATCACGTAATCGCTGGGTAGAATTCTCCAAAGCAAAAGATACCATGTTTGCGTACACGAATATTCCAGAAGCCCCCTGGTTTACGATTGAAGCGGATAATAAAAAACGTGCGCGGCTTAACTGCATTCATCATTTGTTGAGCAAAGTTCCTTACGAAGATATGACACCTCCTCCCTTAGAGCTTCCGTCTAGACCTGTGGCTGAGAATTATGTTCGCGCCCCCCGCAATGAGCAGTTCTTTGTCCCTCAAGTGTATTGATCTGCAACTTCTGGCTAATGCTTGAATATGGCAAGAAGCCGAAAGGTTTGTGCAAACGTTATCTATAGGTGTTGCGATCGCCTATAGCTCCTCTCTAAGCTATTTTGGATTCTGGGTAGTGCTGTCAAAAATTAGTCAATTACATTACCTGGGATGCATCGCACACATCATCTCTAAATAGGCAGTGGTATGTTGTCAAGTTGGGGAGACACCGATAGCGTAGCGTTAGCGACGCAGGAGCGTCATAGCTCGTTGTAGACATCCATACGACGGACTACTTCGGGAGCATTTCACACAGAATCCTTAGACATCTCTACAACAGGGGTAAAATAGAAGTAATTCCCTTTTATTAAAAACGTCATATACTCAAAGCAGTTCAAAACTATGGCGTATAGCGATTTTACTCTAGAAAAAGCTGCGGCTGTTTTGGGAATCACCACCCAAGAAGCAGATTTATTTCCCAGGCTTGTACCTCTTTCTATTCCTTCTTGGTTAAATGAAACTTTAGGAAAGCGAACCCAATTAGCTCTGATTAGTGAAAAAGCTCGGAGCGAATTTATTATTGTACCGATTTTACTAGCCTGTCGTGATCTCAGCCAAAATAGCTTGGCTATTTTCTCTGGACAAAGACTTGACGTTGATCCTGCACAGGGCTTGATTGGGGAATGTGATTTTATTTTAGCAATAGCTCCACCTTTACCACCATTGCGATCGCCAATTCTCACTGTTGTGGAAGCGAAGAAAAATGATGTTGAAGCTGGATTAGGACAGTGCATCGCGCAAATGGTAGCGGCGGATTTATTCAATCGTTCATCTGGACAAACAGAAATACCTGTGTATGGATGCGTGACAACAGGAGAAGTATGGCAGTTTCTTCAACTTTCGCAAAAAGTGGCTTTGCTTGATAAGCAAAGATATTACTTGGATAACGTAGAAGCTATTTTGGCAATTGTACAGACAATAGTTCAGAAATTCAGTAGTGAATTTGTGTAACACTTTGTTCTTGCAAGTGGATGAATCTACTTTTTCGTATGACGGGTTACTTCTTATGCATTTCACAGACAATCTCCTAAAAGCAAAGCTTTAGTAGGCGTTGCTGAATTCTGGGATGATTTCGACCTATTTTGAACGAGTTATTAATAGTTTCAGCCGCTAATTCATCCCGCATTTATGCAACGCCCTTTAGTACAATTCTAGGCAATGCAGAATTGGATTATTGAGTAGCTCCTGAATTACCTCCACCTCAGAACGAAGTAGAGATTCAACTTGTTTTGTTGGTGCATTTTTGCAGCGTAGCTATACAACTTTAGGTGGAGAACCGTACAAATGGCTTCTTTCGGCAAAGTCTACATCTTGAGTTACGATGCAAAAGTCATTGGTTTTAGCAAATTCTCATATTGCAGTATCAGTCTTCACTTCCAGTCCATGAAACTGAACATGACTGGAATCAGGGAAAACATCTGCTAATTGAGTTACTAGCTTGCGACTCAAATTTTGATCAAAAAGCAGCTTCAACCACCACCTGCCGTCCGCGTAGCGTCTGGTAGAGAAGCAACTAAACGATGTTCACGGTCAGCAGCAAACTCTAGACTTGCCCTAATGTCTTCTTCTGTTAATTCAGGGAAGTCGTCTAATATCTCCCCATGAGACATACTAGCTGCCAACCAGCCTAGAACATCGTACACGGTGATTCGCATCCGTCGAATGCAAGGTTTACCACCTCGCTTGTCCGGCTTAATTGTAATAATATCGTGATAGCTCATGTGATTATAAACTGCATAGCATCTTTTTAAGTCTAAAACAGCTTCACATCGCGGTGCAACAAAGCGTAGGCGTAGCCCGTCGCAGACATCGCAACAACAGCCTACTTCTTTTACTGCGATCGCACTATCTCGTAAATTAGTTTAATGCGATTGCCTAGTTTATTGTCGAATGAGGGCGATCGCCACAACAGTCTACTTCTTGTCCATCTCACAGATAATCTTTAAAGGTGATCGCAACAACGGTCTACTTCTCGTGCATTTCACACACAATCATGGACATAGTAGTAGGTTTCAGCGTAAGGTTTAGTTGAATTGTTAGTTTCAGTTTTCTATTTCTATGAAGTGAGGATATTCTTGTCACCTCAACCAGAAAGATGCTTTTGCCAAAATATTGGTATCGACAGTAGCTTTAGGAACTGCCTTACTCCATATTGCTACACCTTTTAAGCTAGATAACGTTGCATTAGTTCTCTTGGGTATAGCCCTGTTACCTTGGTTAGCATCAGTTTTACGTCGTGCCGAGTTGCCAGGTGGCTTGAAATTTGAATTTCAGGAGATTAAGGCCGAACAAGCTAGGCAAGCTAGAGAACTTGACGCAATAAAATTCTTGATAGGAAACTTTCTAACTGCTCCTGAACAAGATCATCTAGAAAAGATTGCCAAGAAAACACCTTTTTTGGTGAAAGCTAACAAAACCTCATCCTTCTTTGCTACTGAGTTGCGGAAGTTGAGAGCACTTGGCTTTATCAAGCAGATAGGTGAAGGGGGTGTCCGAAGTCTATTGCAGGATGATGGTAAAGAGCGAAATGTTTGCGCCTTTTTTGAGATTACCCAGAGAGGGCGCGAGTACATTCAGTTGCGTACCGAGATTAATGCCTTGGATAGTAACCAGTCAGCAATTAAACAACCGCGTGGATTGGACTGACCGATGATCTTTCTGCTTCGTTCTAGATTCTTTAGGAATCCTATCTGATTTCTGAACAAGATTTCAGATGAAACCTTGATAAAACAGGCTTTTCAGTCTCAGTATTTTTCAAAAATCAAATCGGAGTCCTATTGCAGCCGATAACGCTAGCCGTTAAAGCAAATTTAGATTTGACATACCCTAGATGAATTATTCTCGCTTTTGCTAATTACACCCCCATTCTTCAATCTTAATATTGTTAAGTGAAGGCGATCGCTACAACGGGCAACTTCTTGTAGATTTCATAAAATTACTGTAGTTCATGTGAGGCTTTAAAGCTGTCCGACTACAACTTAAATATTTACTCTGTATTTATACTATTATGAGTTCTGCTGTAGTTTAGTTATTATCAAAAGTGAATTAATTAAGCACGAGCAGCCATTGTAATGACTTTTATTCGGCAGATATTCTACCCGCGACTTGAAACTGACATTTAGTTTATGAGCAATAAAAGTTGGTTTCCTGCTTGGCTACCTTATTCAAAGTCGTGGATGATGGCTATTAGGTTAGCAATACCAGCCTACTTCGGTGCAACCGTAGTTTTGGCATTTGAATTCTGGCGCTATTCACTTGTAGGCGGTCTTATAGCCGTCACAGGTAACGCAAGTAACAATGGTCTAATTTTTTTCTTTGCCGTTGCTGCTATTGCATTGCTGTTAGCTCTCATCTGGTTTTTGATTTTGACAAGAGTATATGCGCTTTTGGTCAAGTTTCTGTGGTCAAATCCACCACAATGGCTTATTCTGCCAAAATTTAGATCCTTAGTTATTCGAGATTTTGGAATACTTGTGTTGTCGACTTTGCCAATTGTTGCGATTTTTGCAATCTATATTTTGTTTGTTAGCAGCTTTAAGCAAACTTTTGCTGATTTAAGAACACCAAGATTAACTTATGATCTTTTCCTGCTAAGATTCTGGTGGCTTTGGTTCATTTCTGCTGCTTGCCTTTACCAAAGGTGTACAAGGAAAAGTTCTATGCATGATAAATTGTAGGGCTATTTTTAATCTAAAAAATCATCATTTAAAATAGTCTTTCATTTTACAGTTTTTCTTTGAGCAAAATGCAAGCAAAATCTAAAAATCATACTCCATAAGAGGGCGTTGCATAAATGCGGGATGAATTAGCGGCTGAAACTATTAATAACTCGTTCAAAATAGGTCGAAATCATCCCAGAATTCAGCAACGCCCATAAGAGTTATACTGTCTAAAGCATCAAAAAAGATTGTTCCTAAATAACCCTGCAACTTGCATTTAGGCTAGAAATAGGCTCTTTTTTCTACCGCTGCTAAAAAACCTTGCATTATATCAATTGTAAGAGCGATCGCTAGGTTCGGAGTAATCCCAAGAGTGCATTTGACGGAAAGGAAGACCCATCTTTTGGAAGACGTACTTCTCTTTCACACCAGAGGCTACAAGGTCGGGCTTGAGCGCTTTGATAAATTCCTCGAATTCGTAAGCGGTAACGTCGTCATAAACGATGGTGCCGTTTTCGATCATCGTAGTAGTACGTTTGTAGTCATCGTTATGAGCGAACTCATAACCTGTACCAATCATCTTCATGCCCAAGTCTTGGAAAGCTGGGACAACGTGGCGAGGACGTAGACCACCAACCATGATGGCAACGGTCTTACCTTCTAAGCGGGGGCGATACTTGCCAAGAATCACATCCATTGTGGGCTGATACTTGGCGATAATCTTCTCAGCGTTTGCTTGGATTGTCTCGTCAAACTTAGAAGCGATTTCCCGTAAAGATTCAGCAATCTTGGTGGGGCCAAAGAAATTATACTCAAGCCAGGGTATACGCTAGGCTGAAGCCTAAAAGCCCTATACCACAATGGTTTTGCAAGTCTGCGTTTTCTGTGGCTTGTTTTTGTCTTAAAACTTGTGATTTAAACATGCAAAACCCCAGTGAAATGGTAATTTGATTTGCAACTTGTGGCTTACTGGAGTATGCCCAGCAGAATTAGTAATCGAGCCTTAACCGTCGATAGGAGATGTAACTGTGGTGCGTAATTCGTCAAAATTTGCAGCCGGATAACATATGTTGTCCGGTAAATTTTTGTCAAAACTTGCAGTACATCTGTCAAAGTTTATACACTTGTGTGAAACGTGAGTGTATTTGGCATGGAAGTACTGGGAAGGCAGATAAGCGAAAACGGAGTGCTGCACCTAATGGATAGTGAAAATCCGCGATCGCAAACTTGGTTTACTTTGTGCGGTCGGAAGATTCGCGCTACTCACGCTCTACCGTTGCAAAAATTTGATGCTGGCGAGAATTGCTGTACAGTCTGCATCAAGATGCAACGCAGTAATGAGTTGCTGCATTCTCGACTACCCACAGTTGCTTAAAATTTTAACTACTGCCTAGTAATTTAAACAAATTAAAAAACTGTAGGAAACCTATAAGGTTTCCGCGAAAAAAGAAAGCCCAAAACCGAGGCTATGGTTGAAAAGTAAAAACCAGGGTTAAAAACTATGTCTCGCCGGAAAAGTGCCGTTGAACTAGAAGAATTAGCAAAGATTAAACGCTCTCAAGCGGCGGCAAGAATGGCACATCGTGCAGCTAACCCCAAAGCTTACACTCCTAAACTTGATGTAGATTACACACAAGTCTATTATCGTGATCCTTTAGAACCTACTCGCTTTTTAAAATTGAAAGTTGCTAACGGCACTTTAACTTTATGGGGTGGGGCTGCTGCTGCTGGATTGGTAACAGTACCTCCAGCTAATTCGACAATTGTAGAAATTACAAGAGGCAGTAAAATTCCGATCGTAAAAGTTCGCTGGTATTATGGAGACGATACAGCCGTTGTAGTTCCTGCCAATGAGATGCACGGACGATGGGTAAAATTCTATGATGTGAAAAATGGACAATCTCATCACCAAGTTCCATTCGTTCAAGAGGGTGCTACACCTAATCTGGCAGGTACAATTACAGCTTTCTACGCCAAATTAAATACTGCTGCTGAAACAGATCGCATCATCGGCACAAGAGGGCGTGCAGAACTGGTAATTGGATATGGCAATCAATATACGACCCTAGCAAGAGTTTCAGCGTAAGTTTTAGTGCGCTATGTCTATTTCATGGTCATCAATTGGAGAGATCGAAGTAACTGATGTTTGGCAAATATTTCCAGTAGAAGTTGCTTCAGATACTTTCCGCATCACAACAACAGTAACGGATGTAGCCGGCTGGGAATCTCTAAGGATACGCAGTGGTGCTTACATTCAATTTATTTATCCTGACTCTACCAAGTCACAGAAAACTTATATCCCAGTCTTGGAAGATGCAACAGTATATGAACTACCTGTGCCGCAAGGTTTTAGAGCAGAAGGCTATTTACTCCGTTCAATCAGTTGCAGACTAGCTTCTCGCTGGGTGGGAAAAATAGATTTTATTTCTGGTTTTGCAAAATGGAACCTGAAAATAGAGGAATTAATTTGACATCAATTTTGTACGCGATCGGCAACGGCTGGTCTTGCCGCTGCACGTTGCGGTAACTTCCGGCTTCAACTTACAACTTCATTAGCTAGTTGTGGAAGTCGGAAGTCAAAACCGGAAGTTACATCTATTCAATTGCGATCGCAATCGAGCGGGCGTGTAAGCCATTGCGTTGTCGTTGAGTGAAGCTCATTCAAAGGTTAGGCTCGACCGGGAGAGTTAGTGATCGCACACTGTCACTGCGCTGAAAATTGCATCGGCAAGAGTTGCAACGAGCGGTGAGCGATCGCGCACAAAAAACGACCCCCAGTCGCTGACCAGGGGCCGCTTTTGCAGTCCACGCGCACTACCTCAAAAAGCTGCAATCAGTGCCGTCTTTCTCACGACTTAATAACTCATGACAACTCTTGTTATATCCTCAGATGCCGGATAGGGCTTATCATGGGATGATAGATTATGAGATATGTTCATGAGTCAAAGGCTTAATGCAATTCTCCCAGATGACGTTTTTGAGAAGCTTTTACGTTTTTCTGAACAAGAGAAACGTACAAAAAGCCAGATGGCGGCACTTCTGATTGAAGAAGCAATAACCGCTAGAGAACGAGATGCTAAAAAACAGGCAGAAGTCGCATGAGTGTTAAAGTTATCAACCCGTCGAGCAATTGCAAACCGATGCCAAGTTAGAGGAGTACCAACGCACTACTAGCGCTGCCTTGGACAGAATTGGCGCGGTCTTAGACTACCCGGTTAGGCAGCAAGACCGTTGAGCATTAGGCATTTAACTATTTACTCACATTTAAATAGGGGAAATTATGAGAACAGCTATCGTTTGTTACGATTTAAAAAACGTCAAGTCAGGCGACAATGCTCGCGTAAAGGAAAGACTTGAATTGGAAGACACTGCTACAACCTTTCAAGCGTTAAATGTCAACTCATTATTTCCTGATCGGGTTAATTTGCATTTGCCTAACACTACACTCTACCTGAATGTCAGCAATGCCTCGGTTACTAGTAAAGAGATTGCAAACGACGTCTACAGTCTTATTCAGTCTGTAGGTGCAACACCCGACAAAGTATATGTTGCATTTATTACAAATGATTTCATCTTGAATGCTCCGTAAGAGATAACCTCAAGAGAACAGCGCGATCGCGTTGCGGACAATTTACGGCAGCAGCGATCGCCCGACGTTTTTGTACGCAATCGGCAACGGCTGGTCTTGCCGCTGCACGTTGCGGTAACTTCCGGCTTCAACTTACAACTTCATTAGCTAGTTGGTGGAAGTTGGAAGTCAGAAGTCGGAAGTTGGGAAGCGTTGCAACGAGCGGTGAGCGATCGCGTACAAAAACGACCCCCGGTCGTTGACCAGGGGCCGTTTTTGTAGTCCACAGGCACTACCTCAAAAAGCTACAATCACTGCCACCTTTCTCTTTTACCCAATCATTAATTTCTCGGAGGAAATAGCTAAATAAAGCAGTTTCATCTTCTACTGAGATATTTGAGTGCAGTCCTGAAGGTAGCTCAAAAAACGTAAACGCACTCTGATAAATGTTGGGGTATTTCTCTTTCAAAAAGTCTTCGACTAACCCGAAGCCGTTTACACTCCACGGAAAAGCCACGATAAACCTTTTGTAAGGCAATCCAAGCTTATTGTTTAAATAAGACATTAATCTGGACTCTGAATATCTGTCTCTTTCCCCAGTCTTTTCATCTAAGAACTTAATTTTATCTGTTTCAAAGAACCAATCGCGCCCAGCAATGATGCTGTATCGCTTCTGAACTGCCTCGTTGATGATGTCCAGCCCTTCTACTGTGTTTTGGCGTGAGGCAATATCAGCAGCAAGAGTTGGGTCAGCCTTGGCATACCTGATAAAAACCTGGGCTACATAGTTGGCGAAGTCTGGATCGAGGTAGCTGGCTAGGTGAACTGCCATGACGGGGTGAATCCAGGTAACAGCCTTGTTCCCTCTGCCACTAGTGTAAATTAATTCTTTAGATAGCGAGTGACTAATTTCTAGTTCTTCAGAAAGTGCCGTTAGTCTAGCCTTTGTTTCTGGCAATCGCTTCCAGTTTCTCAAGTCATACTCAAAATGCTTACACCACTTGGTAGCATTGATGTAGTCGTCATCTCGCCGTGCGTTTTGCACCCATTTGTCAAATTGCTCTATTTTTGACATATAATTCTCCTTGTTTTTAAAAGGTTAAGCAATTTCCGCTCAAGCATGGATTGCTTTTTATTCTTCGTAGCGCTCATAGACTACCTTGTTAATGATGTTTAGCCCCTCGATCGTTTCCTGCCTTGAGGTAATATCAGCGGCGAGAGTTGGGTCGTCTGCGGCATACCTGACAAAAATCTCGGCTATATAGTCGTTAAAGGCTGGATCAAAGTAGCTGATTAGGTGAACTGCCATGATTGGGTGAACCCATGTCACCCAAGTTTTACCTACACGCTCAAGAATCCAGGGTTCAGCATTTGACTCTGTAGTTTTCAAGGACTCTAGTCTAGCTTTTGTCTCTCGCGATCGCTTCCAGTTTCTCAAGTCATACCCAAAACGCTTGCACCATTCGGTAGCGTTGATATAGCCGTCGTCTCGCCGTGCGTCTTGCATTAATTTGTCAAACTGCTCTCTTTGTGACATATAAATTCCTCGTTGCTCTGAAAATGTTAAATAACTCCGGCTCAGACAGGGGTCGCTAGTGTAAATTAATGCTTTAGATACGTAGTGACTAATAATTAGTCTCTAAGTATCCTAATATGACGTGCAAAATAATACTTTAGACACGTAGTGTGTAATTATCACACACTACGTGGATCACCTTTGTAAAGCAACTCAAATGCTTGTCAGAAGCCATAAAGCGCTAAAGCAGAAGGTGTGTATCAAAACTATGGATCACCTTATGATCACCTCATGATCACCTTCTTTACAATCTGAAAACCTTATACAGTAAGATTCTTTAGAGAATGTAAAGCAAGGTGATCATCTAAGTATGTCTGAAACTGCAAAAAAAAAGAATTGGAATCAGAAAAAAAAACGTGAAAAAACGATGATCACCTGATCACCTTCTTTACAATTGAGCTAAAGTCCTTGTTCTGTAAGGCTTTCAACTTGTTAAGAAGGTGATCCGCCAAGGTGATCCATAGGTGATCAGGGGTGAGACCCCTGATTACCTTCGTTACAATTGAACGAAAGTCGTTACAATTGCCAAAAACGTTACCTAGAGGGGGTTTTAGCCGTATACAGGTGTAGACATTGAACGAAGGTGATCCACCAAGGTGATCCAAGCTGAAGGCGATCGCCTCAATGACGATCGCCCCTGCCAAGGCATTTTAATTACATCGGCTCTAGCAAATAGCCCTCCAGTTCATCCCAGCCATGATTCTCAGGATGAAACTGCGGATGGTCTTCTGGCAACTCGACGGCATACGTCCAGCCAAACCCGTCCCATCTCACACCGATGACTGTGACCGGATGCAAAATTTGACCCTGCCGCACCTTTATCTTGTGCAGCACGGTTTGACCAATGTAATATTCGGGCTTGTCGAATTCTTTACTCACTCGCAAACGCCAAAACTTTGACGCTTGACGAAAAATGCCCAAAGTGGGCGCGTCTGACGCTATCATTCTTATTGCCTCCTTATAGGCGTGAACAACTGGTAAGGGGGAAGTCGTGCCGGTGGGGGAGAGGTAACAGACTCTCTTGCCGGGGCGCGTTTCAAGCGCTGACTTCATTTATCCATCTGCTGTGGGTAGGAGAACTAGGGGGGCGATACGACACTACGATTTACTCGCTGCAACCAAAGTTTACTACTGTTTACTTTTTTGTCTACGACTAGTTTAAGCTAATTACTGAAGATTGTCAACGACATTGTGTACAAAACTGTGGACAAATCACTATGGTTGACCTAATATGTCAACATAGGTGTTTACAGGCAGTCTACAAATGCGTGGTAATATAATTTCATTTCGCTTCGACGATGCTGAGTTAGAAGCACTGCAAGCTTTCCAGACTTCAGAAGATAAATCCCCAAATCAGACAGCTGCAAGACTGTTGAGGGGAATCTTGGCAGGGATTATAGAGCAGTCTACAGTATCGTATACATCTGTAAACATTCAAGAACTAGTGAAGCAAGAGGTGGCAGCGAGTCTAACAGAAGTGCGATCGCAACTGGAGGAACTGCGGGGAAAATCGAAAGCCCGGTAGTAGAGGAGAATAGCACTACCGGGCAGCCAAGCAATATTGAGTCAACTGTAGCGAACAGCGAAACTATCGACCTGTTGCAGTGGGAAATTATGAGCCTAGAAACTCGTCTCAAAGCCTGCCACGAAGCCAAAGAGCAACTAGAGGAACGATTTGACGACCTAGCGGAGGAATTGGCTGACGTTGAGCAGGAGAACGATATCTTGAAGGATGGAACAGTTCTCAAAAGGAGATTAGAACTTATTACGGAACTGGAGAATGAAAACCAGCAACTCAGGCAACAGCTACAGACAGCAGGTGCATCTGTACAACCAGACTATGAAGCAATCCGCGATCGCACGCTCAACAAGCTGAAAGTTGGTAAGCAATCAACGGCAGGCAAGGCAATCGACGCTTTTATTAAGGAGATCATGCACGAGTAAACAACTAGAATAGTGCCACTATACTGCCATGATCGTCCCCTTATAGTCCGACTACAGTGCGACTATACTCTGTCTACAGTCTGACTATTGGCGCTCATAAGTCCTGTTGTAGTGCTACTTAAGTCACTCTTGTGTGCGACTATTGGCGCTCATAAGTCCTGCTACAGTGGAACAATAGATGACCTACACTGTCTACAGGTGTAGACAAAACTGTAGGCGGTTAAAACCCGCTCTGGATACCATTTTTAGCAACTGTAGACAATTTTTTGACTGGCTATTTTTTAACATAAATTTCCAAAAAATAGGATTTTTATCTAATAAATTGCCAAAAAATGTAGCAGCGCTAGTTTAACAGTTTCAAAACTAAAAATACAGAGATGTATCTCTGTTAATAAACCGTATTTGGTTGTGAGTTAAGTAGACAGCACCTCACTGATTTGATGCCGTGCTAAAGCTTGCCTGAGATATTCCACCTCAGCCCTTAGCCGTGCATTCTCCTGTATTAACGTATCCATGTCATCTTTTTTATCCACGGCCTGTTTAATTACTTTCTTCCGGTTCTCCAAGCTGAACCACTTCTGATAAATCTCAGTATGAATTTCTACAGAATGCCCCAAGTTATCAGCAGCAGCTTTAATTGGAATGCCCATCATGTGCGCTCGAATTGCCCAAGCGTGGCGTAAGTCATAGGGCGTAAACGGAATATTTACGCGCCTAAACCATGATGAACAGTTAACCCGAATATTGTTGATATCCGTAAAGCTAGTTCTGTCATCAGTTTGAGCTTTTAACAATTCCAAAGGCTCTAATTTTTTCAAATCAAACAAGTAAACCCATTCAGGATGTAGTGGTAAAGTTTCCCTGTAACCAGTCTTAGTATCTGGGTGAACCTTCCATGTATTATCTTTATTTTCAGGACTCAACCACCAATCAATTTCGGGATTTACAAACAGTTCTCTTGGGCGTAGTCCATAAGTAGCAAGCATTCCATATACCCATTCCCACATCTTCCAACTGTCTAAACAATTCTTTTTAATTGTTAGGCTTCTAGTCAAAGAGTACTGATGAAAAGATTCATAATATTTGATGATATCCTCATCACTGGGAATGTCCCTAGCCTGACTTTTGGGTTGTGTAGCTTTAAAATGTTCGAGAGTTAAACTAGTTAAATTAAGAGTTGCTTTTAAAACTTTCAACGATTTAACAGCACTGTATTTAGCGGAATCACCCGTCAATTCTGTAAGCTTTTTATCAATCTCCGGTTGAGTCAATAAAGTATCTAGCCCAATCAATCGCCGTAAATACTCTTTGTAATAGAAAAAGGTGTGTTTACTTTTTTCTGTTAACTTGCGCGTTTTGAAATACTCAGTTTCAAACTCTTCTAAAACATCACCAAGGGTTTGGGATCTGTTGGCGACCTTAGCGATTTTACCCAGATATTTGTCAGTCCATTCAAACTGTTTACGGGCGAGGAGCTTGCCTAGCTCGTTTGCCTCTTCCTCTGCTGTTCTCAGCCCGTCCAAGCTTGCAGGGATGTTTAGCGAAATCTTGTACTGCTTAAAACCAGTTCCTTTCGTGTCGCGATCGCCCGGCTTGATTGGTAGGGATGCTTGCAATTGAATAGTGTCCCGTGCCACGACCAAACCCACTTTGACCTTAGCGGCTTTTAGACGGGCCCTAGTGTCTGTCAAACCTTTATCAAACTTGCGTTCCAGATGCTGCCGAGTAGCCTTCATGTGTTTCTGCGTTCCTAAATAGCTGCCATCGGTAGATGCTGGCGGAGTGAAATCCTCAAAAACGTCCTGTGCCTTGCTTTTCATTGTGTCTTAAATGTGTCTTAAAATTTAGTCCATTTAGAACAATGTTTAAATTGAGCAAAGTTAGACGTGGACTAAATCCTGGTATCACAAGATATTAAATCATACTTCGTACAGGGTATTCCATAAGCTTCTTCCATGTGACGGCTGATGTAGTTCATCGACCGATAACAGTGGATGAGGTTCATCTTCACATTGGGGGTCATCAACATTTCGTTGATGGTGCCATCACCTGACCACTGAGCGACTACGCGCAAGCCGAGTTCTTCTAACAGGATGCGGCTAGCCCAAGCATCACCACCGATGTTGTAGTCACCAATGATGGCTACATCATAAGGAGTACCTTCAAACTGGAGTGTACCGTCTTTCTTAGCTTGGTCTGATCTGGTGAACACCCAGTCACGAACCATATCGTTAGCAATGTGGTGTCCCAAAGATTGGGAAACACCCCGGAAGCCTTCGCAACGCACAGGTACAACTGGCTTACCAATTGTTTTCGATGTTTTCCGAGCAACAGCTTCGATGTCATCCCCAATTAGACCAATGGGACATTCAGATTGAATGGAAACACCACGGTTGAGGGGGAAAAGTACATCAAGTTCTTCGATCAGCTTGGTAAGTTTCTTGTCACCGCCGAACACGATATCTCGTTCTTGGAAGTCGGAGGTGAAGTGCATGGTACCAAAGGTATCAATACCTGTGGTGCCGATGTAGTAGTTACGACGACCAGACCAAGACCAGTAACCGCAACCTACAGGCCCGTGGCTGATGTGGATCATGTCCTTAATAGGACCCCAGACCACACCTTTAGAACCAGCGTAAGCACAACCACGAGCGGTCATTACCCCAGGCAGGGATTTGATGTTAGACTTAACGCCGCAATCGGACTTACCTTCTTCGTATACGTTTAAATGCTTTTCCCGCTTTTTCGCAGCTTTTTCTGGGTAAGCGCTGAGAACTTCTTTAATTAGCTCTTTTCTTTCTTGGATGATGTTTTGATTTTCTGGAGGAGTCATACTTAGTCTCTGTAAGTCGTAAGGATGGGGGGTATAGGGGGACTAGGAGTCCCCTCTAAGGTTAGGGGGGATGTAAGGGAGAGAGTAAAAGGTAAAAGGAAAGATATGAAACTCTTCCTTTTTCCTTGTACTAAAGCATTATTTCTTAGCAGCGACTTATACTACAGGAGCTTCAGCAGCAGTCTTGCCAACCAACATTGCAGCATTTTCCTCGCTTTCGAGAATACCGAATTCAATCAACAAGTCTTCTAGTTCTTCCATTTCGATAGGCGTAGGAATAGCCAGATTTGTGTTGTTGATGATCTTGGTAGCCAATGTCCGGTATTCGTTAGCTTGGTTGCTGTCAGGTGCGTACTCGTTAACAGTCATGCGGCGTAATTCTGCGTGTTGAACAATGTTGTCACGGGGTACGAAGTGAATCATTTGGGTGTTCAACCGTTTTGCCAAGGTTTCGATCAATTCGTGTTCCCGGTCAGTTTTACGGCTATTACAAATCAGACCACCCAAACGCACGCCACCTGTGTGAGCATACTTAAGAACACCACGAGCAATGTTGTTAGCAGCATACATCGCCATCATTTCACCCGATGTCACGATGTAGATTTCTTGTGCTTTACCTTCACGGATAGGCATAGCGAAACCACCGCACACAACGTCACCTAATACGTCGTAAGATACGAAGTCTAGGTCTTGGTAAGCACCATTTTCTTCTAAGAAGTTGATGGCGGTGATAATACCACGACCAGCACAACCGACACCGGGTTCTGGACCACCAGATTCTACGCAACGAACGTTACGGTAACCATTCAGCATTACTTCTTCAAGTTCGATATCTTCTACTGCACCACGTTCTGCGGCGAGGTGAAGAACGGTTGTTTGAGCCTTGCTGTGCAGCATCAAACGAGTGGAGTCAGCTTTGGGGTCGCAACCGACGATGAGGATGCGTTGACCCATTTCAGCCATAGCTGCTAAGGTGTTTTGGGAGGTGGTAGATTTACCGATACCGCCCTTACCATAGAAAGCTATCTGTCTAATGTTTTCTTCAGTCATGGTTCGTATTTTCCTGCAATTGGTTGGTTGGTGGGTCTTTGCCT
Organism: Nostoc sp. LPT; assembly: GCF_017115165.1. GTDB lineage: Bacteria > Cyanobacteriota > Cyanobacteriia > Cyanobacteriales > Nostocaceae > Nostoc. The sequence goes on along the minus strand of NZ_JABXKF010000048.1, from coordinate 7,863 downwards.
TTGTCTGTTGCGTTCACACCTGTTGAGCGACAGTAGTGAGCACGTGTAGAGCATCGTTGGTAGCATTGGCATAAGTGCCTGCTGGGGGCGATCGCTCCACAGCTAAAATTATTGAAAGCAAGTACATATATTTCCTAGTTAAATTTTTTTTCTTTTTGTTTTTTGTTTTTTGTCCTTTGTCATTTGTTTTGACAAAGAACAAAGAAAATTACGCAATTTACAAATACGTCATAATGTGTTTCAGATGGAAAGATTAAATAGGACTTGATGTTGCTATTTGTCAACAATCAATGCATAAGTCCTATTACTTGTTCAAAATAGCGCCCTTGAAATTTGAGACGCGCTCTAGTGCAGCGTTGGTGTCTTCTGGCGACTCTCCACGTACAGCCATCGATTCACTCAAAAGCTTGGCGATCGCGTCGAAGTGTTGTTGCTGTAAATTCATTCCCGCGTGGGTTTTGTCCATTGGACGACCGCCGTATTGCTTTGACCCCTCAAAAATTTGAGATAAGAAAGTAACTAGATGATTACGCTGCTTGGCCATATCTGTACCAGCAAAAAAGTGATTGAGGATGCTGTCTGTCGCAATGCGTTTGTGGAGTTCATCTACTATTTGTTCAATAGCTGGTTGTCCGCCAAGTTTGTCGTACAATGTACTCATATCCTGTTCCTTTGAAGCGAGTTAGATGATGAAAGAAAGCAAGTAGGCGCTTAATCTATGAAGCCTATATGCTGTTAGCCGTCATAGTGGTAGGACTGATACCAATTCGTAATTCGTAATACCCTGGGGGAAGCAATCCTTCGGGTGTCTACGTAATTCGTAATTAAGAAAGTTAGATTTGAATCTGTGGCTTTCTTTTGGCGAATTGGTATGAAGCATTGAGTGGAGACAATGATTCGGTTCAAATCCTACTTTCTGTTTCTGGCTGAATGCATATTAGGGCGTATTTGTAGAGTACGTTAAGTCCTACAGCAATCTCCTAAACTGCTTCGACTACAAGGCTCTTGCTGACACGATCTTGTAATCTGGCTTCGATCGCAATTTTCAGAGTTGCTGTACTACTAGAACAGGAACCGCAAGCACCTTGCAGTACAACTTTAACGCGATCGCCTTCTACATCATAGAGTTCTACATCTCCCCCGTCAGCGATGAGTACGGGTCTGACTTCTTCATCAAGAACCTTTTGAATTAGAGCAATCTTTTGCACGTTTGTTAGCGATCGCTCTTTAGACGTAACAATTTCTGTGGCAACTTTTACGCCGTAATTGTTGATAGCAGGTGAGGCGTATTCCTGTTGAACTGATTTAATTATATCATCAATGTTCGCCAAACAGGAACCGCATCCACCACCAGCTTTTACATAATTTGTTACCTCTTCGGCACCAGTGAGATTATTTTCTAGAACGACACGGCGAATTTTGGACTCGCTGATCCCAAAGCAACTGCAAACTAACGCGCCTTCATCATCATCATCGTGGGTAGCTAGAGGAATGCCACGATAATTATAGATAGCGGCTTCTAGCGCTTCTTGTCCCATGACAGAGCAATGCATCTTTGCTTCTGGTAAACCACCCAGGTAATCTGCAATGTCTCTGTTGGACACTTTCAGGGCTTCATCTAAGGTTAAACCTTTGACCATTTCGGTTAATGCACTAGAAGATGCGATCGCACTAGTACAGCCAAAGGTTTGAAAGCGAGCATCTAGAATCTTATCAGATTCTACTTCTACTTTCAGGTGCAATCTCAGAGCATCGCCGCAAGCAATGCTACCGATTTCTCCTGTTGCAACCTTAACTCCAGCTTCGCTCGTTTCTTCAATTTCTCCCTGATTTTTGGGATCGTAAAACAGTTCTAATACTTTATCGGTGTAGTCCCACATAACGAATTTTAGATTTTAGATTTTGGATTTTAGATTGGGGGATTGGGTACTGGGGATTGGGTACTGGGTATTGGGAAAATTCTTCCCTAATCCCCAGTCCCCAGTCCCTAGTCCCTAGCCCCTAGCGATGCGCCAGTGCTTGTTCTTGTCCTTGCAGCCAACCTGCATTATCATTTTTGAAGGGTGAGAGGGCGCGTAAACGTTCTACAATAGTGGGCATTACCTCTATCACTCGATCGATTTCGGCTTCTGTGGTGTAGCGACAAAGACTGAAGCGGATAGAACCGTGCAAAGTTGTGTAGGGTAAGCCCATTGCCCGCAGGACGTGGGAGGGTTCCAGAGAACCGGAGGTGCAAGCAGAACCGGATGATGCACAGATACCGTATTTGTTCAATAACAGTAGAATTGCTTCACCTTCGATGTACTTGAAGCCGATATTTGTGGTGTTTGGCAATCTCTGCGTAACGTCACCATTGACTACACAATCGGGAATTGTCGCAAGTAAAGTTTGTTCGAGGCGATCGCGCAGCCTTCTTTCTCTTGTGGCCGCTTCTTCTAAGTGTAACAGTTCTAGTTGGGCAGCTTTGCCTAAGGCGATAATTGCTGGAACATTCTCTGTTCCCGCTCTACGTCCGCGTTCTTGGTGTCCCCCAAGAATGAAGGGACGGAACCGAACTCCGCGCCGGATATATAAAGCACCAATTCCTTTAGGACCGTGCAACTTGTGACCAGACAGGGTTAACATATCTACGGTACTAGTCTTCATATTCAAGGGGATTTTTCCCACTGCTTGCACCGCATCTACATGGAAGATAGCTCCATATTCTTTTACGCGCAACCCAATTTGCTCAATCGGGAAAATCGTGCCGGTTTCGTTATTAGCATACATAATTGTCACCAGGGCGGTGTTACCCGTCAAGGAAGCTTCTAGTTCATCTAGATCCAGCTGTCCTTGATGATTTACTGATAGATAGGTAACACTATAATCTTGGGTTTCTAATTGTTTGCAGACATTGAGTACTGCTGGATGTTCAACTTGGGTGGTGATGATGTGTCGCTTTTCTGGTTGCGCCAACAGTGCGGCTCGAATCGCCGCGTTATCTCCCTCAGTTCCACAACTTGTGTAGACAATTTCTGACTCATCGGCTCCCAGGATGGCTGCAAGTTGTTCTCTTGCTGTTCTGACTGCTTTACCGACTTGCCCACCAAAGGTATGCATACTGGAGGGATTGCCGTAATAATCTGTCAGGTAAGGTAGCATTACCTCTATAACTTCTGAGTCTACCTTAGTGGTGGCATTATTATCGAGATAGATGCAGTTATTTTGCATTGTTGTCTTCAATTAAGAATTACGAATTATTTAAGCTTCTGCGGTGCCATTGTTTGGGGTTGGCGCTTTTGTAACTGTTCGGAGTATTTCTGAGAATAGGTGTTAAACCAACGTTCCCAGTAATCTTGTTTATTTGTTAATTTAGCAACTACGTGGTTGTAATTGGTAAACCAGCTTTCCCAGTAATCGCTAGGCTGCTTAACGCAACCGTCGCAAGTGGGACAACCAGCTTTACACTGAGGCACGGTATGAATGCTACCAACGCAGTTTGTACAAAGTTCAGGGTCAATCCAGTGCTGTCCGTCAACCACTTTAATTGCATTTGTGGGACATACCGTTAGACAGAGATTGCAGGAAATACACTGGCTAGTAAAAATTTTGTAAGCCATGATTTATTCTCCTTTTTTGGGCAAGGGGCATTGGGCATTGGGCATTGGGCATCGGGGAGACAGTACCGTAGGAGACGACTGGCGGCATTGGGGATAATTCTTCTTCTATTACCCATGCCCCATGCCCTATTCCCTAATTCCCTAATTCCTTAACGTATTGCTCGTAAAATTCCAAAGCAACCTTTTCAATCACGTCGTAAGCTTCAACAGTCTGTATTCCAGCTTTTTGCAATTTTTCTTGAGGACTGTTACCAATCTTGGAGGCTAAAACTGCTTTGCAATCTGCGATCGCTTTCATAATATGCTCAAAAGAAGCTTCCTCGCCGTATCCACCTTGGCAGTATTGGTCAATTTTGCGATGACCGACAAAGCGAACTTCGTTTCCATCTACTTCGTAAATTTGGAATTCTTTCGCATGACCGAAGTGCTGATTAACCAATCCGCCGCCTTTGGTTGCTACTGCAACAAGGACTTTGGGATTGTTGGCAAATTTCTTGCCGACTAGCGCCTTGTCTTTGGCTACTTTCAGTTCTTCTTTAAACTTCTCAATACCGTCGTGAACTTCTTGGCGTTTGTCCATGTCGTATTCTGGAGTCATTTCCAAGAATTTCTCTTTGGAAAATTCCTGGCTGCGATCTTCTCCCAATAATCCGACTGCATCGGCACGGCACTGGCGACAGTGACGCATCATTTTCATGTTACCAGAGCAGTTGTCTTGAACTTCTTTGAGTTCTTTGGGTGTGGGGCCGCGTTGACCGGTTAAACCGAAGTGTGTGCCATGTTCTGGTGCAGAAATCAATGGCATGATGTTGTGCAAGAATGCACCTTTCTCACGAATGACTCGATTCACTTCAACTAAGTGCTGGTCATTAATTCCGGGAATCATTACAGAGTTGACTTTGCACAAGATGTCAGCATCTTTTAGGGCTTGCAATCCTTCCATCTGTCTTTCGTGGAGAATTCTTGCGCCTTCAATGCCTTTATAACGCTTGCGGTTGTAGTGAACCCAAGGATAAATCTTAGCACCAATCTCTGGATCTACCATGTTAATGGTGATCGTAACGTGATCTATATTTAATTGTTTAATGCGATCAACGTAGTCAGGCAGCATTAAACCATTGGTTGATAAGCACAGCTTGATATCTGGTGCTTGCTCTGCAATCAACTCAAATGTGCGGAAAGTCTTATCTGCGTTCGCCAATGGGTCGCCAGGGCCAGCAATTCCCACAACTGTCATTTGGGGAATCTTGCCGCCAATGACCAAAGCTTTGTGTGCTGCTTGTTCTGGTGTTAGCAATTCGCTAACTACTCCAGGACGGCTTTCGTTAGCACAATCATATTTACGGTTGCAATAGTTGCATTGAATGTTGCAAGCAGGAGCAACTGCAACGTGCATCCGGGCGTAGTGGTGATGGGCGTCTTCACTGTAGCAGGGATGTTTAGCAATGCGTTCTTGGAGCTTTTCGTCCCTTTCCACGGTGGCGCTGGTGTTGCTGTCGCAGCCGCAACCACCTGATTTTGCTTGGGTTGGCGATTCCGTAGCGTTGGAGTTGAGGAGTCGTGTAGACGGTGATGTCATTGAGTTTCGCAAAAGGTCGGTGGACTTGGCTGCCACTGTGGGAGATGTTGTTGCTGTTCCTATGCCTAGAAATTGAAGTCGCGTCTTCCACACTGCCTGCAAACCCTTGGGTTCGGGCGACTTGTTTTCAAGTAAGGCAGGCGATGAATCTTTAGATGTTCGGCTGGTGTGTGTCAACGTTCGGTTCTTGGGTAGAATTTGTGCTTACAGCCGCGACTTCTATTCACTTCAGGCATGGTGCTATGTCATCCCTCCACTCACTCTTCGCTTTGTTTTGTTTCAGAGCGTTAGGTGATTGGCGATATAAGATTTATAGCAGCCATCTCCCAGCCAGATGTTGCGTCTGTCTAGGATAGAATTTATTGGATTTATTACTTTTGTACTCAAAGAAGAAAAACCCTAATTCTTCAAGCATTACAAGAATTAAAAAAGTTTTTTTCAGGTAGGGGTTCTAGTATTTTTTGGTTAGGGTTCTAGTGTTTATAGATGGGGGTTCAGGATTTCTTTGTACTCAGCTAAAACCCAATCCCAGCAATAACTTTAACTAAATTGAAACCAGGTTTGGGTTATTTAAATGTGTACTCAGATTGCCCTCAATTTCCGTCAAAAGCAATAAATGCCAAGGGTTTGAGGGTGAAAAACTGGAGTAGTTTACATCGTTCTACTCCAGAAACGTGCGAAATTCAATTCTGTATCTAACATATCATTTTTTTGAGGGTAAAAATGCAATTCATATTTTTTTAATTTTTGCTTTTACAATGATATTCAATTGTGGTTCTAAGTCTTGTCTGGTAAGCTATTTAAGCTGTTGCAAATAGGTGTGTTGCTGCACATATTTTTCAAAAAACTTAACTTTGAACTCCTTTTTTCCCATTCCCACAATGAGGAGATGGGTAAGAAACTCTGAGATTTTGTGTTTGAGAGAAGCAACAAACTATAATCTAACATGATTGAGCGATCGCAATGAATTTTCTGAATTGCTCACTACAAACCTTAGCAAAAAATCTCACCCCCTTCCCACGTCAGAAAGAAGAAAGTTTAAAGTCTTACTTGTTTTAGGAGAGAGGTTTTCCAGATACTGCTCTTTGTTGCTGATACTATGTTAGGGTTTGCTGAAAAAGAAAGAAAAGGTGACAGTCTGTAGATTCTCAGATCAGAGAAGTATATTCAGGTGCAAGACTTGAGGGTAAAATAGCCCAAAATCCTTGCAGCACCGTGGACAGCAGTTGCTTGCCGTATCATTAGTAACTATGTACAAAAAAAGAATCAACTCCAACTCCAGTGTCAAGCTTCTTGCTTCCATTTGAGGAAAACTCCTGCTTTTTTATGACTTTTTCAGCAACCCCTATTTAGCTACAATCAAACCAAGCGTGAAGAAATCTTAGTTATGATTGCCATCCCCCAACAGCCGCCAAAAATGACCGTTGAGGAATATCTCGAATGGGAACCTCAGCAAGACCTTCGCTACGAATATGCCAATGGCGAAGTATTTGCCATGACAGGCGGTACAATTCCCCATAACGACATTGCACTAAATCTCTACAGACCTTTGTACCCTCATTTGCGTTCCAGGGGTTGTCGAGTGAATGTATTAGACGTGAAAATGCAACTCACTCCCCAGAGCCGCTACTATTATCCTGATGTTATTGTCAGTTGCGACCCTGAAGACCTTAATGCCCGCAAATTTATTCAACATCCCAAGCTGATTGTCGAAGTTCTTTCTCCAGGTACAAGCGCTAAAGATCGGGATGAAAAATTCACTTATTATCTGACAATCCCCAGTTTGCAAGAGTATATCTTGATTGAGTCGGAAAAAATCTCCGTCGAACGTTACTGTCGGGGTGAGGGTAGGATGTGGCTTTACTATCCCTATACGGCTGGAGATATCGTCACTCTATCCAGCATTGAGTTTGAATGTCCAATTGAATTGTTGTATGAAGGTGTTGTATTTACCAATGAAGAATAAACAGAATGTTCCGTGTTAACTTTTAAAGAGCGATCGCACCTTAAGCAACTGCATAGCCAGTGTAGGGTCTTAACTCCGGTGGACGAAAGCCAAGGACGATATGTTCTTTAGGAATTCCAGCCCCTTCTAAATCGGCGGCAATGCCTTCTTCAGTGCCATCTTGTTGAATCCAGATTTTGCCATCAATTAAGTCAATATGAACCAGACAGCCGTGAATGCGGCGTTCGCGTAGCGTGCCGTAGGCATTCGCCATCCCAACCAATATCCATCCACAAATAGCGAGTCTCTTTCAGAAAGGCTGCGCCAACGCGGGTTCGATCAAACACTACTTTCGATTGAATATTGGCATAAGAATAGGGTAGTGAAGCATATTCACTGAGGATAGTTTCAATCACGTGGCGATAGTCGTCTAACTTGGTGTAATCCATTGTTTAATAACCTCCTGTTTTGGATCAAATGTAATCAGCTTTAAACGATGATTTCTTAGTAACAGTTTGCCGATAGGTTCTTCAAATAAATCATCAAAAATACTATTAGGTACTGCAAGATATAGTACTCGTTCCGGCTCTAATTCAATCAAGATATCCTGATATAAAATATACTGATCCAACACTTTTTCTAAATCATCAACATCCGATCTGCCGATAAAACTTTTAATCACAACGTAAGGATTCAGGTCTAATATTTAGGAAGCAGAGATGGGCGAGACAGATAATTAT
>NZ_JABXKF010000066.1 GCF_017115165.1 Nostoc sp. LPT | reverse complement strand
TTACTCATCTTTGCACTCACTACTTTTATCGTAAGCGATTATCCGGACATGATATGAGTAAAAAGTTTAGTCCTTATTTTCTAAGCACTAAAGTGCTTACTACAAACTCTGAAAAATTGCAATAATTACTACTAATCAACCGCAACCGTATAATTGCATTATTCCCATTTATTGCTTTCAATCCAGAAAAAGGTAAAGCTGATTGGCTGTTGCTGGTTATCAGAAACAGAAATATCTACAAAATTCACTCCTAATTTTGTGGAAGTAGAAGGCGTATCTTTTACGGTTTGCCAATTATCATCTGACCAATGCAATTGAAAAGATGCTAAAGCGTCAATTCGCAACGTCTGACCTTTTTTAACTTTGTCTACTTGACGGTTAAACTTCCAAATTTCCAATGATTTACACTGCTTTCTTTCGCCTAAATAGCGATTTGCCACCTCTGGAATAAAATCAAACACCTGTCCGTCATGAGTTGACCGTAGCAGCTTGATATACTCTGCGTGTGCCCACATTAAAGGCATGGCTGAACCTGTTGGTTTTCCTAAAAACATATAGACATCAGGTATATCTGCTTCATCCCAAACCTGTTCTGGTAGTAAACAAGTGTCTGAAGCAAATCCTTCCATCGCCTTGATATATGTTTTGACATCCCCACCAGCAGCTAGTTCATAATGTCCTCGTTCTCCTGCCAACAAAGGCCAAGCGCGTCCCTTACCCGAACCGACATAAGGATTTCCGTCTTTTTGCTGACCGTAGCCGTCGTGGTTGTAACGATGCCAACAAGGCCCAACGGGTGTATCTACTTTCAATACTGCATCAATTACTTTGACAGAATCAACAATAATCGGGTCATCTGGTTTACGAATTCCATAGCGTACTAATTGCAGAAATCCGCCATCGACAATTTCCTTGGCCGGAAATTCTGCTGGTTCACCAGCTGGTTGACTGGTGATGAAAACAGTTCCTTGGTTAGGATTGTCGTCGGCTTGAGGATTATTAATATCTGAGGGAGTAATTCGGATATAATGCCGTTTGATCCCAGGAACTAAAGTTCCTTCTGTAGTTACTGTCCAAGCTTCGATGTGAGATTCTAAAAAATCTGCGTATTCTTCTATAAACTTTGCTGTTGCTTCATCTCCATGTTGACGAACAAATTGAGCAGCACAGATTAAGGCGGCAATATTGGATGCTAGTGTGGATGGTGAATAACCACTGTTTTCTTCCCAGCGTTCTTGTTGAGTAACCGGGCCGTTACGAATTAAATAACCCGCTGCCCGCAGAACCATCGGATAAATATCGAATTTTAAACAAGTCTTCTGTTGGTACAATAGCCATGCTAAAAGAATCGGAAATGCCACCTCATCTAGTTGGATGCCTTTCCAGTATGGTTCACCATCAACCCAGAAATTTTGGGCAAAACCGCCATAGCGTAACCATTATTACCCATACCTCCAACTTCCAAATGCGGCGCACACAAAGTATATAAATGAAGTTGGGAGATAAAATCGTCCTCTCCTGTTAATTTTGTGTGCTGTAAGATACAGGATAAATGCGGGTCGGCAATTACTTCTTTGATTACAGCATAACGTCCTTGGGGGTCGGAATTAGTGATGCGGTATCCTAAACTATGAGTCCACATCGGTTCCATTTTGGATTCGAGATGGCGTTTCTCTTCGTGGAAAAAGCTTTTCCCATCAGAAATTAGATACTGCAAATCCCGAATTTGGGGTCTGTCTACTGTGGGATGGTAGATTTCAGTGACAATACCGTTCCAGATAGTAAACCAAACGCGACTAGAGGTAGAGTAAGCTGTTCCGACTCCATCTTTATTCGCTTGAGTCCATCGAGGTTCAATACCGGGTGAGCCAAAAGCTTCTGCTTGACCAATAATCTTTACCATACTGTTTTGTTGTACCGATAAGCTTTGAATATTTTTTGAAAATTCTGTATTTGATATTTATCTGATTAAAAATTTATTGAGAATTTGGCAAAAATTTGCGAGCGGCAGTTAAGGATTTTGCTTCAATAAAAATTTGTTTTATTTCTGGATGCTTTTCGCGAATTTTTACTTCTAAACTTTCTACAGTTAAGGCTATTTCCTCACCTGTAAGATTTTTAGAAAATTGAATTTCTAAGTTGAGTAATACTTCTTTTGGAGCAAGCTGCATTGTTAGTACACGTACAACTTCTTGCACTCCTGGTTCTGTTTTTGACAAAGAACGAATATTAGCTATAGTTTGAGGATTAGCACTTTCACCAAGTAACAATCCTTTACTTTCTCTTGCTAGTACCACTGCTACTATAGCCAAGATAATGCCAATAATAATCGAGGCAATGCCATCAAAATAAACATTATTAAATAAATGTCCTAAAAAGATTCCGATTAAGGCAACGAATAAACCTAAAATTGCAGCAGTATCCTCAAATAATATTGTAAAGACTGTCGGATCTTTACTGTTTTTGATTGCTTGCCAGAAATTTTGTTTACCCTTGGTTGGCAAAAACTCTTTTAAAGCTACAGTCCAAGAAAAACCCTCCAATAATATTGCCATACCTAACACAATATAATTCCACATTGGGTTTTCTAAAGGGCTAGGTTTAATTAAATGAGTGATTCCTTCATAAATTGACATCCCGCCGCCAAGGGCAAAGATCAGGATAGCAACGATGAAAGTCCAGAAATAAAGTTCTTGACCATAACCAAAGGGATGGCTATCGTCTGCTGGCTTTTGGCTTCTCCGAATTCCTAGCAAAAGTACCAGTTGATCGCCAGTATCTACCACCGAATGAATCCCTTCAGATATCATAGCGGAACTGCCAGTAATCGAGGCAGCAATAAATTTAGTAATCGCGATCGCTAAGTTAGCGCCCATCGCTGCAAATATAGTTTTATGAGATGAATCAGATGCCATGAGAGTAAATAATAATTATCCAGAAACTTCTAATTCACTATCCAGATGGGTAACTTTCCATTGGGTTGGTTCGACATTGTGTCAAAACGTCTCCTACAGCCAAATTTAATCGTTGATTGTTCTCAAACCAGGATTAACAGTAACTTTTGTAGGCATTATCTATCAGTTAACCATTCTCTATAAAATCTGGATACAAGGTCATACCACCATCTACAAATAGAGTTGTACCATAGACATAATCAGAGTCATCAGAAGCCAACCAAACCGCTGCTTTCGCGATATCTTCTACATCACCCACACGTTTTGCTGGAATCAGTTTTAATAACTTTGCTTCTGCCTCTGGAGTATCCCAAGCTGATTTATTAATTGGGGTTTTGATTGCACCAGGGGCAATACTATTAACGCGAATTTTATGGGGTGCAAGTTCTTGAGCAATACTTTGCATCATCATATTTATACCGCCCTTACTAGCAGCATAATTAACATGACCCGCCCAAGGAATTACCTGATGCACTGAACTTATACAAATAATCTTACCTGCGGCAGATGAAATATGGGGCTGTACACCCCGGCGTAAGAATTCCTTTGCAGCTTCCCGCGCACATAAGAATTGTCCTGTCAGATTCACCTCAATAACTCTATTCCATTGCTCAAGGGTCATATCTACAAACGGTGAATCTTTTTGAAGACCTGCATTGTTTACTAAAATGTCAATAGTACCGAATTGCTCGAGCGTCTGGCTGAACATCGCTTTTATTTCGTCTTCTTTGCTGACATCAGCTTGAATAGTAAATGCTTCACCATTAGCCGCTTTGATATCATCAACAAGTTTTTGGGCTGACTCAGCTTCCGAATGATAGTTGATAGCTACTGCTGCACCTGATAAAGCTAAATAGCGAGCGATCGCTTCACCAATACCAGAACTAGCACCCGTTACAAGTGCTTTTTGACCTTTGAGCAGGTAAGGGGAATAGCTCATAATGCTTTCAATACTTTTATAGCTTGATTCGTTGTGAGTGTCTGAATCATTCGGAAGACTTTCATGATATTATTTTTGCTTTTTAGACGTAGTATTAGCTTGGCGATTTAAATTGTCAAATCAGTAAGCTATTCATGAATAAAGCAAAACATTTTTAAAATTTTAAGAATATCTAGTATTTTTCTAATCTATCCAGAGAATGATAAATAGCATATTTTTTATAAATGATGTTTCAATTATTTGTCATTTGTGTGACGATAGGATATTTTTATTTTGAAGATTTGTAAAATTGCAATTTGAAAGCTAACATCAATCTCAATAAAGATTTATGGTATATTCAAAGCAAGTTTGGTTAAAGTAAAATTTTTAGTTAATCAAATCTAAAATGAGCTAAAGTAATAAAACCATATAAATAAGACGTTAAAAAATTTTTAGCTGCCTCTAAAGTATCTGAGTTGATTGGCTGTTGTCAAATATCCTATCTAATCAGAAATAACCCTCTTTTAATTTTTGTAAAGGCAAATTTACATATAATGTAATATCAATCAAAAAGATAGTTATCTTAGTAAATTTTGACATTATTGAAAAATAATTGCTGAAAAAAGTAAGTATGTAATTTTTTTTATTTCAAAAGTTACTTGAAATATTTCAGTGCATCGTAAATTTTCAATGTTTTTTAATTGGTTGATCTGTGGCGTTAGCACAGTATTCTTGAAAATATAAATAATGCGTTAGGCGGATAGAAATTCCATGCAACGCATCTACATATTTAGACCCATGAAGGAGAAAGCATGCCTGCTCTGTCTCTGAATAACCAAAATTTACCATACCCTGACCCTCTACACCCAATCGTTGTCCATTTCGTAATCGCGATGGTGCTTTTTTCTTTTGTGTGCGATGTGCTGGGCTATTTCACGCGCAACGTGCGTTTATTTGAGGTGAGTTTCTGGAATATGTTTGTGGCCTCAGCAGCTATCTTTATAGCGGTGATTCTTGGTCAGTTTGAAGCAGGTCTGGCGAACATCTACCCAGCAGTCCAACCAACACTGAATTTTCATACGTTGATGGGTTGGTCACTGGCGGTTATTGTCGTTGGCATTACAGCTTGGCGTTTCGTGATTCGCAAACGCACCCCACGGAAAGTACCGCCTGCTTACTTGGGTGCTGCAACGTTTTTAGTCTGCCTAGTGTGCTTGCAAGTCTATCTAGGGAGTAAGCTAGTTTGGGTGTACGGGTTACACATCGAGCCAGTTGTGCAAGCGATGAAGCAAGGAGTTTCGCCATGAACTGGCAACTGATTGACCAGTTGAGATTGAGTCTGAATGCTAACGGATTACCTTATGAGATTCCGATACATCCGCAACTGGTGCATCTAACATTGGGTTTATTCATTCTTGCGATCGTTTTTGACATTGCCGGAGCGCTTTTTGCTTTAGAAAAACCAATCTTCAAATTTTTGGGTCTGCCTACCCTGCGTTCTGGTTTTTTTGATGTCGGCTGGTATAACCTCATAGGAGCAGCTTTTATCACCTTTTTCACGGTTGCAGCTGGTTTTTTCGAGCTACTGCTAGCAAATCCACCAATCGATCAAAAGAGCGTTTGGGGGTTAACTGCTGGTTGGACGACGCTTTTGCATGGTTTGGGTGGCATTTTGCTGTTGGGAGCGATCGCAGCCATGACAGTATGGAGAGGTTTGCAACGCTATCGCTGGCGCAAGGATGCTTCTATGCAGGTGCAGTGGAGTTACTTGTTGGCAGGCATAGCGATCATGGCAATCTTATACGCTCACGGAACTTTAGGGGCGCAATTGGGAGAAGAGTTTGGAATTCATGTTACTGCTGCGAAGTTACTCCAAGAAGGTAAAAACCCAAATTTACTACTCAAATAATCAAGCAAGAAATACTCTTATATGAAATTATTATGTTTAGTTTTTGGGAATATGTACTAATAGCGTTTTATGTCGCAGGGCTGCTAATTGTCAGTCGGTGGATTGGACAACAGGTGTTTTCTTGGATGCCTCCCCAGGCGACAGCAGAAGCACAACGGGTAGATGATTTATTTAGTTTTTTAGTCTCAATTGGAGCATTTATTTTGCTGGGGCTGATTGGTGTTATTGTGTATGCCATAGTCTTCCATCGCGCTCGACCGGAAGACTATAGCGAGGGACACCCTTCTAGAGGTAATGGGAAGCTAGAAATATTGTGGACAGCCACCCCGACTCTGCTAGTAGTATGGATTGCCTTTCAAAGCTTCAATATTTATCAGCAATTAAATATTCTCGGTCTAAACCAAATTGTGCATTTGCACGCCCCCTTAGAATCTGCACCCGCCTACGCTGCAACCGTTAGCGATGTCCCCAAACCTGCATCTGAAACAATAGATGTTTTTGTTAAGCAGTCAGATTGGTCTTTTGGCTATCCAAATAATCTTATTAGTAAGGAATTACATTTGCCGAGCGATCGCAGCACTCGCTTAAATATGCAAGCACAGGATGTAATTCACGGTTTCTACGTTCCTGAGTTTCGCTTAAAACAGGATATTGTTCCAGGGCGCAAGATTGACATTGTGCTAACACCCATTCGCCCAGGCAAATATCGACTGAAAGATTCTCAATTTAGTGGTACTTACTTTGCCTTGATGGAGGCAGATGTATACGTTGAATCCCTTGATAAGTATAACCAGTGGCTTGCGCAAACGGTGTCTAGCGAAAGTGGGAATGCTCCAAATCAGGCAGTTGCCGAAAATATCCAACCACCAAAGACATTATTCAGAAGCGGCTGGCACACCGTCACACCTGCTCAACCTGCTATAGCGAATCAAAGGTAGATAAATAATGACACATGATATGAGTGAAGCTATAGCCAAGAATAGAGAACCTGAGAATGGCTGGCGGCAATATTTCAGCTTCAGCACCGACCATAAGGTAATCGGTGTTCAGTACATGGTGATGACCTTTATTTTCTTTCTGCTTGGCGGGCTGTTGGCGATGATTATCCGTGCTGAGTTGCTCACCCCGGAATCAAATTTAGTCGATCGCCCCCTTTACAACGGTTTATTCACCATGCACGGGACAATCATGATTTTCCTGTGGATTATTCCCTTCAATGCAGGTCTTTCTAACTACCTAGTGCCATTGATGATTGGAGCGCGGGACATGGCTTTTCCCCTGCTCAATGCCATCTCTTTTTGGATTTTGCCACCAGCCGGTCTTCTACTACTGTCTAGCTTTTTACTACCTAACGGGACTGCACAAGCTGGTTGGTGGTCTTATCCACCAGTTAGTCTGCAAGTTCCAGGCGATCAGTTGATTAACGGTCAATTCATTTGGATAGTTAGCCTAGTACTAATCGGCATCTCTTCAATTATGGGGGCTGTCAACTTTGTCACCACAATCTTTTGGATGCGATCGCCAGGGATGACATTTTTTAGAATGCCCGTCTTTGTGTGGTCAGTTTTTAGCGCCCAGTTGTTGCAGCTGATTAATTTGCCTTCCTTGACGGGTGCATTAATACTGCTATTGCTTGACCTCTCCTTCGGTACACAATTTTTTAAACCTGAAGGAAGTGGCGATCCCATTATCTACCAACATTTATTTTGGTTCTATTCTCACCCGGCAGTGTATATCATGGCGCTACCAGCCTTTGGTATTATTGCGGAAGTTCTGCCAGCCTTTTCTCGCAATCCTCTATTTGGCTATCGGTCAGTTGCTCTTGCTTCTTTAGGTATCGCTGTAGTCAGCATCTTCGTCTGGGTGCATCACATGTTTACCAGTGCTACCCCCGGCTGGATGCGGATGACCTTTATGGCCACCTCAATGTTAGTTGCCATACCCACAGGTGTTAAGGCATTCGCTTGGACTGCCACAATCTGGAGGAGCAAGTTGCACCTAGAGACACCAATGCTATTTGCGATGGGAGGTGCAGCGATGTTTATTTTTGGCGGTGTCACTGGTGTGATGCTTGCCGCCACGCCATTTGATATCCACGTCAATAATACTTATTTTGTAGTCGGTCACTTCCACTACATCGTTTTTAATACCATCACGATGGCAATTTTTGCCGGAATTTACTTTTGGTTTCCCAAAATAACTGGAAGGATGTACGCCGAGGGTTGGGGTAAACTACATTTTTGGTTGACCTTTATTCCTGCCAATATCACCTTTTTCTCCATGCACCCATTAGGTTTACAAGGGATGTTACGCCGAATTTCCTCCTACGATCCCCAGTATCAGGGGTGGAATGTCATCGCTAGCCTGGGATCGTTCTTACTGGGAGCATCAACGCTGCCCTTTATTGCTAACATTGTCGGTTCTTGGCTATATGGAGCCAGAGCAGTTGATAATCCTTGGCACGCTACGGGATTGGAATGGACAACTTCATCACCACCTCCGCGAGATAACTTTGAAGAGATTCCTGTTGTCAACAGACCTCCTTACGACTATGGCGATCCAAAATATTCGTTCGTGGAAAATTCTAATGATGGTGAGTAATTCCGTTTCTTTGTAAAGCTGGGCCAAATACTAGCTTTTTTTCAACGCAAAGGTACGCGGAGGTTAGCGCAAAGGTACGCGGAGGTTTTCTAAAGATAATTCGCTATGTCTGAAAACCAGATGAAATTTGAATTTATTAATTACGAATTACGAATTACGAATTACGAATTACGAATTGGTATTATGCAACATCGCAGCATCCATTTAGATGAAAGTCCGATCCGTTTTGAGCGGTGGCGGCGACGCTTACCGAATTGGTTACAGCGCTTTCTGCCAAGTGGTGGCGGAAGTCATGAAGATCATCATGGCAAAGGAATGTTCGGATTTACTGTGTTCCTGTTGTCGGAAAGTATCATTTTTTTGAGTTTTATCTTTACTTATGTTGCTCTACGACTGAATACTACTAACTGGCTACCGCCCGGTATTTCTGGACCAGAATTGTCTAAGCTCGTGATTATTAATACGGTAGTTTTACTTTCTAGCAGCTTCGTGATTCAACCAGCAGAAAATGCCCTCAAGCGTAATCAACTTAGTAAATTTCGCGGGCTATGGCTGATAACGATCGCAATGGGAACCTACTTTTTAATTGGTCTATTAATTGAGTGGAAAAATCTTGATTTCAAGATTACTACAGGATTAGTTGGTTCTACATTCTATTTACTGACAGGTTTCCACGGTTTACACGTTCTGGCTGGTGTTGTGCTTCAGATAATTATGCTGATTCGCTCATTTATTCCAGGCAATTATAATAATACTCACTTCGGTACAAGTGCGACAACTCTATTTTGGCACTTTGTTGATGTAGTTTGGGTCTTCCTTTTCTCGCTTATCTACCTTTGGCGGGCATAAAAATCTTTCAGTTAACCAAGTATTTTCAGGAGTAATTTGATGAACTTATTATTGCAAGAACTACCAGCCTCAGAACTCGCCCCAAAAGCAGTTCAAGAAACTCCCGCACCAGGTAAAGATCCACTCATAGCCCAAGGGTTACAAAAAGAGCAATATATTGGCATTATTGGGCTAGCGATCGCTCTAATTGCTGCTGTGGGATTTTTTAGTCGTAGAGTCGAATACGCTATTGCTTTCGCTTTATTCCTCAGCGTCATTTTAATTGCGTTATTTTTATTCATATAGCAGATTTGTCATTTGTCATTGGTCATTGGTCATTTGTACTTTTGCAAAAGTCTTAATTTTGACTCTTTTTTTGCACCTCTGCATGAGACAAAAACATCTGATTTAAATGCTTAACATCTTGGCAAAATCAAGATTTTACAATACTTTGGAGATATTTTATGAACAGCCCAGTTTACCAAACTGTTATTGTCGGTGGTGGTTTCACCGGCTTATTTACAGCCTTACACCTAGCTCACGAACATTATCCTCGCTCTGTAATTTTGATCGATCAAAATGAACGCTTTTGCTTTAAGCCGTTACTCTACGAATATTTTAGTGGCGAGATGGATGCTTTTCAAGTAGTACCGCGTTTTGTGGAATTGCTTAAAGGCAGTGGTGTCATCTTTGTTCAAGATGCAGTGGAATCGATAGACTTGCATCAACAACAAGTCAAATTAGCTTCGGGAAACTCCTACAACTACAGTAACTTAGTATTAGCTTTGGGTAGTGTTACTGGTTATCATCATCTTGAAGGTGCTAAAGAATACGCTTTCCCTTTTTGGACACAAGCAGATGCGATCGCTCTTGACCGTCATTTACGCGACTGTTTACAAAAAGCAGTCCAAACAGAAGATATAGAACAACGTCGGAAACTACTAACAATAGTCATAGTTGGTGGTGGTGCTTCTGGTGTAGAAATGGCAGCTACTTTAGCAGATTTACTCCCACATTGGTATAGCGCTATGGGAGGAAATTCTAGTGAAATCCGTGTAGTACTGCTTAATCATGGTCAAAAAATCCTTGATGCCGATATTAACGATCCACTACGCCCAATTGCTGAGAAAGAATTACAAAAGCGCACTGTACCAGTTGAAATCCTTACGGGAGCAGAAGCTACTGCTGTTCACTCTAATGCAATTGAATATAAAAGCAATAATCAAGTTAATACACTGGCAACGTATACCACAGTCTGGACAGCTGGT
The DNA here is from genome assembly GCF_017115165.1 of Nostoc sp. LPT. Classification (GTDB taxonomy): domain Bacteria; phylum Cyanobacteriota; class Cyanobacteriia; order Cyanobacteriales; family Nostocaceae; genus Nostoc. The sequence goes on along the minus strand of NZ_JABXKF010000066.1, from coordinate 37,326 downwards.
ACTTCTATTCATCCACTGATTAAAGATTTACCAATTTCCCAAGAACATCGCGATCGTCGCGATCGCCTCCTAGTGACTCCCACAATGCAACTACTTGACTTTCCAGAAGTCTTTGCAGGCGGGGATTGTGTGGCAGTTAAAGATAAATCACTACCGCCAACAGCTCAAGTTGCTTATCAGCAAGGAGCCAATATTGCCCGAAATTTGAAAGCATTAGCGTTGGGCGAAGATCTTAAACCAGCAAAGGTAAATATACGCGGAACTCTCTTAAAATTGGGGTTAAATGATGCTGCTGCTAACCTTTTCAATGTTTTGGAAATTACAGGCGAATCCGGGCATTTAATCCGTCAAGGCACTTATTTAACGCTATTACCAACTCCAATTCATGATTTCAAAGCTGCTAGTGATTGGCTGGATGAAGAGATTTTTCACCATCACCTTGACCCTAATAATGTAGGCAAAAAGGTTGTTCAAGCAGTGGAAGTGGTTGGTGCAGGAGTTATAGGCGTTTTAGCTGCAAGAAAATTATTGAAAATGTTGGGAAATGAAGAGAAACCAGATTAGAGACTGAAGGATAAAAAGGGCTTTGATTGATGACTATGCCTACTCATAAGCAATGAACAGGTGCAAAGAATTCGAGCTATTGGCTTAACAGTGACAAACTGCGTAGGCGTAGCCCGTCGTAGACATCGCTTTTTAAATTTCTATCAATAAGCACTGGATTTTAAACTAGTTTCCGACATTACTATTGAAGGGCACAATTACAGCGATCTAGAAGATGTAACTAAAGCAAAAGTTCACATTGTTACCTTACGACTTGGAGATGAATTTATCGAGTTAATAGAGTATCTCAATATTCAGGGTAAACCCATTCTCAGCGATTCACAAAGTAATGACCTGTGCTTTCAACATCTGACGATTCTAGTGAGTGATATGGATCGCGCTTATGCTCACTTGCGTTCATTTCCCATTGAACCAATTTCAGTTGCTCCCCAGACAATACCACCTGAGAATGAAGCATCTAGTGGTGTCCGTGCTTTCAAGTTTAAAGATCCTGATGGTCATGATTTAGAGTTAATTTGGTTTTTGCCTGATAAAGGTAAAGATAAATGGCGTCAAAACAGTCATAGCTTGTTTCTGGGAATCGATCATAGTGCGATCGCAGTTTCTCACACTGAGCAAAGTTTACACTTTTACTGCGACCTTTTAGGAATGCAAATTGATAGTCGCAGTCTTAAATGGCGTGCAACCCAAACTCGCTTGGATAACTTACTAGGAGCGAAAGTGAGAATTACAGCACTGCAACCAGTTGAAGATGGTGTGGGTATTGAACTGTTAGACTACATTTTGCCTGGAAAAGGCCGTCCTATACCAAGTGATTGGAAAAGTTGCGATATTGCAAGTGTGCAAATTGAGCTTGTTGCCAATGATATTGAGCTGCTAGTAGATAAGCTTCGGCTGAATCAGATACCGATTGTAGATAGCTCTTTTTCTAATAAGCAAGGTTATTTAATAAAAGATCCTGACGGACATACAATTTTGCTCATTGCAGAATGATATTAGGGAAATTCTCATAAATCAGAGCGCAATTTCGGGCGACATAAATTTTAATACACTTAGTCATGCTTTTGTCACAATTTTGCAATAGCTTTGTCAATACAACGTGTGATGCTATAGCTCTGGCTTGGGAAATAGTCTCAGACTAAACCCACATACCAGAATCTACCGAAGAGAATCACTTAAGGCATAGTCCCTTATGAAGATGACTCTTCAAATAGAAATTGCAAAATCTCATACAGTTGGAAGGAACAAGAAAATGAATTGGAAAATACTTGCTTTGCTCCCTGCTTTGACTCTAGCTACTGCTGTGCCTGCTTACTCTTTAACTAATAATAAAAGCCAAAATCCGGCTCATGCTACCCACATTGCCCAAAGTACTCAGCAAGGCAACACCATGAAAAAAGCTAATGTTGTACCAAAGGTTAATGCCAAGCACAAGTCCAATAATGTGGCAAGGCGTAGTACTGGTACTGTACTGACAGTAGGTAGCAGGGGAGAGACAGTGAAAACTGTTCAGAATTCTTTAAAGCAACAAGGATTCTATACAGGAAGTGTGAATGGTGTGTTTGATAATAAGACTCGTGCTGCTGCAATGAAATTTCAGAAGTCTAAAGGATTAAGAGCAGACGGAATAATTGGACGCAGAACTTTAGCAGCTCTTAAATAAAATGGTTTACTAATATCCTCATTACGGAAATGCCTTAAAGACAAAAGGCTAGGAAATAAATTCTAGCCTTCAATTTTTCACGAAGCCAAGCGTCTTGATAAATAATACCAATTTGAAAAAAGAATGCGACAGATACATACTCCCAAACCTTTGTTCTGTCTAGCTTTCTTAATTTAGAATTTAGAATTTAGAATTGGTATAATGTATGTTTCAGCGTCCAAAAATTAAAGCATCAAATAAATAAGCACCAGGGCCTAAAACCGCAATCGCAATCAGCATAACGCAGTACATAAACGCCTTTTCCCAACTTGGCGGTTCACCTTTGACTACTAAATCATTTGGACTATTCAGGCGTTTGCTTTGGTAGCGATCAACTAAAAGCTTCCATTCACCATCGTATTCGCGTCGGATAATAGCACGCAGACCGGAAGAACAGGCAACCAAACGACCCTCTAAGTCGCGGTAATTATTTACTTTGGTAATTAGATGGGTTGCGTATAACACTGACGTTATTGGTAGAATTCCAGTGCAACAGGCGGTTGCCGTGAGCATCACTCCACACAACACTATCATCTTCGTGGAAGTAAACAGGACCTTCGCTATGGACTGCACCCTTTGTCAGCTTTTGCAGTGAAGCATCTGGGCGTACTAAGGTATAGATGCGATCGTCAGAAATCTCAATGGCTTCAGGCATGAGAATCTCCTGTTATTTAACTTGGTTACTGGCGATAAATGGCAGGTTCAAGTTAATACCAATTTAAAAAGTAATATTTATAAAATTTTTCCGCATTTTTATAAATATTAAATATGCTCGATTTACATAATATATAAACAAAAATAAAATTAAAATGAAATACTAGCCTCTCTTTAGACATAAATAATAATTAATCCCTGGGGTAGAATCTAAAATCTAAAATTGGCAATATCTCTGTAACTTTAGGTTATGCCAATCCATCTATCACCAAATTTTTTCCCAATTCTCAGTTGAAACAAATTTTTTTAAGTTTATCTATGTCTAAAGGCTGAATTGTCCGTCTTAAGAGATATACCATCGATAAGTTGAAAAAATCAGACTTTGTGACATAAAGTAAAATGTGAAAATAAAAACTATTTGAATATCTCTCAAAATTAATCGCACAGACCACTAATCCCGAACACAGTATGCCAGTTCTTTGTTGTTATATCAATTCCTAATGAAAGGGTGTAAAACCTTGCACCTGTACTCAAATTAATCTGTTACCGAATTTTCAAGAATTGGTATAAATCTTATTCTTAATTTGAGAGTTGATTATGAAACAGATAGAAGCAGTTGTTGGTAACATCAACGATTTAAATGATGGCGAAATGCGACAAGTGTCTGTCGGCGAGACAGAAATTTTATTAAGTCGTATAGATGGAAAGTTTTATGCCGTCGGTGCACACTGCACTCATTATAAAGCGCCACTGGCTGAGGGGGTACTGAGTGGACATCATGTTGTTTGCCCCTGGCACAATGCCTATTATGACGTAACGACTGGCGACCAGCAAGAGCCACCTGGTTTGGATGCTTTAGCTTGTTATAAAGTACGCATTGAAGGTGAAAATGTCATTGTCAGCGTACCAGAGGAAACTAACGGATTGCGATCGCCGGCAATGGCGCAATTCGACCCTAATGTTGATAGGCGGACATTTGTGATCTTAGGCGCAGGGGCGGCGGGTGTCCATGCCGCAGAAACTTTGCGAGTAGCTGGATATCAAGGGCGAATCGTGATGATTACTCAAGATAACAAGCTACCCTACGATCGCACCAAGCTGACTAAAGACTACTTCATTGGTAAGACATCCGCAGAGGAAATGCCCTTGCGCTCGCCTGATTTCTTCAAAGAACACGCGATTGAAGTCCTGTTGAATAAGCGAGTTGAACAGGTACAAACAACGGCAAAAACGATCGCCTTTACCGATAGCGACACTGGAGCGTCTAGTGATTCATTAACCTATGATGCCTTACTAGTAGCAACAGGAGGGAAACCACGCCAGCTAGATATCCCCGGTGCAGACTTGCAAAACATTTTGACATTACGCAGTTTTAATGATACGGATCGCATCTTGACAACCAGCAAACAAAAAGGACAAGCGGTAGTCATTGGCTCCAGTTTTATCGGCATGGAAACGGCTGCTGGGCTGAGGCAGCATGGCTTAGAAGTAACTGTTGTTTCACCAGATTCTGTACCTTTTAAGAAAACCCTGGGCGAGGAAATTGGCAAACTATTTCAGCAAGTCCATGAGGAAAACGGCGTTTCCTTTAAGTTTGGTAGGAAAGTGGTGCAATTTGAGGGTAGTGACAAGGTTGAAGCTGTAATTTTAGATAATGGCGATCGCCTAAAAGCAGATATAGTAATTGTCGGAATTGGCGTACAGCCTGCAACAGACTTTCTTCAGGGTATCGATTTGCATCCTAAAGATGGCAGTATTGTTGTTGATGAATACTTGCGTGCAGCCGATGGCATCTACGCCGCAGGTGATATTGCCCGTTATCCCGATTGGCGGACAAACGAATCGATTCGCGTTGAACATTGGCGAGTCGCAGCACAGCAGGGGCGAATTGCCGCTCATAACATGACAGGGAAAGCAGTCAAATTTAGAGGGCTTCCTTTATTCTGGACAATGCAATTCGACTTTCCGTTGCGCTACATCGGACACGCCCAAAGTTGGGATGAAATAATTGTAGATGGGGATTTGCAAAAACAGGAATTTATTGCTTTTTATCTCAAAAACAATCAAGTCTTGGCAGTTGCAACTAGCCATCAAGATACAGAAACAGCAGCGATCTCAGAATTGATGCGCTTGAACCAGATGCTAACTGTTGATGAATTACGGCGTGGTACAGTTGATTTGATTAACAGAGGACAGCCTGAAGTTAGTAGTAAGCGCTAGGGGATATATGACAAACATCACTGAGCGCTATGACATGATCGTTATCGCCAAATGTTTTTTATGAAAGCACTCCTGTGTAAAAGCGATCGCATTCGGTGAACTTTCTTTTTCAAGTCTTGATTTCGCGCAATCACAACAGGTAAATGACATTGTTCAAAAGCAAAACTTTGTCGTCTCCAAATGACTTTTGGTTAATTTGGATACTGCGTTTTTTACCAATGATCGCACTTTTAATTATCGTCTTTCTGATTCTGGAGTCTCTACCAATCCTCAATCATGTAGAAATAACACGTTTTTTTACAGACTCTTCCTGGAACCCAACCGCCGCGATCGCAAAGACTGCGGCTTTAATTTCTACTAGTGTTACGTAGATAGAATCCCACAATCACTGCTGGATTCCGGGCGTGCGCTTTCGATTCATATTTTTGATTTATCAATAAACGTCTCTGGAAGAGATGCTAATGCTTAGGCCTGAGCATTAGTTTTGCTGGTATCACTGCTGCTGATCAATGGTACAGCAGCATGGATTGCAGATAATTGGTTGCACAGGAGAATTTTTTCTGCATGAAATCGGCAAATATCGCTACTGGAATTGTTGAACCGTTGATTGAAACGGAGAACTTAACCCTGCAATACGATTAACATTACCGTAAAGATTTAAGTCTTTTATTCAAATGAATTCATACACTGAAACAAAATTTTTTATTGGTGATATTCCATACCAAATGTTCATTCAATATTACCGGCCAAGGAAAGACCGAAATTCAGTTCCTATTGTCCTTTTACACGGCGCTTTTCATACAGGCACTTGCTTTGTCAAAACACCCGATAATCGCCAAGGTTGGGCTGTATATCTGACAGAACAAGGCTGGGAAACCTACATTGTTGACTGGCCAGGGCATGGTCGATCAGGCTTTGTCCCAGATTTTCCCACGATGCCATATCAACGGGTAATTAATGCTACTGTGGCGCTACTCCAACAAATTGGCTCGGCTGTCATTCTTACCCACAGTATGTCTGGTGTTGTTGGTTGGCAGATAGCACAAACCCATCCCAAACTTATCAAAGCTATTGTAGGAATTGCACCAGGGCCACCAGCCAATCTATTACCAGTGATCGCAAAAGACTCTCATCAGGCTTTTCCCGAAGACCGTCCACGTATTCAGTCGCGTGAAGAAACTAAAAAATACTTCACTAACTCAGATAATTTTCCGCAAGAGGTATTTGAGAATTACTTTTGTAGTTTAGTTGCTGAGAGCGCGCGAATTAGCAACCAGCGCAGAAATGTTGAAGGACAAGGGCTTTATATTTGCCACCCTCAAATACTATTTGATATTCCCATCTTAGTGATTACAGGCGACCAAGACCCGCGCCATCCTCGTGAAGTAGATGCAGAAACTGCAAAATACTTCGGTAGTGATTTTATTTGGCTTCCTGAAGTTGGACTCCCTGGTCATGGTCATATGCAAATGCTTGAACACGGTAACTTAGCTATTGCTGACCTGTTTATCAATTGGCTGCATAGCAAGGGTCTATAGCGGTTCCCGACTTTAAATCTGCTTAGTTTTTTAGGGAGCGGACTCCAAGCAGAGGTTGTCATGACTGCGGTATGCAGGTATTTATTTAAGCATTCTGGGAGCGGGGCCACGAGTGGTATCCAATCCTGACACACGAGGTAGGGTAATCGTCTTGCCTGTTTGTGCGGCTTCGTAAATCAAGGCAATTAGTTTTTGGTCTTGCAAACCTTCTTCACCAGGCGTATGGGGTTGTTTATTTTGAATCACACAATCTGCCATGTGATCGATTTCCAAAGCAAACTGATTCTTCTCACCTATGCGCACTTCGCTAATGTTTTCTGCCATGCTGTTTGTTGGCGATTTGCGCGAAATCATCATCCGCAAACCGTTGTAGGAGAATCCCGGATCGAGTTGCGCCCAAGCATCAGAACCGAAGACGCGAAAGCGGCGTGCTTCATGAAAGCCGTAGCTGGTAGAGCAAATCCCTAGTATTCCACTGGGAAACCGCAATTGGAAGGTGACATTTTCTTCCACTTCTTTGAAGCGCGGATCGCCAGGAGTGCTGAAGATTTGGGCGCTAATTGCGATCGGTTCCTCTCCCGTCAAATAGCGAGTTGCATTCAAGCAATAAACTCCCACATCCGGTAAAGAGCCACCTCCAGCTAAGGCGCGTTTCAATCGCCACTGGTTTAAGTCACCGCCTTGGTTTTGTCCGTTATCTGCTTGAATTACCTTGATGGCTCCCAATTCTTTGCTACGGATCATCTGAATCATGGCGCGATGGTGCGGCTCATATTGGCAGCGATAAGCAATCATCAGCTTGCGATCGGCTTGTTTGCACGCATCGATCATCTGTTGAGCATCTTCCACTGTAGTTGCCATTGGCTTTTCACACAGAATGTGCTTTCCTGCTTTCGCACCACGCACCGTATATTCCCGGTGCATACTGTTAGGCAATACAATATAAATCACGTCAACGTCTGGATTGTTGCGGAGATTATCGTAATTCTGATAGTTGTAAACGTTCTGCGGTTTGATGCCATACTGCTGGGCAACAAGATTTGCTTTGGCAGCATCGCCACTAACTAATGCAGTTGGCTTTGCTAGTTTACATTCTGCAAACGCAGGCATGATTTCTTCCAATGTCAGTCTCCCTAGTCCAACGATCGCAAACCCCAAACGTCGCTCTGGAGGTAATGCAGTTGGTGGGCCACCTGTATCAACCTCAGTCTTTTCCGAGATGGGCGGAAACTCAATCTGAGGCGGTAAGGGACCTCCGCGTGGGGTGGCTTGTCCAGTTGGCTGTTGGGCAACAACCTCTTCGCCCATACTACCAATTGCAGTAGCTGAAATGGCTCCTAACCCAGCAGTAGTGAGAATCTGACGACGAGAAAATTTTCCTTTAAACACTTCAGCCATCGTGGTTCCTTAATGATGAAATTTTGGATTTAGTACAACAATTCGTAGCGAATTAAATTTGGAAATACCCTGCAATGCCAATGCGTTCCTCTGCAATTAAAAATCTACGCTCTTACGCAAAGCTGCAATAAATTCTGAGATCGCAGTGAATTGTCTGGCTTGTTGTGAAAATGCATCGAGTAACATCAACTCGGTGTAACTCACACCTGAGAAATAGCGTAGGCGTAGCCCATCGTAGACATCGCTGTTTCCGTAAACAAAATCGTTAAAAATAGTATTAATATTTACCCCAGCCCAGCTGGATTCATCGCTGTACTATCATTTCGGGTTGTTGTGGTCTTATATCGTTCGTACTGCCCTTTAGCTGCTGCTTGACGGGTACGCGCTAACAGTGCTGTAACTCGTGCCCCCATTGGTGCAAACGTGCGGACTGCCTCAAATGCCTGGTCTAAAATTTTCATACTATCGATGGCCCTAATTACAACTGAGGTTGGCAAATTCATTGCGTAGTGCAGGCACTCGATCACACTGCAGATCAGCTTGATACTTTACTTGTTCCTCTTCAATTTTTCCAATGTGATACCCCCCCAAGCCAATCACAGATACTTGTTCCTTGGTGCGTCCGAGGTTGCGATACAACCTGATCGCCGCGTCGAGTTGAAGCAGGTGAACTTTGGGCTAGCAGTTGAGTAATTTCATCAACAGGTTCTGTTTGAGCGAAGATCGGTTGCAAAAATCCTTCCGAAACTGCAAGTCCTGCTGTCACTAATCGCGAAGCAGAAGCAGTTTTTAACAAGCTGCGTCTACTGATTTCCATAATTGTCTCCTACAAGCAACAACAGGAATGAGCCGTATAATATCACTGCTATCTGGCACAGAGACTCTAGCTAAGGTGTGTTTTTAAATATACTCCGCAAGATGCATTCCCAATGTAAGTTGATGTATTCACAATGCAAGTCGATGCATTCACAATGCAAGTTGATGTATTCACAATGCAAGTTGATGCATTCACAATGCAAGCCGATGTATTCACAATGCAAGTTGATGTATTCACAATGCAAGTCGATGTATTCACAATGCAAGTCGATGCATTCACAATGCTTACCCTTTGTTTAAACTTACCCGATTTAAAACTTTATCTTACTGATAGATTTTTAGTCGCGATGGGTACATCAGATATACATTATACTAGTAGATACATCTATGAGTATCCAAGATACAACACGCCGTTTGCGCCCTCAACTGATTAGTCAAGATATTAGCTCATTCCACGGTTTGCAAACCGTCAGCACCTACAATACGACTCGTACTGATGCCTCTATTGCAAAGTTACAGGAAGTTTATCAGGCGATGTTGATTTCTCAACAAACTGAAACCGAGAAACTAGCTTTATACCGTGCTGCTGCTGATGCTGCGCGATTAGCAGAGTGGGAATTTCATAATGCTGTATTAGCGATGAAAGAAGTCGTGCGCGGGCAATATGGTTCAGATAGCGATCAAGCTCAAGCGGTGGGATTGAAGAAAAAATCAGACCGCAAGCGTCCTTCCCGCAAAAAGCCAGATGCGATGGCGTAACCGCCCGCTGGAAGCGATCGCAAGTTAATCAACTTGATTGAGATTAAAAATTAGCGATCGCCTGCTTTTAGTCTAAACTCCAGTCTGTTAGCCCACGGAGGAAAGCTCTGTTTGTGTAGCCGTGAATTCTATTCGCCCCTAGCTTAGTTTTTTCCCTTGTCGGGCACACCATCACAGGCACTAAAGTTTTAACTAAAACTGTAATTGCCACAATCACAGAGGCAATTTCCCCAATGGACAATGAATTTACTCAAACAAGAAGCAGGGGAATAGCGATCGCCCACAAATTTTAACTTCAAACAGCGATCGCTCCCTCTTCTATCTTCCTTTGCGTCCTTTGCGGTTCGATTCTCATGCCCCCTCATATCCAAAGTACAGTAAAAAATAGAGCGTAGGCGTAGCCCGTTTATGTACTTGACACTACTTTGCGGGGCGCTAAAAAGCCAAGGACAATTGCTACCAAGAACAATGCTGGAACATCACCAAACAGATGTGCCTGTTCAACAGGGTCAATTACTGCATGTACCGCCATGATCAGCCCGTGGACTAAACTTGACCAGACGGTGAACCAGATTAAACTGAGGTGAGCTTCTGGTTGCCTTGAAGCTAACAGCAAAAAGACACCAAGCGTTGCATAAACACCAATAATCATCTGTTCGTATTCGTACTGACCTGGTTGCCATAACCAGCCTGATGCCCAGACCTGAGTTAGCGGATAGATAAGTAGAAAAGCGATTCCAATAAGAACCAAAGCGATTTGTAAATACCGATCGCGCCCATCCATTGTTTTAACCTCCGCGATTTTCCAGTGCAGTCTTTACAAACAAAACTGTATAATTTTGTGATTGTATTCCCACTAGTGACACTTCAGCTTTAGAATGTTAGAAATTTTAATGCTCCTCATAGTTTAAAACTGATTCAACTGTGAGTGCAAGCCGATGCATTCACAATGCAAGCCGATGCATTCACAATGCAAGTCGATGTATTCACAATGCTTACCCTTTGTTTAAGCTTGCCCGATTTAAAACTTTATTTTACTGATAAGTTCGCAAGCGTCCTTCGCGCAAAAAGCTAGATGCGATGGCGTAACCGCCCGCTGGAAGCGATCGCAAGTTATACCTAGTTGTGTTCAAACATATTAGTTTTGGCAGGCAAGGGAAGCAGGGGAGGCAGTGCGGTCTTGGGGTTTCACACCACTTCCTACAACGGGGGAAACCCCCGCAACGGAGTGGCTCCCCAAGTGGAGCAACTGTCGTGAAGCAGAGGAGCAGAGGAGCTTTCTAGCAAGGGGAGAAATACCACAGATGATTGCAACTTGGTATTAATCAACTTGATTGAACGTAAGTTCGACCAACACAACGGTAGTAGGATCGCGACCGCCTGTAGCTGCTATTAACCAGATATCCGACTGCTTGATGTGGATCGTCCTTAGAATCGGGGTTGCGCTTGCTGTTTGCGCCGACGAATGTAGGCACAAGCGACACCTGCAAGCGCTAGACCTGCAATTGTGTTTGGTTCAGGAACAGCAGGCGTGTTCGTTTCATTTGCGGTAGATAATTTCAAGGTAAAATCGACAGGCGATCCATCGCTGACCGTGCGCTCAATGCGGAACACTTCACCAGGGTTGACGCGCGCGCCTGTGAATGTTGCAACGGAGTTGTTTTCAGATAGCGTGACCGTGTAAAGGTTTGAAGTAACAGTGCCAAACTGAGCATCAGGGCTTAACAGACGATACACAATATCACCGACAGAGACATCCAAGTTATTCAGGTTATTGTTAATCCTTAGTGCAGGTCCCGATCCTGTCCTGAGAATAGGACTAAAAAATGGCAGGGACGTAGCTCGTAGCTCGGTGAAAGTGAAGACTGGTTCACCGGAGGGAGGCGCTGGGAGAACTTCTAAAGCTTGATTGACGAGCGAGACTGCTTGTGCAGCCGTTGCAGTGATAGCTAAGGTAGCTAGTGCTACAATAGTCGAGAGTACGAACTTTTCGGTTTTCACGATTTTGAATGAACTCCTAATTAGAAAGAACTACAATCATTAAAGCTAGCCAATTGAACTTGAAGATGCACAGGATGGAAGGGAAGGATTTAATTGGCGGTCATTAGCACAAAATTTCCTACTCAAGGCAGCTGGAAAACTGAGCGATCATTTAAGAAAACCAGATTGATTTTGTAGAGATAACTAGATATCTATGGTTTTCCTACTAATTTACTCTCACCACAGCATCCTTAAAAATCACTAGTATCATAATAGATTCACTAAGCTTTTTGTTGTCTTCTTTACTGGCTTCACAAAAACTTTAAAGTAGTTGATCGCCCTCTTAAGTCACTTTCAGTAGACCGAAAAATGAGTGCGATCGCCAATCGTGTGATTCAGCTTTCATCGTTTTTGCGATGCCTACGGCTGGCTACGCCTACGCATTTGCACTATTCGACGTTGCAGTTGATCAGAGATGCGATCGCGGACTTTTACAGCAGTTTTCATGTATTTGAACCACACCTATCGTAGGGGCGCAAGGCCTTGCGCCCCTACCGCGTGGTCTATTTACCTGAAAATAGCTGTAAATAGTGCGATCGCGCTGCAAACGGTGAAGCAGGCAAATCAACGGCAACAATTAACTCTCCGTGTTGTAGAACCGTCTCTCTTTCTGGTGTATTGCCCGGTACGAGATGAAAATCGACAAGTAAAATACTGCGCTCTCCGTTTGGCTTGCGTGTCTGCACAACTGCATCGAGTGCCACCCTTGCCACAGCCATATCGGAAGGATGGGTGGCAATACAGCGATCGCTACCGCCAAGAATTGCATGGATGCGATTGTAACCCTGCAAAAAAATTTATTGCAATGATTGATAAGCTGCAAAACACAGTAAGGGACTTCCAAGAAATAAATTATCCAATTTCACGCCCATCAAAACGACTTTCTCTCCCCCTACTCCCTGCCCCCTGCCCTAAAAGCGATGGGATATTTTTTTATTTGGAAGTCCCTAAATAAAAAGGAGAACAAGAATATTGTTCCCCTACGAACGCTTTATATTCTATGCCATTGAAAGCGGCTATAAGTTTTTAGCGATCGCCAAATTTAAAATAACTGCAAATCAGTTTTCATCTCGCCCGTGAACTTGAGCTGGTGGACTTGTTGCTTCAACAGCAGTAAATGTTTCTAGAATTTTATAGGTGTGGCTAGCTCCTTTTGGTACTATCCAAGAACTCCCAGGTTCTAGTAAAATCGTTTGCCCTTCAATATGTAATTCTGCACGACCATTGATTACATAACCAACAGTTTCATATTCCCGTGCTGTTGGCTCTTTAGGTTCGTTCGGTTGTTCATTTTCCCACAGACGCATGGAAATGCTTTTGCCAGATGCAAGATATTTTTGACCAAGTTGCCCTTTAGGGGAATGACTAGAGTCTACTTTGTTAACAGTTGTATCAGACATATTTTTTGCCTCTTTATAGTTTTAACTTTGAACCTATCCCACTAATAATATTTGTGCTACAAAACTTAAGTTTGTTGAGAAATGAAAACAAAGTGATGATTTCTGGCTCATTAATATCAAGATAAATACTCGATTTAGCCTGATTTTAAGACGCGATAATTATCGCGTCTTAGTAACTTTTTAAAGCTTTTTCGACAATCTATTTAGTCCCAAACTGAAACTCAAAAGTTGTTAGAAACTCAGATTCTATTTCTCAGTTATTTTTTAGAAGAGTTATGGTAATAACCTTCTTTCTCTCCAGTCACTGGCTCAACTGTTTCTTCAACTTTATTTGTTGCAGACTTAAGAAACTCTTTTGTCGCTTCAGGAGGTTTTTCATTCAAGTTTAACTTTTCGCGGATATTATCAACAGCGCTTTTGATTGGATTTTGGGAGTTTTGAGTATTTCCTATTTGGGTATCGTTTCTAATTTCAGCTTGCCCATTTGGCACTCCTTGGTAATAAGTGCCCTCTGGAGTCGTAACATCAGCTAGTGCTATGTTAGTGTAGCTAAAAGTCTGACCCAGTAAGAACATAAATCCTACAAGGAAAACTACAAGGATTTGGGAAATGCGAATATTTTGCAGCCATGAAATTACTCGATTCATAAAAAACCTCAATTGCATTATATTGCGTGTACAATTCAAAATACTGAATGACTATTCAGTATTCAGGTTTAAGAATAACTTTGATGGAGCTATCCTTTTTTTGTTGAAAAATGTGATGGACATTTATAACAATACCATTAATACAAGCATCGGCATAAGGACACCAGCCATCTGTTTCAACACTTTGCCAGCATTAACTTATTCACTTCTGCTTTGGCAAACTTTTTGGTCATTTTCAGGCACTTGGGAAAGCGATCGCTATCAATCCCTTTTTCAGTGCTAATTATGGAAACTATTTGCGTCCACTTGCTTGACCTTCTGTGGTCGCAATTTCACCTGCTTCCATTAGCATCTTGAAGCGATGCAATTCATCACCAACTTGCTGTTCTGGTTCTTCACCGAAAAGTTTGGCTACGGTAGCTCCCAATGCACCACCTGGTGGGTTATACTCCAAGACAATCTTTACTTCTGTGCCGCGATCGCCTGGTGCTTTTTTAAAGCGGACAAAACCAGAATTATCAATATCTGCACCTTCTACAGAAGCCCAAGAGATAAATTCATTTTCCCGGTCTTCGAGAACTTCTGCATCCCATTCCACACTATTACCCAAGGGTGCATTCGCTATCCAATGAGAACGTTTTTCATTATACACCTTTACAGATTTGAGATGCTTCATAAATGTGGGCAAATTCTCAAAGTTGTGCCAAAAACGATACAATTCTTCTGCCGATTTATTAATTGTTACCGTCTTTTCAATTTTGATGGGTTGGTTTATTCCTATTGCTTCCTGTGCTTGCTGGATTGTGCTTTGTTTAGTTGCACCTTGATAAATCAAACCACCACCAGCCAAGGCTGTTAGCACTCCCCGCAAAGAACCTTGCTTTAAACCCATCAACACCATAGCACCGCCACCGATGAGAGATGCCCAACGCTCTGTTTCACCAGCTTCACCTTGACCGGTAGTAGATTTATCGCCTGATGTCGAAGTCACTTTTTTATTTCTCCATTACATACAGTAGATAACTCCAGATAACTCCACTTAAATATGCGTTATCCAGAATTACTGTAGAGACGTGACAGTGTTACGTCTCTACACATTCTTTTTCACCAGATATCTTGTAAAATAACCAAGACGCAAATACTCACAATAAGCTACGCATAGGTTACTTCTCCATCGTCGGAGTATGCACCTCTGCGATTGGTTACATTGATATAACTGCCCCTGTAGTCGGCTTAGGAGGCTGAACCTGAGTGGTTATCCGCGCCCGATACAACTCTACTAATTGCTGTTCGGATTTTGATAAATCCTGGTAAATTTCTTTGAAAATAGCAGTTGCTACCGGATCGGTGAACATCACAGACAAATTACCAATGTCGCCAATACCCGTTTGCACATCCCCCAAAGCGGAACGTAACTGATATATGTCATCACTTCCTGTCAAGGCAGTTTTTACCTTGGCATACTGATTGGCAATATTTGACGCTAAAGAGGGTTTCTCACCCAAACGCTGAAGATAGGTTTCGAGTTTTTCGATGTGGCGTTGTTTATTAGCAATGATTTTTTGAAAAAGTGATTTAATTTCGCTATCTGATGCTTTTTCAAAGTACTTCTCAAATGCTTCAAGTGAATAACGTTCACCAGTAAGAGCAGTATTTAAACCTTTGCTAATATCACCCTTAGTTGAACCACCCCAAGCATCAGCTAGTTTCCACCATTCAGCAGTTGTGTCTTTTTCATTTGGCAATGCAGCATCTTTGCCACCATAGCCCAAACGGTTCAAAATAGCTGTGGTGAAAATTGCCAAGTCTCCAGGTTCGCGAGATGTAATCAAATTCCCGTCAACTACCAACGGCTCATCTAAATAATTTGCGCCGGCATTAGTTATATCCTTGGCAATAGCGCTAAACCCAGTGGATTGTTTGCCTTTAAGCAAGTCGCCTTCAATCAAAACTTGTGGCCCGTGACAAACCGCAGCGACTAATTTTCCTTGTTGAATAGCCTCTTGTACGAAACGTACTGTGTTGGGGTTGCGTCGCATTTTGTCGGGAGCCATACCACCGGGAATCACTACTGCATCAAATTCAGCTGCGATCGCTTCCGTTGTGGTACCATCAGCTTCTATGCTAAGTTTGCCGAGTTTACCCTTATATTTTTCATTCACTCGGGAACCAAGGACTACCACCTCTATTCCTGCTTGTTTGAATCCATTATATGGAACTGTAAATTCTGCATCCTCTACTGCTTGTTCAATAAGGATAGCAACTTTTTTCTTACCTGGATGATTGTTATGTTCAGTCATAAATGGTGTTACGTTTTTATTTTTCTAGTCTTTAACTAGTTACAACAATATTTATCGATGAAGACAGTTAAATAGCCATACTTTTTACTGAATAAACAATTTTGAATTACTTATCCTCATTATCTGCCTCCGTTACTAAGATAATTTTTGAGTATTCCATTGTTTAGCATTTAGGTAATTAGAAAGTATGAATACTAAGTTAACAATGCTAAACTTAAAACTTTATTTTGTTCTACCTATTTTTGTCTAGCAGAAAATAGTTATGAGTTAGAAGTTCGCTAATTAATAATTTTGGTTGGATAACTTCTATCTCATAACTTCAACTACAAGTTCCTTGACCATGAATTCATAGCTATAATCTTATGGCGCGATCGCTAGTTTAGCGTCGTTCTCAGGGGATAGATTATTTTATCAGCTATACACCTCTAGTTAGACAAATTGGTGACAAGAAAACGTTATTGTAAGAATGCAGAAAAGGGCTAGTATCATGGCAGAAAAAAATCATAATGACAAAATTAAAAGTAATGATTTGCCACAAGAGATTACCGAATCCTACGGTACTGGTGTGAAAGACTTGCCGGGATACAATATTGGCGGACGCTCTATGCAGGACGAAAGGGACGAGTATACAGAAACTAGTCCGAAACTGACTGGTGGAGATGTCGATGCTTATTGGCAAGATGCAGATGCAGTTGGGGATGAAGCTGTTGGTGGTAGTACTTCCACTCCCGACCAAAATGTAACTGAGGACTTAGAAGCAGCAGTAGGGCTAGAAATGGCTGATTCTGAGTTTCTACATACTAACGATATTCTAGAGGATCGTGATGGCGATCGCTGGGAGTTAGATCCAAAGTCTTCTGAAGACTATCAAGACCGATGAGAATAATTACCAATGACAAGAAGCAACCAAATTAGCCACTATCTCAACTAGTTCTTCTGGAGCGACCGGTTTAGATATATGAGTGTCAAAACCAGCTTCCAAGGCACGGATACGAGCCTCACTATCAGCAAAGGCTGTTAAAGCAATAGCCGGGACTCGTCCAGAATTATTTGGTTTAAGCGCACGGAATTTGGAGATGAAAGTGTAGCCATCCTCCCCAGGCAACCCAATATCACTAATTAAAACATCAGGTTGTAATTCGGACAATACATTACGTGCATCTGCTGCTGATATCACTGCTATAACTGTTGCTCCATCCATTTCCAAGACAGTAGTGATAAAAAAGCGAGTATCATCATCATCCTCAACTACCAAGATATCTAAACCAGTAAGAGTTCCAGAAGTTTGCATAATAAATGACATTTTATTTATCCTTACTTGCTATATTCGTAATTCGTAATTAAGAGAGTACGGAGCAAGCAGTGATTACAACTACAAATTACGTTAGCGAGTCCGCAAGCGTCATTATCAATTACGAATTATTATGACTTTTACACCCATAAGAGCTTCTTTTAGAGTAGATTTTAGATTTACAAAAGTAGATTGATCTGCTCGGAGTGTTGATGAGATACCGAAGCAGGCTTTTTTAACAAGAAATGATTTAACACATTAATTTCAAACATATAGCTTGATGGTTACTACTGCTTCATCTATTTTCCTATTGGAAGACCACTTCGCACAAATGAAATTCAAGCGTCGTCACGGCCATTGCCTTGTACCAGGGCGTGAAATCGCTACGTGTTTTACGGGGTATACCTGGCATCCCTGGAACAATCCCAATCAGAACGCGGTTTGGCGATCGCATCTGGAAAAATAGCATTCAAATCGCGTGTCACTGAAAAAGTCACCCTAATCATGTCCCTTGGCTGAAATTGATTCTTAACAAAAAGAATAGAGTTGTTGCATAAAGCGATCGCTTGCTCACGTTTGACACTGGGAAAATGGTCTAGAAACTCATCTAGTGAGTCACCTGCTTCCAGATAATCGAGCAAAGTTTTTATCGGCACACGAGTACCAATAAAAACAGGGGTTCCTCCCAATATATCGGGGTCGCTATGAACAACACGTGATGTCGATGTCATATAGTTAGCTTGTCTGCAACAGACTACCTTTTGATCCTAACTCTCGTCATCTAGGAAATCTCAGCATATATGCTATTGTCCCCTTGCAGAGTGCGATCACTACCTGACAAAACTGCATCATGACCAACGCTAGCTTGCTGGCAGATACCTTAACATAGAAGCAAATACGACATCTTGTTATGGAAACTTGAAATGGATGCTTTACTCCAAGAAATCGAAACAAAACTACGTCAATGGCAACCTGACATTGCTCAACAAGTGCGGCAATGCCTTGCAGAGATTATTGAACTGGCAGACCAGGATGCTCTAGATATTCTTCGTTCCAGAGTGGTTGAACAAAAAGTATTGGATTTGATTGATTGAACCTGAAACCTGGTGAAGTGTGGCTGGTTGATTTAGGACTTGCAGTTAGAAAGCGTTAAACTGCCACATCAGCAAGAATTATAGAAAGGTATGAGTAAGTTTACTTACTATTTAATTGATCTAGGAAAGTTCTGGTGGAAACCGAGGTTTTTTGCGAACATACTCACGAATGACATTAGTTGCTCGCCAAGCAATCCCACTCCCAGGAGGAACGCACCAACCAAGAGTCCGTGCCGCTCCAAGGTTATTTCCCAATCCATCAAAGACTTCAAGCCATCCATCTGAACCATCTGTTATTACCCGAACGGCTAGTGTATCTTCTCCTTGAATCGTAATTCTTAAACCAAAAACGCTTCCAATATCTGCTGCCTCAATCGTATTCTTATAGAAGTTATAGGCTTCCCAGAAACTATCTGGTGCTATTTCTAGTGCTGAAGATTTCCGCATATCGTAAAGCCATCTTTCAATACCTTCAAGATGAAAGCTAAACCTTACCTGACGTACCCATTGATCATAGTCATCAACGGAACCAAACTCTTCTTGATTAAGATTTTCTACTCTTGGAAGAACTAGCCCATGAACATGAAAAGACGTGGGTTGGAATATCCGAAGTGATTCAATATTTAATAACTGACCTTGATCGTAAACTCTTGGGTAGCCTTGAGAGTAAAAATGCTTTACAGTTTCGGCGAAATTGCTCATATCAAACGTTGGATTGGGACTGATTAAATATAGCTTGCTCTACTTAACTCATACCTCTCTAGAGAAGCTCTTAGTTAGAACGAGCCGCACCCCACCAAAAAAAATAGAGTTGTTGTATAAAGCGATGCCTACGGCAGGCTACGCCAACGCCTCCAAAGCGATAGCAATGCTCAATGCCCCATTCCCAATTCCCAATTCCGATAATTTAAAATCCTGCTAAATGATGTGAAGGGTTCAAACTCAGGGATGATGAGTAATTAGCAATTAAATTGACAAAATCACACTATAAAGAGTGATATTAAGCGATAGATAGCGCTTGTAAAGGACTAACCGACATGATTAAATCTTGGATGGTGATTGGGGGCGTGGCTTTCTTGGTTGCTTTAGCAGCGAACGTGATTACGCCAAGCGATCGCCAATGGTTCAAGCGTTTACAACGACCAAGATGGCTAACTTTTGAGGGTGCAATTCCGATTATTTGGACTGTAATATTTATTTGCGGTGCTTGGTCAGCTTATATTGTCTGGGAAAAAGACCCAGGAAGCACCTCAACCTGGTTAATCATGGGTTTATATCTGCTATTAGAAATTGTTACCATTGCCTATACGCCTGTAATGTTTAAGCTTCGCAGTCTGAAAGTGGGCACAATTCTCGGTGGCACAGGTTTGATTATTAATGCTTTATTGATACTTGCAGTCTTAGGGTTTTCTAGTTGGGCAGCACTATTACTAGTTCCTTATTTGCTCTGGAGTCCCATTGGTACTTATACCACTTGGCAGATGATCCGTCTCAATCCTCAAGATGCCTAAGAATCGCACCAGAGAATGATTAAACATCTAGTCTAAATTGTCAAACTTGCAGTGTATGACTTGACAAAATACACAAAACTTGAGTGCATTATGATTCCATCTTGGATAATAATTGGGGCTGTAACTTTCTTTGTCGCCCTTGGTAGTTTCTTGATCACGCCACGTGATGTTAAATGGTTTGCACGCTTAAGTCGCCCTCGCTGGCTAGTTTTTGAGCCGCTGATTCCGGTCATCTGGACTGTGATTTTTATCAGTGGTGCAGCTTCAGCTACTATTGTCTGGCAAAAAAACCCCGGAAGCCTAATTACTTGGCTATTAATGGCTTTGTATCTCGTGGTAGAAATTATCACCGTCGCCTATCTACCGCTAATGTTAAGATTTCGCAGTCTCAAAATCGGCGAAATTCTTGGGCTAATCGGTTTAATTTTAGCCGTTGTCCTGGCAATCTGCGTTTTACCGATTTCTCTAATGGCGGCGCTGTTACTCCTTCCCTATCTAGTTTGGACTCCTATTGGTACTTACACCACCGACGAGTTAAGAGAGTTAAATCCTCAAGATGCATAACGCATCTATGGAAGACGCCCATAACGTGCGGTAACAGGATTAGCTGGATTAAATTGATTATTCAGCCAAGCCCACATTTGATCGCCGACAGAAAAATGCCACCACTCTCTAGGATTGCGTTGAAAGCCGACTTTTAACATTACATCTTGCAATAACTGACGGTGAACATGATACTTTTGCGTTTCTGGGCGATCGCTATTGGCATAATAATCTGGGTGCGATCGCTCTGACATTTCATCAATCGGCGAACCCATATTTACTATTTTCCCTGCATCATCCACCAGCGTCACATCTACCGCCCCACCCGTACTGTGAGGAGGCGGAGTTTTTTCATCCAAACTTGGTGCAGCCCAAATTGCATAAACCGCTTCCCAAATCTCTTGGCGTTGGTTTGATGATAACTCTACATTAGTCAGTCCTCTATCCTGCACTGCTTGGGCGAAGCTGTAATCTACCATAAACTGCTGGACTGCGATCGGGCGATAAGCATCAAAAATTTGGATATGCCAGTTAGGATGCAGGAGATTAAGATAATTTTGGGCTTGGAGCAAATTTTCAATAACGCTTTGACGGAGATAATAGGGGGAGCGATCGCCATAGGGCGCACCTAATTTTTCATAAGGATGGGGAGATTCCACCGTAAACAATTCTAAAGGAATCGCTACTAGCGGTTCACCACACTCAAAAATCGGGATTTGATGATAAGGTCTCATCTAGTCAGCTATGCAGGACTTACGGATTTTAACGCAAGCATAGCATTCTGCGTAACAAGTCTCTTCTTCCTCTATGTCCTTTGCGCCTCTACGTGCAATACCAATTTTTCTCAATCCTGAACAGTAAACCAAAAACTTTTTTTCTAAAGGGTAAACGCTAATAATCTGCTACGTATACAAAGTTATATAGCCTTTCCTAATCACATAAGGTACATCATAGTCCCCTCTCGAAGAACCTACGGTGTACACACAAGTACTTTCGTCCAGAACACAAGGACTTTCGTTCAGAACACAAGGACTTTCGTCCAGAACACAAGGACTTTCGTCCAGAACACGAGGACTTTCGTCCAGAACACAAGTCCATTCATTCAGAACACAAGGACTTTCGTCCAGAACACAAGGACTTTCGTCCAGAACACAAGTCTTTTCGTTCAGAACACAAGTACTTTCGTTCAGAACACAAGTCTTTTTTGAGCCTTTGAGGGAATAAAACAGCTTTCGTTTTCGAGAGGGGTTGGGGGTGGGGTTATTGTACCTAACTCAACTGAGAACCGCTATATAAAATACTTAGGCTGTAATTACTGCTTATAAAGTTCTGAAACCTTTCAAAAAATGAAATGATCAAAGTAACGTGTAGCATATTATTAATTCTTACCAGATTTAAATTAATCGCGCCCAAAAAATGTAACAGTACCATATACCTTCCTCTCATTCTTCAGGAAGATCCTTGTACGAAAAATTAACAGAAAAGAATTAAGTATGGCAGATAAAACCAAAATTATTTCCTTTCAACTTTCTGACGGCAAAATAATTAAAGTAGAGGTTACGCCTATAGGGGAACAACCTGTTTCTGATGAAACCAGAGTTTTTAAACAAGCCACAGAAATTATTAAATCCATTGCTGAAGATGTCGCAGGTACATTAAAATATATTAGCGAGACAGTCAAACCAGATAAATTTAGTGTCAAACTAGGTTTACAAATTGGAGTTGAGTCAGGACAACTAACCGCTTTAATTGTGAAAGGAACAGGCACAGCTAACCTGGAAATTACGATGGAATGGGATAAATAACAGTTGATTGTCTTACAGTTGTGGTAATCTCTTTACAAAGATGCTACGTGAGAGCGATTAATGGGTAACGAAGACGATTTACAACGCTGTACAGTGCGTTTAAATGTTGCCAGTAGTCAGGGAACAGGTTTTTTTGTTGCACCGAATTGGATTCTCACCTGCGCTCATGTGGTCGAATCTGCAAAAGATAATCCTGTGGAAGTATTCTGGAAAGCAGGAAACCAGAATTACACAGCTAAAGTCACACAATTATGCAAATATCCCCTTGATTTAGCTCTTTTACGACTGGACAAGGATTGTTTGGATCATCCCTGTGTTGAATTGGATGACACAGAACCAAAAACCAACGATGATTTATATATTTTCGGTTATCCGAAGAATAGCGAAGTTGATTATTCGCTGGGGGATTCAGCAAGTTTTAAATATGAAGGAAGAAGTTTTAAACAGGATATTATTCTCTATAAATTAAAGCAAGGGCAAGTTATCTCAGGGTTTAGTGGATCGCCTTTGCTAAATTTACTAACAGGTAAAGTTTGTGGAATTGTGCATCTTTCCCGTGATGAGGGTAACGATTTAGGAGGGCGGGCTGTTTCGGCTCAAGTTATTGTGCAACAGTTTCCTGAAATTGCCCTACTCAATCAACAATTTCATCAGCCAAAGCCCAAAGGTGATAATCCATTTGAATATGGTTCTCCTGTTTCTCCACAACGTTTTTACGGACGGAGAAGAGAGATTTTAGAGATTAAAAACCGCATTGGCGCAATTAGTCCTCAATGTGTCAATTTGGTAGGCTTGCGGCGCAATGGAAAAACCTCTCTATTGCGATATATCAAAGAAAGAATCAGCGAATTTTGTTCGTCAGAACAAAAGCCTTTAGTTGTTTTCTTAGATTTAACGAATGGGAATTTTCATACTCCAGAGGGGATTATTGAAGGCTTAAGGCGAGGGATTTACAAACTAACAGGGAATTTTCCTTGGTCAAAGGAAGATAATGAAGATGGCTTTGCAGTAGAAGATGGCTTACAGTTTTTAGTAGATCAAGGGTATCGTTTAATTATTTTATTGGATGAGTTTGAAGCCATTGCTAGTAAAAAAGATAGATTGGAATTGTTTCAGGATTGGGGAGAAGATTGGCGTTCTAAGGCTTCTGCGGGTTTATTAACAATGGTAATTGCCAGCAAACGCCCTCTTAATGAAGTTTACGAAACTTTGAGTCTGGGTTCTCCCTTTGCCAATATTTTCAGTACGACTATTTTAGGGGCATTAGAGGAGGAAGCTTGGCAAAGCATCATCCAGAAAGGATTTCTGCCTAATTCTGCGGTATTACAATGGGTGGATGAGTTAGCAGGAGGGTTGCCCTATTATGTGCAGATGGCGGGGGCTATGTTGTGGCAAAATAGGAATCAAGAAATAGCTAAAAATGAGTTTAATTTTCAAGCAAAGCCTCGTTTTGAAGAAATTTGGAAAGATTTAACCGAAGTTGAACGTTTAGCATTACGTTATGAATTGAGAGGGGGTAACTTACCTATTCCTGATTTGGCAATTGTAGATAGGCTTCAGCGTCATGGGTTATTACGGAAGAATCGGGATTTATTTAGCAGTGTATTTGCAGAGTTTGTGAAAGGTCAAAGATAAAGCAAGTAGCCAAAGATTCAAACATTAAATAGAAAAAATGTTGCTGTTTTTGCGAGAAACTTGGGAACTATTTTGGTGGGCAATGTTTTGTCCTTCAAGGCTTCAGCAACGAATGAATGAATGGTCGCCTCAAAAAGAAAAAAATGGACGCAGACCATGCACAAGTTTTTTTGATATTTTGTTGTATGGAAACTTACGATTTATTAGTCAGTATTTATTACTATTATTTATTTGTAATATTCCTCTTATTTTAAGACTGATTGAGCGTAATCACTTGTTAGATTGGCTACAGTTACCTTGTGTAATGTTAATTGCTTATACGACAGGAGTTTTATTTCTACCTTTAGGACTGGTTATCCCTTTGTTGTGGTTGATAGTTGTATTAAATCAGCCTGATAGCTGGTTAAAGGGCTTAATAGAAGCTATTAGAGTTTTACCTCTTCTACCTCAAATAGGGATAGGTTTTGCAGTTTTTGGAGTATCTGTATCATTAACTGTTTGGTTAATATTGCAACTGTTAAAAAAAGAACTTCTTTCCCTTGGTCGTAATGTGATGGTGGTGGGAGGAACAATCAGTGTGATGTTAGTAGGAGCGTGGTTAGCAACTCAAAACTGGTTGTTTCTGTTGTTAGTAAGTGGAATGACAGGCATTTTCCTATTTATAACAAGAGAAATTATAGAAAATAGTGATGATGCGGGATTCGTGGCGGTAGTCGTGGCGGTAGTCTTGGCGGTAGACGTAGCGGTAGCCGTGACGGTAGTCGTGGCGGTAGTCGTGACGGTAGTCGTGGCGGTAGTCGTGGCGGTAGTCGTGGCGGTAGTCTTGGCGGTGGTCGTGGTGGTCGGAGTGCCAACAGAGGTGGCGGTAGTCGTGGCGGGAGTCGTGATGGGAGTCGTGACAGGAGTCGTGGCGGTGGTCGTGGCGGGAGTCGTGGCCGTGGGAGTGGCGGGAGTTGCTACTTTACCGCTTACCTGGTTTTCGGTTGTTGCAAGTTTAATCGCTTTTACTCTTGCATCAGCAAAAAACAACAGAGTTTTTATCACCACTACAGTGATTTTAATAGCTCTTTCTGCCCAAAATTTAGGATGGCGTTCTGCATTAATTATCCCTGTAACCTTAGTCAGCTATTACAGAATATTTCCTGATTATTACTTTATCTCTTTAGGTAGTTATTATATATTTCCTCATTATTTACTAAAACTTTTCAGATTTTCAGATTCAACAATTAGGCGGTTACGTCCCCAAACAGTAAAAATACTTTTTCAATTACCTCCTTACACTAGCGAACTCCTGTGGATACCTTTACCTAATCATACTCAACTTCTTGTTTCTGAATTTTGTCAAAGACCTCAACAAGCCTTAACAATCTTTCAATATACCCAAACTTTTTCTTTACCAGGATTTCAAATAACCCTGCAAAATGCCTTACCACAAATTGTCGCCGACCAACTCCAGCAAATTCAAAGTATTCCAGAACTAATCTTTACTATCAACTCAGACCATCCCATATTACCCTTCCTGATTTCCCCCTTCTATCACCTTGATTCTGACAGCGATACCCCCACTCCAGAAACACCTTTACCAAAGGTTAAACCTGAACTTTCTATCCTTCTCCCTCGTTTGCAAACTATTATTCAAGATATTCAATCTGCACTTGAGAATCAAAATATACCCCTACGAGAACGAGGATTAGAAAAAATCAATAACAAGCTTGTTCGATTACAATCTCAATTATCCTCTCTGGGACTTAAAGACGAAGCCATCAAACGCTGGACACCTGTACTGGAACATTGGCAAAGGGTTATTGAACTGGAACAAAATGAACAACACCAACTCTCTCAAGGCGAGCTAATCAACCCGTTCCAATATGGAAATCCGGTGCGACTTGACCAAAAGAACTTGTTTAAAGGTCGTCAGAGATTTGCCAATGAAATTGTCCGTCGAGTTTTAGACCGTGACCGACCTACCCTTGTGCTGCATGGCCCCCGTCGCTGTGGTAAAACTTCCTTTTTGTATAACTTTCCCCGCCTGCTTCCCAGTGATATCATTCCCGTATTTGTGGATATGCAAAGTTCCGCCATTACCACCAACGAATCTGACTTTTGCTTTGGCTTAGTCCGTGCAATTCATAAAGACTGCAAAAGTCAAGGCGTTCAATTACCAAACATTCCTAAACGCACCGATTTTCAAGCTAGTCCCTATACCACTTTAGAAGATTGGTTGGATGAAGCACTTGCCCAAATCGGAGAACGGCGCATCCTTCTCAACCTTGATGAATTTGAAAAAATCGGTACCGCTATCCAAAATGGACAGATAACTTTACGTTTATTTGACGAACTGCGGCACTTAATTCAACATTATGAACAACTCGGTTTTCTCTTTTCTGGGGTGCAAACTTTAGAGGAATTAGGCCCAAATTGGAGTAGCTATTTTATCAGCGTTGTCCCAATAGAAATGCTTTATCTTGAAGATAATGAAGCTGAGGAATTACTGCTTAATCCAGATCCAGCTTTTGCACTGCGTTACGCTCCAGAGATTGTAGAAGAAGTATTAAATATTACCAATTGTCACCCTTACTGCCTACAATTATTGGGCGCATCAATGGTAAATCAAGCTAACTTTAACCATACTGATTTTATTACTGCTGAACTCTTGCAAGCTTCTATTAATGACGCATTTATTTCCGGCCAGCCTTATTTTACAAATATTTGGACAGAATTTACAGGAACTACACCAGAAGAAATGGTAATTGGTCAAGAATTATTATTACAAGTTGCCAAGACAGATATTTTATTACCTATAAGTACTGAAATTGCTGAAAAGGTATTAACCCGCTTGTTGCGTTATCATATTTTACACAAAATCAATGGAGGATATGATTTTGAAATTCCTCTGTTAAAACAATGGGTGAGAGAGCGTGCAGTAAGAAGCTAATTCTTGAAAGTAAGGAATTATATCATATCCGTTTGATTACTTATTAAACCCGCAGAACCTTTAAGTAAAAAATTCGGCAATTGCCAAATCATAATGTAAAACTAATTGAACAAAAATAATAAACGGCTGCCCGAATTCGATAAACGACACCCCGAATTCAAGAAACGGCTGCCCGAATTTAATAAACGACACCCCGAATTCAAGAAACGACTGCCCGAATTCAAGAAACGGCTGCCCGAATTCAAGAAACGACTGCCCGAATTCAAGAAACGGCTGCCCGAATTCAAGAAACGACTGCCCGAATTCAAGAAACGGCTGCCCGAATTCAAGAAACGGCTGCCCGAATTCAAGAAACGACACCCCGAATTCGATGAACATAAGTAGGTAAACATAATTCATTACACAATGTCATTGCGAACGCTTCGCTTGCAATGATTGTAATTAATTTTGCGTAGTTACTTACCTTTGACATTTGGGCTTCTGCCTTAACTTGACACTAATGGCAAGATGTCCACCCCATAATATTGGATAATTTATTTTTTGGAGTTATCTTAACGGTTTGTTTTTTTTAATGCTCAATCAAAACCAAACACCCTTATTAGATGCCTTAAAAGCCAATGCAGCAAGACCCCATGCACCTTTTTACACCCCAGGACACAAACAAGGTGAAGGAATTTCTCAACCCTTGGCTGATTTACTTGGTACAAAAATCTTTCGCGCTGATTTAACCGAATTAGCAGATTTAGATAATCTCTTTGCACCCCAAGGCGTTATTCAAGAAGCACAACAACTAGCAGCAGCAGCTTTTGGCGCTTCGCAAACATGGTTCCTTGTCAATGGTTCTACCTGTGGTATTGAAGCGGCAATTATCGCTACCTGTGGTATGGGCGATAAAATCATTCTGCCTCGCAATGTGCATTCTTCTGCGATCGCAGGTTTAATTCTCTCCGGTGCAATACCAATTTTTCTCAATCCTGAATACGATCCAGTTTTAGATATTGCCCACAGCATCACACCTAATGCTGTACAATCTGCACTTCAACAACATCCAGATGCGAAAGCAGTATTGATAGTTTACCCAACATATTACGGCGTTTGTGGAGATTTAAGGGCGATCGCCAACATCACACATCAATATAATATCCCTCTACTCATAGATGAGGCACACGGCGCACACTTTGCCTTTCATCCAGAATTACCCACTCCAGCTTTAGCCGCAGGTGCAGATTTAACTGTACAATCCATCCATAAGGTACTTGGTGCGATGACACAAGCATCGATGTTGCACGTTCAAGGTAACAGGATTGATGGCGATCGCATTAGTAAAGCTTTGCAACTCGTACAATCTACCAGTCCTAGTTATTTACTTTTAGCTTCTTTAGATGCAGCACGTCAGCAAATGGCACTCCACGGAAAAATGTTGATGTCTCGCACTTTGCAACTTGCCCAAGAAGCAAGAACAAAAATCAGTCAAATTCCTGGATTATCTGTTTTGGAAATGTCTCGTTTGGAAGGTTCTCCCGGCTTTATAACTTTAGATAAAACGCGACTAACTGTGACTGTTTCTGGTTTAGGTTTAACCGGATTTGAAGCAGATGAGATTCTCGATGAGAAATTAGGTGTTACTGCTGAATTCGCCTCACTACAACATCTCAGTTTTATCATTAGTTTAGGCAACACCCCAGCCGATATTGAACAATTAGTGCAAGGTTTCACCACCCTCGCCAAAGAATATCGCCGAAGCAACTTAACTGTTAAAAGCCATCTTTGGCAGGAGCTTTTCACTACACAGTGTCATGCTTTATGTTGTTCTCCCCGTGAAGCCTTTTTTGCTATTAGTGAAATACTACCTTTGACAAAGACCAATAAACGCATCTGTGCCGAAATTGTCTGTCCCTATCCCCCAGGAATTCCTGTGTTAATGCCGGGAGAAGTCATCACCAAACCCGTCCTTGACTATCTGCAACAAATCGAGGCAGTGGGAGGATTGATCAGTGGTTGTGCTGATAGTAGTTTACGCACCCTAAAGGTAGTAAAAGAATGACTTATATGGTAAATTTAAGGATAATAATTTGAGACCATTACTCACAATGGTTCTTCGTTTGTCAAACTTACCTAAATAATCCTCTCTTAAAAATAAATTTAAATCAATGAAGAAAAGTTTTTTGTTCGTAGCAGCAGTTGTACTTTCCTTAGTAACGACCTTCAATAGAGCTGCTTTTGCTCAAAGTCCAACTAATACTATTGCACCAAGTAGTAATGCTCAAGAAATAGAAAAAACTAATAATATCAAGAAATTGTTAGAGATAACTGGTGCCAAAGATATTTCTAGACAGATCATTCCTCAATTATTAATTAATTTCAAGTCCGAATATCCTGAAGTTCCTCAAAAAATTTGGGATACTTTTGCTGCTGAACTCAAGATAGATGATATGGTAGATGAGTTTATTCCTATTTATAATAAATACTTTACTAATGAGGAAATCAAACAAATTATTGCATTTTATCAGACACCTTTAGGACAAAAAACAATTACTGTTATTCCCCAAATTACTCAGGAATCTACTGCTATTGGTATAAGATATGGAAAAGTAGCAGTCGAAAGAGCTTTAAAAAAATTAGAAGCAGAAGGATATATCCGCCCTAGTCGATAAAGCGGTCTATGAAGTTAACTGGAATTTATGAATGGGTAATTTTTAGGTTCTGCTCAATTACCCATCTTGTCAATAAAAAGCAAAGGGGCAAAGGATAAAGATTCTTTTTGCTCCTCTGCTCTAGCTGTACCTATTGTTGAATTGTTTGATAAAGCAACTTTAAATCCAGATCAACTTTGTTCTCTACCTTCTACAATAAAGGTTCCTATTTCCCTGGAATTCCTGTGTTAATGCCAGGAGAAGTCATTACCAAATCTGTCCTTGAATACCTACAACAAATCCAGGCTATGGGGGGATTTATCAGCGGTTGCAATGATATTAGCCTCAAAACTTTGAAGGTTGTGAAATAACGTTATAACTACTAAATTCTTTTTCATAAAATTTTAATTGATGAAGTCAATAGTAAATGTGCGGTTTTTCGGATGATTTAGGGAAAAATATACAGTAGTTATACCAGTGTGAAACTTCAATAAAAATAGCTAGTAGACTAGTGCAATCTTTAATTTATACCCATAGGATAATGTTGATGATTAATAAACTAGAAGATGAAATCAAAAACATATTATAGGGGGTTAGTAGCAGCTCCGATTGTAGTCACTCTAGGACTGGGTTTATCAGCAAGAGCGAATGCAGTTGAGTTAGGTGCTGCCTCTGATTACAATGTATTTGTTTTGGGAGATATCTCTCAAAAATATACAGATATTGAAGGGAAAGTTGCTGCTGGCGGTAACATAAATTTCATCGGCGGACTTGGAAGCAGACTTTCTGGCAATAGCGGCAACGTAGTCGTCGCTGGACAGAATTTAACTCTGAGCAACGGTCAAGTATACCACGGTAATGCTGTCTATGGAGGCAGCGCCAATGTATCCAGCAATGTGGGATTTCCTCAAGGAACTCTCAGCAAGAGTAATCCCATCGACTTCAATGAAGCAGGGAAAGAACTGCGAGGGCTATCTGAATATTTGGCAACCTTAACTCCTACTGGTAGCACAACAGTTCAACCTTGGGGTGCTATTAACCTTAGTGGCAGTGGTACTGCTTTCAATGTTTTTAATCTTGCAGGCTCATCTGTTTCCAAGACAAACTATTTTGAAATTAAAGGGGATGCAAATTCAACTATCGTTGTCAATATCAGCGGTAAGGATGTGTCGCTGCAAAACTTTGGGTTTAATATCATTGGCGCAGATAAACAAAAGGTAATTTACAACTTTTATGAAGCAACAAACCTAACTGCTAGTGGAATTGGCATCCAAGGTAGTATTCTTGCGCCTTTGGCTAATTTCAATTTCAATAACGGTCAAGTTAACGGCAATGTAGTCGTAGCTTCTTTGACAGGAAATGGCGAATCTCACAACTATCTATTTAATGGCGATCTGCCAAATGTCCCAACAAAGTACTACAATCCACCGAAGCCTCCCACACATACTAAGGTTCCAGAGCCTGCAAATCTTCCAGGTTTAGGATTAGTTGCTGTAGTATTTGGTTTGTTTCGCTACAAACGCAATCAACCAACTTGTTTAGAATAATTAAAAATTTTTGGCAGCATAGCGCATGATGCGAACTTGTTTACAGATTTTCGCTCATGCGCTATTTCCTTGCTCTCTACCTTCTACAATAAGGATAGACTTCATTGAGATTTGTATAGTTGGGGATCGGCTGTCATGGCTCCCGCCGTTTTAATTCAAAATCTGCAAAAACGTTACGGTACAGTGGTTGCCGTCCAAGATGTTTCCTTTCAGGTAGAACCAGGAGAAATTTTTGGTTTACTTGGCCCTAACGGTGCTGGTAAAACTACAACCTTGCGTGCTTTGTGTACGCTGACCACACCGGATGCTGGCAAAATCGAAGTATCTGGCATCTCTGTGTTAGATAATCCGAAAGTGGCAAGACAACGACTAGGCTACGTAGCTCAGGAAGTCGCTATAGATAAGGTGTTGACTGGAAAAGAACTGCTGCAATTGCAAGCAGCACTTTATCACCTCCCAGGCGCAGTAGCCAAACAGCGTATTGAAACGGTATTAGATTTACTCGGTTTGCAAGAATACGCCAACAAAAAGACAGGAACTTACTCAGGCGGTTTACGCAAGCGCCTAGACTTGGCTGCTGGATTGCTCCATGCACCGGATGTTTTGGTGTTGGACGAGCCAACTGTAGGACTTGACATAGAAACCCGTTTTGTGGTATGGGAGTTCCTCAGAAAATTACGCGCCTCTGGGACGACGGTAGTAATTACCAGCCATTACTTAGAAGAAATTGACGCTTTAGCCGATCGCGTGGCAATTATAGATCGCGGCGTTGTAATTGCAAGTGGTACACCTTCACAATTAAAAGATCAAGTAGGGGGCGATCGCATCACCTTGCGAATCCGCGAGTTTTCCCCGATTGAGGAGGCTGAAACAGCTAAAAACCTCCTGAAACCTTTGCCTTTTGTCCAAGAAGTCATCATCAACAGCGCTCAAGGTAATTCGCTCAACTTGGTAGTGACACCTCAGAATGATGTTCTTATTAACATACAGCAAGCGCTGAATACTGCGGGTTTGCCCATATTTGGCATCGCCCAATCTCGCCCCAGCCTCGATGACGTTTATCTCGCTGCCACAGGACGCACCTTATTAGATGCAGAACTAGCAGCCGTCGCCACCCGCGATCCCAAAGCTGAGAAAAAGCAGAATATGAGATAGGGACTGGGGACTGGGGACTGGGGACTGGGAAAGAGTTTTGCCAATCCCTAATCCCCAATCCTTAATCCCTAATCCCTAATCTCTAATCCCCAATCCCCAATCCCCAATCATGAGTGTTACTCCTAAATCTGATATCAATTGGCAGCCGCTAGCATCGCCGCAAGCAGATGCTAATGCTGCACCTAATTTTTTCGGCGAATTGGTACAAGAGACATTGGCTTTAACTCGTCGCTTGTTTATTCAGTTGCAACGCCGTCCCTCATCTTTGATTGCCGGAATTATTCAGCCGGTGATGTGGTTAGTGCTATTTGGTGCTTTGTTCCAAAATGCTCCCAAGGGGATATTTGGCAATACAACAAATTACGGTCAATTTTTGGCGGCTGGCATCATTGTATTTACAGCCTTTGCTGGGGCGCTGAATGCTGGTTTACCTGTAATGTTTGACCGCGAGTTCGGCTTTTTGAATCGTTTGCTGGTAGCACCCTTAGCATCACGGTTTTCCATTGTTTTTGCTTCGGCAATTTTCATCATCAGCCAAAGTTTGTTGCAAGCAGCGGTAATCGTTGCAGCAGCAGCATTTTTGGGCGCTGGACTACCAAATATAGCGGGTTTAAGTGCGATCGCTCTAATTGTCTTACTCTTAGCTTTGGGTGTAACAGCTATCTCCCTCGGTTTAGCTTTCGCTTTACCCGGACACATTGAATTGATTGCAGTGATTTTCGTCACTAACCTACCATTATTGTTTGCTAGTACTGCTTTAGCACCTCTATCCTTCATGCCTCAGTGGTTACAGGTTGTGGCTACCCTAAATCCTCTCAGCTATGCGATCGAACCAATCCGCTATCTCTATTTCCACAGTAGTTGGGGGCTAGGTAGTGTAGTGATGCAGGCTCCTTGGGGTAATGTTACCTTTGGGGGAGCATTGCTGGTGTTGTTTGGCTTTGCCCTAGTCGCCTTAGTGAGTATTCAACCCCAACTGCGGCGGACTCTTGCTTAAAAGGATAAAATAGATAAATTTTAGGTAGGATCAAAACCACATGAAAAAACCATTTTTACAAATTACTAGACTCTTTGTAGCTACGGCGGCAGGAATTAGCTTTGCTTCCATGATCATGGCTCAACCAAGTTCCGCTCAAATCAGCAGCCCAACGGATGCCTTCCCCAGTAATAGTACAACAGACCAAAATACCGATCCTTTCTCCCGTTCCAACTCAGACAATTTCAATATGTTTGATCTGATTCATCGGGCAAATTTCGGGAATCTCAACTGGGATTCTAACCAACAGAACCAACAACTAGACTCAGCAGCAGCAGCCTTTAAAGCAAGGCAACAAAGACTAATTCAAGGTCAAGAACAGCAACCAACCCTCAATAATTTGCCAACGACTATACTACCATCAGTGACATCGCCATCGGTGACTCCACCATCAGGTAACTGAATCAAACAAAGAACCCCAAGCCTTTAGGACTTGGGGTTGAAACTATTTAAAAAATCCTGAATTATCAGGTAAAAAACTACAGTCCAACCGCAGCTAAAATATCGCTAGCATGGTTGCTGGTATTTACATTAGCGTCAACATGGGTAATTTTGCCGCTGGGGTCAATTACATAAGTGACGCGCTTGGCATAACCGCCGCCATCCACATCGAAAGCTTTGATGAGGGATTTATCGCTGTCAGCCAGTAGGGGAAAATTCAAATTATATTTTTGGGTGAATGCTTGATGGGAGACTTCATCATCTGCACTCACTCCCAAGATTGCAATATCTTTACCTTGATATTGAGACTGGGCATCCCGGAAACTACAGGCTTGTTTGGTGCAGCCTGGCGTATCATCTTTGGGGTAAAAATACAAAACAACCGTCTTTCCGGCAAAATCAGATAAAGAGACTGTGTTGCCGTTTGTATCTTTGGCGGTAAATGCAGGTGCATCCGTACCAACTGCTAGAGGCATAATAAACTTTTCCTGTTTCAGATTGTTGATGCACTTGAAATTTTACATTAATTTATAATGATTAAATATAATTACTAAAAAATAGCCTAAATATACTTTCGGTAACTAATTTTGGTTTAATGGGGTATTTGATACAAGAAAAAATATATTCTGAAATTAATCTTTATTAGAAGAAAAATTTCTCCCCACACACAATGGCTGCTGTTGATTCCGAAAACCCAAATATTTTTGTCTATCCTCAAAGCACAGTAGAAAGAGCCGAGCGATCGCTAGTGTGTTCGCCCTTCAATTTATCTTTATTTGAAGTGATGGCACACCAGAGTGTATCATTAACTGCGATCGCCCTAGAAAATGGACTCAAGCAGGGCTATACTAAACGCCCTTTATCAGAATTAGCCTGTGATAACACCTTAGGCTGGCTGATTCAAGTGGGTGTATTGCGGCGAGAAGTTGATGGTCAGGGGATTACAGATAGTTTTCGCCTCACTCCCTTGGGACGCCAGTTAGTGGAACAGTACCAGGGAAAAAATTGGCGTACTCCTTCATGGCGCGATCGTTTTTATGATGCTGTGATTCATTGGTTGCGGATACCCTTTTAGAATAAAGAATCCAAGAGTTAGGATTAGGGAATCAAAGGGAACAATATATACGGAAACATCACATCTATTCATGAAGTCTTTACCATAACCATCTAATTGAAATTTGTGATGGTTATAGTGGGCATTAGGTATAGGGGATGCGGCATTGGGCATTGGGCATAAAAGCCAGAGGTGTAAAGGAGCAGAGGGGAAAACTTACTGCAACTTTCTCCTCTGCCTCCCTGCTTTTCCACTCCCTCTGCTCCCCTGCTTTTCCACTCCCCCTGCTCCCCCTGTTGTTCGCTCCTAAAAATTAACTTTGTATCTTGAAAAACTAAGTGATAGCAACTATGAAATCAATTATGGTAGTGGGAACAACATCCCATGCAGGGAAATCACTTTTAACTACAGCTATTTGTCGCATTCTGTCGCGGCGTGGTTGGCGAGTGGCTCCCTTTAAAGGTCAAAATATGGCTTTAAATGCTTATGTCACTTCCAGTGGTGGAGAAATTGGCTACGCCCAAGCAGTGCAAGCTTGGGCGGCGGGAGTTGTGCCTTGGGTAGAAATGAACCCAATTTTACTCAAACCCCAAGGGGATATGACTTCCCAAGTAATTATCAAAGGTAGGTCTGTAGGCAAAGTGAGTGCCTCAGATTACTACGAGCAATATTTTGAACTGGGGTGGCGGACAATTGAAGAATCGCTACAGCATTTAGGAACAGAATTTGACATGCTGGTTTGTGAAGGTGCTGGTAGTCCAGCGGAAATTAACCTCAAGCACCGCGACTTAACTAATATGCGGGTGGCAAAATATTTGAATGCGCCAACCATGTTAGTAGTTGATATTGATCGGGGTGGTGCTTTTGCCCATGTTGTTGGCACATTAGAGTTATTGGAACCAGATGAACGCGCCTTAATTAAAGGTATAGTAATTAATAAGTTTCGAGGACAGCGATCGCTCTTAGATCCGGGGATAAAATGGTTAGAAGAACGCACAAAGATCCCCGTTATCGGTGTTATACCTTACTTGCAAGAAATGTTTCCAGCAGAAGACTCCCTTGACCTGCTAGAACGTCAATCGTCGTCGAATAAAGCCCAAACTGACCTCAACATTGCCGTCATCCGCTTACCAAGAATTGCCAATTTCACCGACTTTGACCCACTGGAATCAGAAAGTACAGTTTCAATTAAATACTTAAGTCCTAAGCAAGATTTGGGACATCCTGATGCTGTGATTATCCCAGGTACAAAGACCACAATTACTGACTTGCTACTGCTGCAAAAAAGCGGTATGGCAGAAGCTATCCAAAACTATGCTGCTTCTGGGGGAACGGTTTTAGGTATCTGCGGTGGCTATCAAATGCTCGGTCAAATCATTGCCGATCCAGAAGGGATAGAGGGACAAGCTGGCAGATTTCAAGGGTTAAATCTTTTACCAATCAGAACTGTAATTACAGGACAAAAAATCGCCCGCCAGCGTCAAGTTAGCTCAAATTATCCCCAACAAGGTTTGCCAGTTAATGGCTTTGAAATCCACCAAGGGCGATCGCGCATCGAACAGCAAGGAATAGATCCCCAATCTTACCATGCCCTATTTGACGATATTAATTTAGGGTTAGTAGATAGTTGTCAATCAGTGTGGGGAAGTTACCTCCACGGGCTTTTTGACAATGGGCCTTGGCGACGCGCTTGGTTAAATCGCCTCCGTCAACAGCGGGGTTTAAAATCTTTGCCCACCGGTGTTGCTAACTACCGAGAACAGCGAGAGCAGATTTTGGACTCTCTAGCCATTGAAGTTGAAAGCCATTTAGACTTAAGTCAGTTTTTGTCTTAAGTTAAAATGCGTTGAAATGTCATTAGTCATTGGTCATTTGCAAATGACAAAGGACTACTGACAAATGACAACTCTATTAAATGCGTAACATTGATGGTTGTTCGTGTCCGCTTTTTACCAGATGATGTCACAGTAGATGCCGAAGTGGGAGAAGCCCTCTTAGATGTAGCAGACCGGGCTGGGGTATTTATTCCCACCGGTTGTCTCATGGGATCTTGTCACGCTTGCACCGTCGAATTAGAGGATGGAGAGGTCGTTCGCGCTTGTATCAACGCAGTACCGCCGCGCGAGGAATTGACGATTAATTTGTTTAGTGATCCAACTTGGTAATGTCGCCCCTGCTATTGAGAAGGACTGATATGCTATGCGGATATTAATTGTGCTATCGTAAATAGAGTAAATTATGAGTTACGTAAAGCATAATATTTACCATTAGTAATTTATGTCTCCGTCAGACAGATATCCCAAATTTAAAGATAAAAGGACGGAGCGCTTTGCTTTAGGTGAGAGGGTAAAAGAGTTTCAGGCTTTTACAGATCAAGCATATAAACGACTTGATATATTAGAAGCCGCTACTAACAAAGAATCTCTTATGAAACTACCGAGCAACCATTTTGAGTCTTTAGAGGGTGATCGAAAAGGTCAATATAGCATTCGGATAAATAAGCAATGGCGAATTTGTTTTAATTGGCCAGATGAAGAATCTAAACCTTTCAACCCCTAGCTATCTAATTGGTATACAAAGCAGGTAAGCTGAAAACTTGCATCTAGCA